>JAFYJV010000018.1 GCA_017537965.1 Bacteroidales bacterium | reverse complement strand
CAACTGGTATCTCTACACCGTTGACCTCAGCAGCTATGCTGGCCAGACCGGCTATGTCGCCATCCGTCACTTCGACTGCACCGACATGTTCTATCTCGATGTCGATGACATCACCCTCGGCGATGGCAACAAGGGCAACCGTTCCGTCTCCTATGACTTCGAAGGTAGCCTGCAAGGCTGGACAACTCTTGACGCTGATGTCAATACCAGCATGAACTGGTACCACAGCTCCAACAGCCTCAACCAATCCGGCTATGACTACACGGGCCTCGGCCACGGTGGTAGCAACGGTTTTGCCGTGTCACAGTCCTACATCGACTACGACGGTGCTTACCAAGCCGACAACTACCTTGTGAGTCCTCAAATGTTCGCTCTGCAAAGCGGTTCGAACATCACCTTCTGGGCTGACAACGCCAACGACAGTTATCCTGACAACTTTGGTGTCTATATCGCAACCGTAGCCAACCCGACTCCGAGCGACTTCACCATGGTATGGGATGGCAATGCCAAGGGCGCCAATGGCGACAAGGCCACCGTGCGCCACAACGCTACTCGTTACAACAACTGGCGTCAACATACGGTTGACCTCAGCGCCTACGCTGGCCAAACTGTATGGATCGCCTTCCGTCACCACGACTATGACGAGTATGAGATCTGGATCGACGACGTGACCATCAACGCTGAAGGTGGCGACACCCCGACACCTCCGGATCCGAATCCGTCTGCCGACATCATTGGTGTTGAAATCTTCCACAATGGCGAATGGCTCGCTGAAGTCCAGGCTCCTGCCCAGACCTACACCGTTGTCAATGCCGAAGGTGGTTCCTATGAGATCCGCGTGGTCTATGACGGACTCACCGAAGACTACACCTACTATGCAATGTCTTGCCCGCAAGCTGTTGCTGTTGACGACAACCCGTGCACTGTTGTTCCTGAGAACCTCACTGGTTCCTACGAATGGGTGAACGGCAACGAATTCGGTGCCCTCATCAACTGGACGTATGGCGACGACCTCGGTTTGTGGCTGTACTACGACGAAGTTACCGAAAACGATGAAATCGGATTCTTCGGTGCTGGCGGTACTTTGTTGTGGAGCGTCATGTTCCCAGCTAGCGATCTGACCGCTTACGAAGGCTGGGCCCTCACCAAGGTCTCCTTCATCGAAGGCTATGCCGGCTCTTACACTGTGTTTGTGTGCGACGGCGCCACTGCACCTGAGAACGTCCTCTACCAGCAAACGGTGAGCACTACTGGCTCAGAAGACTGGTTCGAAATTGAACTCACCACTTCAGTGCCTGTTGATCCGACCCAGAACCTCTGGATCGTCCTCTACAACACTGGCGTGACCTATCCTGCCGCAGCCATTGCGAACACCGGTGGCTACACCAATGCTAGTTACCTCAGCATGGACGGCAGCACTTGGTACACGATGGCAGATTTCGGCTACGCCTACGACTGGGTCATCAGAGCCTTTGTGTCAACCACTGCTGAAGCCGATGCAATGCTCTCACCTGAACCGTTCACCGGTATCGAAGGTGGCGAGCCGCAACTCAGCATGATCGAATACAACGGTCAAAAGACGTTCAACTACAACAGAGGTACCAGAGAGCCTGTCAGCTTCAACGTGTATCGTGACGGTAACGTCATCGCCAACGTCCCGTACAATGGAGAAGGCTTCTACAACTACTTCGACAACGTGAACATTGGTACTTACCAATACCAGGTGACCGCTGTTTACGACGCTTGCGAATCAGACTTTGCTCTGACTCCCGACGAATCGATGAACTATGTCGAGATTGCTGTCACCAGCGTCTCCGAGTCCGTCGAATCACGTCTCTATCCTAACCCGACCACCGGCAACGTGACCATCGAAGCCAACGGCATGACCCACATCACTGTGGTAAGCCTCCTCGGCCAAGTGCTTTACGATGCCAACATCAGTGGCGATACCTACCAGATGAACCTCGGCCAATATGAGGCTGGTCTCTACATGGTCCGCATCTACACTGAAAACGGTGTTAGCGTGAAACGCGTGACCGTCGCGAAATGATGAATTGATGAAACCGTAGAGACGGGGCTCGCCCCGTCTCTACCTCATCAACCATCAGTTCAAACAAAAAAAGAGAACGACAGCAGTCGTTCTCTTTTTTTGTGGAGATTACCGGACTCGAACCGGCCACCTTCAGATTGCGAACCTGACGTTCTACCAGATGAACTAAATCCCCTCTTTATTTCAGGCGACAAAAGTAAGAAAATTATTTTAATTAGGAATTTAGAATTAAGAATTTAGAGTTATCTTTGCGGACTTTTTAAAATACCGTGAGAAATGAACGTTGAAGAGTATATCGTGGCAAGAGTCAACGCACTGCTGCACACCCAAGACACTAAGATCGTCATGCGCCTCGAAGGCGGCATGAGCAACTATACCTACGTCGTGGAAGCCCAGGGAAAGAAATACACCTACCGCGTCCCTGGAAAATTCGCCGAGAAATTCGTCGATCGCGTGGACGAATGGCATAACATCCAAGAAGTGGATCGCCTCGGACTCAACAACGTGACCACTTACGTGGAAATCCTCTCAGGCGAAAAATTGGCCGAATACGTCGAAGGAACCATCATGAGCACTACCGACATTGTCTCGTACAACGAAATGTCCGTAAAGGCCCTGAAAACGATCCATAACAGCGATTTGAAGTTCAAGGACTACAACGCCTTCGGACGCCTCGATGACGACGAGCGCTACTGCCGCGAAACTGGATTCACACATCCTCAGGAATACCATGACCTCCGCGCCAAGCTGGAAGAGATGCGCAAGAACTACGTCAGCGTGGCCATGGTGCCCTGCCACTGCGACTACCAGCCTACCAACCTCGTCATCAGCGGCGACAAGCTCTATGTGCTGGATTGGGAGTTTGCCGGCATGAACGACCCCTTCTACGACATCGCCTGCTACGGCAACGCCGGATTCGACAAAGCCCTTTCACTGCTGGAATGCTATGTGGGACATAAACCCACCGACGATGAGCTGCACCGCCTCTATTTCCACCGCGCCTTCCAATGCCTGCAATGGTACAACGTGGCCATCTTCAAGGATCGCGTGGGCTTGAGCAAGGATTTGAATATGGATTTCAACGCCGTGGCGCTGATGTTCTTAGGCATGGCGAAAGACCTGCTTGAACGTTAATAAAGGAAATCCATAGCGGAATAGTTGCCGTAATCGCCATCAAGACCCAACTCGGCCTTGGCTTCATCCGACAACATGCTGATATCCCAAACGGGGTCGAACGTCAGTTCGACCTCGACTTTTTTTACCCCCATGATGGCTTGGACGCGCTGCTGGACCTCGCCAGGCAACACCTCGGCCACGGGACAATTGGGAGCCGTCACCGTCATCACAATTTTCACATTGCCTTCCTCATCTACATCGATGCCATAAATCAGATGCAACGTCCAGATATCTACAGGAATCTCGGGATCGTAGATGGTCTTCAACACGCTGATGACCGTCTCTTTCAATTGGTTTCTTTCTTCTTCGTTCATGGCCATCTTTCAATTTTCACCTTTCAACTTATAGGCTTCCGCATACAACATCATCTGTTTCACCATTGAGACCAAGCCGTTTGAACGGGTCGGACTCAAATGCTCTTTCAATCCGATCTCATCCAAGAACGACAGATCGGCTGACAAAATGTCCTCGGGGGTCTGACTCGAAAACACCTTGATCAGCAGGTTGATGATGCCCTTGGTGATGACAGCATCGCTGTCGGCAGTATAATACACCTTCCCATCCTTGAGCTCGGCATGCAGCCACACACGTGATTGACAGCCGTTGATTAGGTATTGGTCGTTGCGATATTGGTCGTCAATAATCGGGCATTCCTTCCCCATCTCGATCAGCATGGCGTAACGGTCCATCCAATCGTCGAACATCGAGAAGTCCTCGACAATGCCGTCTTGAATCTCTTTTATTGTCATAGTATATTCTTACTTCTGTCTTCTTTCTTCTGACTTCTTATCTCAACATATTTGCAGCCTTGTTTACCGCCTTCACCAAAACCTCAACTTCTTCCAAGGTGTTATACATCGCAAAAGAGGCGCGCACCGTGCCAGGGATGCCGAAACGGGTCATCACGGGCTCGGCGCAATGGTGACCGGTGCGGACGGCCACGCCCATCTTGTCAATAATGGTGCCAAGATCGTAAGGATGGATGCCATCGATGATGAAACTCACCAAGCCACTGCGCACGGGCGCCTGACCGATGAAACGCATCCCTTCGATCTTCGATAGACCCTTGATGGTCGCAGCCACCAAAGCATCTTCATGCTTTAAGACTTCGTTCCGGTCGAAGCTCTCAATATAATGGATGGCCGTCTCCAGGCCCAAAGCGGCGCCCACATTGGGCGTACCAGCCTCAAACTTGAAGGGCAGCTTGTTGAAAGTGGTCTTCTCGAAACTCACCGTATCCACCATCTCGCCGCCGAACTGATAAGGCGGCAACTTTTCAAGCCACTCGGTCTTGCCATACAAGCCGCCTATGCCCATCGGAGCATACATCTTATGACCGGAAAAGACGAAGAAATCGCAATCCAAATCCTGAACATCGATCGGCAGATGCGCCATCGACTGGGCACCATCGACTACGGCCAAAGCGCCATATTGGTGGGCCAGGCGAATCATTTCCTTCACAGGATTCACCGTGCCGAGGGTGTTCGACACATGGGCCATGGACACGATTTGAGGGCCTTGTTTCAGAAGGTCTTCGTAGGCATGAAGATCAAGCACGCCGCTATCGTCCATCGGGGCCACCAATAATTTGCCACCTTGACGCTGGACCATCTGCTGCCAAGGAACGAGGTTGGAATGGTGTTCCATGGCAGTCACCAGCACGGTTGGGTTGCAAGGACACATTGAATGTGTCCCCAATAATGACGTTGCCAACAAATTCAGCGATTCCGTTGTGCCACGGGTGAAGACGATCTCTTGGGCCTCAGGGGCGTTGATGAATCGTGCCACGGTCTGACGGGCGTGTTCGTATGCCTCGGTGGCCATCTGGCTGAGGTAATGCACCCCGCGATGGATGTTGCAGTTCTCGTGCAGGTAATAGTCGCGCTCACGCTCAATCACGCAAAGGGGCTTTTGGGTGGTCGCCGCGTTGTCGAGATAGACCAAAGGTTTGCCATAGACCTGCTGGTCGAGGACCGGAAACTGCTTTCTTATTTCGTTGATATCCATTACCGTAAAGCTTTATGGTGTCCCACAGGGTTTTTGCATTGCAGCACACAGTGGTCACAAGCCGAAAGTTCGCCACGGAGACGGCGTTTGATCATGTCGTCGATGGTCACATGCAGGCTGTCGATCTTGATGTGGTTGCTGATGTCGGCGGCGAAGGCATACATCAACAGCATCCTGGCGTTGGCTTGACTGATGCCTCTTTGCCTCATATAGAACATGGCTTCCTGGTCGAGCTGGCCGGTAGAGGTACCATGCGAGCACTTCACGTCGTCGGCATAGATCTCCAGGAACGGCTTGGTGTCGATCTTGGCCGTGGAGGTCAGGATAATGTTGGCATTGTTTTGCTGGGCATCGGTCTTTTGCGCTCCAGGAGCCACATACACATGACCGTTGAACACCGCCGAAGCTTCGTCGTCGATGATGCCCTTGAAACGGGTGTCGCTTGAGCAATGAGGCACGTTGTGGTTGATCTTCAAATAGTTCTCCACATGCTGTTTCTTGTCCACCAGATAGAGGCCATAGACCTGGGTCTCGCAGCCCTCGCCGTCGATATCGACCACGATGTTGTTGCGGAGCACGCCTGCATTGAAGCTGACGACCACGAAATGCACCCTGCTGTCGCGCTGCTGATGGATATGGATGTTGGTCACCAGGTCCGCGTTGTTGTCGAGGTTCTGGATACGGTACATCTCCAAGCTGGCGTTCTCACCCACCACGATGTCGCAATGCTCCTCGTTGGCTTGAAGATGCTCCGTATCGTCGATCACGACCAGCTGACGGTACTGGTTGGGCTCCACCACGATATTGTTCTCAAGAAATTCCATCGTCGTGTGCATTACGGGTTCATTTCCTTGATCCATTCATAACCCTTCTCCTCCAGCTCGATGGCGAGATGCTTGCCGCCACTCTTGACGATACGGCCGTCGTACATCACATGGACGAAGTCGGGCACGATATAGTCCAACAGCCGCTGGTAGTGCGTGATGACCACGAAGGCGTTCTCCTTGTTGTGAAGCTGGTTGACGCCGTTGGCCACGATACGCAAGGCATCGATATCCAAGCCCGAGTCGGTCTCGTCGAGGATGGCCAGGCTGGGTTCCAGCATGGCCATCTGGAAGATCTCGTTCTTCTTCTTCTCGCCGCCGGAGAAGCCCACGTTGACGAAACGGTTCTGTAGCTTCTCGGTGATCTCCACCATGGCCTGCTTCTCTCTCATCTGTTTCATGAACTCGATGGTGGAAAGAGCGGGAAGGCCCTTATATTCGCGCTTGGCATTGACTGCGGTGCGCATGAAGTTCTGGATGCTCACGCCCGGGATCTCCACGGGGTACTGGAAGCTGAGGAAGATGCCTTCGTTGGCCCTGTCCTCGGGCGACATCCCGACGATGTTCTTGCCTTTGTACCAGATCTCGCCTTCGGTGATCTCATAGCCCTCACGTCCCGTGATGGCTGCCGCCAAGGTGCTCTTTCCCGTTCCGTTGGGACCCATGATGGCGTGGACTTCACCTTCGTTGACGCCAAGGTTGAGGCCTTTCAGGATTTCCTTTCCCCCAACAGAGACATGTAGATTTTTGATATTCAGTAACATATATGTTGTTTTTTAACTACGAATTACACGAATTTTATGTTTTCCTTTTGGTTTTGAATTTAGCAACTTCGTTGCGGATTTCACGAAATGGGGAAGAACCAACCTTCTTGGTAAAAAACCGCAGCATTGTTTTTATCCTACGCTACCCTCCAGGGTGATTGACAATAGTTTCTGGGCTTCGACGGCGAACTCCATCGGCAGACGGTTCAAAACATCCTTGGCGTAGCCGTTGACGATGAGGCCGATGGCCTTCTCAGTGGGGATGCCGCGCTGCTGACAATAAAAGAGCTGGTCCTCGGAGATCTTGGAGGTGGTGGCCTCGTGTTCGAGGATACTTGACTCATTGCCGCACTGCACGTAAGGCCAGGTGTGTGCGCCGCATTGGTCGCCCATCAACAGGGAGTCGCATTGCGAGTAGTTGCGCGAGTTGACGGCCTTCGGAGCGACACGCACCAGTCCACGGTAGCTGTTTTGGCTATGGCCTGCCGAAATGCCCTTTGAGATGATGGTGCTGCGGGTGTTCTTGCCTAGATGGATCATCTTGGTGCCTGTGTCGGCCTGCTGGTAGTTGTTCGTGACAGCTACGGAATAGAACTCACCAACGGAGTTGTCGCCCATCAGCACACATCCTGGATATTTCCAAGTGATGGCAGAGCCCGTCTCCACCTGCGTCCACGAGATCTTGGAGCGGTCGCCACGGCACAAGCCGCGCTTAGTAACGAGGTTATACACGCCGCCACGGCCTTCCTTGTCGCCGGGATACCAGTTCTGCACAGTGCTGTACTTCACCTCGGCATCTGTCTCCGCGATGATCTCCACAATGGCGGCGTGAAGCTGGTTCTCGTCACGCATCGGAGCGGTGCAGCCTTCCATATAGCTCACGTATGCCCCTTCATCGGCAACAATCAAGGTGCGTTCAAACTGACCCGTATTGGCCGCATTGATACGGAAATAGGTGGACAGCTCCAAGGGGCAATGCACACCCTTGGGGATGTAACAGAATGAGCCGTCGCTAAACACAGCCGAGTTCAAGGCAGCAAAGAAGTTGTCGGTGTATGGCACCACCTTGCCGAGGTATTTCTTCACCAAGTCGGGATGCTGCTTCACCGCTTCGCTGAACGACATGAAGATGACGCCATGCTTCGAGAGGGTCTCCTGGAAAGTGGTCTTCACCGAGGTGCTGTCCATGACGGCATCCACGGCCACGCCGGAGAGTTTCTTTTGTTCGTCCAACGAGATGCCCAACTTGTCAAAGGTGGCTAGTAACTCGGGATCCACCTCGTCAAGACTCTGCTTCTCCTGACGCTTGCGTGGAGCGGCATAGTAGATGATGTCCTGATAGTCGATCTCGGGCAAGTCGAGATGGCCCCAGTTGGGTTGCTTCAGCGTCAGCCAATGGCGAAAAGCCTTCAGGCGGAACTCCAACAGCCATTCCGGCTCCTCCTTCTTGGCGGAGATCAAGCGGATGATGTCCTCGTTCAAGCCCTTCGGCACAAAATCGGTCTCAATATCAGTCACAAAACCAAACTCATAGTCCTTGTTAGTGACTTCATTGATGATATTTTCCTTTGGATTTGAATCCATTTTACTCCTATTAAGAATAATTTTAAATTAGGGTGCAAAAATAACCATAAATTAGGAATTGGCAATCAAAAAGAAAGAATTACATTTGCAATAATTTTAATAGCATGTACAAAAGGGTAAAGAACAGGTTTTTCCGATGGGTCTTGATCGCACTCACCTGCCTCTTCGGGCTGTTGATCGCCTATTGGATGGTGTTGTATCTGATGGTGCCGCGTTATCATTTCAAGGAAGGGCGGCCCTTCAGCGGCGAATACCTCTACAACCCATACCAGCACATGGATTCCAGCCAATGGAAGCAATATAATTTCCACTGCCATTCGCGCAAATACCTTGGCATCACCAACGGCAGGCTGAGCAAGGAAGAGAACATCGACAGCATCTACCAAACCCTTGGCTATGACCATTACGGCATCTCCGACTATATGCGCATCAACCCGCATGGCAGCGACCGTCGCGATTATATCCCGTCCTACGAGCACGGCTACGGTTTCTTCAGGAAGACGCACCAGCTCTGTATCGGCGCAGAGTTGGTGGTCCATGCCGATTTGCCTTTCGTCCAAAGCCTCGACATGAAGCAGTACATGCTGGAGAAGCTCCAGGAACACTGTCGTTTCGCCGTCCCGGCACATGCTTCCTATACCAAGGGTTACAAGGTGAATGACATGCACTATCTCAGCGGCTATCGACTCCTTGAGATCTGCAATCCCTACGGTGACGCATTGGAACATTGGGACGCCGCCCTATCGACAGGTCACCGCGTCTATGGCATCGGTGACGACGACACCCACAACGTTTTGAACGCCAACGAAGTGGGAAGATTCTTCACCATGATCAACGTTGCCGACATGCAGGCCGACAGCGTGTATGAAGCCCTCGACAGCGGATGCGCCTACACCGTGGATTTCCATTCATACTATGACAAACCCTTTGAATTGAAGGTGGAGCGGATGCATGAGTTGCCACATCTCACCCGCTGCGAACTCATCGGAGACACCCTGGTGGTAGAGACCAATGCCCCCATCATCGAGGTGGCCGACTTCATCGGTCAGGACGGCAAGGTACTGAAGCACGAAGAACGGGTCAACCAGGCCCAATATGTCATCCAGCCTAACGATCCCTATGTCCGCGTGAAGCTTCGCCTGCCCCATCAGACCTACTTCTATCTCAACCCGATCACCCGTCACCACGGCCCAACCCCGGACGACCAAAGCACCGCCGAAATCAACCGCCCTCAGACCTATCTGTTTTACATCGTCTATGGCATCGTGATCCTTCTGTGCGTGATCAGAATCTTCAAAAAACAATAGCGATGGAGACGAATCAACCTCGGCGGATAAAGCCCATCTTCCTTCTCCTCACGGTCAGCGCACTGATCCGCGCATTGTTGGCTGGATGGATGGAATTGGGCAACGACGAGGTCTATTATTGGACTTACGCGATGTTCCCCGACTGGAGTCATTTCGACCATCCCGGCATGGTAGGTTGGATGATTCAACTCTTCAGCCTCAACCTGCACTTCGACAGCGAGTTCTTCCTGCGCCTCGCATCGGTAGTGTCCATGACGCTCTGCACCTGGATCATCTACCGCATCGGCAAAGAGCTCAAGGACGATCGCACCGGCCTCGTTGCCGCCCTCCTCTACACCGCCTCTGTTTACGCCTTTGTCATCACTGGCATCTTCATCCTGCCCGACACCCCGCTGAGTCTCTTCTGGCTGCTCTCCTTCTGGATGTTTGTCAGATACCTTAAAAGAGGAAGCAGCGGCGACTTGCTCCTGGCTGGCTTGTTCGCTGGACTCAGCATCCTCTCGAAATACACCGGTGTCTTCCTTTGGGTGGGCGCCCTGCTCTATCTCCTTTTTTACGACCGCAAGACATTCAAGCGTCCGTGTCTGTATCTATCCTTGCTGATCACCGCCCTATGTTGTCTTCCGATCCTTATCTGGAACATCCAAAACGACTTCATCAGCTTCCGTTTCCATGGCGACCGTGTCGGTCTGTTCGGACATTTCAACCCGAGCAGCTTCTTCACCGAGCTGGCAGGCGAATGCTTCTATAACAACCCCGTCAACTTCGTCTTCGCCATCCTTGCTGTGATTGCCGCCTTCCGCAAACGGATTTCCATCGACCGCCAGATGCAAAGGCTCATCCTCCTCACTGCCTTGCCCATGATCGGACTCTTCCTTTTCTTCTCGATGACGAGACCCACCCTGCCGCATTGGTCGGGACCAGCCTACAACCTGCTGATCCTGCTCAGCGCCTGCTGGATAGGAACGCCCAACAAGAACAGTCGGAAGCCGTTGCTAATAGCCGCACTTGCCTTGCTAGCCATCACCTTAGCGGTCGGAGTCGCTGAGATCAAGACGGGCTTCATCCCTTTGGATCGTCACACCGATGCCAGGGAATTGGGCAAAGACGATTTCACCTTGGACATGTACGGATGGAGACAGCTCGGACCGAAGTTCGAAGAGATACGCGCCCAAGAAATCGCCGCGGGAAAGATGAAAGAAGAGGACGGCATCATCGGCAACAACTGGTTCCCAACGGCCAACATCGACTACTATGCAGCCCGGCCACTGGGATTGAAGGTGCTAGGCTACGGCCCCCTCAACCGCATCCATAAATATCAATGGATCAATGAAAAAAGAGGTGGTTTCAAGATCGGAACCAACTATTGGTACCTCGCCGACAGCCATTTCTTCATTGACCCGGAACAAGCATACGCCTACGTCAACTTCAAGGATATCGAGTTGGTGGGTATCATCCCCATCACACGTTGCGGCAATACCGTCCGCAACATCTTCGTTTACGAATGCAAAGGGCTCGTTTATGGGCCGCCGACGTTGGAAGAAGTCAGAAGATAGAAGGCAGAAGACAGAAGATAGAATAGATTCATTAAATAAAATAAACAATGGAAAAGCTATTAGACAAATTCTTGAGGTATGTCGCCGTTGAGACGACCTCGAACGAGGAATCAGAAACCCAACCCAGTGCCAAGTGCGAGTTCGACTTGCTTCGAATGTTGCGTGACGAGCTGCAGCAGATGGGCATCAAAGCCGAATTGGACGAATATGGTTACGTGATGGCCACCATCCCTGCCAACACAAGGAAGAAGATCCCTGCCATCGGGTTCATCGCCCATGTTGACACGTCGCCCGACGCCTCCGGGAAGAACATCAAGCCGCAGATCATCCCGAACTACGACGGAGAAGACATCGTCCTGAACAAGAAGAAAAACATCGTCCTCCGAACGGCTGAGTTCCCCGAGATGAAGCAATACAAAGGCCAGACGATGATCACCACCGACGGCACCACGCTGCTGGGCGCCGACGACAAGGCCGGCGTAGCGGAGATCATGTGGGCTGCCCAATACATGATGGAACATCCCGAGTTCAAGCACGGTGAGATCAAGATCGGCTTCACCCCTGACGAGGAGATCGGACGCGGCGTGGCCAAGTTCGACGTCAAGAAGTTCGGCGCCCGTTATGCCTATACCATGGATGGCGGCGAGATCGGCGAGCTGGAATACGAGAACTTCAACGCCGCTGCTGCCAAGATCCATATCCAGGGAAGCAACATCCATCCCGGCTACGGCAAGGACAAGATGGTGAACTCCATGCTCATCGCCATGGAACTTGATGCCATGCTTCCTCAAGAGCAACGTCCGCGCTACACCCAAGGCTACGAGGGATTCTTCCATCTCACCAGCATCAACGGCACCGTGGAAGAAACCGACATGAGCTACATCATCCGCGACCACGACCGCGCCAAGTTCGAGGAAAAGAAGGCCTTGATGACCTCCATTGCAAAGTTCCTCAACCAAAAATACGGCAAGGTGGTGAAGCTGGAGCTGAAGCACCAATACTACAACATGCGCCAGGAGGTGGAGCCGCACTTCTTCATCGTGGAGAAGGCCATCAAGGCCATCGAGATGGCGGGAGTGAAACCCAAGGTGCAACCCATCCGTGGCGGCACCGACGGCGCCAACCTGTCGTTCATGGGACTGCCCTGCCCCAACATCTTCGCTGGCGGGCACAACTTCCACGGCAAACTGGAATACGTGCCGCTCGAAAGCATGGAGAAAGCGGCAGAGGTCATTCTTAATATCATTAAACTATTCGCAGAATAATAGAAATCCCGCGCTCGCTTTGCTCGCGCGGGATTTATTTTTAGAGATGCGGTTTTCTACCGAGCTAGCATCCCTAAGGGATGCAACTACGAAAACATCCTTCCTCAGCTCTCAGCTTCCATCCTGCCGTGGCAGTTCTTGTATTTCTTTCCTGAACCGCAGGGACAAGGGTCGTTGCGGCCCACCTTCTTCTCCACGCGGATGGGCTGGGTAATCTCACGCTGTTGTGTGTTGCTGTGAGCCTGTGAGAGCAGGTCGTTGCGTTGCTCCTTGATCTTGGAGCGGTCGATGCCACGGGCACGATGCTCACGGACGTTATCGGCATCCTGCACCGGGATGTCGGCACGCATCAAGAAGGAGATGACCTCCTCGTTGATCTTCTCGATCATGGCGCTGAACAGGTTGAACGACTCTAATTTGTAGATCACCAACGGGTCTTTCTGCTCGTAGGTGGCGTTTTGCACCGATTCCTTCAAGTCGTCGAGCTCACGGAGATGCTCTTTCCATGCGTTGTCGATCAAGCCCAAGGTGATACTCTTCTCGATGGAAAGGGTCACCTCGCGGGCGCCGTTCTCGACCGCTTTCTTCAAGTTGACGATGACATTCATCGCATGACGGCCGTCGGTGATCGGGATGGCGATATTCTCGAAGTGGGTCTCACGCTCATACACGTTCTTGATCACCGGTATGGTCTTCTCGCCGATGATGCGCGACTTCTCACGATAGTGCTCCAACGCAGTGTCGAAGATCTTCTCTGCCAGGGCTTCGGTCTTGCTACGTTCAAACTCTTCCTCATCGAAAGGCACGTCGATACCCATGGTGGATAGCAGGCTCATCTTCAGGCCTTCGTAATCCTTGGCATCGCGGGCATCGAGCAACAGCTTCTCACCCAAGTCGAACATCATGTTGTTGATGTCGATGGAGAGGCGTTCGCCGAAGAGGGCATGGTGACGCTTGCTGTAGATCACGGTACGCTGTGAGTTCATCACGTCGTCATATTCCAACAGGTGCTTACGCACGCCGAAGTGATTCTCTTCGACCTTCTTCTGCGCCTTCTCGATCTGCTTGGTGATCATCGGATGCTGGATCACCTCGCCTTCCTTCAGACCCATGCGGTCCATGAGCGGAGCGATACGTTCGGAGCCGAACATACGCATCAGGTCGTCCTCCAACGAGACGTAGAACTGGGAGCTACCCGGGTCGCCTTGACGGCCGGAACGGCCACGCAACTGACGGTCCACACGACGGCTCTCGTGACGCTCGGTGCCGATGATGGCCAAACCACCAGCCTCCTTCACGCCAGGTCCCAACTTGATATCGGTACCACGACCTGCCATGTTGGTGGCGATGGTCACAGTGCCTGCCTGACCGGCCTCGCGGACGATCTGTGCCTCCTTGAAGTGCAGCTTGGCGTTCAACACGTTATGCGGGATGCCCTTACGGGTCAACATACGGCTCAGCAACTCGGAGATCTCCACTGAAGTGGTACCCACCAACACAGGACGGCCTTCCTTGACAAGTTGTTGAATCTCGTCGATGACGGCGTTGTACTTCTCGCGCTTGGTCTTGTAGATCATGTCCTCATGGTCAATACGGGCAATGGGACGGTTGGTCGGGATGACCACCACGTCAAGTTTGTAGATGTCCCAGAACTCGCCCGCCTCCGTCTCAGCGGTACCGGTCATACCGGCCAGCTTGTGGTACATACGGAAGTAGTTCTGCAGGGTGATGGTGGCGTAGGTCTGCGTGGCGGCTTCCACCTTCACGTTTTCCTTGGCCTCCACGGCTTGATGCAAGCCATCGCTCCAGCGGCGGCCTTCCATCACACGGCCCGTTTGTTCATCGACAATCTTGACCTTGTTGTCCTGGATGATATAGTCCTTGTCTTTCTCGAACAAGGTATAGGCCTTGAGCAGCTGGCGCACCGTATGCAGACGTTCCGACTTCTCGGAGAAGTTACGCATCAGCTCTGCCTTGCGCAGCACCTTCTCATCATTGCTGAGGTCCATGTGTTCCAGCTCGGCAATCTCGGCGCCCACATCGGGCATCACGAAAAAGTCGGGGTTGTTGTAGGCGGCGCAGAGGGCGTCGATACCTTTTTCGGTAAGATCCACGGTGTTGAGTTTCTCGTCGATGACGAAATAGAGTTCATCGTCGATGAGATGCATGTTCTCGCCACGGTTCTGCATGTAGAAGCCCTCGGTCTTCTGGAGCAAGGTCTTCATGCCTTCCTCGCTGAGGAACTTGATCAAGGCGTTGTTCTTGGGCAGACCGCGGTAGGCGCGGAAGAGGAGGTCGGCACCATGGCTCTTCTGCTCGTCAGAAGAGGCGGGATTCGTCAGAATCGACTTGGCTTCAGCCAAGATGGTGGTGACCAGACGCTTCTGGTTGTCGTAAAGACGGACGACATCGGGCTTCAGCTGGTCGAACTCCTGGAGGTCGCCACGTGGCGTGGGACCGCTGATGATCAACGGGGTACGGGCATCGTCGATCAACACGGAGTCCACCTCGTCAACGATGGCATAGTGATGCTTGCGCTGCACCAGCTCGTCGGGGTTGCCTGTCATGTTGTCACGCAGATAGTCGAAGCCGAACTCGTTGTTGGTGCCGTAGGTGATGTCGCACATATAGGCACGGCGACGTGCGGCCGAGTTGGGCTCGTGCTTGTCGATGCAATCCACGGTAAGGCCGAGGAATTCATACATGGCGCCCATCCACTCGGAGTCACGCTTGGCCAGGTAGTCGTTCACGGTGACCACATGGACGCCTTTGCCCGCAAGGGCGTTAAGATACACCGGCAAGGTAGCCACGAGGGTCTTACCTTCACCGGTGGCCATCTCGGCGATCTTGCCTTGATGCAGTACGATACCGCCGATGATCTGGCAGTCGTAGTGGACCATGTCCCAGGTCACCATGTTACCGCCGGCCATCCAGCTGTTCTTGAAGTAGGCCTTGTCTCCCTCGATGGTGATGTGCTCGTATTTGGCAGCCAGTTCACGGTCGAGGTCGGTGGCCTTCACCTCCACGGTCTCATGCTCGCAGAAGTACTTGGCGGCAGCTTTCACCACAGCGAAAGCCTCGGGAAGGATGTCGTTCAGAGCCTCCTCGATCTTCTCCAGCTCGCGTTTTTCGATCTTATCGACCTCGGTATAGATCTTTTCCTTCTCGTCAGGATCCATATCCGGATCGGCATCGACGCGGGCCTTCAGCTCAGCGATCTCAGCGACCTCAGCGGCCGTCTTGTTCTTGATGTATTCTTGGAATTCCACCGTCTTGTGACGGATGGAGTCGATATCGAGTTTCACGATCTCGTCGTACGCGGCGAGTGTCTTTTGAAGTATGGGCTGCAGGGCCTTGTTATCACGAGAGGCCTTGTCGCCGAAGAGCTTCTTGAAAAATCCCATTTATGTAGAATTTAGAATTAAGATTTTAGAATTTAGAGATTGCCACTTGGGCAAAATTCGTGCAAAGGTACGGATTTTCCATGAAATATGGAAATCTATGTCAAAAAGTCAGAATTAGTGAAGATTATTTTTTCAACAGCTTCGTGACGTTCTCGCGGAGCGTACGGTCGGGATTGGGAGCGGGAGCCAGACCGATTTTGGTGTCTGGAAGGATGAGGAAATATTCCGGGAAGGTGCGGACTTCGTAACGTTCCAACAAGAGGATGTCGTTGCCCAAGTTAAGCAAAGGCCAGTCGTAACGGTGCTCTTCGAAGCGTTTGCGGTGACTGGCAATCTGGTCTTTGGTGCTGACGGTGATGAGTTGCACGCTGTCCTGCCACTGCTGATGCAGATCTGAAAGCACCTCAAATTGATGCTCCACCGTGGGTGATGATCCGTCAACAAACTGCAATAAAACCATAGTGTTTTTATATTCTGACAATTTCACCGTTGAGCCGTCCGAGGATTGGAGTTCAAAGTCGGGAGCATCGGCACCCTGGGCAAAACGATCAAAACGATTCAATGTGTTGGCAACCAGTTTTTTTATCTCTGCCGATTTGCTCTTTTGACCGATAGACTGAAGCTGTTTTTTCACCCAACCGCGACTTTGGTAGTCTTCATAGTACAAGCCACGCAATTGATAGATGGTGACCAAATCGGACAACTCGGGATTACGACGGGAAAACTCATCGCTCAACTCGTAGTTTTTAAAGAGGTCCTTGAACAGATCCATATAGGCCATGCAGCGGAATAGCACCGGCTTGCCGTCATACAGCTCAGCAATCACTTTCTTGCCGCCATCCGCATCCACCGCCATCCGCACCGATGCAATCTTATAGTCGTTCTGCTGCTTCACATAGTCGTCGCGGATGTCCAGCTCCTCACGGATGGTCTCCTTGATGGAGTCAATATAGCGGTACTGACGCTTACGATACAAGGCATCGAAATACTCCAACACATAGCTGTTGATGATCTGTTCCGACACGATGATCTGACGATAGATCCCATGGTCGGTGGCCGTCTTGACCCTGATCGACGGGGAACGACGCTCGAAGTATGAGGCAGACGGATCGACATCTGGGACGGTAATCACAATATCGTACGAAGCACCTGGGGTGACAAACAGATCCACGCTCTCCAGTCCTACCAAAATGCGAGCCGGCATGATGCAATCGACCTTCCCTTCCAGGAGGAAAAAGCCCTGACCGTCGGAATAGGCACGTGCCACCTCAGTCTCATGCATATTCAACAAATCGTCATAGACCATCAGGCGCACCAAGGTCTGGGGCCTGTTGACACGACCCGCGACGGTGACGTCATTGCTCGCCACGGCCAAGATGGTCGGAAGCAGGAGCAAGAACACAATGAGGTTACGTAAAGCTTTCACAATGCAATAAACGGGAAAATCCTCGTATTATTATTTGTCAGTCAACTCCACCTCCTCAGGTACAAATTTGGAAGTATCTCCGCCGTTCTTGTAGATGTCGCGCACCACGCTGGAGCTGACACCGACCAACTCGCTCTCTGTCAGCAGGAACACTGTCTCCAGCTCGGGATGCAGCCGCTTGTTGGCATGGCAAATCATGTTCTCATATTCGAAGTCGCTGCCGCTGCGAAGGCCACGGATGATGAACCTGGCACCCACCTTCTTGCAGAAGTCGGCGGTAAGTCCGTCATAGCTCTCCACGATGACGTTGGGATAGTCGGCAAAGACGGCTTGAGCCCATTTGATGCGGTTCTCCAGTGGGAAGGTGGAACGCTTCTCCATATTGACGCCGACAGCGACGTAGATGATGTCGAACATCGGAAGGGCGCGCAACACGATGGAGCGGTGCCCAAGAGTGATCGGATCGAAAGATCCTGGGAAAACGGCGATTCTTTTCATGTTGAATTGTTGAGTTGTTATTTGTTGAGTTGTTGTTTGATTTCTTCTCCAAGGGTATCTGCGATGGAACGGTAGGTGTTACCCAGGAACCAATCCAGCTGCCCTACGTCGAGGAAGACCACTTCGGTGATGCCCTCCTCCCGTTGCGGTTGCAGATGGCTGGTGTCGTCAGACGCCATCAGGAACCAAGAGGTCTGCTTGAGCCTCCATTCTTCTTCGAGCAGATAGCAATGCCACGACGAGGGCAGCTGGCTGACGACCTGAAGCCCTGTAAGGCCTGTCTCCTCCTCCACCTCTCGCACAGCAGCCTCGACGACCGACTCGCCCTCCTCGACATGCCCTTTGGGCAGGTCGGGGATCCCATGACGCTCGATAACTGCCACGGCTCCGTCTTTCACGACCACACCGCCTGCAGCAGGCGCCATGACAAAAGTGCGACATAACGCAGCCGAAAGCACCTCCGGGTCGATACCGTCGATCACGACGTCCTCGCGCAGGGACGTCACCAGCCACTGACGAAAAAAATTGTGGATTTTTTCCACCTCGTATGTCTCTAATTGTGGGGCAGTTGCATCCAATACCAGACTTTTTTCCTCGATATTCGGAAAAATCAATGCGCGCTGTTCATAGAAAATCTTGTACATTTGTAGCAGAAAAACGAAGTGTTTCCAACCGCAAAAATAAACATTAATTATGAAATACGACGATTCAGCCTTGATGTTGGCAATGCATCTTTTGCAAATTAAAGCCGTCAAACTTAGTCCGAAACAGCCATTCACCTGGGCTTCAGGCCTGCACAGCCCCATCTACTGCGACAACCGGGTCACCCTTTCGTACCCTGCCGTGAGGACTTTCATCCGCCAACAGTTTGTCGAAAAACTCGTGCAGCACTTCGGCAAGCCCGATGTCATCGCTGGTGTGGCCACTGGAGGCATCGCACAAGGCGCGTTGGTGGCCCAAGAACTGGGATTGCCGTTTGTGTATGTCCGCTCCGAGAAGAAATCGCACGGCATGCAGAACCAAATCGAGGGCACCATCGAGTCGGGACAGTCGGTCATCGTCATCGAAGACCTCGTCTCCACTGGCAAGTCGAGTCTGCTTGCCGTCGATGCGTTGCGCGAGGCGGGCGCCATCGTCAAAGGCATGTTGGCCATCTTCACCTACCAGTTGCCAGTGGCCGAGGAGAACTTCAACGCAAAAGAATGCCCTTTGTTCACCCTCACCAACTACGAGACGCTGATCTACAAGGCCATCGAAGAGAAATACATCAGCGAGGAAGACCAGCAGTCGCTGCTTGAATGGCGCAAGGACCCGCAAGCATGGTCGGAAAACCATTGAGGATTCAGAATCGGATCTCTTTGATGTCGTAGATGTGTCTCTCTCCTGATTCATCAAGGGTCTCCAAACGTCCAAAGGCATCAATCCCCGTGATGAACCGCCTCACTTTCAACCCATTTACCGCATAATCCGCCCAGACATGGTAACGATATAGACGGGAAAGGTAATCTTGTCTGATACTCGTGACCCCTTCTTCCGTCTGAAGCATCGACACACGTCGTCCCACAGCCTCCACGAGTCGTCTCAACAAAGGCTCCAAGGCCAAGTCTTCTCCCAAAACCATCTTCAGCGAAACAGGTTGCACCGGCCAGTCAAGGAATCGCATCTGGTTCACATTCAATCCAATGCCAATCACTGAAACCCCCATGTCCATGCCATGAATGGCACTGTTGATAAGGATGCCACCAAGTTTTCTGTTCCCATAGTAAAGGTCGTTAGGCCATTTCACGGTCAACGCCGCACCACCATCGGAAGGAAGCATCCCATCAAGCACATCGAGCAAGCCGAGCGGCACCGCTTGCGACAAAAGGAACTGGTCGGCAGCTTTCATGAACGACATGTCCACACCCATGCTGAACGTCAAGTTGGCTCCAGGAGCACTCTCCCAGACATTGGAGCCCATGCCTTTGCCAGCCGTTTGTTCACCTGCCCAAACCACACAACCCACCCGATCCTTCTCAGGTTTTTCCAACAAATAGGCATTGGTGGAGCTTACCCGATCCAAATAATTGATGTTCATGACTATTTTTTCGCAAAATTACGCTTTTTTTCTTGCGAGAATTGGAATAATATTTGCATCTTTGCATACTCAATGGGTAAATGTTTTTGGTAAAATAAAAAATAGATACAGATATGCTTAAAAAAGTATTACTTTCAACCGCTTTGTTCGCCTTGGTCGGAATCCTCTCCGCCCAATCGCTTCAGTTTGAATACGATGGCACCGTGTATGCCAACAACGAAGTCGTCTTATGCGAAGCGGCTCCAAACAGCATTGGCGAGATGGTCATGGAGATGCAGCTGCGCAACCTTACCTCGGAAGCCCTGCAGGTCATCGTTGAAAAAGAGTACATTGACATCGTTGAAGGCACCTCGAACTCCTTCTGCTGGGGACTCTGCTTCGATGAATCCGTCTTCATCAGCCCAAGGCCCTACGAACTTGAGGCAGGAGCCGTTTCCGAACATGGAATACTCTCGTTCCACTACCAGTTGGATCCGACCTATTCGGGAACGGATCTTCTCGTTGGAACCACCATCATCAAATACTACGCTTATCCGGCATCCAATCCCGACGACAAGACGTGCATCGAGGTCCACTTCCGCTACAACCCCGAGAACGTAGCCGAAAACAATGTCCAAATCGGCAAAGCCTACCCCAACCCGGCTTCGACACAGATACAGTTCGACTTCAAAGGCCAGCTTCACAACAACATCAAAGCGGTGGTGTACAACCTCCTCGGACAAGAAGTCAAGTCAACGATCGTCAACGGCGTTCAAGGCAAAGTCGTCATCACGCTGGATGACTTCCAGTCTGGCATCTATTTCTGCAGCTTCTTCATGGACGGCGAGATGGTGAAAACCGAAAAATTCATTGTGAAGAAATAAGAATGATCACTGAGGAACAAGCAAAACAAGACATCCGTGAGTTGATCGAGTACATCGGAGACGACCCCAACCGCGTCGGACTCCAAGCTACTCCCGACCGTATCCTTCGGATGTTCAAGGAGATGTTTCGTGGCTACGACCCGGCACAAAAGCCGGTCATCACCACCTTCCCCAACGGACAAGACGGCATCATCTACGACAACATGGTCATCGACAATGGCCCATTCTACTCCGTCTGTGAACACCATTGCCGCACCTTCTTCGGAGAATACTGGTTCGCATACATCCCCAACAAGAAAGGCCGCATTCTCGGACTCTCCAAGATAGGACGTGTCATCGACTACTGCTCTTCCAAGCTCCAAGTCCAGGAACGTCTGGTGCAAGAGGTCGTCGAGGTGCTCACGGAGGCACTTGGCGACGAGAACCCACCGCGCGGCATGGCCCTCATGATGAAAGGCCGACACATGTGCAAGGAGAGTCGCGGCGCACGCAAAGAAGGCTACATGATCTCCACCTATCTTACCGGCGTATTCAAGTCGGACCTTCGCGTTAGAAACGAATTCATGTCCTATATCAAGGAATGGAAACCTTAAAATAGAAGTTAGGAGTTAGAAGGGTTTATTTGACGATCCAATTGTTGAGTGGGGTATCGTCAAGGGTTCCTTTGGCGCGCGCCCACCCGATAAAAAGCGATCGGAGATCTTCCTCACTGTTCCAAATACGATGGGATGCCATGGAAGCAGGATCCCATCCCATGCCGTTCACGAAATGGTTGCCTCCCCCCATGGACCGATAGGAATTCATCACCACACGATAAGTGCCATCCATATTAAAAGGTGTGCCATCTGCCATGCTGAAGATAGTCACCCTGTCGCCATACGGCTTCTTCGAGTCAATCTGATAGAGGATCCCGGCAGCACAGTCGTAGTTATAAATAGTGTTCCTCACCTGGAACGAATACTCGAGATGCGCCTTCACGTCGCGGCCCGTCATCTCCATGACTGCCAAGGAGTTCTCGAAGGGATACCAGATGAAGAAATCCTTTACGCGAAGCATCCCGGCATCAAGCGTCTTATACTTGGAAAGCGGCGCAGCCAACGAGATGTCGGCCTTCATCCCCCAGGATGCTGCCAAGTCAAACTGGCATCGGTGAATCTCGTCAACCCAGAGACAAGAGCCTTTCATGACGTCGTCGGAACAAATGTCCACCGGCAACACGGCCACTTCCTCTTGCTGATAGCTCTCCGCACGGTCGAGGTACGGCTGAAGCATGGCCATGAACTCGGGATCGGCCTCCTGCTCTTCGGTCGGCATCAACCCGATCTGGATTTTCGGGCGGGAACGCTTCGACAGCTTCACTTCGGCAAAGGCCAAACCGGCGCCGCGACATCCAGAGTTAAGCACACACACTGTGTCGCCCACCTTGTTCACGACCTTTTCCGCCTTGGCACGATGGTCATGTCCAAAGAAGATCAAGTCGAAACCAGGCACATTCTCGGCGATCCACTTGGTGGCGTTCTCCCGTCCAAGAGGCGCATCCTCGGGCAGGTTCTGCTCCTGAGGCTCCCATCCCGAATGGAAAAGTCCCACCATCAAGTCGGGATGCTCCCGCTCGCAGATCAGGCTCACCCATTGCGCTGCCGCCGACTCCACCTGTTCAAAGCGCAAGCCGGGACGCAAACGCTCTGGCACCCATGTCACCACGTAAGGAGTCAACAAGCCCAACACGGCAATCTTGAACCCATCACGGTTCAGCACAACATACGGCGTGAAATAAGGCTTCCCGGAAGTCTCATCAATGACATTCGCACATACAACAGGCATCGTCACTTCAGAATAAAGACGGTCGAACACCGCACGTCCCGCCTCAATGTCATGGTTGCCGACACAGGCGACATCGTAGGGAAAGAAATTCAAAAAGGCGGATGCAATGTTTGGATGCGATGAGTCCTTGTTTGAAAGATACTGATATACAGAACCTTGCAGATTATCCCCGTTGTCAAGAAGAAGAAGCCTGTCGCCAAGTTTACTCTTCAATTGACGTATGACGGCCGCATCGTTGGCGAACTCAACAAACGACCCATGCGTATCAGTGGATTCAACAAAAGTCAAGGTGGTCTCATTGGGGGAACAGGCAGTTCCCAGTAGCGTAACAAGAAGCATAGCAATAGCCGTTGGTCTCATCAGATAAACAATTAGGCGGTAAAGATAGCACTTTTTCAAACAGAGGAGATGTGGTTTGAGAAATAAATATATAATTGAATATCAAATATTTGACAAATACCCAAGGTTTTTTTTGAAAAAACAGCCCCTGCATTGGGAATTTTTTGCTATTTTTGTGGCACAATTCCAAGTCTGAATACCTGATGGCTGACACGAGCATCATATTGTCCGAAATAGAGGTCAAGCTGAGGAAACTCATTGATGCACAACATCGGCTCATTGAAGAGAACAGGCAATTGGCCGGCGAGAACCAGGCACTGCGTGAAAGGAACGAGGCATTGATTCGATCTGGACAGGAGTTGCAAGATAAAATAAATAAAACAACAATTGTTAACGCACTCGGTAACAACGAGGAAGAGATAAAAGAAGGAAGAAGGCTCATCAAGGAGCTGATTAAGGAGATTGATCAGTGCGTTTCGATTTTGAACACGAAAGAGTAAGCTAGATAAAGGGGCGTCAAAATGGAAGAGATTGCGATTAATATTGTTATCGCCGACAGGTCCTACAAATTGACGGTAGCCCGAGCTGACGAGGAGAAGGTGAGAAAGGCGGCGGCTTTGATTAACGAAAGGGTGAAGTCCTATTCGAAGCATTACGCCTTCAAGGATGCGCAGGATTTATTGTCGATGACCGCACTCCAGTTTGCCACTTCCACGGTGAAATATGAGTCAGAGCTTGCTTTTCGCGATCAGAACTTGGAACAAAAGCTCCACGAATTGGACTCTTTGCTGAGCGAACACATGATAACTGTTCTTTGAAAAACATAGATTCTGTCTGTCCGAACGCATCAGGTAAACTCAACATAAAACACAACATCATTCGGTTTACTCGTGTCCTGCAAAAACAGGCCTCATCCCTTTCGAGGGAGCACTTTGGTGCCGGTGGACGTTTGCGCAACGCGGAAACCATAAGCGTATCATTTGGGGTTTATTCTCATCCCTCAGGACAGACAGATCTTTTTTTCTCTCCCCGCCCAAGCCCGAGTAAAACAGAAGTAAAATGTTATTACTCACAGTCAATTTAACCGTTATCCTCCCAATTGCAGGCCTAGTAGTAGGTCTTGCCATAGGCTATTTTCTCACAGCCACCCTGTTGAGGAAAGCCGTCACCAAAGAAGCGAACGCCTATCTGGAGGAAGCCAAGGAGAAGGCCGAAGTCATCAAGAAAGAGCGCATTCTTCAAGCCAAGGAGAAGTTCCTGCAGATGAAAGACGAGCACGAGAAGGCATGCAACGATCGGAAACGCGAGCTGCAGAAAACCGAAAACAAGGTCAACCAGATGCAGCAGCAAGCCAACCAGAAGATGGAGGAGATCCAACGTAAGAGCAAGGAGATCCAGACCGTCCAGGAAAAGCTGAACGCCCAACAGGAGGCCGTGACCAAGCGCAAGGCCGAACTCGACCATATCTACGAGGAAGAGAGCAAGAAGTTGGAGACCATCTCCGGACTCTCAGCCAAAGACGCCAAGGAACAACTCATCGAGCTCATCAAGGACGACGCCAAGGCCGAGGCCATGGTTTACGTGAAAGAGATCACAGAAGACGCCAAGATGAGCGCCAACCAAGTCGCCAAGAAGGTAGTCCTCGAGACCCTCCAACGCACGGCCACCGAAATCGCCATCGAAAACACCGTGAGCGTGTTCAACATCGAGAACGACGAGATCAAGGGCCGCATCATCGGACGCGAGGGACGTAACATCCGCGCCTTGGAGGCTCTCACTGGCGTGGAGATCATCATCGACGATAGCCCCGACGCCATCCTGCTCTCGGGCTTCGACCCGATTCGCCGCGAGATCGCCCGGCTGTCGCTCCAGAAACTGGTCACCGACGGCCGCATCCACCCCGCCCGCATCGAGGAGGTGGTCCACAAGGTTGAGAAACAGGTGGAACAAGAGATCATCGAGACCGGCAAACGCACCGTCATCGACCTGGGCATCCACAACATGAGCACCGACCTGATCAAGATGATCGGACGCATGAAATACCGCTCCTCTTACGGACAGAACCTGCTGCAGCACTCCATCGAGGTGGCCAAGCTCAGCTCCACCATGGCTGCCGAACTCGGCCTCAACCCGAAGACTGCCAAGCGCGCCGGCCTGCTCCACGACCTCGGCAAGGTGGCTGAGAACGAAGAGGAACTGCCGCACGCCATCCTCGGCATGAAGGTCGCCGAGAAGTTCAAGGAGAAACCCGACGTCTGCAACGCCATCGGTGCCCACCACGACGAGATCGAGATGGAGACCCTCATCGCCCCCATCGTTCAAGTGTGCGACGCCATCTCCGGCGCACGTCCGGGAGCCCGTCGCGAGGTCGTCGAAGCCTACATCCAGCGCCTCAACAAGCTGGAAGAGATGGCCATGAGCTATCCCGGCGTCGTGAAGACCTACGCCATCCAAGCCGGCCGTGAACTGCGCGTCATCGTGGGAGCCGACAAGGTGACCGACGCCGACGCCGACCGCATCGCCTACGACTTGTCGAAGCAGATCCAAAACGAGATGACCTATCCAGGCCAGATCAAGATCACGGTGATCCGCGAGACCCGCGCCGTGAGCTTCGCAAAATAACAAGATAAGACGAGAGAATCTTTATATTGATGAGGAAGGCCGCCCGTTCGGGCGGCCTTTTTTTTCAATAGATGCAAAAAAAATGTCTGCAAAGATGTAACATTTCAGTGCTGGTGACTACATCATGGTCGGAAAGAATCATAAAACTACGACCATGAAAGAAGCATTTTTGTATTATTTGTGGGAAAACCGGCTCATCACAGGAACGCTGAACACCACCGAGGGACAAGCCGTGGAGATCGTTCAGACTGGTTACCGCAACCAGAACTCAGGTCCCGATTACCTGGAGGCAAAGATCAAGATCGACGGTGAGATTTGGGCAGGACATGTCGAGATCCACGTGAAGACTTCCGACTGGAACCGGCACGGGCATCAGAACGACAAGGCGTACCGAAATGTCATCCTCCATGTGGTATATGAGCACGACGCCACTGTCAACGAGATCCCGACCCTCTCGCTGAAAGGACATTTCGACGAAAGGCTGTTCGCGCAATACGAACAGTTTCTCGCCTCCAAGAACTGGATCCCATGCCAACGCGACCTGCATTGCGTCAATCCACTCACCCGTCTATCCTGGATGGAACGCATGGCCGTGGAGAGACTGGAGACCAAGGCTGACTACGTGACAAGAATTGCCAAGTCGTGCCAATTCGACTGGGAAGACGTGTTCTATAGACTGATGATGCGCTATTTCGGAATGAAAGTCAACAACGAGGCCTTCGAGACACTGGCAGCCTTCCTGCCATACAAGATCCTTAGGAAACACGCCGACAACCTGACACAACTGGAAGCCATGCTGATAGGCTGTGCCGGATTCCTGGAACATCCATTCAAAGAGGCCTATCCACAACTGCTACAGCGGGAATTCACGGCGATGCGGGCCAAATTCAACCTCTCCGTCATGCCATCGTCGCAGTGGCGCTATATGCGCATGAGGCCTGTCAACTTCCCTACCGTACGCTTGGCACAACTGGCGATGATGATCCACCAGCACAACAATCCGTTCTCCAACGTCAAGGAAGCAAGCAACGCCAACGAGGTGAAAAGCCTGTTCAACGTGACTGCATCAAACTATTGGGACAGCCATTACCGTTTTGAGACCTCGACGGAGCCAAAACCCAAACACCTGGGCGAGGCCACCGCCGACGTGCTGCTCATCAACGCCGTGGTGCCTCTACTCTTCTGTTACGGCAAAGCGCACAAGGAAGCGACCTACTGCGAGAAGGCGCTGCGTTTTCTGGAAGAGACCGCCGCCGAAGTCAACAGCATCACGCACAACTTCACCGCCAACGGGATGCGGGCACAAAACGCCATGCATTCACAAGCGCAACTACACCTGTATCAGCAATACTGCCGAAAGAAACGCTGCCTCGAATGCCAGATAGGAAACGTGCTGCTCCGATCCACCTAAAATAATTCCGCTCGGCATCAGACGGAAACGATAATTTCCTTAATATTGCAAGTTTTATGGCTCTGAAGCAACATTAAACCAAAGCAATATGGAAAACGAATCATTCAAACTGCCCGAAAACGCACAGCGTGAGCTGAAGCCGGGCGAGGAGTACGAACCCATCCTGTCGAAAAACAAGAGGTACAAGGAAGTCACGGCATGGTCGGTATGCATCGGCTTGGTGATGACCATCCTGTTCTCGGCCGCTGCAGCCTATCTTGGCCTGAAAGTCGGACAGGTGTTTGAGGCCGCCATCCCTATCGCCATCATCGCCATCGGCTTAACGGGACTGACACGCAAGAACGACGCCCTGTCGCAAAACGTCATCATCCAGTCCATCGGTGGCTGCTCAGGCGGTGTGGTTGCAGGTGCCATCTTCACCCTGCCCGCCCTCTATATCCTACAAGGCAAAGGCTACCAGATCGAGATCAACTTCTGGCAGGTGTTCATCGCCTCATTGTTAGGCGGCATCCTAGGTATCCTGTTCCTCATCCCATTTCGCAAATATTTTGTGAAAGAACAGCACGGCAAGTTCCCATTCCCTGAAGCCACCGCCACCACACAGGTATTGGTCAGCGGACAGAAAAAGGGCAAGGACTCACTACTGCTCGTCGTCAGCGGCTTGATCGGCGGTTTGTATGACTTCATCGTCTCCACTTTCGGTTGGTGGTCGGAGACCATCACCACCCGCATGATGGGCTGGGGCGCCGCCGTGGCCGACAAAGCCAAGCTGATGTTCAAGGTGAACACCGGCGCCGCCGTATTAGGCTTGGGATACATCATCGGACTGAAATATGCCTTCATCATTTGCTGCGGCTCCATGCTGGTGTGGTTTATCATCATCCCAGGCATGAACCTTATCTGGGGCGACCAGATCATCGACTTGATGAACACTGGCGTGTTGCAGACCATTGGAGACATGGCACCCGAGCAGATCTTCAAGGACTATGCACGCCATATCGGCATCGGTGGCATCGCCATGGCCGGCATCATCAGCATCATCAAGTCATGGGGCGTGATCAAATCTTCAGTAGGTCTTGCTGCCAACGAATTCAAAGGCAAGAAAGGCGTTCAGCAGACCGTAGAACGCACCCAGCAGGACATCCCGATGAAAGCCGTGGTCATCGGCATCGTCGCCGTGCTCATCATCACCTTCCTCTTCTTCTGGCTGTTTGTAGTCAACAACGTTTGGCACGCCCTCATCGGCATCCTCGTCGTGGCCGTCATCGCCTTCCTGTTTACGACGGTAGCCGCCAACGCCATCGCCATCGTGGGCAGCAACCCCGTGAGCGGTATGACCTTGATGACCTTGATCCTGGCTTCCATCGTGATGGTGGCCGCAGGCCTCTCTGGACCGCAGGGCATGACCGCCACCTTGATCATCGGCGGCGTGGTTTGTACCGCCCTGGCTGTTGCAGGCGCCTTCATCACCGACTTGAAAGTGGGCTACTGGATCGGCACGACACCTAAGAAACAAGAGACATGGAAGTTCATCGGTGTCGCCGTGGCAGCCGCCACCGTGGCAGGCGTCATCATGATTCTCAACAAGGCATACGGTTTCGTGGGCGAAGGTGCGTTGGTGGCTCCGCAAGCCAACGCCATGTCGGCCGTCATCGAACCGATGATGTCGGGCGGCAACGCACCCTGGCTGCTCTACGGCATAGGCGCCGCCATCGCCTTGATCCTCAACTTCTGCAAGATCCCAGCCTTGCCGTTCGCCTTGGGTATGTTCATCCCCATCGACCTCAACATCCCGTTGCTCATTGGCGGTGCCGTCTCATGGTTTGTCACCACACGCAGCAAGGACAAGAAACTCAACGACGCCCGCTATAACCGCGGCACCCTCATCGCCTCTGGCTTCATCGCCGGCGGTGCCTTGATGGGTGTGGTGAGTGCCATCCTTAAGTTCGCCAACGTCGATATCATGGCACGTACCGCCGAAGGCGGCTTCTTTAACGAGACCCCGCTGGCAGGCCTCATCGCCCTGGCCATGTACATCATTATCATCATCTATATGATCTGGGATTCGAAAAGGGCGAAAGCGAGTGAAGAATGAGGAATTAGGAATGAGGAGTGAGGAGTTTTATTAATTATGAATAATTAACTGAATTACTATGAAATACAAAAGAGTATTATTAAAGCTTAGCGGCGAAGCCCTGATGGGCAGCCAGCAATACGGCATCGACCCGCAACGACTCAACGAATATGCCGACGAAATCATCGAGGCTGCCCAGACCGGCGTGCAGATCGGCATCGTCATCGGCGGAGGCAACATCTTCCGCGGACTGCAAGGCGCCTCCAAAGGCATGGACCGCATCCAAGGCGACTACATGGGCATGCTCGCCACCGTCATCAACTCCATGGCCATGCAATCGACTCTGCAAGGCAAAGGCCAAAAAGCCACCTTGCTTTCAGGCCTATATATCGACCGCATTGCCGACACCATGAGTTCCGCCAAAGCAATCCGTCTGCTCGAAGAAGGCCATATCGTCATCATGGGTGCCGGCACTGGCAACCCCTTCTTCACCACCGACACCGGCAGCACTCTCCGCGCCGTGGAGATCAAGGCCGACATCATCCTCAAAGGCACCCGCGTCGATGGCATCTACACCGCCGACCCCGAGAAAGACCCGACAGCGGCCAAGTTCGACCATATCACCTACGACGAGGCCTACCAACGCAACCTCAAGGTCATGGACATGACGGCCTTCACGATGTGCAAGGAGAACAACATGCCCATGTATGTGTTCGACATGAACACTAGGGGGAATTTGCTCAAAGTTCTCAAAGGGGAAGAGATTGGGACTCTGGTGACGAAGTGAGAAGTCAGAAGACAGAAGTAAGTAGTTAGAATGGAGAGGAAGCATCATTTACGCAAGGTGAGAAACAAAACCAGCGTCAAGTTGGATTATGTCCTGTTGGGAGTAATTCTGCTGGTAGCTGCCTTGTTGCGTCTATGGAAACTCGGGAAAGTGCCTTTCATGCACGACGAGTTTAGCGCCTTGTTCCGACTCAGGTTCGACAACTTCCACGATCTCATCCAGTACGGTGTCAGCGAAAACGACTCCCATCCAGCCGGGGTGCAAGTCTTCCTGTATTATTGGACTAAATTGGTCGGCTGGAACGAATTCTGGGTAAAACTGCCGTTTGCGTTGATGGGCATCGGTTCCGTTTACCTAATCTATGTCATCGGGAAACAATGGTTCAACCGCAAAGTCGGGTTGCTCTCCGCCGCCTTCTTTGCCGTCAGCCAACTCACGGTATTCTACAGCCAACTCGCCCGTCCCTATGCCGCTGGGCTGTTCTTCGTGCTGCTGTTGACCTATTTCTGGAACAAGATCCTCTTCGACCCGAAAAAACCTTCTGTCGGCACGGTGATCGGCTTTGCTGTCTCCGCTTGTCTGGCTGCCTTGGCACACAATTTCTCTGCCGCCCAGGCGGGACTCATCTTCTTGACGGGACTGTTTTACCTTAAGAAAGAACGTCGCAAGGCCTATTGGCTCAGCGGCATCGGTGCCATCGTGCTTTATTCGCCCCACTTGCCCGTGTTCTATCAGCAAACCTTTGTAAACGGTGGCATCGGCGGATGGCTGGCCCGACCCGACAACGACTTCATCATCCAATTCCTGCGCTATTCGATGAATTACGCACCGCTCTTCATGTTCGCTGTCGGTCTCATCATCATCTTGCCCCTTATCCTCGGCAAATGGGAAAAACGCCGCAAACCCATCCGTTGGGCTGGCATCGTCTGGTTCCTTGTCATCTTCGCGCTGGCCTTCGTCTATTCCCTGCTCCGCGAACCCATCATCCAATACAGCACGATGATCTTCTGCTATCCCTTCTTTGTCATGGTGGCCTTTTCACTATTCCGAAACAACACAATGACCAAAATGCAGACCGTCATCGCCGTGGCTGCGATCCTTTTTATAGGCGCCAGCTCCTTGATTGTCAACCGTCAGCATTACGATTTGATGTACCATCAAGGTTATGACCAAATCGCCCAGCGGATGAAGCAAGACAGCGACAGCATCCCCTGCATCCGTTTCGCCACCTTCACCGAGTCGGCTAAGGTGCCCGAATACTATCAAGCAAAGGCCAACGTCACCAACCGCGTCATCTTCGATTACGACAACGACCTCTCCGACATGCGTCAATGGCTCGAAAACGGTGACAGCGAGCAAATCGGGTTCGGCTGGACCGACTATGCCAATCCCGTTTGGGAGACGCAAGCCGTCGCCTACTACCCTTGGCTGATCCACGAGAACACCTGGTTCACCTCACGCTACCTCACCCTTTCGAGAGACTCCGTCCCTGGCGCGAAGCCGCTGCTTCAGCCCTTGTCGCATGAGCCCATGCCTTTTGTCGAAATGGAATGGGGAAAGCCCTTGGTCCTCTACGGCGATTCACTCGATGCCGACACCGATGTCGTGGGCATCACAGCCACCCTTCAAGCCATCGACACCCTCAGCCGATGCATCCTCGTCATGGAAATACACGACCAAGCGACCGACTCCTTGCTGTTATGGCAGGGCAGCGACCAAGGAAACGCCATGGCGCCTGGGCCCCATCAACTGGTGAATGCAGTGCGTTTCGATGAGAAACATTTCCCGATCCATGGAAAAATCATCAAGACATTCCTTTGGAATCAAGATAAAGGCACGATGATTGTAACAAAGATGGATTATTACAGCACTCGGTTCAACACCAGACTCACCGGACTGTATCAACCTTTATGATTTTTTTTGACAATAAACATCGAGTATTATAACATTTCCGTATTTTTGCCTTCAAATCTTTTGACCTATGACAGACGAATCCCAATTTGTATTAGACGAAGCCTCTGAAAGCATGGACAATACCATCAAGCACCTGGAGCATGAGTTCCAGGGCATCAGAGCAGGAAAAGCCAGTCCTGCCATGTTGAATGGCGTGATGGTTGAATACTACGGCGCCACGGTACCCATCGAGCAGACCGCCAACATCGGCTGTCCCGATGCCCGTATGATCGTCGTCGTCCCCTTTGACAAGAGCGCACTCAACAACATCGCCAAGGCCATCCTGAATGCCAATTTGGGATTCAACCCGATGAACAACGGCGAGTTGCTCCGTATCTCCGTTCCGCCTTTGACCGAGGAACGCCGCCGTGAGCTTGTCAAACGCACCAAGACGGCTGCCGAAGATGCCAAGGTAGGCATCCGCAACATCCGCCGCAGCGCCAACGACGAAGCCAAGAAACTGGAGAAGGACACCATCTCGGAAGACGAGTCGAAACTCCTTCAGGAAGAGATCCAGAAACTCACCGACAAGTACATCAAGAAGATTGATGACCTGACGGAGCTCAAATCCAAAGATATCCTTACGGTATAAAAAGAAATCGGCGGGCAGCTGCCCGCCGATTTCTTTTTACGACTTTTACGACGCTTTATCTCAAAGCGTTGGTAATCGCCAAATCGAACAGCTTATCCAACGACAAACCAAAGCACTTGGCCTGCTGAGGGATGATGCTCGCCTCCGACATGCCGGGAACTATGTTGGCCTCGATAAAGAAGACGCCTCCCTCGTTGACGATATAGTCGATGCGGACAAAGCCCTTGCATTCCAACTTCTCATACAGAAACGCCGTCGTCGCCTTGATCTCAATCTCCAATGCCTCGTCCACCTCGGCGGGAGTGATCTCCTCCGACTTGCCAGCGGTGTATTTGGCCTCATAGTCGAAGAATTCATTCTTGGGAACGATCTCCGTCAATGGGAACACGACCATCCGGCGTCCGATCTTCATCGCTCCGCAACCGAACTCGCGTCCCGAGACGAACTTCTCGCACATCACCTGGTCGCCGGCATCCAACGCCTTCTTGACCGCAGGCTCAAACTCCTCTTCATTATGTACCTTGGAGACCCCCACGCTGGATCCGTTACGGGTAGGCTTGACAAACAAGGGAAGCCCCAATTCCTCGATGATCTGCTTGGCATCATATTCATCTCCCTTGTTAATGAGGATGGAAGGCGACACCTTCACGTCGTACGACTGCACGACACGCTTGCAGAAGTCCTTGTGGAAAGTCAATGCACAAGTGGTCAAATCGGATGAGGTGCAAGGAATGCCCATCAGCTCCAAATAACCCGACAACGGCCCATTCTCACCCGGCTCGCCGTGTACAGCGTTGAAAGCCACGTCGAAAACGATCTTCCGCCCATCGACACAGATAGAGAAGTCATTCTTGTCGATATCGATCCGGCTCCCGTCGTCAAGTTGGCAATACCAGCCCTTCTTCGACACCACCATGATATATGCATTGTATTTCTGAGGATCCAGGTTGCGTTTCACAACCCCGGCGCTCTTGACGGAAATCTCAAATTCTCCCGAATCTCCGCCACAAACTATGGCCACATTCTTCATTTTCAAAATTATTTGTTAATTTTGCCGCTAAATTAGTAAATATGGGCAAACTACAGTTCCTAAAACAAAAGAAATTCTACTTGAACTTGCTGGCCATCATCGTGCTCAGTTTGGTCTTGCTATGGCTAACGATTCGCTTGTTAAACGTTTACACCAGACACGGCAAGGTATATGAGTTGCCCGACTTCAGTGGTATGACCATCGACGAGGTAAAAGCTTCTTACGGGAAAGACTATCACTTCATCTTGATCGACAGCGTGTATTCAAAGACACAGGATCCCGGCACCATCGTCCAACAGGATCCGCTGCCTCAAGCAAAAGTCAAGCATGGCCGCAACGTCTATTACATCATCGTGGCTCAAACCCCTGAGAAGACCAACATGCCGAACCTCAACAACCTCTCGCTGCGACAGGCGTTGGTGCTCCTCGAATCGAACGGCCTTTTGGTGAAAGAGTTGAAATACATCAACCATTTTGCCCGCAACGCCATCTGTGAACAGCGCTATGACGGAGCTGTTATCAAGCCCGGGACCGAGATCATCAAAGGAAGCAAGATCACCCTCCTTGTGGGACTGGGCGCCGACCAGCGCAACATGAAGCTGCCCAAACTCTATGGCACTCCCGCCGAGGAAGTGCAGCATATCCTCAACATGAACGGACTGAATCTTGGCAACGAGACCTTCGACGATCGCGACAGCATCCAGTACATGAAGGTCTATAAGATGGATCCTCCTTACAGCCGCGGATCGGTCAGACCCGGCACCTTCGTCGATGTATGGTACCGTTCCAGCAAGAAATTCAATTTCGACAAGGAAAGCAAGTCCATGCTCCTCGAAGATTCCTTGAAATTCGCCATGGAGAGACAGGCTGAGACCGACTCCCTTGAGGCTTTGAAAAACGACACTTTAGAATCAACCGATACAGATGAGATCTATGAAGACGAATTTTAGAATATGGAGCCTAGCCTGCGTGCTATGCCTGCTTCCGAGCCTCCTCCTCGCACAGGAAGTGCTCACCGGTTTCTATCGCGAAGGCCCCACCCAAACGGCCAGAAACCGGCAGGTGCAAGTGCAGACACTGCCGTTTTACGACGACTTCTCCTCGTCGTTGGCCACGCCCGACAGCAGCAAATGGTTGGATCGTAACGCTTACGTCAACTCGGGCTTTCCACTCAATCCCATCACCCACAACACCGCCACCCTTGATGCCCTCGATGCCCAAGGTCGCGTTTACGAATACGCCATCAGCAATCCATTCATCGCTGAACATTTGACCTCTACCCAGATCCGTCTCGACTCGGTGTTCGACCCGGAGCCAAAAGCCTTAACGCCTGCCGATTCCTTGTATCTCAGCTTCTTCTTCCAACCTCAAGGCAGTGGCCTCCCACCTGAGACAAACGACTCGCTGGTGCTTGAGTTCGGCATCCCCAACGACTTCGACACCACATGGTATCACATCTGGAGCACCCCAGGACAGACCCTGTCGCAATTCCTTCAAGAAAACGACAGTAACTACTTCAAGCAGGTCATGATCCCCATCACCGACTTGAAATACTTCACCGACCAATTCTTCTTCCGTTTCTACAACTACGCCAGCATCGCCAACAACAGCCAGCCTTCCAGCAGAGGCAACGAAGACCATTGGAACATCGACGTGGTCTATCTCAATTATAACAGGACGATTGACGACACCTCCTATCCCAAGATCTGCTTCACCGGGCCGACGCCGTCGTTCCTCAACCGTTACCGCGTCATGCCTTACAAGCACTACCGCGCCAATCCCACATCCAGCATCACTGAAGAGTTCGAGTACGAAGTCTCCAACCTTGACAACCAACCGCATACGCTCAAACACCAATACACCGTCGAACAAGTCAATGGCAGCCAAGCCTACAGCTATGCAAGCAACAGCCCCGTTGTGATGGGATCGCAGACCTACAGCCAACTCAGCTGGGCATTCGTTGGGCAACTGTTCTCGCTCGACTATAACCGCGACTCCACCTCCTATCTCATACGTCAATACATCAGCGACTCCACTTGCAATCCGCCGCTGGTTGACTCGATGGTTTACCATCAAGGGTTCTACAACTATTTCGCCTACGATGATGGGATCCCTGAGATGGGCTATGGCGTGGAACCCGCATCCAGCGCCTTCGCCGTCAAGTTCGAGCTGTCGGAGATGGACACCCTTCGCGGCGTGCAGATCCTCTTCAACCACACCCTCAACGACGCCAACAACAAGTATTTCGACATCGTCGTTTGGAAAGACAACAACGGCAAGCCTGGAGAGGAAGTCTTCCGCCTTCCCAACAAACGACCCGTCTGGCAAGAAAGCATCTTTGGGTTCAGCTACTACCCCTTCAGCCGGCTCGTCAAACTCAACGGGACGTTTTATGTCGGCCTCGTGCAACGTGACAATGGCCTCATCAACATCGGACTGGACATGTCGAATGACAACTCCCAATACAACTTCTTCAACTCAAACGGATCATGGCAGCAGAGCAGCATTCACGGTTCCATCATGATTCGCCCCGTCGTCGGCGCCGGATACTTTGTCGAACTTGAGGAAGCAAACATTGTTGATGACGTCATCGTCTATCCAAACCCCGCCTCGACTACCCTGCATATCGAAGGGGTAAGTCATGGCAGGAACATCGTCATGTATGACATGACTGGTCGCCAAGTGCTTCAAACGGTCTTCACTTCCGAGCTGTCAGTGCAAGGTCTTAGCAACGGCATGTACCTCTTGACAGTCACCACTGACGACGGCAACATCATCCGTAGAAAAATAACCGTCACCCCATGAGCGAAGAACTTCTCGACGACGTCCTGGACAACGAAAGCAACGAAGACGAAAGCGGTGAACTCTATGAGCATATCCGCATCGTGGTCGATAAAGGCCAGGCCATGGAACGTATCGACACCTTCCTGACCAACCACATCCAAAACATCTCGCGCAACCGTGTGCAAAACGCCGCCAAGGCAGGCAACATCCTCGTCAACGACAAGGCCGTCAAGCAAAACTACAAGGTCAAGCCCAACGATGTCATCTCCATCGTCTTCAGCTACCCTCCGAGAGAAATCAACATCACGCCACAGGAGATCCCACTTGACATCGTCTATGAAGACGACGACGTCATCGTGATCAACAAGCAGGCGGGACTGGTCGTCCACCCTGGACACGGCAACTTCGAGGGGACGCTGCTTCATGGCCTAGCCTATCATTTCCAGCAGACCAACCAGAAGGTGGAGAATAAGTTCGGCTATCTGGTCCACCGCATCGACAAGGACACCACCGGCCTCATGATCGTGGCCAAGAACGAGACCGCGCAGGCCATCCTTGCACACCAGTTCTTCGAGCATTCCATCCATCGACGCTACAACGCCTTGGTGTGGGGTGACTTCAGCGAAGACGAAGGCACCATCGAAGGCAATATCGGGCGCAGTCCCAACGACAGGCGCAAGATGACCGTCTATCCCAACGGCGACCATGGCAAGGAAGCCATCACCCATTGGAGAGTGCTTGAGCGTTTCGGCTATGTCACCTTGAACGAATACCGTCTGGAGACAGGACGCACCCATCAGATCCGCGTCCATTCCCAGTACATCGGCCATCCCCTTTTCAACGATGCCACTTACGGAGGCGACATCATCCTGAAAGGTACCACCTTCTCAAAATATCGTCAGTTTATCGACAACTGCTTCAAACTCCTTCCACGACACGCTTTGCACGCCAAGGAGTTGGGCTTCGTGCATCCCACTACAAAAAAGGAGATGCTGTTCACCTCGGAACTCCCCGACGACATGAATGCCGTACTGGAGAAATGGAGAAGGTACATTGGATCAGAAGTAAGAAGTTAGAAGCAAGAAGATGGTAATAATAACGGGAGCAGCGGGGTTCATCGGAAGCGTGGTTACAGGTGCGCTTAACAGCCATGGCCAAAATGACCTTGTCCTTGTTGACGACTTCAGCAGGGAAGAAAAAAAAGCCAACTACACAGACAAGAATTATCTTGCATTAATCGATCGGGACCGTTTTTTTGATTGGCTTGACAAAAACCATCCTAGTGTTGACTTTATCATCCATCTTGGCGCCCGAACAGACACCACTGAGTTCGACTACAGCGTGTTTCAACAGCTCAACGTGGATTACACCATCCAACTTTGGAAATGCTGCTCCATCCATCAAATCCCCTTGATTTACGCCTCCTCGGCAGCCACCTACGGCTTGGGAGAACTTGGATACGACGACCGGCACGATATCGTAGCCAAGTTGAAGCCTTTGAATCCATACGGCCGTTCGAAGAACGAGATCGACAAATACCTGCTCCAACAAGACCAACAGCCTCCGTTTTGGGCTGGATTGAAGTTCTTCAACGTGTATGGTCCCAACGAATACCATAAAGGTCGCATGGCCTCCGTCATCCTCCATGCCTTCCAACAAATCAACGAGACTGGAAAGATGCAGTTGTTCCGTTCCCATCGTCCCGATTACGAAGACGGCCAACAGTTGCGCGACTTCGTCTATGTAAAAGACGTCGCCAAAGTCATCCTCTGGCTGATGGAACACCGCCCCGAAAACGGATTGTACAACGTAGGCACCGGCCAGGCACGTTCCTTCTACGACCTCACCGACAGCACCTTCAAAGCCATGGGGAAAGCCACCAACATCCAATTCATCGACACTCCCATCGACATCCGCGACAAATACCAGTATTTCACCGAAGCCAACATTGGAAAACTGCGTAAAGCGGGCTACGACGAGTCCTTCACCTCACTCGAAGACGGTGTCACCGATTACGTGAAAAACTACCTCTCAGGAAAGAATTACCTCTAAATCCTCACTTTGCCATCTTCTCCCCTAAAGCCGCATCCAGGTCTTTGAGAAACTTACGGGTCTTATCCAAGGTCTCCAGCATGATCACCCTTTCCTCGTATTCCGAGAACTTCTCCTTGAGCGCCATCTTCGCTCCTGCCAAGGTATAGCCCTTCACCTTTGTAAGGTGGTATATGACATGAACATAGCGGACATCTCGCTGGGTAAACAGACGGTTGCCTTTCTTGTTTTTCCGAGGACGAAGCACATCGAACTCATTCTCCCAATAACGGATCATCGAGGTGTTGACCCCGAACATCTTTGCCACCTCGCCGATGGTGTAATAGTATTTTCCGGTGTTTTCTTCCATAGTCTAATCCATTGTTATTGATGGTAATTCCGCTTGTTTCAAAATGGTTTCATACTCTTCCGGCGTGAGGTCGTTGAAAAAGAAATGGATGGGGTCGGTGGGTTCGCCGTTCTTCAGCACTTCATAATGGAGATGCGATCCCGTGGACTTTCCCGTGGTGCCCACATAGCCGATCACTTGTCCGCGTTTCACCTTTTGCCCTTGACGGACAGCGAACTTCGAGAGATGGGCGTACTGCGTCTTATATCCATACCCATGGTTAAGGGTGATCAAGTTGCCATAGCCCCAGTAGTTCTGCTCCACCTTTTCCACTACACCGTCGCCCGTGGCAAAGACCTCAGTACCGATGGCCGACGCGAAATCCATGCCACTATGGAACTTGGCCACCTTGTAAATGGGATCGGAACGATAGCCGAAATAGGAGGAAATCTGCCGAATCTCCGACTCCTTGACAGGGATGATGGCGGGAATACACGCCAGCATCTGCGCCTTGCTCTTCGCCAAGGCAAACACCTCGTCATACGACTTGGACTGCACATAGAGTTGGCTGGCCACGACATCCAACTTACGAGCCACACGTACCACCAAGTCAGAACTCTTGTAGCCATAAAGATCCTCGTAACGGTCAACACCGCCAAAGCCCGCCTTGCGCACCGACGATGGGATCGGATCCGCTTCAAAAATCACTCGATAGATGTTGTCGTCACGCTGTTCCATGTCCTCAAGAAGGATGTTCATATTGTCCAATCGGTCGTTGAGGATCTCGTATTGAAGCTTCAGAAACTCGATCTCACGGGCCTGCATTTTTTCTTTCGGAGAGCCAAAAAAGTTGTAGAACAGGATGATGAAAAGCAAGGCAAAGACACAAGAAGAGAGCAGATAAAGGAACACTCTCCCCACGCGTTTGCGTGTCGGCTCCTTAAATTTCTCATAGCTGAGCGTCTTGTGATTGTATATGTATTTCTGCTTTGCCATACTAAAAAGTGTACAAAGTTACGAAAAAAGCCTAAATTTGCACGCATATTTAGCAAATAACTTATAATGAACGCCTACGAAATCAGAAATAGCTTCTTGGACTTCTTCCGTTCCAAAGAGCACGCCATTGTGCCTTCCGCACCCATCGTCGTCAAAAACGACCCTACCCTCATGTTCACCAACGCTGGCATGAACCAGTTCAAGGATATTTTCCTGGGCAACCAGCCCGCCAAGTGGAACCGTGCCGCCGACACACAGAAATGCCTTCGTGTATCGGGCAAACACAACGACCTTGAGGAGGTGGGGCACGACACCTACCACCACACCATGTTCGAGATGCTTGGCAACTGGTCGTTCGGTGACTATTTCAAGAAAGAAGCCATCGCCTATGCATGGGAGTACTTGACCGAGGTGGTGAAGATCGACAAGGACAAGCTCTATGTGACAGTGTTCGGCGGCGACGAGAAAGACGGCCAGCCTGCCGACATGGAGGCATACGGCTACTGGAAAGAACACGTCAGCGAAGATCGCATCATCTACGGTAACAAGAAGGACAACTTCTGGGAAATGGGCGAAACGGGTCCCTGCGGCCCTTGTTCAGAGATCCATATCGACTTACGCGACGAGGCCGCCCGCAAGCAAATCCCAGGCCGCGACCTCGTCAACAAGGACGATCCACAGGTGATTGAGATCTGGAACCTCGTTTTCATGCAATACAACCGCATGGCCAACGGCCAGTTGGTGGAACTGCCCGCCAAACACGTTGACACCGGCATGGGCTTCGAGCGTCTCGTCCGCGTGCTGCAAGGCAAGACCTCCAACTACGACACCGATGTGTTCCAGCCGCTGATCCAGGCCATCGCCAAGATGTCGGGCATCGACTATGGTAAAGCAGAAAAGACCGACGTCGCCATGCGTGTCGTCGCCGACCACCTGCGTGCCGTGAGCTTCGCCATTGCCGACGGACAACTGCCCTCCAACAACGGAGCCGGCTATGTCATCCGCCGTGTGTTGCGTCGCGCTGTGCGCTATGGATTCACGTTCTTGGGCTTTGAGGATCCTTTCGTTTACAAGCTGTTGCCCATCCTAGTGCAACAGATGGAGCACAACTTCCCCGAGATGAAGGCACAGCAGGATCTCGTCGGCAAAGTCATCCGCGAAGAGGAAGCCTCGTTCCTGCGTACCTTGGCACAAGGCATCAAGCGTTTTGAAGGCTATGTGGAACAGCATCCCGATCAGGACATCGACGGCAACTTCGCCTTCGAGCTGTTTGACACTTACGGCTTCCCCATCGACCTCACCCAGTTGATGGCAGGCGAAAAAGGCCTCAACGTGGATATGGAAGGCTTCAAGGCCAACCTCGAAGAACAGAAGAACCGCTCACGCAAAGCCGCCGAGAAAGCCAATGGCGACTGGGTCGTTGTCACCGAAACCGACGCCCCTACCCTCTTCGTCGGCTACAACGACACCCTTTGTGAGAGCCACATCCTGCGTTTCCGCGAAGTGGTCTCCAAAAAGAAGACCCACTTCGAGCTCGTTCTCGACCGCACGCCCTTCTACGCCGAGATGGGCGGCCAGGTGGGCGACACTGGCACCTTGACCTCCGAAAATGAAACCATCAGGATTGTGAACACCGTCAAGGAAAACAACCTGGTCATCCATATCACCGAACAGCTGCCCCAGAATCCCGAAGCGGCTTTCACGGCAGCCATCGACACCGAACGCCGCCAACGCATCGCCAACAACCACAGCGCCACCCACCTCATGCACGCCGCCTTGAGACAAGTCCTTGGGACCCATGTCGAGCAGAAAGGATCCATGGTGGACGACCAGCGGCTGCGTTTCGACTTCAGCCACTTCGCCAAGATGACCCCCGAAGAGATCCGACAGGTGGAGAGAATCGTCAACCAAAAGATCCGCGAGAACATCCCTAACGTGACCTACGCCGAGATTCCAATAGAGGAAGCCAAGGCCATGGGTGCCACCGCCTTGTTCGGTGAGAAATACGGCGATAAAGTACGCGTAGTGGTCTTCGACAAGAACTACTCCATGGAACTCTGCGGTGGCACCCATACCTCAGCCACGGGTAACATCGGCAGCTTCAAGATCGTCACAGAAGGCGCCATTGCAGCAGGAATCCGCCGTATCGAAGCCATCACTGGCGAGGCAGTGGAACAGTACCTCGACGAACAGCTCGACCTCATAGGCCAACTGCGCGAGACCGTCAAGTCGAACGACTTGGTGAAAGGCGTGATCTCGCTCAACGAGCAGAACTCTGCATTGAAAAAAGAGGTGGAACACCTGATGCAAGAAAAAGCCCAGGACACCGCTGAAAAACTCCTTGCGAAAGCCGTTGATCATGAGGGTTGCCAACTCGTCACCGACACCCTGAAATGTACCGGCGATCAGTTGCGCAACATCGCCTTGATGCTCAAACAGATGAACGAGGCCACCATCGCCATCCTGGGTTCGGTCAGCGACGGGAAACCCGCACTCTGCCTGTTGTTGCCTGCCTCCTATGTCGAAGCCAAAGGAATTGACGCCACCAAACTCATCCGTGAAGTGGCCAAGGAGATCCAAGGCGGTGGCGGTGGACAGCCCACACTTTGCGTGGCAGGTGGCCGTAACGCCGACGGCCTGCCCAAGGCTATGGAAATGCTGAAAGAAAGGGTTTAGAAATAATACCCTATCGACAAGTATCCACTGGTTTTTCCCCGTAATTCGTCCCGTTGCAACGTCAACGAAATGGGACCGATGAAACTATTGTAGGAATACTTCAGCCCCAGACCGCTCTGGTTGAAGTCGAAACTGTTATAGTCACACGCAATGTTGTAGGTTCCCGTGATATAATGCTTTCCGTATATATTATACCTCAAATCGCAACGCAACACAGTAACATTGGAACCCGTCAACGTCAAAGGATCGCTCCCCACGAAAGGCAGCTGCTCGTCAAAATGCCTGCCATAGACCTCACCGCCGTAGAAATTCCACAGGAAAGGATAAAACTCGTCCTTGGCGTAACGTCCGTAAATCTGGGGAATGACTACGAAGTTTTCCTCGTCAATCGAATAATAGTATTTGAACGCGTAACACAAATCGAAAACATTCCTGTCAAAATGTCCCGGAACCATATAGAGATGGGAAGCGAATCGGGCGTAAAAACCACGAGTGGCAAAATAGGCGTCGTCAAGATTGTCATACTCGACATTGACGTATGGCACAAAGTGTTTGCTTTTGCCGAACATCATCGTATCGATAACGCTGCCCTCCAATGAAGTTTGGTCATAGCCCGTCACCACATACGAAATACCCGCCGAAGTATTGAGATTGAGCAAATGGAACTGCGAGATCGACGCAGTCAATTTCCGTTGGAAATATCTCATGTTCATGCTCTTATCGGTCAAGACCCACCACTTGTAATGGTCGTCCTTGTAATCGAAAGACAGGTTAAAGTTGGCCAACGACGACCTTGAATAGGTATAAGTCAAGTTGACTTTAGGACTATAGCTGAGTTTGGCTGAGGCATATATCTTCGAGCCACCGAATTTTTTTTCATTCAATCCCAAATTGAACAGCAGCCCCGTGCCTTCATCGGTATCATAATGCAGTCCCACGCCAAACACATGGGGCGAAGCAGGCTTCATGTTGACTTGCAAGTCGTACATATCAGACAGCATGCCACTGTTTTGGACATGAGCGGGATCACTCTCCTTGATGGTGTAGGTGATCTCATCGAAAGCTCCTGTGCCACGATAGATGTTGACAGCTCTTTCAATGTCATCTTTCGAATAATACGTACCAGGCGACAGTCGTCCCTTGCGAATCATCCAACGGTTTTGACGGTCGGAAAGCCCAGCCACTTCGATGGAACGCAAAAAAACCGAATCGTTCTCGAAGTTCTTCGCTCTCGGCGCGTTGAGCGTCTTCTCGACAGGATATCCCGCTTCTTTGTCAACATAACGCTTAAGGGCAAGCAGCTGGTTTTCGTATTCCTGCGACTTCCGATAGCCACGGTTCACAAGCGTGTCAATGGCGCTAGGGGTGAAACTGAGCATCCCGTAACCCGAGACATCGGGCACAATGTAGATATCGCACAAGCTACGGTTCTCGGTTCTTTTGGCGCTGGTCGTGTTGGTCAGCAGACGCCCCATCAACTGAGGCAACGACTTCAGATCGTTGGCTGTGAATTGTTTGTCTTTGGTAATCTCCACGCCTATGATGATGTCTGCGCCCATCGCCTTTAACACGTCGGCAGGAAAGTTGTTTACGAGACCTCCGTCCACAAGCACCATGTCGTCAATCACTACAGGTGCAAATACGCCGGGTATGGCCATGCTGGCACGAATGGCGGTAGGGACATTGCCGCTACGGAGCACCACTTCATCGCCTGTGACCAGATCGGTGGCGACACAGGCAAACGGGATAGGTAGGTCGTTGAAATCCATGTCCTCTTGATAACCGATACATAAGTTGTTGAAAAGGTTGATGAGCGAGCTGTTATTGACGTATGCACTTGGCAACTCGTTCATTAGGCTCCCATTTAATTCCTTATGCATCAGACTCTCCAAGCTGAAAGGAACGTTCAGCACAGTGGTTGTACGGCGTTTTCGCATCTCGTATGACATCACGTTACGGTCAATTTGGTTGCCGATGTATTCGCTCCAGTTCACATTGGCGATGAGCTTTGCCAACTCATCGGGAGTATAACCCATGGCATAGAGTCCGGCCATGATGGAGCCCATACTGGTGCCTGCCACATAGTCGATGGGGATACCTATTTCTTCAAGGTATTTAAGCACCCCGATATGGGCGGCGCCTTTGGCGCCGCCGCCACCTAATACTACACCCACTTTGGGACGCGGCGAGGGTATATCCACTTGCCGCTGAGCCTGTGCCGTCACCACAAGCAACGACACAATCATTAAAAAGAGAATACGTTTCAAAATATCAATTTTTTATAGTAGATTTTGTTTCAAGAATTCAATGAGTTTCTCCGTCGCTCTTCCACGATGGCTGATGGCATTTTTCTGTTCGTGAGTCATCTCTGCAAAGGTTTGGTCGAAGCCATCCGGCTGAAAGATCGGGTCATAGCCAAAGCCATCGGTGCCATGCTGCTCCTCTGTGATCCGTCCATCACAACGGCCTTCGAAACAATGCGAATCGCCATTCAGATTCAAGGCGATCACCGTACGGAAGGCGGCCTTCCTGTTTTCATTCCCTAGCATCGCCGCCAATAGTTTTTTGACATTGTCCTGATAGCTGCAATGCTCTCCGGCATAACGAGCCGAATACACGCCCGGAGCACCCCCCAGTGCATCCACCTCCAAGCCAGTGTCGTCGGCAAAGCAGTCCATCCCGAAACGGCTCGTAACAAAGTCGGCCTTGATCTTGGCGTTGCCTTCAAGCGTTTCGGCATCCTCGACGATCTCCTCGTGACAACCAATGTCATCAAGGCTTAAGACCTCGTAGAGGCCATCCATGATTTCGCGCATCTCGCGAAGCTTATTCTTATTATTCGTGGCAAAGACGATTCGTTTCATAGTCTCCAATCAATTGGTTCTATTCCATTTTGCATTAAATAATTGTTGGTCTGTGAGAAATGATGACACCCGAAGAAGCCACGGCTAGCCGACAACGGTGAGGGATGCACGGTCTTCAAGATCAAGTGTTTCGACGAGTCAATGAGGACTTGCTTCGCGATGGCGTAGTTGCCCCAAAGGAGGAAGACCAGATGCTCGCGCTGCTCCGACAAGGCCCTGATGGCTGCATCCGTGAACTGTTCCCATCCATGACGCGAGTGGGAAGCTGCCTGACCGGCACGCACCGTCAGCGAGGCATTCAACAACAGCACGCCTTGTCTCGCCCAAGGTTCCAGATTTCCCGTGTGAGCCATCGGGATGCCGAGGTCGCTATGCAACTCCTTGAAAATATTCTGTAGGCTGGGCGGAAACGGCACCCCAGCGGGAACGGAGAAGGAGAGACCATGCGCCTGCCCCGGACCATGATAGGGATCCTGACCCAAGATCACCACCTTCACACGGTCGAAAGGCGTCAGGTTGAAGGCGTTGAAAATCAATGGACCAGGAGGATAGACGGCATATTTCCGCTTCTCATCGACCAAAAAGGATTTCAATGCCGAGAAGTAAGGGGCCTCGAATTGAGGCTTCAGCACACGGTACCAGCTTTCGTCAATATCAGGTTTTCTAACTTCCATGTCACAGCATTTGCAAAAATCTTTGCAAAGATGGAAATAATTTCCGTAAAATTCCGTTATTTTGCAAGTCAAATCTCATAAAAATGAAAAAAATCGCCAAGATCATCGTCATCGCTCTGCTCGTAACATTCGTTGCCGGACTCATTTCATCATGCAGGTCTTCCGGCACATGCCCAGCATACGGTGAGACCAGCAAGTATCAAATTGAGACACGCTATTGAAACCCTGTCGTCTCTTCATCGCGATCACCTTTGCCCTGGCGCCAGTTATCCTCGAGGCGCAGGAGATCTCTATTGGATCAGATCAGGACAAGCCAATAGAGGAACGAATCTTATACCATCACGAGAACGCCCTTGACGTCACCCTTCACACACGAGGTCTCGGAGCCGGTTTCAAGCTTGGAAAGATCAGGAGCACGGAAAAGGTGACCACTTGGGATTTCGAGATCTCCTATCTTCGATCCCTAAAACAAATCAGAATCATCAACGCCTCGCTATTCAGTGCATCATCCTTCGTCTATGGCAAGTTGAACGACGTATTGGCCTTACGCGTAGGATATGGCGCCGAAAGGCGGATCTATGGCAAGCCCTATTGGGGCGGTGTTGAGTTGCGATGGGTATATGAATGCGGAGCTTCCCTTGCCTTGCTGAAGCCCTATTATTACACGGTCAGCGTCGTACAGCCAGAGTCCAACGGGACTTACAGCCTGGTGGTCGAGAGCCATACTTTCGACGAGGACCAGTCGCAATGGGTGGAGATTCTTGGAAAAGCGCCTCTCAAATATGGAATCGACGAGATCAAATTCCGTCCCGGCGTCCATGCCAAACTCGGAATGTGTTTTGAGATTGGTGCCAGCAGGGCTAATATGCAGGCTGTTGAGGTGGGTGTCGTAGGCGAGTTCTATCCCCAAGGCCTTCCGATGATGGCCGAAAACCCGCCTGAGCGCCTCCTCGCGACCCTTTATCTCGCCTATCGCTGGGGGTCTCGGTTCAACAAGTAAACGTCTTTTGCGGATCAATAAAATGAAGTCGGGGCGGCCGCTGGCCGCCCCGATTCATGTTTAATCAATTACTCCTGTGATCAGTACACCATGAACTTCACACTGGAAGTATTCGCGCCTGCTTCGAGGCGGAGGAGGTAGCTGCCAGAGGCCAAGCCTTCCATGGAGACCGAGACCTCATGGTTGCCCTCGGCAAAGTTGCCCAGCTGCTCAACTTTGACCAAACGTCCGGTCATGTCAAACACCTGATATGAGACCGTTGCTCTCTGGCTCAGATCAAAGCTGAGCTTGGCAGCATCGCGAACAGGGTTCGGATACATTTCAACTGTCTTGGCGGCAACAGCCGGAACCTCAGGAACATTATTACCACTGTTCAGACGATAGGCATCGCAACGGAACAAGCCCCTACCATAAGTGGCAGCATAAATGACACCCTGGTTGTTTACACCCGGATAGGGCTCATAAACAACGATCGTGTCCATGATCATCGGGACATATTGCGTTTCAAAATACATGGTCTGCTGCTTCAACTCCATAACCGGCACATCACCCATGTGAGTGTCAACAAGTGACCAGGTGGGAGTGGCGTTGATGTTGGTGGTTCTATAAACACCATGCTCGGTACCCAAAAGGATGTCACCGGTAGTGATGTCAATCACACTAGCATACACGGGCATCTTCGGAAGGTTGTTCTGCTTCTCGAGGAATTCGGGATTCTCATCTAACATGTTCTTGCAATACAGCACATAATTATCGTTGCCATAGTTGCCTAAGGTGATGATCGCCTTCTTGTTATCCTTGGACATGGAGACACTTGTCACGCATTGTCCATTGACAGGCAACTCAAAGACTGAGACGACGGGAGCGAAGTCTTCCGAGGTCGGGACACAAGTGGCAGAGTCAACAGCAGCCAACATATTGGTAATGCGGATGAGACGGCCATTTCTGGTACCCACCAACACGACATCGCCATCGGGGCTGACCGTGATGCAAGAAGAAACGCCACCGGTAGTAGCCAGTTTGAACCAAGCGGAGCCCTTGCCAAAGAGCAAAGCATCTCTCGTGTAGTAAACACTACTGCCGTCAGCGACATAGAACTTGGTCGCGATCGGGTCTTTCACCATGATGGAGTCACTGAATTCAGGATGATCTGCATTGTAATGCATATCGTAAGGAACAGTGAAGTCAAACGGGAAACGTGAATTATTGCTGAAGCACTTCACGACATCACCTGCAGACTGATCCTTTTTGCACTTGAATTGGACAGAATCGACGCTGTTTTCATACTCGCAGCTTTCCCACAAGGCGATCGGCATACGATAGCCAGAGAAGGAGAACGATTGATTAGCCAAGAAGTTCGATGCGTCATAGTCCACACCTGCTGTCTCAGTACGTTGGATGGAGCCGTCTCTGGTCACCAGGAAGAAAGCCTCTGGATTGATGGTAGAAACAGCGCAAGGACCTCCATGATAGGAGTCGTCAAAGTTACCATACACAGAAGGCGAGTTGGCAGGATACAGCGGAACAGCAGTCCCTGTATGGTTCGTGTTTTCAAGGCCTTCAACGTAGATCGGGCCGTGATCCATCAAACCGGCGACGACGCTGGTGATGACTTTGGTGGGAGCCACATTGAAACAGCGAGCGGACGTGTATCCTCTATTGCAGTTGGCATAGGTCAAATACAATGAAGCAGGATCTGCCTGAGCCTTGAAGATACCACCATCGGTAGCCACATAAGCGCTGCCGGCATTTCTGGGATCGAACGCCATGGCGTTAATACCAGCGTGGAGATAGGTGTTGTAGAAAATGTTGTCATTGTTGCCGTCAGAGAGTTGGGTGGCCAGATAGAAGCCGTTGGGATCGGTGGTTGACCTGTCAAGACGCCAAAGGTTATAACCCAAGACATACACGCAATCAACATTGTCGGGAGAGACAACCAAGCCATGGTTGAACAAGCCTCTGGTTTCATAAAGCTGATGGCCGTTGGTAGTGTTCACATTGGGAAGAGCAATTCTCCAGGTAGCACCTTTGTCCTCGGTGACATAAATCCTGGTATGGTTGCCCGTTGTATGAATGGCAGCGGCATAGATCACGTTGGGATCCGAAGGAGCGATGGCGATATCCATCAACGCACCAGCGTTTACGATCGTATCGTAAACATTATCCTCGTTCAAATGGCCCGTAGCGTCGGAACGGCAAACCATCTGATCCAGCGTGCCAATATAAAGGGCACCGTCAACAGAGGCAACCACAGTATGATCGGAAGCCACCTTCACTTCATAGACAAAACCAGTGAGGTCCTCGCCATCAACCTTAGCGTAATTCCAAACAGCGTCTTCATTGCCGATCTGGTCAGCCGTGATATATCTCAAGCCATTATCCGTAGCAACAATGATCTTGTTCCCATCAACAGCCACATCATTGATGAAACTCCATTCAGTGGTTTCGTTCATAGTCGTGGGAAGCGTGCTCTTCACAGGTCTCATTTCCTTGTTCTGAATCATGTAGAGGCCAGAACCGATAAAACTGTTGCCGTATGACAAGTCGCTCAAGCCGTTATAGTCAACAGCCGAAACGCCGTCACCTGTGCCGACATAGATGGTGCCATCCTCAGCCTGAGCCATGCAGCTGACCATGAGGTTATCACCAACTTGATGCCATGTGATACCCTTGTTCCAAGAATAGAACACACCGCCTCCCATGGAACCGATGTAAACTTCATTCTGGTTCTGATTGTTGTAAAGGACCGAAGTGGTTCTGCCGCCCATGTTCACCGGACCCATTGACACCCAATAAATGTCGTTTTCGTCTCTGGTGGTGCTGGCAGATGCCTGACGGGAAGCTTCAATCATCCAGGCTGGATCGATCAACCCAGTGTGTTGATTGGCGCGCATCACACTCATCATTGCTTCAACCGTGGCGGTTTCTTTTACACGTGGTACATAATGTCCACCCTGGTCAGCCATGACAGACTGGCCTAAGATCATGGTTACCAAAAGTAAACTGAAAGGTAAAAATCTTTTCTTCATATTACGTAATTTTGATTGAATTTCAGATCGTTACTACTAACAATGGATTTTACTCTATTAAGTATTAGTCTGCAAATATAAAACATTCTTCCAAAGAAAAATACTTTGGAAGAATTTTTTTTGCTAAAAAAAGAAGATTTCAGTGATTTTATTAACGGAAGGCTCAAGAACCTCTCCAACTCAGAAAGCAGTTACGTCCTTCATCTGAATCCATCCCACACTGCCATCGGCGATTCTGATTTTGTTCCAGTCCTTGGCTGTGTCAAGGATCCTCACCTTGGTGCCCTCATGAAGCACGAACAAGTCCACACTTGACACGCTCGGAGAACTCTTTACGGTAACAGTGGGAGTCATCACAATGGCCTTGTCCTGGGTGTTCACATCACGGTACTTCCCTATGGCGAATACAATGGAAAGAACCATCACGGCAAGCATCGGCAGCCCCATGAAGAAACCCACCTTGCGCCATCCCGTCCTACGAGCCAACAGAAACATGAACAGACAAAGCAACACCAACGCAAACGAGATCACGCTCACCCATGCCCAACCGTCAACAGAAAACAACGATTTCAGTCCATTCCACCAGCGAGAAATGAAGTGCTGGGGAATACGTTCTATCTTATCCACAATGGCCATATTGGCAATGTCAAGGTTCGTCCTGATGTCCTCGTTGCCCGGATCCAGCTTCAACGCTTTCTCATAATAAAGGATCGCATGGGGATAGTCCTTCATCTTGTAATAGGCATTACCCATGTTATAATATAACGGGGCCGACTCCAGGCCAAGATCCAGTACTTGACTATATTTGACAAGCGCCTGTTCGTAGTCGCCATCGTTATAGGCTGCATTCGCCTCTTCAAACCAAGTCTTTTCCGAGTTGGCGAAAGCCTGCGACGCACACAACCCCGACATGCCAAGTAGTACCAGCAACACAATTGCCTTCATTATCCTTTTCATAATATCACTATCTTTTTATTTCTTAATTCCAATTCCAAAATCAAATGGTCTTCTCCACTTTCATAATGACATCCAACCCTTTATGATAAAGGTCTTCCATCTTGGCGGTGGCATCTCCCGGTGCGAAACGGGCGAATTCACACGTGTTCAGGGTATCGACAAACTGGTTGGCCAACGCCTCATCAATACCCTTCTCCGTCATGGCGGACTTCACAGTATCCATGGACAGCACAGAACGTTCAATGCCAAGCTTATCGGATATGTATCCCCAAAGTGCCTGCGACATCTCCTCATAATAATGGTTCTGATCATTGTCTTTCAGATACTTGAAGGCATTTTTCAGCCTTCCTTTCGCCACCTTGGTCGCCTGACGGTTGCGCACAAGAACCACATCCTGTTTATACTGGCGGCGTTTCTTGACAAGTATTGATGCTACTATGAAGAGCAGGAACAATGCCGTCAACATGATGAAATAGGGGATGGACGCAAAGAAATGAGTGTTTGTCGGCTTCAATCTCCCGTTGGCCATGATATGCCGTATGTCACTGCCAAGATACTTGATGCCTTCCTGGTTGGAAGCGAAGACTCCGCCTTCGTTGGACTCGCCGCCAGCGCCTCTTTCTACATGGAGATCCATCTGCTGGGAACACAACGTGGAATAGGTCCCTTTGGAGGGATTGAAGTACGAGAATTCAATCGCTGGGATACTAAAGTCGCCAGCTCTGCGTGGAATGATTAGATACTCCGCCTTCTTGGTGCCATTCATACCCTGACTGTTAGCGTCAACAGAAGAGGTGATCTTGGGATCGTAAACTTCGAAATCGGGCGGGAACACAGGCTCGGGAAGGTTGAGGAGTTCCAAGTTGCCATTCCCTGATACCGTAATGGTTAAAGTAGCTGCCTCATTGGTGCTCAACTCATTACGGTCAATAGAAGCCGAGAAATTGTAATTGCCCACCGCGCCCGAGAAGCTAAGCGGCTTACCATCCATCGGAAGGTTCTTGACATCCATGGTGATAGGCGCCGTCTCCACATTCTTCTGAACGTTGGTGTAGCTGCGATTAAAGAACGGGTCGTTAAAGAAGATGTCAAACGGATCGTTACTGCGACGCGGCTCCCGCTGGGTCTGGATCTGTGCAATGCATTCAATGCCCATGGGCTCTATGGTGAGTTTGCCCGACTTCTGCGGAATGACCACCACTTTTTTGACTTCAGCAGTGGAGTATTCGATACCGTTAACCACCTCCGATGACTGACGAAGAGCATTATTGTCGTTGACCTCCTTCATCCAGAAGCCACCATACGAGGGCATCTTCGACACTGAAAGCTGCGAGACGGGCAACCTCGTGTATATCTTATAGGTAAGCACTACCGGCTCACCTACGTAGGCCGAACGCTTGGAGGGGATCACTTTCAGAAACAGGTCCTTCCCGCTCACTTGAGGGTCGTTGGTGTTTTGCTGTCTTCCAGAAGCGCCCTGTTGTCCGCCCTGTTGTCCACCTTGCGCCACAGGATCCGGATCTGCTGAACCGGCGACAACGGTGATCTGACACGGCTCACTTTGCACCTCGTTGCCATCCACTACATACGTGGCCGAACCAATGGTGAAAGTTCCCTCTCGCTCAGCGCGAAGCACATAAGAATAGGTGTTGCTTACGGTGCGGCTCATAGAGCCGTTTACGATCTGTACACTCGAACTGGACGAGTTGAAGGGACCGCCCACAACCGTAAAACCCTCAAATGAAGGAGCCACGAATTTCTTCCCTTCCGCATTCGCCTCAAAGGCGATGCGGAACTGCTCGCCTACCGACACCTGTTTCTTGACTGACACCTTGATGCTAGCGTCTTGGGCGAATACCGCCACCTGCGTCAACAAGGCGATGATTATTCCGATAATACTTATTCTCTTCATATACAAACTTCTTGCTTCTAACTCCTGTCTTCTATCTTCTATTACCAATCTTTATCCGTTTTCCGTTTTGGTTGGGTCCGGATCTTCTGTTCGTTCACCTTTTCCATGGTCTTCTTCTCCTGGTTCTCCAAAGCATCCAACATCCGCTGTGCATCATCCTTCGACATATCTTGAGGATTCTGTTGTTGCTGTTGCTGCTGTTGTTGATCCTGTTGATTCTGTTGATCCTGATCCTGTTGTTGATCTTGCTGATCCTGTTGTTCCTGTTGCTGATCCTGTTGATTTTGCTGTTGATCCTGGTTCTCACCTTCTTGCTTCTCGAAGACCGCGCTAACCATCACGTCGAAGCCCGGCATGGTAAAGAAGTTGCCCAAAGGTTGAACCTGCACGGCAGTGTCAGTCAACTGACAGATCTTGTATTCCTTGAATTGGTATCCTGGTTCCGGTGCGTTACGAAGCGTCACCGTCTCTCCCCGTGTAGCCTTCTCAACATCCAGCAATACATGGCCGCCTTCGACCAAAGTGTCCGGCAGCACCTTATAATATTCTTGTGCCTCCACGAAAGAAGCCTTTACGGTGACATCGTCGTCCAACATTTGGAAAACGTTCAGGTCAGAGACTGGCGCCGTTGTTGACGGATCCTTGTCGCTCACCACATAGAGCTCGTTCAATTGATAGCCGGCATCAGGCTTAACGATCACCCCGATATTCTGGCCAGGCAACGCCAATGAATCAGTCACTTGAATCTGTCCATGCTCCGTTGAATCCACCTGGACACGGAGGGCCGTCCTAAACCTAGCCGACACGGTGACATCGAAGTCCGGCATTTGGAACACCGTGTCGTTTACCGGCACCGTGTCTTGAGGGTTGCCCGTCTTTGTGACAAAATAGGCATCGACCATATACTTCGGATCAGGCTGGGCATGAAGGGTCACCTGCTGACCCTCAACGGCCTTTTTGCGATCAGCAGAAATCTTGCCATGGGCTATCTTTTGGTCAATGGTAATGGTACGCAGTGGCTTGAACTCACCCGTGACAATCACGTCGAACTTCGGCATCTCGAAACGGCTGCCGCTTACAGGAACAGTCACCTGTTGGTCGTCGGCTTTCACCACCACATACTGCGACAAGGCATATTCCCCTTCAGCTTTCGATGTCAATGTCACCATCTGGCCATTGAATGCCATCGACTCACTGGCCTCGACCATGCCATGGGGAATCTGCGGGTTGACCCACACATGGCTCTTCACCAAATGTGCCCTGCAATACTCCAGATTGTACAGGGCATCCTTGTTTTCTGGATTGAATTTGATTGCAATTTTATAGGTATTGAAGGCATCATAATACTTCTCCTGTTCCAGAAGACAGTTGCCCATGTTAAAGACGGCTTGGGATTTCAACTTGGTATCCGGAGTCATCTCCAGCACTTTCTGGAAAGCGTCCATGGCGTCCTTATAGTTCTCTTGACGATACAACGCATCTCCCAGATTGAACTGTGCCTCCGCACTCATCGGCTTGGCATCCAACGCCTTCCTATATTGCACCTCGGCTTCCGAATAGTTGCCTTTCCGATACTGTCGGTTCCCTTTTCGAATCTGTTTCTCAACCGTCTGGGCCGACAACGTGACAGTCGCAAGCAGCAATATCACTACCAAAAGCTTCTTATTCATGGCTCTCCCCTTTCCTTTCAAAAATACTGAATCTCGTCTCCCAGGCTTTTTTGCCCGATGACATGAAAATAACGATCAGCAACAAGACAATGGCAGCGCCGACAAACCATTGATAACGGTCCTCATAGTCGGTGAACACCTTGGTATCGATCTCAGTCTTGTCCATCTTAGAGATGTCGTCATAGATCTTTTCCAAGCCCACGTTGGAGTTGCTTGCCCTGACATAGAGTCCGTCACCGGCATCGGCGATGCGGCGCAACATCTCTTCATCAAGGCGGGTGACAATGGTGTTGCCGCTTTTGTCTTTTTTATAACCCAGCATTCTTCCATACTGGTTGTATTCTGGTATGGGTGCGCCATCGGGGAGTCCCATGCCGATGGTATAGATGCGGATGCCTTTCTTGGAAGCCTCACGTGCTGCTTCCATGGCGGCTTCGTTCTCATGGTCCTCACCATCAGAGATGATGATGATAGCCTTGCTCCGTTCGTCGTCGTTGAACGATTTCACAGCCAGATTGATGGCCTCACCGATGGCGGTGCCTTGTGAAGCCACACTGCTTGTACTGACCGAAGCCAAGAACATCTTGGCTGCTGCATAATCCGTTGTGATGGGCAACTGAACGAAAGCCTTTTCCGCAAAGACAATCACGCCCAAACGATCGCCTTGAAGCCTGCCTATAAGATTGTTGATGGCTTGTTTCGAGCGATCCAAACGGCTAGGCACTATGTCCTGGGCATTCATGGAGTTGGAGACGTCCACGGCAATGTAAAGATCAATGCCCTCGCGTTTGACCTCCTCCATCTTGGAGCCGCTCTGCAAATTGGCAAGACCCAAAATAAGGCAGGCAATCACCAGCAAGAACACGACAAACTTGAAGACACCACGGCGACCGGAACGCAATGGCACCAAATACTCACGCATCCCCATGTCGGCAAAACGTCTGAAGGTCTTGTCCTGCCATAGACGGATCACGATATAGAGGATGATCAGCAATGGGATAACCAGCAACCCATACAAATATTCAGGATGTTCAAATCTCAATACGTTTTCCATAACCACTACTCCGATATCGTTCTAAAAACAGTCCTACGCAAAATGAATTCAAGCAGCAAAAGGACGATGGCCCAAGCAACCAAAGGATAGAACTCCTCGTGGAGACGCTTGAACTCCATCACCTCTATCTTGGAACGCTCCAGCTTGTCGATCTCAGCATAGATCTCATCCAGCTTTTGATTGGATGTGGCACGGAAATACTTGCCTCCCGAACTGCTGGCGATGGCCTGGAGCAACCTCTCGTCAATTTCCACCTTCATCTGTTGGTACTGCGTCCCGAAGATGGTTTGCACGGGGAAGGGCGCCGTGCCGTATGATCCGACACCGATGGTATAGACTCTGATTCCGAAGATCTTGGCCATTTCTGCAGCCGTATAAGGATCGACTGAACCCGAGTTGTTCATGCCGTCTGTCAACAAGATAATGACCTTGGAAACCGCCTCGCTGTCTTTCAAGCGGTTGATGGCTGTTGCCAGTCCGTCGCCGATGGCGGTGCCATCGTCGATCATGCCGCTCTTGAGCTCCTTGAGCATGTTCAGCATCACCCCATGGTCGGTAGTCAGCGGCACTTGGGTGAACGACTCACCTGCAAACACCACGAGGCCCATGCGGTCGCCTGGACGGCCTTCGACAAAGTCGGCCGCCACCTTCTTGGAAGCTTCAAGCCGGTCCGGCTTGAAGTCACGGGCAAGCATACTGCCCGAAATATCCTGTGCCAGGATGATATCAATGCCCTCGATATTGGATTTTTGGCTTGTGGAAGAACTCTGCGGACGCGCCATCGCTACCAACAGCAAAGCCAAGGCTGCCATCTGCAACGCAAAAAGAAGATGACGGGCATAAACCCTCCAGCTCTTTGGCAACTCGTCAAAACCTGTCGTGTCAGAATAACGCACCGAGGCTTCCTGCTTCTTATGCCGAATGACATACCAGGCAATGGCCGCAGGAATGATCAACAATCCCCACAAAAAGATGGGATTCGCAAAGGTGATATTCTCAAACATGTTGACGAGCCTCCTCCTCTTCCTTGGCCTTCATGGCTTGATAGTGGGCATAACTGTCATTCACGAAATCGGTCATGTCGCTCATGGCATTGTCGTTCTCCAACGGAGAGGTCGAACACTTGGCAAACTTCACCAAATCAGCCAACTCCATGGTATCTTTCAACTTACCATACAACACTTCATCGAAATGCAATTCCTTGACCTCTTCAAGGATCGTGTCCGTGGTCATCTCCACGGCGTTGACCTTGAACTGGCCCTCGATATACTCACGGGCAATATCCGTCAGACTGGAATAGTATTCTTTCACCTTGCCCACCTGCCACAACTTCTGTTGCTTCAGGCTCTCAAGGTCACCAATGGCTTTGTTGTAAGGCGGGATCACTGGACCTTTGATGGGCTCTCCGTTCTCATCCAACCTCGACTTACGTCGCTTGAGGAAGAACCATACGCCAAATCCCAACAGCACCAGAAGCAGGACACCCAAAATCCATGGGAACAAGTCCTTCATGGATAGAGGTTGTGCGATAGGCTCCACAATCGGGCGGAAAACTTGTGTTGTGTCCACCGTGATGGTAGTGACATAGAGTTGCAAAGGATCCGTATAGGCTTTCATGCGCATTCCGTTGTCGGCAGACTTGGCATAAACCAGTCCGACAGACGGCACCTGCACGTAACCCGTGTCAAAGGTCATCAGCGTCAGCTGTTGTTGCACGATGATGTTGCTGTCGGCATCGGCGGTGCGCAACAGGTCGCCGCGTTTCAGTATGTCAATTTGTGCTGACAAGGTGTCAGTGGCAAACTCATTCCATTCCACATAATAACCGTATGGCACCTTCATCATCAAATCAAGTGAGAAAGGCTTGCCCACGGCAACGGATTCGTCTTGAACCTTGGCATCGACCTCGACCTGTTGCGCCGAAGCCATGGCCATAAGCCCAAACACAAAACCGATCATCAAAATCCATCTTTTCATCGTCTCGATTCCCTCTTCTTGAACAGTTGCATCAAAGGTTTTACATAGTCCTCATCGGTATAGATCAAGGTGTTATCGATACCTTGCATGGTGAAGAGCCTATTCAGTGCGAGCGACTCCTGCATGATCATCTTTTGGTAAGCGTCGTGCCAAGCGCGGCTGGAGGTGTCCACCCACTTCTCGCGGCCTGTCTCGGCATCCTTGAACTTCACAAGGCCCACCTTGGGGATCTCCATCTCGCGACGGTCGGTGATGCGCAAAGCCACCAGGTCGTGCTTGTTAGCGGCGATACGCAACTCTTGCTCGAAGTCCTTGGCCGTCATGAAGTCGGAGATCAGGAAGGCTGTGGTACGGCGCTTGATGGCCGAAGTCAGGAAACGAAGTCCCTCGCCAATATCGGTGCCGTTTTCCACCGGCTTGAAATCAACGATCTCGCGGATGATGCGCAAGATATGGGTGCTGCCTTTCTTGGGCGGGATGAACTTCTCGATCTTGCTGCTGAAGAAGATGACGCCGACCTTGTCGTTGTTTTGGATGGCCGAAAAGGCCAACACTGCGGCCAGCTCGGCGGTCAAGTCGCGTTTCGACTGCTCACGCGAGCCGAAGTCGTTGGAGCCCGACACGTCGATGAGCAGCATGACTGTCATCTCACGCTCTTCCTCGAAGATCTTGACGAAGGGCTTGTTGAAGCGGGCGGTGACGTTCCAGTCGATGTTGCGGATGTCGTCGCCGTACTCATATTCACGCACCTCGCTGAAGGTCATGCCACGCCCCTTGAAGGCGCTGTGGTATTGGCCCGAGAAGATGTGGTTCGAGAGCCCTCGCGTCTTGATCTCGATCTTTTTTACTTTTTTGAAAATGTCGTTTGCTTCCATTGTTTCTCAACGGAGGACGCACGCGGTGCGCCCCTACAATTACGGGACTTCGACGGTATTCAAAATTTCGTTGATGATCTCTTCGGTGGTCACGTTCTCGGCTTCCGCCTCGTAGGTCAGGCCGATACGGTGGCGCAAAACGTCGTGGGCTACAGCGCGGACGTCTTCGGGGATGACATAGCCACGACGTTTGATGAAGGCGTAAGCCTTCGACGCCAGTGCCAGGTTGATGGTGGCACGTGGCGAGCCGCCGTAACTGATCATGTTGGCGAATTTCTTTAGCTTGTAGTCGCCCGGGAAACGTGAGGCGAACACGATGTCAGTGATATAGTTCTCAATCTTCTCGTCAAGATAGATCTCGCGGCAGACCTCGCGGGCGCGGATGATGTCCTCCGGCTTGATGACCGCGTTGATCTTGGCAGCCGCATTGCCGATATTCTGACGAAGGATGAGCTTCTCTTCTTCCTTCTTGGGATAATTGATCACGACCTTGAGCATGAAACGGTCCACTTGGGCCTCAGGAAGCGGATAGGTGCCTTCCTGCTCGATGGGGTTCTGGGTCGCCATCACGAGGAAAGGATCCGGCAACTTGAAAGTCTCGTCACCGATGGTCACCTGATGCTCCTGCATGGCTTCAAGCAATGCGCTCTGCACCTTAGCGGGAGAACGGTTGATTTCATCTGCCAGGATAAAGTTGGCAAAGATAGGGCCGCGACGAGTCACGAACTCCTCGTTTTTCTGGCTGTAGATCAAGGTGCCAACAAGGTCGGCAGGCAACAAGTCAGGAGTAAACTGAATACGGCTGAAATCGGCATCAATAGCTTGCGCCATCGACTTGATGGCCAATGTCTTGGCCAGACCAGGGACACCTTCGAGCAGGATATGTCCGTTGGCCAAGAGGCCGATCAGCAAACGTTCGGTCATCTGTTTCTGTCCGACGATGACCTTGTTCATTTCCAGGTTGATCAAGTCCACAAACTGGCTCTCACGCTGGATTTTCTCGTTCAATTCACGAATGTCAGTTTCAATCATTTTATGTTGAGTTGTTGATTTGTTTTTTTGTTGAGTTGTTCAGGTGGAGACCCGCCCGTCAAAAAGTATGCAAAATTAGGGTTTTGTCAGGAAAAATAACTCCTATTTAATAATTTTATTGTCTTTATTCATAATTTTGCACTTGAAAACGTTTGCATCAAATGATCAAGAAAATCTATAAATTCGGAGGTGCATCAGTAAAAGATGCCGACGCCGTCCGTAATCTCAAAAATATCGTGGCGGAACACAAGGATGAGGACATCTTTCTCGTGGTGTCGGCCATGGGCAAGACCACCAATATGCTGGAGAAAGCGCTCAAGGACTTCCGCGAACACAACGGGGAATTGGGTATTGACGCACTCAATGAGGTAATGTCCTATCACGAAAAAATCATCTTGGATTTGTTCGACCAAAACCATGAACATCCAGTGATTGAATCCGTGTCAGAACTGTTCATTGAACTTTGGGAGAAGCTGCAAAACACCGACCAGCCATACGACTACCAATACGACCAGACGGTGAGCTACGGCGAACTCATCTCCACCACCATCATCCAAGAATACCTGAACCACTGCGATGTGCCTTGCCGTTGGCTCGATGCCCGCAAATACGTGCTCACTGACGACCGTTTCCGTGCTGCTTCGCCTGACTGGGACGAGACCCGACTGCGCATCAGCAAGCTCAACGACGAGCACATCCACGGCATCGTGTGCATCACCCAGGGCTTCATCGGGGCCACCGTCGATGGCAAGCACAACGTCACCCTGGGCCGCGAAGGCTCCGACTACACAGCGGCCATCTTCGCCAATTGCCTTGATGCTGATGAAGTCACCATCTGGAAGGACGTGGACGGACTGCTCAACGCCGACCCGAAACGCTTCGAGGAGACAGTCCAACTGCCACACATCACCTACTCCGAAGCCATCGAGCTGGCCTTCTACGGGGCCTCTATCATCCACCCCAAGACCATCAAGCCACTACAAAACAAGAACATCACGCTCAAGGTGCAGTCGTTTCTCCATCCCGAACACACGCCCTCCATCATCGACGGCAAACCCGATCGTAACATCGAGAAAGTCCCTTCTTATATCGTCAAGGACGACCAGACGCTAGTCTCCATCTCGCCTCGCGACTATTCGTTCATGAATGAGCACAACCTGCAGCTCATCTTCGGTGCCTGCGACGAATGGGGCATCCATGCCAACGTGATCCAGACCTCCGCTTTGATGCTCTCGTTCTGCTTCGACCACGACGAGCGCAAACTAAAAGGCCTCGTCGGATCGCTCCGCGAGACCTTCCAGGTGAAATACAACCAAGGCTTGACTTTGTTTACCATCCGACATTACGACAACGCCTACACCTTGGGCGACAAGTTCCTTGAAGGAAAGAAAGTGTATCTGAAGCAGAGCAGCAGAAGCACACTACAATATGTGGTGAGGAGCGAGGAGTGAGGAGTTGAATGCCGACATGAAAGCAATTGCGCACATCCATACCGAGTTCCCGACGAAGTTTGGGATTCCAAGGCAGAGCGGCATTGTCGAGACGCTCCAGGGCACTATCGTCTTTGAGCCTGAGTTCCGCAACCCCGAAGCCATCCGAGGCTTGGAGGAATTCTCGCATCTTTGGCTGATTTGGGAGTTCTCGGAGGCCAAGCATGACACCTGGTCGGCCACAGTACGACCGCCACGGTTGGGAGGCAACACACGCAAGGGCGTATTCGCCACAAGGTCACCCTTCCGGCCCAACCCGATAGGACTCTCCTCGGTGAAGCTGGAAGGCATTGAAATGGATTCCAAGCTTGGTTCCGTGTTGCACGTCAGCGGTGCCGATCTCATGGATGGCACGCCCATCTACGACATCAAGCCCTACATCGCCTACACCGATAGCCACCCCGACGCCATCAGCGGATTTGCCTCAAAACCAGCCGAATACCTGCTGGATGTAGAATTCCCCGAAGAATGTCTTGAAAAAGTCCCCGAGACACAGCGCGAGAGCCTGATTGCCATCTTGGAACATGATCCAAGACCACAATACCAAGACGACCCCGAACGAGTCTATGGCATGGCCTTCGCACACCTCGAAGTGAGATTCAAGGTGGAGCAAAAGCATCTTACCGTCTTGGAAATACGTTTAGTTATTTGATCTTTTTCATCGCTGTTTGAAGGATCTTGCCCCCTTGGCTATTGTCGGAGACATAGACCATCAGATAGCATTCATCGGCATTGAAATCGGGATTCAACTCGGTGCTGAAGTTGAAGTGGAAAAGCTCACCTTCTCCAGCCTGCCCGTTCAAGAACGCCTGACCCTCCGCACCGTTCAGCGTGCCGCGAAACACGTTACGGAACACATATTCCTGATTCAAGCCCCCCAACGTAAGCTGCATGCCCACGATGTTGTCTTCGACCAGACAAGCGGTGACATGGAAATCTCCTTCCACGTCAGTGACGGCCATGGCCACAGCAGCCACGTCCAATTGACGGGTTGACTCATTGTAGGTATCGGAGATACGGATCTCAAAGGTCTGGTTTTCATCCAAGGCAGCGGCCACAGGCACGTCAAGCTCATCAGAATACAAGGCATGACCTCCATCCAAGCTCACATAATCCACGTTAAACAACGGGTTGATGCTTTGGTTGGCATACCAAGCGGTACCTTCGGGAGTAGTAAAGTCAGGGAACTGACCCACCGGTTGTGCCAGTGAACCAGCATGGACACCCAAGATAAAGATATGGTCCTCGCTCAACTGGTGTTGCAGGTTATGGGCATATTCTGCCGCCGATGGGCAGTTGCTGCAACGAACCCCTGTGAAGTCCTTGATGAGAACGGTCTTCCCCGTGGCCACAATGGGTTCTTCCTGCACCAAGGCAGTCACGGTATATTCCGCTGTGGATCCATTTAACGCAGTGACAGTGTAGATCACAGGATTGTTGAAATCTTGTGCCACACCAGAAGCGGGATCCACCGTGGCGCCTTCCGACACCACGATCGTCGGAACCAGCTGCGTGACATCCGTTCCAACGGGAAGATTCAAAGCAACCATCTTGCCTGTTTCGTCAATAACACCCTCACAGTCAAGCGCATCAATTCTAAAAGACAGGATGCTTTTCTCGTTTTCTGCATCGAACACAATGGCCGAGACCATGTATTCCGCAGTGGTGCCATTGAAAGCCGTGACAGTGTAACACACCGGCTCGCTAAAATCCTGTTCTACCCCTGAAGCGGGATCCACGGTGGCATATTGCGACACTTTGACGGTAGGCCTCAGATGACTCACGTCTGTCCCATCAGGGAAAGTCAACGTCACCGTCTTGGCGGCCTCGTCGATGACTCCTATGATGTCGTCCACATCAAACTGAAGAATCGCCTTCTCGTTTTCGGCACCCTGGATATAGGGCTCTTCTTCGATATCGCATGCGCAAACAAGAAACAAGATGGACAAGAGGACAGAACCTATTCTAATTATTCCTTTCATAATGATCTAAATGATTGATTACAAATTCATTAAAAACTTGTCGAAACGGTCAATGAAACACCCGATGAAGCAGGCACGGTACGGCACACGCCGCCGACACAGACCACGCCTTCGCTTTGACGACCTGCGCTCAACATGACACGGGTGGCATCATGAAGATAACTCACCGTGCCAGTGAAATAATGGTCGCGGAACTCGGGGACCGGATTGCCATAGTTCCATTTGTCGGCAATGGAGAACGACCAGTGTGGCGTGATGGTGTATTCCAGCAGACCCGCTGCCCAATGGCCACGCTTCTGGTAGTCTTTCTTGTCGCTTTCTTCATACACATAGCCGTCATGTACCTCATTCTCCCAAAGGCCTTGCACCTCAAAGCGCAGACTCTGTCGTTTGTCGATCTTGTAGGTCACATCCAAAAAACCGATGTTGGCTTTCACGACGGGAGCCCCGACATGGCCTTCTATCGTGGCGATGTCATAATACAGGTTGATGTATTGTGCTGTGACATGCCAGTCCTTGCTGATCTTCTTGTCAACCTCCAAGTTGATGTCGCGGAAGAAACGGTGATCGCTGACGGCAAAGAAGGGCGAAGTATAGCCTTTGGTGCCGCTTTGGCCCAAAACCATCTCGCCACAGAACAGGATGGAGTCGCGCACGATGTCGTTCACCTGGCTAAAGTTCAAGGCAAGCTTGGTGCCATATTTTCCGCCAAGGGCGGTGCCTTTCGGAATGGTGTAATTGACCTGGAACTGCGCTGCCATCTCGCCATTGGGCTGAGTGGAATAGGTGTACATCGACGGCAAGCTATGCGTATGGGTGTAATTGATCGGAGGGATGAAGTTGATGTCCAGGTCGTTTTGCTTGCCCGTGTACATCGACTTGAAACTCATGTTGTCGGTGCGTTTCAGCTGCAACACCACGCCCAAGCCTTTCTGTGAATAGGACAAGGACGAGAGCAGCGACTGGCCTTCCTTGTAGATGAAGTTGTTGATGAACGACGGGTCGTTGATCTTGTAGGCATATTCCGTGCTGAAGCCAAAGCGTCCGTAGCCCAAATTGATTCGTCCCGCCGCAGCGCTCACGTTCAGGGGGATGTTATAGAACGTGCTTTGGTCGTATTGTTTCTTGCTCACAAAGCTGCCACCGAGACTCATTTTGAGATCGGATTCGCTCATGGATGAAAGGCTTTGGTTGAGATCCCAATCGGCATCCACACCGCGAACTATGCCGCGATAGTCATCACTGGAAAAGTCGCGTTCGTTGTAAGGTGCCCAGTAATAGCGCTGCCGACCATAGACTCCTTTCAAAGTGACTCCAGGAGCAGGACGGATGATGGTGCGCACACCACGCAAGGCGTTGTCCATGCCAAGCGACCATTCCTCGTAGGTGCGAAACACCAAACCACTACCGAACTGGTCGTAAATGTCGCCCACGGTGACGCCGATGAAGCCGTTGTCGTAGGTGGCGAAAAAGTTGGCGATACCCACGCCGTTCAACTCGTTGCGGAATCCATTCAACTCGGGCAGAAACGCCTCAAAACGAAGACCCGCCGAGAAGTCGCCATAGGAATAACCGATTTTTCCAAAACCATTGACGCCAAGTTTTTTGCCATTAAGGTCGGTGATGTCGATTCCTTGGTCCAAGCGATAGTATTGTGCATCCGTTTGGAAACTGCCGTTCACCTGGGCGTTATCAATAAAAGATTGGGCATGCAATGACAGCGTGCCCAATATCAATAGTGGGAGGATTACTCTTCTCATAATATTCTTACTTCTGTCTTCTGACTTCTTACTTCTTAAGTTTTAAGATTTCCTCATAAAGGTCGTTCTCGGCTCCTTCAAAATAGCCCGAATGTTGATATACCATTTTGCCCTTGCCGTCAAACAGGAAGGTGTAGGGTGGGTTGCTCACATTCATTGCGCGTGCCAAGTCCTTGTTGACATCCAGCAGCACCTCAAAATCCCAGCCCTTGCCTTCCACGAAAGGCTTCACTTTGGCGGTGGAACGCGAGTCGTCGATGGAGACAGAGTAGATCTTCACGCCCGTTTCGTCCTGCCAATCGGAATAGACCTCGTCCAAGGCGTTGTGTTCCTTGATGCAGGGGCCGCACCAGGTAGCCCAGAAAGTCATCACGAAAGGCTTGCCGTTATTCGACAGCTTGGCGATATTCACATCCTTGCCTTGCAGGTTCTTGATGGTGACATTGGGAAGATCAGACTTCTGCTGGGCTTGAACACCAGAGATCATCAGCACAGCGAATAAGAGAACAAATAGCTTTTTCATGGTTTTCATTATGTTTTAAATATTATATATCATTATATATTTCAAGAAGTTTGCAGTCGCCTTGCGTCTTGATGTTCACCTTCTCGACAACATTGGGTATCAAAACGACCTCACCCGTATTTACAAATACCGAGCCATTTTCCCATTCCAGCGAAAACTTTCCTTCCACGGGGAACAAAATAACAAAAGAATCAAGCTCCGAATAGTCCTTTGCCATCTCACCATTGAGATACAACATGTTGGTAGTGAAATAGGGTGAATCCAACACGGAAACGGTCTTGTTGAGAACGGGCTCGTAGGGTGTTTTGTAGTTCTCAACGGGAGCAAAATCAACGGCATCGAGCGATTGGGGGATGTGCAACTCGCGACGCATTCCAGCGAGGTCAATACGGTCCCAGTCATAGATACGATAAGTGACGTCGCTGGTTTGCTGGATCTCCGCCACCATGATGCCCGGGCCAAGTGCATGGATGCGTCCCGCAGGGATGTAGAACACATCACCTTGTTGTACTTTCTCGTGATTCAGCACCGACTCTATCGCATTGTCCTTGAGAATCCTGATGTACTTCATCCGGCTCATCTCGCAGTTGAAACCCGTTACCAGTTCAGCATCTTGTTCCGCCTGCATCACATACCACATCTCTGTCTTGCCGTTGCCAATCTCGCGTTTCTCGGCCAGCTCATCATCGGGATGCACCTGCACCGAGAGCCAGTCGTTGGCGTCAATGATCTTTATGAGCAGCGGAAACTGCTCGCCGTATTTGTCGAACACCCCTTCGCCCACGAGGTCGCCCATGAAAGTCTCAACCAGATCGTTGATCTCGTCGCCCTCAAAGTCGCCATTGGCCACGACACTTTGTTCCTCCCAGAGTCCCGAGAGCAGCCAAGCCTCGCCACAATTCGGCAATTGGCCGTAGTCAAGGCCGACAACTTCTTTAATCTTGCGGCCGCCCCAGATCTTGTCTTTGAAGATGGGCTTGAATTTCAGCGGGTAAAGTATGGTTGACATGGATGCTCGTAGTTTTTGCGTGGCAAAGATAAGAAAAAAGCGAAAAGTAAAGAGTGAAAAGTGAAAAGTGATTACCTTTGCAAAACAAGCTGATTCCACCATGCAAAACCTCATCGAACTTCGGCATATCCTTCATGCGCATCCCGAGCTGTCAGGAAGGGAAGCTCTGACTAACAAGATCTTGAATGAATGGGTGAAACAGACCCAGCCCGATCTGCTGATCGAGAAGATTGGGGGCTACGGCTTGGCGGCATTATATAAAGGTGCAAAGCCAGGCAAACGAATTCTGATCCGGGGCGATATTGACGCACTTCACATCCCTGAGCCGAACGACCTCACCTATCGCTCGCAAAACCCAGGCGTGTCGCACAAATGCGGTCACGACGGGCACGCCACCATCCTCTGCGGATTGGCACAATGGCTTGGGGAACAGCGTCCCGACCAAGGCGAGGTGGTGCTGCTCTTCCAACCTGCAGAGGAGACGGGACAAGGCGCGAAGGCCATCATAGAAGATCCGCTATTTGAAAAAATCAAGCCCGATGTGGCCTACGGATTGCACAACCTGCCTGGCTTTGAAAAAGGCCAAGTCGTAGTGCGCGAAGGCTGTTTTGCGGCGGCATCTTTTGGCTTGAAGCTATGCTTCGATGGTCGCACCGCCCATGCTTCACAGCCCGAAACCGGTCACAGCCCTTCAGAACTGCTGGCTTTGCTCATCCACAATTTAGAAAAGAAACGCGAGCAGCTTCAGGCCGTGAAGCCTTTGACCACTTTCGTCATCACCCATGCCATCTTGGGCGAGGAGACTTTCGGCGTGGCCCCAGGCCACGCCGAGATCTGGCTCACCTTGCGCAGCTATGATGACCACAATCTGGAGCTAATGGCCTCGCAGGTCATCGAGTTCTGCCGTGCCAAGGCCAAAGACCACCTCTTCGAGTTCAGCTTCTCGGAACACGAGGCCTTCGCCGCCACCAACAGCGACACAACTTGTGTTCATAACATTGAGCAAGCAGCACAAAACCTGGAACTGAAGGTCGCTCATTTGAATGAGCCCTTCCGCTGGTCGGAGGATTTTGGAAGGTTGGGCAGCATCTGCCCAGTAGGTTTCTTCGGTCTCGGCTCAGGCTTGGAGCAACCCGCCTTGCACAATCCCGAGTTCGACTTCCCCGATGACATCCTCGAAACAGGAATGTGCATGTTTTGGGAAATTATCAGACAAGAGATCAAAAGTTAATAGATAAAAGTGAATATGGAAACCACTATCAACAACCCTCTGGTGATCCGTTGCGAGTACTGCGGCGGCGACCAATACTATGACATCAGCAAACAAAAATACTGCTGCTCCCATTGCGGCGCCGAAGCAAGCAATGCCGACAAAAAAGCCGAATACCGCCGATGGAAACGCATGCGGCAAGAGGTCGTGCTGCAAGATTTCGCCAAGGTAAAGAACTTTTCATGTCCGAGCTGCGGCGCACAGACCATGGCAACCGGCGACGACGTGTCGGCACAATGTCCTTTCTGCCAAAACACCATGATCGACGCCGCTTTCAGCGATGACAACCTGCCCGAGGTGATCCTTCCCTTCAAAATCACCCAGGAAGAGGCCAAAAACCAGCTGAAAGGGTGGATTGCCAAAAACAGAAACAACGCGGCAGCCAAATTGATCGAAAAGAACCTGCACCGTTTCACAGGCTGCTATCTCCCCTATCATCTCGTGCGTGGCGGCTATAACGGAAGCATGGCCATCAGTCTTCAAGACGGCTCGGCGGCACATTACCCGTTCCGTGCCTATCTGAACCATACCGCCGTAAACGCATCCAAAGACTGGAACAACCTGTTTCTTGACGGCATCGAGCCTTTCGACTTCAGCGATGCCCGAGAGTTTGACTTCGGCTTCCTGAACCACCAGAAAGCCAAGGTCCAAAATGTGGTGAACGAAGCGTTGAACGCCCGCGTCGAAGAAGAGACCCGAGCAGAGCTTTACAATAGTCTTTCCAAGAAAGTGCGCACCAAAGAAATGACCGTCTTCCTCGACGATGACGACAACGAGTCCATCCCAGCCCTCATGCCCGTGTATCTGGTGAAATGCAAAGACGGCGTGGCCGCCGCAGTGAACGGACAAACCGGTAAAATCTCCATTGCCACAGGAAAAAAGAAGAATTTAACCAGACTATGGTGGATCTGGCCCGTCATCGCCACCATTGTGGTCGGCGTCGCAGGAACGCTCTGGGCTGGCATCGAACTGGGATTGTCGTTAGGGCTCGTTTTCGGCCTCATCTTCTTTGCCGTCGCACACAACCGTCACCATGCGGAGATTATCGACGAAGTGATCACCGTTCCCAAAGAATCGAAGGGTCACAACGACACCCGAACGGAATTCTATGCCGACTTTGGGCAAGGCCCCGTCCCCACCGAATTGAAGTTTTTCACTTTTTGGCGTATCACCAAACTCGTCGTCGGAATGATAATCCTCACCTTCCTTCCGCTGCTGATCGCCATCCCCATACAAGTCCTCAGGGGACAGCCCGTCTCCGCCATCCACATTGGCTACGGTGCGGCTTGGTACATCATCCCTGTGTTTATGGCCATCGTCCTTGCCGGCGGAGCGGCCAAGGCAATGATGTATGGCGAGCCGCTCTATTACGAGAAACGGCCCAATGGCAAACTGGTTCGGCGTCGATTGCCTTCACAGAAAAAGTTTTCGTTGAAGCAGCTGCTGCCCGGCCTTAAAAAGACAGGAGGCACAAAAGATAAGGCAGGACTTCCATGGGGATGGGCCATCGCCATCGTCTTGTTCCTACTGATCGGCAGCGTTGGAGCCATGCTCTCCTGAGTTCAAAGCAGCCGCATGATCTCGCTGATAACAGCCCTCGAATAGGCATTGGCCACCTCGACGATGAACCTGCCGAAATCCACACGGGCGTTATGGTCGGCCGTGTCGCTGATGGTACGTATGACAGTAAATGGAACGCCAAACTCCAGACAGACTTGTGCCACGGCCGCACCCTCCATCTCCACACAAAGAACATCGGGGAGAAGATCCAGAATCTCTTTCCGTTTCACGTCGCTGTTGATGAACTGGTCACCACTGGCAATATCGCCGAAATGCAAGGTCGGAGCCAAGTTGAACTCCTTGACGGCAGCATCACTCACCATGTTTTCCACACCTCTTTCCAACAGATTGGACACCGCTTTCCCAGCCAAATCTGTCAACTCGGGATCACTGTTCACATAGATGCGGTTGAGCAAAGGCAACTCAAAACGCGAAATCATGGGTCGAGCGTCCAGATCATGTTGCACCAAACGTTTGGAGATCACAATGTCGCCCACCTTGAGACCGTCAGCCAAGGCCCCAGCCGTACCTATGAAAAACAGGTCGGTGACCCCAAATTCCTGAACCAACAAAGTCGCCGTGATCGTGGCAGCCACCTTCCCCCATTTGGAGAAAGCCACCACGCAACGCACATTGTTGATCTTGCCCACCACAAACTCCCGATTGGCAATCTTCACAATGGTCTTTTCCGTCAAGAGTGCTTTTACTTCGTCGATTTCCTGTGCCATCGCACCCAAAATCCCTATGTTTCTCATCATTTCTCAATAATTTAGAATGCAAAGGTAAAAAACATTACTTTTGCAAAAAATTGTTCGAATGGAGAAAATTTGCATCTTTTGCGGCAGCAGCATGGGTTTCGACCCCATCTATCGCGAGAAGGCTGCCGAATTGGGCCAGGCCATGGTAGAACGGCATTGTGAGCTGCTCTATGGTGGCGGCAGCGTGGGACTGATGAAGATCATCGCCGATGTGATGTTGGAGAACAAGTGCAAGGTCACCGGCACCATCACCAACCACTTGATGGACATGGAGGTAGGCTACAACGACATCGACGAGTTGATTGTAGTGGATTCGATGTCCGAGCGAAAGAAGATCCTCGAGGACATGGCCGACGGCTTCATTGCCATGCCGGGCGGGTTGGGCACCATGGACGAGTTCTTCGAAGCCTTCGTGCTCAGCCAACTGAGGGTCTTTGACAAACCCGTGGCCCTCTACAACGTCAATGGCTTCTACGACGACATCATCCGCTTCATCGACCATGCCGCAAAGGAAGGCTTCATCCGCAAGGAACACGCCTACAACCTCATCGTCAGCGACGACCCAAAAGAATTGCTGGAGAAGATGGAGCAATTCCAGCCCACCGACGTCAACAAATGGGTCGTAGAGATCAAAGAGCAAGTGAAAACGGAGAACAGATAATGAATCTTGAAATTTGAAATCTTGAAATCTTGAAATAAAAATGATCATCATTGGAATAACCGGGACGTTGGGAGCAGGAAAAGGCACCATCGTCGATTATTTGATCAAAGAGAAAGGCTTTGTGCATTATTCGGTGCGGGCATTCATCACAGAGGAGATTGAGAAACGAGGCATGGAAGTCAACCGCGACACGTTGACCGCCATGGGCAACGAGCTCAGGGCAGCCCACACACCGAGTTACATCACCGACCAACTCTTCGAGCGCGCCAAAGCCGAGGGCAAGAACGCTGTCATCGAGAGCGTCCGCACCCCAGGCGAGATCGCCTCGCTCCGCCAAAAGGGTGAGTTCTACCTCTTTGCCGTCGATGCCAACCAACGCACCCGCTTCGAACGCATCCACCTACGCGGCTCTGAGACCGACCACGTGAGCTTCGAGACATTCCAAGCCAACGAGGAGCGCGAGATGACGGCCACCGACCCCAACAAGCAGAACCTCGGCGAATGCATCCGCCAGGCCGACTTCGTGTTTTTGAACGACGGCAGCATCGAAGAGCTTCATGCCCAGGTGGAAAAGGTGATCCAACAGCTTGAGAACAAGACCCAAGTGCATGTCCGCCCTTCTTGGGACGATTACTTCTTGAACCTTGCCGACACCGTGTCGGAACGCGCCACCTGCAACCGCGGACGAAGCGGTTGCGTCATCGTCAAGGACAAACAGATCTTGGTGACCGGCTATGTCGGCTCTCCCAAGGGACTTCCCCACTGCGACGACGTGGGCCATCTGTTCCGCAAGGTCATCCACGAGGACGGCAGCATCACCCAACACTGCGTGCGCACCGTACATGCCGAACAAAACGCCATCTGCCAAGCAGCCCGGAGAGGCATCGCACTGGATGGCAGCACCTTGTATTGCAGGATGACTCCTTGCCGCACCTGTGCCATGCTCATCATCAATTGCGGCATCGTCCGCGTGGTATGCGAGCGTCGCTACCACGACGGCGCCGAGAGCGAAGAGATGTTCAAGCAAGTGGGCATCGAACTGGTTTACAAATACGACGAAGTGCAACAGTACGAAGGACAGAAATAGTCTCCTAGGATAAGGAAGCAACCGATCATTTTAATAATCTTTTGTAAGCATTTGCTTTTATTAACAAATCTTTTTATTTTTGCCCTATTAAAACCCATTAATAAAATTTGTTTCACTAAAAAATCACAAAACATGAAAAAGACTTCAGCAAAAGGATTATTGTTATGCATGATGGTATTATTTGCCAGCATCATGTTGTTCTCAAGCTGCTCAAAAAGCGAGGATAACATCGTAGGAAAATGGAAACTCGTCAGCTGTGAAGACAATGTCGGAGGCTATGTAGCCGAAGATTCTTGGGATCTTTACCAGATCTGGGAATTCGCTAGCGACGGCACTTGCACTATCGACGGCGATGAAGGATGCACCTACACCTACGACTCCTCTGCCAACACTTTGACTATCTCCGAGTATGGTGTCTCCTTAACCTTTGAAGTGAAAAAACTGACTTCATCGAAAATGGAGTTGCTGTATTTCAGTGTTGTGACAATGGTTTTTGAAAAACAATAACCCATCTTTAATTATTGCATAAAAAAAGACCGGTCAACAGCCGGTCTTTTTTTTAAACCTTCTTTCCCGCAAATCGGATGATCAAGCCCAAGACCGCCAAAGCCATCAGAAAAGCCAGCCACGAAGGCATGCCAAAAGCGACAGGCAAGACTCCAACCAGCAATGCCACGCCTCCCACCGTCAAAGCGTATGGCATCTGGGTACTGACATGCTGCAAGTGGTTGCATCGGCTGGCGGTGGAACTCATAATGGTCGTGTCGGAGATCGGCGAGCAGTGATCGCCCATGACGGCACCCGCCATCACTGAGGCCACCACATTATAGAAAATGGGCATGGCAGATTCCGCAGCAAATCCTTGTTCCTGACACAAGAGCCACGAAGCAGGCAAAATCAAGGGATAGAGAATGGCCATCGTCCCCCAAGAAGTGCCCGTGGAAAAACCTATCAAGGCAGCCAAGACAAAGGTAATGGACGGCACCAAGAAAGGCGAAAGCGACCATTTCAGCAACAACTGAGACACAAACTCCGCCGTATGCATGTCTTTGTTCACCAAGGCAATCGACCACGCCATGGTCAAGATAACCACCGCATTAAGCATCGACTTGAGACCATCCACGACAGACTCCATCAACGGGATAAACTTCATGCTTCCACGAATTATCGTGACCAGTATAGCCGTCAGCAGTGACAGCATCGAAGACCATAGCAGCGCTTGGTATGAGTCGGCGGCGCCCACTGTAGCAGAGAGCTTGGAAAAGAAGCCGCTCCCCTCTGCCGACCATACCGAGGCGTCATAGCCTGTGGCAATCAATCCCGCCACCGTGCCAAAAACCAACACCAACAAAGGAATGATGGCGTCAATGGCATGACCTTGACGGTCTTCCTTCTCCACCACCTCGTCCACGGCACCGCCCTCCTTTCTCGCCCTGCGTTCCGCCCTGAGCATCGGACCGAAATCACGGCCGCTCAAGATAATCATCAGCACGAAAGCAAGCGTCAGGAATGGATAGAAGCTGTAGGCCAGCGAATGGAAGAACACGGAATAGGACGACATCTCCAACCCGATGGTTTCGATGCCTTCCTGAATATAGCTCAACTCCGCACCGATCCAGGTGGTGATGAAAGCCACCGCCACCACAGGAGCCGAGGTGGAGTCAACTATATACGACAGCTTCTCACGGGAGACATGGAGCTTGTCGGCCAAAGGGCGCATGGTGTTGCCCACCACCAAGGTGTTGGAATAGTCGTCGAAAAAGATGCAGAGATCCATAAGAAAAGTCATCAGCTGCCCCGAGCGAGGGCCTCTGGCTTTTTGGGAAAGCCAACGTACGATGCCTTGCATCCCTCCGTTGACCGTGATGATCTTGACCATGCCACCGATCAGAAGGGTGAAGATGACGATTTTGACATGATCCGCATCGAAAAGGGAGCCGACGATATAGGTGTCCACCACTCGAAGCAATCCGCCAGAAAGCGCCCCCACAGGAGAGGCACCGCCATACAAAGCCATAAGGAAAGTCCCGGTCAAGACCCCCAGAAACAACGACGATAGCACTTCCTTGATCAGGAGCGCCATCACTATCGCCACCAAAGGAGGCAGGACTGACATCCACAAGGGCATGGGACCTGTGACGGGACCCGCCACATAGAGCAGCACCACGCCCAAGACCAGCACCGACAACACGATCAGCAAGACATGCTTTTTCTTCATGGATTCAAAATATCGACAAAAATACGATTTTTTCCATCGTTTTGGAAAAGAATCAACAAATTGGCCTTATATTTGCAACATATTCATTTTTGTCATTAACAAAACGAAATCATGAAGAAATTACTCGTCCTGATGTTGTGCATGGCAGCTATCGCCTTCACATCATGCAAACCCGATCCCGAACCAGAACCAGAACCTGATGTCACTCCAACCGAAGCGTTCACAGGCCACTACGATGGCATCCTTTATCTGAACGCCACAGCCACAGCGCCGCAATTGGGTGAAGACTACGCTTACACCTTCGACAGCACGGCCTTTCATCTGACTGCCGACCTGACCCCAGGAGATAACGACGAGACGGTGAATGTCCTTTTCACCATGCTTAGCGATTCCGAGGACCAAACCTACGAGACCACTGGCACCGTCAGCGGCAACACCATCAATTTCGGCGACCTCACCTATCATTACGTGGAGAATATCAGCACCTTTGATGTTACGCTCACCCTGTCGGGAGAATTGAACAACAACGCATTGGCACTCAACGGTCCCGCCATCGGAACTGGCTACGTCTCCTATATGGGAATGATGTTAGACATCACCGTTGTCGGCACTGTCGATGGCACTCTCAACAAGACAACCTCTAAATAGGAACAAGAGCAGTATGAATAATAAAAAAACGGGCCTCTAGAGGTCCGTTTTTTTAGTAGCGGGGGCAGGACTCGAACCTGCGACCTTTGGGTTATGAGCCCAACGAGCTGCCTCTGCTCCACCCCGCATCGTGATTCAAGCTGCAAAATTAAATAGATTTTTGTATCTTTGCAAGCGTTTTAATGAATTTTTTTGAGAAATGAGCCATAAAGCAGGTTACGTAAACATCATCGGACGCCCCAATGTGGGCAAATCCACCCTCATGAACCAACTCGTGGGGGAAAAGATCTCCATCATCACCTCCAAAGCCCAAACCACCCGGCACCGCATCCTCGGCATCGTCAACGGCGACGACTTCCAAATCGTGTTTTCCGACACTCCGGGAATCATCAAGGATCCCGCCTACAAGATGCACGAAATCATGAACCAGTTCGTCAACGTCGCCCTCATCGACGCCGACTTGATCCTGTTTGTGGTTGACATCACCGACAAAAAGGTGGAAGAGAAGACCGTTGAGCGACTCAAGACAACGGAGATCCCCGTTTTCGTGCTCATCAACAAGATCGACCTCTCCGACCAAAAAGGAGTGGAAGAAGCAGTGGCATTCTGGGAGAAAGAACTACCCAACGCAACCATCTTCCCCATCTCGGCACAACACAACGCCAACATCCAACATGTGTTCGAGCAGATCCTCACCAAGCTGCCCGAGTGCCCGCCTTACTTCCCCAAGGACGAGCTCACCGACAAGTCGATGCGTTTCTTCATTACCGAGATCATCCGCGAGAAGATACTGCTCAATTACCAACAGGAAATCCCCTATTCCGTTCAAGTGGACGTCGATTCCTACGAGGAACGTGACAAGCATATCGTGATACGCTCCACCATCTACGTTGCCCGCGAATCGCAGAAAGCCATCATCATAGGCAAAGGCGGCAGCGCCATCAAGAAACTCGGGATGCAGGCTCGCGGTGACATCGAAGAGTTCACCGGCAAGAAGATCTTCCTGGAACTCTTTGTGAAAGTCGATAAGGACTGGAGAGACAACGAACAAGAACTGAAACGCTTCGGGTATGAAGCGTAATTTTTCGTATTTTTGCCGCCAAATCAAGAAGCCATGTCAAATATCGTAGCAATAGTAGGCCGCCCCAACGTGGGCAAATCCACCTTGTTCAACCGCATGTTGAAGCAACGCAAAGCCATCGTGGAAGAGACCAGTGGCGTGACCCGCGACCGCCATTATGGCAAGAGCGACTGGAACGGAAAAGAGTTCACCGTCATCGACACAGGCGGTTATGTGATCGGGTCGGACGACATCTTCGAGGAAGAGATCCGCAAACAAGTCGATCTCGCCATCGACGAAGCCGACGTCATCATCTTCGTAGTTGACGGCAGGGCGGGACTCCATGTCCTCGATGAAGACGTGGCCGTCATCCTGCGCCAGCAGAAGAAGCCCGTGCTCCTCGCCGTGAACAAGATCGACGAGCCTAATAAAGAGATCCTTGCCAGTGAGTTCTACGCCTTGGGACTGGGCGACCCATATCCTCTGTCGGCCATGACAGGCACTGGCACCGGAGAGTTGCTCGACAAGGTATGCGAGCTGTTGCCCAGCGACACCACCGACTTCGACACCGACCTCCCGAAGTTCACCGTGGTGGGTAGACCCAACGTGGGCAAGTCATCGCTCATCAACGCCTTCCTTGGCACTGACCGCCATATCGTCACCGACATCGCCGGCACCACCCGCGACACCAACGACACGCGCTACAACGCCTTCGGAATGGACTTCATGTTGGTTGACACCGCCGGACTTCGCAAGAAAAACAAAGTGGAAGAAGACATCGAGTTCTACTCCGTGATGCGTTCCATCCGTGCCATCGAGAACTGCGACGTGGCCATCCTCATGATCGATGCCCAAAACGGATTCGAAGCCCAGGACATGAACATCCTGCGCCTCATCGAGAAAAACCGCAAGGGCCTCGTCGTGGTGGTCAACAAATGGGACCTCATAGAGAAAGACTCCAACACCCACCTCGCCTTCGAACGACAAATCAAGGCCAAGACCGCACCCTTCACCGACTTCCCCATCATCTTCACGTCGGCCATCAACAAACAACGCATCTACAAGGTGCTGGAGACGGCGCATCAGGTGTATGAGAACCGCGAACGCCGCATCGCCGTCCGCGAACTGAACGACGTCATGCTCGAGATCATCGGATCAGTGCCGCCACCGACCGCCTCACGTGGCCGTTACATCAAGATCAAATACATCACACAACTCAAGAGCGTGTTCCCGCAATTCATCTTCTTCTGCAACCTGCCCAAGGACGTGAAAGAGTCGTATGAACGCTTCTTGGAAAACAAGATCCGTGAGAATTGGGACTTCACAGGAGTCCCAATCCAAATGATTTTTAAGGAGAAGTGAGGAACTAGTTAGGAGTTGGGAATGAGGAGTTAGGAGTTATGGAGGAGAACGGAGTTAGGATCGACAAATGGTTATGGGCGGCAAGGTTGTTCAAGACTCGAGCCATCGCCACGGATGCCATCAAAGGCGGCAAGGTGAAGATCGACGATGCCCCGGTGAAGCCTTCCAGGGATGTGAAGGAAGGCGACATCATACAGGTTCAGATCGAACAATTGCACAAGGTGGTTCAGGTGAAGACTGTCATCAAGAACCGTGTGCCTGCAAAGCAAGTGCCCGAGGTCTATACCGACCTCACGCCAAAAGAGGAGTACGAACGCATCGAGTTTATGCACGCTTTCAAGAGCGAATACCGCGACCGAGGCGCCGGACGTCCCACAAAAAAAGAAAGAAGAATGATTGAGAAGATGAAAGACGAGTTCTGATCACTCACCATAATCGTCCGTTCTCAGCTTGTAGCCCTGCTCATCGTAATAGGTCCACTCCCCGACTTTCTTCCCTTCTTTATAAAAGCCTTCCATCCACAGGTTGCCGTTCGAGTAATAGATCGTGGCTTTGCCCGTACGAAGGCCGTCCTTGAAGAAACCTATGCTCTGCGGCCTGCCATCCGGGAAATACGCCTTCCACTCCCCTTCACGGTGCCCGTCCTGCATCTCACCTTCCATCTTCAGCACACCGTCTTCATAATACTCAACCTCACGCACACATTGGTCATCATGGTCATAATAACGCACCAACGAGGCTTGACCGTTATCGTAGGTATTGATTACTTTCTCTTTCAATCGGTTCCCGCAAGAAACCAACATCAATACCAAAACTGAAAAAACAAATAAAACCGACTTTTTCATAATAGCTATTTTTCCACTGAGATCAATCCCCTAACGGGACACCTCTCAATTCTAAATTCTAAATTTTCAATTAAACAACAGCCTTTCTCCTCTGCTTTCCTCATGGAAAACCCCATTTTCATATACCAGGTTGCCATTGACGAAAGTATGCGTCACCCGAGCTCCGGCCTCCATGCCGTTATACGGCGACCAACCACATTTGGTGAATTCGGCGGCATCCGTGATTTGATGACGCTCATCAGGATCAACCAAAACCAGATCGGCATGATAGCCTTCACGGATAAAGCCACGTCTGTCGATACGATACAGGATAGCTGGATTGTGGCACATCAGCTGCACCAACAGCGGCCAGTCGAGCCAGCCATTATGCCTCACCTTGTCCATAAGCTCCAAGGAGTGTTGAATGGATGGGAAACCAGACTTCGATGTAAAGTAATCGCCAGTGTATTTCTCCGTTTCAAGATGCGGCGCATGATCTGAGCCAATCGTGTCAATCAATCCTGAACGCAAGGCCTTAAGCAAAGCATCGTTGTCCCAACTCGACTTGATGGCCGGATTACATTTGATCGCATAACCCTTGTCGTCGTAATGACAATCATAGAACAACAGGTAGTGCGGACAAGTCTCAGCCGTTATCCTTTTTTCCTTCAGAGGAATGTCGTTTCTAAACAACGACAGTTCCTTCCTCGTGGAGATATGCAGCACATGCAGTCGGGCGCCGAACTTCTCAGCCATATCAACGGCTTTGGAGGAGGATTTATAGCACGCCTCCATAGTACGGATAAGAGGATGGATGCTCGCATCGGGGATGATTTCGCCCTTTGCAATCAAATCTTTGCAGCGCACCGTGTTCTCATGGATCATCTGTTCGTCCTCGCAATGTGCAGCGATGAGGCAGGGGGATTCCCGAAACAAACGCACCAGGACCTCGTTCTTGTCGACGAGCATGTTGCCCGTGCTTGAGCCCATAAAGAGCTTGATACCACACACCTTATGGGGGTCGGTCTTGACCACCTCGGCTAGATTGTCGTTGGTAGCACCTAAATAGAAGGAATAGTTGGCCAGCGACTTTTCTGAAGCGAGATCAAATTTCTGTTGCAGAAGATCCTGTGTGGTGGTTTGTGGAACGGTGTTGGGCATGTCCATGAAGGAAGTCACGCCGCCGGCCACGGCGGCGTGACTCTCCGTGGCAAGGTCCGCCTTGTAAGTCAAGCCGGGTTCACGGAAATGCACATGTTCGTCAATGAGGCCAGGGATCAGATAAAGGCCCTCTGCTTCAATGACCGTAGCGGAGCCAGCGTCAAACGGTTCACCTTGACGGACAATCTTGTCAATCTTTCCGTCAGAAACAAGGACACTCCCAACGAAGGACTCTCCCTCGTTGACGAGTGATGCATTTTTTATTAAATAATTCATCCGACTTTCCTTGGCTTGATTTTACCAGTGATGCCCCTCCAACGCAGGTTGAGCACCCCGAACACCGCTTCGCGGAAGATGCCTTTGCTCATTTTCGATTGGCCTTCACGGCGATCGGTGAAGATGATCGACACCTCTTCGATCTTGAAGCCCAGCTTCCAAGCGGTGTATTTCATCTCGATCTGAAAGGCATAGCCTACAAACTTGATCCGGTCGAAGTCGATGGTCTCGAGCACCTTGCGCGTGTAGCATACGAAACCCGCCGTGGTGTCGCGCACCTTCATGCGGGTGATGAAACGCACGTATGCCGAGGCATAATACGACATCAACACCCGTCCCATGGGCCAGTTGACCACGTTGACGCCTGTCTTGTAACGGGAGCCAACGGCCAAGTCGGCGCCATCGACGCAGGCGTCGTGCAGACGCGCAAGATCGTCGGGATTGTGGGAGAAGTCGGCATCCATCTCGAAGACATACTGATAGTCGCGCTCCAGGGCCCACTTGAAGCCCATGATGTAAGCCGTCCCCAGCCCCAGCTTGCCAGGACGTTCCAGCAAAAACAGCTTGTCGGAGAACTCAGCCATCATGCCCTTGACAATGTCGGCCGTGCCATCGGGACTATTGTCGTCGATGATCAGGATGTCAAAGGCCATCGGCAAGTGGAACACATACCGGATGATCTTCTCGATATTCTCTTTCTCTTTGTAAGTCGGGATAATGACTAAGTTCTCTGACATGTCGAACCGTTGTTTTTAAAATATCACTAAATTCTTGATCTCCCATGCGGGATTGCTGTTTGAGGTACTGGTGTATTTGAAACCGATCACCACGGTTTCCTCCATGAAATTGCTCAGGCCTGTTGTCGAAGAAGTGCTGAAATCCCAGTTGTTCCCGGCAGGCCAGCTATCCAAGTTCAGTTCCGTCCAAGTAGCTTGGGTCACATCGCCATTATAGTCCGTAGAGACCATTACCGACAGCAGTCCGTCGTGGCTGGCATAGTTCACCGCCTGTTCAAAGGTAAGGGTGATGATATTCCAGAACGGGATCTCGATGGGAGGCGACACCAGCCAGCTCTCCGTGACATAATTGGTCTGATTCACAAATGAACTTGCCTTCATGCATTTATATCCGGCATTATGCGCCCAGACATAACCCAATCCATCGGGAAGAACGACATCCTGGATGGTGAAATCGCCCTGTCCATACATGAACGACTCCGAGAAGAAGCCTTCTGGATCGGGCGGGGTGGGCGGCACATAACCTTCGAGCACAAAGTCGTCTTCGGTGCCACCGCTGTCGCGCAAACCGGCTTGACCGAAATAGGTGTACAGCTTACCAAGCACCGATAAACGTTTACCCAGGTTGTCGGGGGTGTTCAAAAGATTGACTTGCTCGCGCAAGGGTTTGCCAGCAGGCAAGTTGACAAACAGACACTGGGAGATCTCATGACAATCCGGATCGTCAGCAATGACAACATTTGTGGCTAAATCGAAAGGCGCCTCCCAAGCGACATCGGCATTCGCCGTCACCGTTGAATGGTTGGCCTTTACCGAACCAACAATGTAACCTTGCACCCATGCAACCTCAGTGTTTTCAGGATGATGGGTGTTGTCTGGATTTTGATGAGCTCTACCTGAGGTTACGTTATAGGGATCGTCAAAGGTACCACTACCTTCACCCGGAGTAGGTGGATTGGGATCATCGCCGCCTGCCGATCCTTCTTCGATGGTGATGCTCTTGATTTCAATGGTTCCCGCGAAAGAGTCTCTCGAATTCCTTGAAAGGTACTTCACAGCCAAGGTCACGGTCTGACTCACATAATCTGAAAGTGAAATCTCGGTAGTAGTGAAGTCCGTCCAGTTGGAACCTTGAGTCAACAAGGCCGGGACTTGAGTCCAAGAAGCCGTGCTGGGATCAGTGCCAAAAACATAGTTTGCAGAAGCCCAAATGGTGATATCCGCGTTGATGTTATCGAAATAGCGGCCGATATATACCATGGTCATCTTAGCGTCGTTCACACCCGTGATGGCCACAGGGGAAGAGATCAGCCAATCCTCGTTGGCGTGGGATTCTGTCTGACTGACATAACCCGTCATTTTTGCAGTGCTATAGTCAATCTTCCATGATTCCGGTCCCATCACATCTTTAGTGGTATATGTACCAAATTCCTGTTCAAACGACTGCATGTAAGGCATGTTCTGGACATCCCCGCCCGGAGTAGGAGGATCAGGAGTGTCTCCGCCTTCAGCATGGCCTTCTTGAACGGTGATAGCCTTGATTTCAATCGTTCTGGACTGACTAGCTGTCGAAGTGAATTTGACAGCCACCGTAACATTTTGGCCAATAAAATCATTCAAGCTGTTTTCGACCGTTTGGAAGTCGTTCCAGTTGGCAGTATTCGGGAAGGTTGCAGACAACTGCTTCCATGTAGCAGTAGCCGGGGAATTGCCAAAGACATAATCCGTAGAAACCTGCAAGGTCACATCACGGGAATCACTATTTTGGAATTGAGCTGCATAATCGACGGAAACCTTGGCTTCGTTAACGCCAGTAACAGCAACGGGCGAAGAAATCAGCCAGTCTTCATTGGCATTGGAACTGCCACTCACAAAGCCCGTCATCTTAGCCGTATGATAATCAATCATCCACGACTGCGGACCAAGGACATCAAATGTGGTATACGTGCCGAATTCCTCATCAAACGATTGCGAATATGGCATATTCTGCAAATCGCCACCCGGAGTAGGAGGTGTCGGAGGTGTGTCACCATTGCCTTCGGTGATGGAGATGCTCTGGATCTCCATGGTACCGGCTTTTTGTGCTGAGGAGATGTATTTCACAGCGACGGTGAGGTTTTGACCGACGAGTGGCTGGCCTGTTGCGTCAACCAGATCTATCTCAGCCGTCAAGAAATCGCTCCAGTTGGTGCCCTCACTCAAGTTGGCAGGGATTTGAGTCCATGTGGCTGTGGTCGGATTGCTGCCATAGCTGTAATCAGTCGATGCCCACAAAGTGACCTCTTCATTGATTTTGGTAAAGTACCTGCCGATATAACTCATGGTTATCTTGGCTGAATTGACTTCGGAGAGATCCACTGGCGAGGAGATCAGCCAGTCTTCGTTGGCATAGTAGGTGTTACTGACATAACCCGTCATCTTGGCGGTGCTATAATCGATGACCCATGTCTGGTCACCCGCCACATTGTAAGTCGTATAAGTTCCAAAATCAGATGAGAAGTTCTGCGTATAAGGCAGGTGCTGGACTTCCCCTGGAGGAGCCGGAGGCGTAGGCTCGCCACCTTCGAAGTGCATCTCATTCTTCGAGCGAATAACCAGCTGCCAGTCGTTGTTATATACCGACGCAATAGCCACCAGACTTCCTTGTCCGACGGGAAGGAGGTCATAGGCGAAGTTGGCATAGTTGCTGGTACGCACCAAGAGCTCGCCCGTGGCGTCTTTCAAGGTACGGTTGGTGTTCTCGCCAATGTTGCAGAAAGCGGATCCTTGGTCAACAAATTCCACGTTTTCAAGTTTCACCAAACCAGCAGTGTAATTACCCGTCTTGATATCGGCTATGGTCACTGTGGTCGGCTCAATAGGATTGTTGTAAGGATAGATGATCAAATGGCCATCAGGGTTGAAGCCCTTGCCATCTTTGCCTGTCAACTGGGGAAGGTTGTGATAGTTGTTGACTATCATGTTCTTGTCGAGGAACACGCGAACGGAGTCGCCGATACGGGCAGCCGACGAAGTGTTCATCAGCAGTTCGATGGCCTTGCCAGTAGAACGGTCCTGGATGAAGATGGTCTTGTAAAGGTTGCCCGACTGTTCGTCGGCAGTGACGATGCCATAGACCGATGCCGTGTCGAAGGTCGTATTGGCAGGCATGGCAAGGAGATCGCCAATGGTGTAAACGTCGCCTACTGGCAGCACCGGGATCGGAGGAACTTCATACTCTTTCTTGCATGACGTAAACATCACGCCCAGCAAAGCGAGCAGGATAAAACTGGATTTGAATATTCTTTTCATGTTAGTATATGTTTAATTCTTATTTTTAAATCTAAATTCTCAATTATTTCCTCACTGTCAAGCCGATAAAGAAGTTGGTTCCATACATATAGGAATACTTCGACGGGAACATGTCGGGATCGCTGGCATTGAAGCGCAATTGGTCATAGCCATAAAGGATGGCACTCTTGTTATTGAGGATGTTGTTGACACTGGCGGTGAACAGGAAGTAGTAGCCTTTGTACCTGCGTGAATAGCCGCCGAAGAAGTCAAGCGTAAAGGTCGAATGCAGCGGATCCTGACGCAACACGTCCTCGATGCGACCGTCACCTTCGGCATAGTGTGCCATGCCGTATGCGGTATGGTTGTAGGGGTTGACGTCGAAATACATATTGGCCAAGTAGTTGGCATTAAGACTCACCCACCAGTTTTTCGGATCGTTGTATTTGATGCCCAACGAACCCACTGTCTCGGGACCTGAAGAGACATGGTAGTTCTTCAGGTAAGCCGTCTCTTTCTCGATATATGCCTCGGCGTTGTTGTCATCATAGATGGAGAACGTCGGGTTGTTGGTATAGACGTGAACACCGTTTGCAGCGGCAGCTTGGAGGGTGATAGTGGGCGTCACCTTGTACTCAGCACCCATCTCCAGTCCAACGCTGCGTTGGCTAATGCCTGTCATCACGAAATTGATGTATTCGCTCTTATAAGTATTGCCCGATTCTGAAGTGCCTGTATAGACATTCTCGCAATAGAAGCTGCGGTTCCAGATGAGGTTGTGATAGGTATAATAATAGCCCGTCAAACGGAACTTAAAGACAGGAGAACGATATAGATAACCCAGATCCAAGGCGCCAATGCTCTCACTGAGCGGGCTGTCCGATACGAGGGTGTTGCGTGTGCGGGGTGACACATAGATGTCGCGCGACTGTGGAGCCTGACTGATATAAGCGATATTGGTCACAATGTGGTTGCGTCCGTTGATGGCGTAGGTAGCACCTGCCTTGAAGGCTTGGTCAACGAAGTTGTGTTTCGCATCGGAGCCGAATGAGAGGTTCCCAGGGAAAGCACCGTTTTCAAACAAGCCCTCACGCCAGATCTGAGTGAAGGTGAACTGATGGCCGAGATAAAGATCCCAATTGCCCACAAGATAGTTTATCTGATCCCATGCCCTGACATAGTTGCGATGGGCGTAATAGTTATAGTTGACAATATCGCCTACCTTGGCCACATGGTTGGGGGTATTCAAGTCAACTTGACATTCATTTGTCTCCAGGTTTTCCGCATACTTGTTAATATCATAATAGAAGTCTCCACCCAGCAAGTCGTTGATCATCTCATAGTAATGAGTGCGAGACACGTTGAACGAGAGGCCTCCTGCCAAAATCAGGTTGGGTTGGAATTCATGTTTGAGATAGGTGGAGGCACCCGTCTGCATCTTGTCGTAATGGCGTTCGGCGACAATGTATTTCGAGGCGTTACCCGTGATCGTGTTGCCTTCGATGCCGTTGGCGTTGTAGATGGTCATGCCGTGGTTCATGTTGGCGGCATAGAGGCCGTCCCAGTCGATCTGGGTCACCTTGGGGTCGCGCTCCTGCCAACTATTGAGGGCTTCCTCATATTCGGCAGTGCTGGTGGCATGGCCCAAGAGGTAGCTGGGCAGATTCTTGTAATAGTCGGGACGCGGGTCGGCGGCTTCACCCCATTCAAGGGCCGTTTGTCCGCCAGGGCCTACGAAGAGGAAGGCCGTGGTGGTAAGCTGCGTCTGCTGGCTGGGGGTCCAGTACCAAGTCAACTGGGTCATGGGCTGATGATAGCGGCTGATGCGCGAGTTGCGGATCACCTGCTTGCCGTTGGGCAGTGTTTGGTAGCCCCAGTTGGGGTTGTAGTAGTTGGTGCCCGTGAGGTCATAGGCTTCTTGCACCACAGGAGCGGATCCGCCACGTTGCGAAGGAGCGCCAAAAAAAGTGAAGTCGATGCTATGCTCTTCATTGATCTTCTTCTCCACCGAAACGAAGTAGCTGGCAGCCTCGTAGAAGGTGCCCTCGGTATAGCCTTTCTTGGAATAGCGCCCACTGGCGGAAGCCATCAGATACCATCCGTTGCCAATCTCACCTGTGCCAATGGAAGCCATCAGACGATGGTTGTAGGAACGATTGGAGAAGGCATAGCTCAACGAGATCTGCTTGCGATACTGCGAGGCACGAGTCGAGTAAGCCGTCAGACCGCCAAGGCCGCCAAAGCCCGCATCCGTACGGCCAAGACCTTCGACGATCACAGAGTTGCGGAAAGCGTCATTAAGGCCTCCCCAGTTGGAAAACACTGGACGGCCCGTCTCGGGATCGTTCATCAAGATACCGTTGATCATCACGTCAGAATACTTCGAGTCGTTACCACGCACCCGATAACGAAGCGAACCGAAATTGTAAGCAGCAATGGAATTGAAGACATCGCGAGACGACTGAAGCAGCGTCGATGCGTCATTGACTGATGTCGAGGACTCGTCAAAGTCGGAGTCCAACAAGATCACCGTTGGGACCTCCATGACTTGAGTCGCCGTCGTATCCACTGTCTGAGCTGATAACCGCGCGAATAGGAACACGGCTAAGGTCAAAAGTAAAGTTTTACGCATATTACATTAAATGATTTCCTTATTGAATTGCAAAGATAAAAAAATCGTGGATAATCCTATATTTTTTTTATTTTTGCAGCAAACAACAGGAGATTCAGTACATGAAACGTCATCTTTTCCCCTTATTGGCCCTCATCGTTCTTTGCTGGAGTGCAATGACCACAACGGCCCAGACCCAACAAGCCTATAAAATCGGCCTGGTGGGATTCTACAATTTGGAAAACCTCTTCGACACCATTGACGATCCGCTGAAAATAGACGAAGAGTTCCTGCCCGACGGCGTCAACCAATGGAACACGGAAAAATACATGGCCAAGCTGCATAACATGGCTTACGCCATCTCCACCATCGGATTGGACTACTCTCCTGACGGCGTGGCAGTGTTGGGCTTGTCGGAAATAGAAAACCGCCAAGTGATTGAAGACCTTGTCGTGCAACCCGAGATCGCAAAACGCAACTATCAGATCGTGCATTACGACTCGCCCGACCGTCGTGGCGTGGACGTGGCTTTGATCTATAACCCGAAATATCTCAAGGTGACCGGCACCAAATCGTACCCCACCATAGTTCCTGGAGAACCCGATTTCATCACCCGTGACCAATTGTTGGTCTCCGGCCTTTTCGACGGCGAGCCCATGCACTTCATCGTGATGCACTGGCCTTCCCGTTATGGCGGCGAGAAACGCTCCATGCCAGGCCGTGTGGCTGCCGCCAACCTCTGCCGACATATCGCTGACTCGCTGCTTGCCGACGACCCCAACGCCAAGATCATCATGATGGGCGACTATAACGACTACCCCACCAACAAGACCGTCACCAAATATCTCCGCGCCACCGGCGACATGAAACGCCTGAAAGAAGGCGAGTTCTTCAACCCCATGTATGAACTCCACAAAAACGGCATCGGCACCAACTACTACAACGATGTGCCCGGTGTCCTCGACCAGACCATCATCACCCCCGGACTGCTACCCACCGATTATTCCACCTACCAGTTCAAAAACGCCAAGGTCCACAACAAGGAATTCCTGAAACAGCACGGCGGACGATACAACGGATTCCCCTTCCGCACCTTCGGCGCCGGTGTCTGGATGGGCGGTTACAGCGACCACTTCCCAGTGTATCTGATTCTTTTAAAGAAGGTAGAATGAAGAAGTATTGCCATGAAACAATATTTACTCTCTCTCTGCTTAGCGACATTGTTGCTCTCTGCCTGTACGCAACAGTTTCCCGAAGCCAATTATGACGTCATTCCCCAGCCCAAGGAGGTGACACTGAACGAGGAAAAGCCTTTCGTGCTTCAGCCAAAAACCACAGTCTATTATGAAGAGGAATTGCAATGCGAGGCGCAATTCCTAAGTGAATATGTAAACGACATCCTGTCGTTTAAGTTGGCCGAACAGCCCCTTCAAGGGGAAGCAAAAGAAGGCATCGTGCTGAGGTTGGCTCCCACCGAATTTGACCTGTCTGAAGCCTACGAGATCAACATCACTCCGAAACTAGTAACGATCAAAGGCGCCGATGCCGCAGGTGTGTTTTATGGCATCCAGACACTCCGCAAAAGCCTGCCGATTGGTGAAAGCGTCAATAAGGCAGCCTTGCCTTGCGGCACCATCCGCGACTGGCCGAACTTCAGCTATCGTGGCATGCATCTTGACCCTTGCCGACATTTCATGGATTTGGACTCGGTGAAGATCTACATCGACATGCTGGCGTTGCATAATATGAACCAGTTCCACTTCCACCTCACCGAGGATCAGGGCTGGCGCATCGAAATCAAGAAATACCCCAAACTGACCGAGATCGGCGCCTATCGTAACGGCACCGTCATCGGCCGCAACGGACGGATCTACGACACCATCCGCTATGGTGGTTTCTATACACAAGAACAGTTGCGCGACTTGGTGCAATATGCTGCCGAGCGTCATGTCAACATCATCCCGGAGATCGACTTGCCCGGTCACATGCAGGCTGCTTTGGCCTCCTATCCAGAGTTGGGCTGCACGGGCGGTCCCTACGAAGTGTGGAAACGTTGGGGCGTGTCGGACGACGTGCTTTGCGCCGGCAACGAGGAAACCATGCTGTTCGTCGAAGATGTGTTGAACGAGGTGATGGACATCTTTCCCTCTCCCTATATCCACATCGGCGGCGATGAATGCCCCAAGGTACGCTGGGAGCAGTGCCCCAAGTGCCAAAAAAAGATCAAGGAACTAGGCATCAAAGGCGATGCGCGTTTCTCGAAAGAGGACTATCTCCAGAGCTATGTGATGAACCGCATGGCCAAGGTGGTGGAGGCCCGCGGCCGCCGCGTGATCGGCTGGGACGAGATCCTGGAAGGCAACGTCTCCGAGACCGCCATCATCCAGAGTTGGCGCGGTACCGAAGGAGGCATCGAGGCAGCACAAAAAGGCCACGACGTGATCATGTCACCCACTTCCTATCTTTATTTCGACTACTACCAGAGCGAAGATCCCAGCACGGAGCCTTCCTGCGTGGGAGGCTACCTGCCCGTGTCACGGGTGTATGAGTTCAAGCCCCTGCCGAGTGCGTTGACGCCAGAACAGCAGAAGCACATCATCGGCGTGCAGGCCAACATCTGGACGGAATACATCACCTCGTTCAACCATGTGGAGTACATGGCCATGCCGCGCATGGACGCCCTGGCCGAGATCCAGTGGAACAACCCCACGGAACGCGACTTCGACGCCTTTGTGGAACGCTGCCGTCATATCGCCGAGCTGTATGACCTGTATCATTACAACTACGCCAAACAGATCTTCAATCCGCAAGTCTATACCGATACGGTGGAACCGAACCTCGCCACCCGCAAGCCTATCTTCCTGCGCGAGCAACCCAACGAGCAGTATGCTTCCAAGGGCGCTCTCATCCTGAACGACGGTGAGATGGGACGTATCGCCTACAACTCTGGCCGATGGCTCGGTTTCTGGGGTCAGCCCCTCGATGCCGTCATTGACCTGGAGCAAGCCGCCACAATGAGCCATGTCCGCTTTCGCGCTTTGGTGAATAAAGGAGCCTGGATCTATAACCCAAGCCATGCAAGCGTCTTGGTCTCCGACGACGGCGAAGCTTTCCGTGAGGTGGCACAACTTGACATCCCCATCACCACCTGGACCGACAAAGACGGCAACTTTACATACGAGTTGGATTTCGAGCCAGTCATAGCCCGCTATGTGGAAGTCATCATCAAGGATCACATGCTACCAGAAGACCATGATGGCTTTGGACATCCGGCCTGGATCTTTGTCGATGAGATAGAAGTATTCTGAAAACCTTACTTTATCGCTTCTTTAATGGCTTTTACCACCAAGCCCTCCATGAGATAATAAGTGTCGGGGTTGGGATGGCAACCATCGTCGCTGAGAGCACTGGGAAATCCCATGTTTTCATCGGCAAGCGCCGAATGATAATCTACATAAACCAGATGGTTTGCCTCGGCGTATGTTTTCAGCTCCTTGTTGATGTTGACGATGGTCCGGCCAGCGTCCTTGATTTCCTTTCTCCAAACGAATCCGATACACGGCGTGATAGAGCTGATGATCGGAATGATGCCATTGGCTTGAGCAAGAGTACACATCGAAATCACATTGTTGACAACCTGTTCCGGAGCCACCCAATAGTCGTTGTGTGCCACATCGTTGGTGCCGGCCATGATAACCACGGCTTTGGGATGGAGATCAATGACATCGGACTGGAAACGCACGAGCATGTGGGCTGAAGTCTGTCCGCCGATGCCCCTTCCCAAATAGTTGTGCTCGGTGAAAAACTCGGGATGGACATAGGCCCAATTCTCGGTGATGGAATTCCCCATGAATACCACTTCAGGGTAAGCTTCTTCAGCAATAATCCGCTTATTGTCAGCTTGGTAGTCGTTGAATCGGAACCAATCTTGTTGTGAATAACCAAAGAATGACATGGTCAATAATACGATGATGACGGTTGCTTTTTTCATAATGCCCTTATTCTTGATAATACACTCTTTTCACCCGTTGCGAGATGCGTGTCATCACCTCGTAGGGGATGGTCTGGCAGGCCTTGGCGATGTCGTTGATGGAATGTTCCGCATCGAAAATCACCACGGTGTCGCCTTCTTCGGCTTCCACACCCGTAAGGTCGAGCATGCACATGTCCATGCAGATGTCTCCAACGATAGGAACCTGTTGGTTGTTGATGTAGAACTTGCCATTGCCATTTCCCAGCAAACGTGAGAGCCCATCGGCATAGCCGATGGGAACGATGCCGATGCGCATGTCGTGAATCGCCCTGCCGTGACGGTTGTAGCCGATGCTATCGCCAGCCGGGACTTCCTTGATCTGGTTGATGGTGGTCTTCAGTGACACAACCGTCTCCAGCACGCCCTCGTCCTGCTTACAGGTAGCCACGCCATAGAGGCCGATACCCAGCCTTACCATATCGAACTGATACTTGGTGAAACGCGTGATGCCGGCCGTGTTCAGGATATGGCGCAACACCTTGTAGGGGAAGGCATCCACAATCATCTGGCTGCCCTCCTCGAACACCTTGATCTGGCTCATGGTGAAGTCATCCTCTTCGGGATTGTCGGCGGTGGCCAGATGCGAGAACACGCTTCGCACATGAATCAATGGGTTGGCCTTGATGCGACGAATCAGTTCGGGCAATTCCTTTAGCGAGAAGCCCAAGCGGTGCATACCCGTGTCCAATTTCACGTGGACGTTCAGAGGGATGGTGACACCTGTGACGGCCAATGTACGTTCAATAAGCTCCAGATTGCGGAAGCTGAACACCTCGGGCTCCAGATGGTATTTGATGATGTTGTCGTAGCTGTTGATCTCGGGACTCATCACCATAATGGGCAGGTTGATGCCAGCACGGCGAAGCTCTACGCCCTCGTCGGCGAAAGCCACCGTGAGGTAGTCGGCACGGTGGAACTGAAGGATGTTCGACACCTCGTAGTTGCCGCTGCCATAGCCAAATGCCTTCACCATGACCATGAGCTTGGTCTCGGGCTTGATCAACGAGCGATAGTGGTTGAGGTTGTTGATCAGATGGTTGAAGTTGATTTCCAGCACCGTCTCATGGGCCTTCTCTTGCAGCTCCATGCTGATCTGCTCAAACTCAAAGGCACGGGCACCTTTCAGCAGGATGGTCTGGTTGCGGAACTGCGAAAGCGGGAAGCGCTGCAGGAAGTCGTTGACATCCTTGAAGAAATGACTCTTCATCTTGAAATAGCGCTCCTGACGCGAGATGGCCTCGCCGATGCCGATCAACATGCCAACACCTTTGTTTTCAAGCAGCTGTGCAATACTACTATAAAGTTCATGCTCGTCCTTTCCGCTCTGGAGGATGTCTGAAAGGATCAGCACCTTGTCTTGATGCTGCCGTTGCTGGTTCATCACGTCAAGGGCGATGGCCAGCGAGTTGACATCGGAGTTGTAGTAGTCGTTGACGATGGTGCAGTTGTTGATACCCGACTTGATCTCAAGTCGCATGGCTATGGAGGTGAGGCCTTGCAATCGCTCCTCCAGGACCTCCTTGGGCATCTTCAAGAACAAGCAAATCGTGATGCAGTGTATGGCGTTTTCGATAGAGGCATCATCGACAAACGGGATGGAAAACTCATAGGTCTCCCCTTTTATTTGCAGTGTCAGCAGGGTCTTTCGTTCCTGCTTCTCCACCGATGAGACAAACACTTCCGCCTCATTGAACTTACGGCTCCAGGGGAGCAGGCGCACTTTCTTTCCCAAGTCGGCGCGCAAGATCACCTGTTGGATATCGTAATAGTCCATGCAATAAACCAAGGTCTCTGCCTGGGTGAAGAGGTTGAGTTTCTCGCCTGCCTTCTGCATGAAGCTGATGAAGTTCTCCTCATGCGCTTGACCGATGTTCGTGAACACTCCTATGGTGGGCTTGATGATCTTCTGGAGTGCCGTCATCTCATCGGGTTTGGAGATGCCCGCCTCGAAGATGGCCAGCTGATGCGACCGGTCCATACGCCACACCGACAGCGGCACACCCACTTGCGAGTTGTAGCTTTTGGGGCTGCGGACGAGGTTGTAATCGGGACTCAACAGTTGGGCGAGCCATTCTTTCACGATGGTCTTGCCATTGCTGCCTGTGATGCCGATGACAGGGATGTCGAATTGGGATCTATGGTAAGCTGCCAGCTGCTGCAAGGCTTGCAGTACATCCTGCACGAGGATGTAACACGCGTCGTCATGCACTTCTTCAGGCATCTTGCCGACCATGAAAGCCCGGACACCGTTCCGATACAGGTCTTCTATGTATTTGTGTCCGTCGTTCCTCTGGCTCGCCAAAGCGAAAAACAAGGTCTGTCCGGCGGCGTCAAGCCGCCGGCTGTCAATGAGCAGGTTTTGTATCATCCTGTCCTCATTGGAACCAAACAGTTGCCCGTTTACAATTTCCGATATTTGCTTTATTCCATACATTTTTTCATCTCCGGGGGTAACGCTGCGCGTTACCCCCGGTAATTGACTGGGGACCCCTTCCGGGTCCTATTCTGACTTCTGTCTTCTTACTTCTTAACCAAATTAAACGTATCCTGTGCGATCACAAACTCCTCGTCGGTAGGATACACCACCACGGTGACTTTTGAGTCAGGCGTGGAGATGATGCCAGCGTCGCCAGCAATCTCTTTGTTGGCACGATGGTCGAGTTTGATGCCGAGGAACTCCATGTCTTCGAGGATGGCCTCACGCATGAACCAGGCGTTCTCGCCGATACCACCCGTCATCACGAGAACGTCGGCGCCGTTCATCACGGCCATATAAGCACCGATATATTTCTTCACACGATGTGCGAACATGTTGAACGCGTAGGTGCAACGCTCGTCGCCTTCTTCCTTGCCGGCGCGAACGTCACGCATATCCTGCTTGCCGCCAGTGATGCCAACGAGACCCGATTTCTTGTTCACCAAGGTGTTCATCTCCTTGGTGGTAAGGCCTTCCTTGTCCATAATATACATGAAGACACCCAGGTCGAGGTCGCCCGTGCGGCTGCCCATTACAAGACCTTCCACTGGGGTGAAGCCCATGGAAGTCTCAACTGACTTGCCGTATTGGACGGCGGCAATGGAGGCTCCGCTGCCGAGGTGGCAGGTAACGATCTTGCTCTTCTTCCAATCCTTATCGACGAAGGCAGCGGCTTTCTCGGCGACGAACTTATGGCTGGTGCCATGGAAGCCGTAACGGCGCACACGGTATTTCTCATAATACTCGTAAGGCACAGCGTATAGGTAGGCCTCGGGTGGCATGGTGCTATGGAACGAGGTGTCGAACACGGCGGCCATGGGGACGCCGGGGAGCACCTCTTCCATGGCGTGGATGCCCTGCAGACTGCCTGGGTTGTGCAAAGGAGCGAGGTCGCACAGTGCTTCGATACCGGCGACGACATCTTTATTAATAAGGACGCTCTTCGTGAAGGTCTCGCCACCATGAGCCACGCGGTGACCGACAGCATTGATCTCTTTCAAGTCCTTGATAACACCCATCTTGGGATCCACCAAAGCCTTCAGCACGAGCTTAATACCTTCGGTATGGTTCGGGATGGGAAGTTGTTCGTAATACTTCTCACCATTGTATTTATGGGTGAACTCGCCCATTTCGAGGCCGATGCGTTCCAAGAGGCCCTTGGCAAGCAGATGGGCACGGTCGGCGTTTTCCATATCCAGCAGCTGGTATTTGATGGATGAGCTGCCGCAATTCAATACTAAAATTTTCATATTTATTCTTCCTTCTTACTTCTGACTTCTTACTTCTGTTTTTGAGCTATTGCTTGGTTGCAGGTGATGGCGACCAGTTTATAGACATCGTCGATGGAGCATCCGCGGCTCAAGTCGTTGCAAGGCTTGGCAAGGCCTTGGAGCACGGGGCCCACGGCCTCGGCGCCAGCCAGACGCTGGACGAGCTTATAGGCGATGTTACCCACTTCGAGGCAGGGGAACACGAGGGTGTTGGCCTTGCCTGCGACAGGGCTGCCCGGAGCCTTGCTAGAACCCACCGAAGGCACGATGGCAGCATCGGCTTGGAGTTCACCGTCAAGGACGAGGTCTGGACGGCGTTCTTTGGCGATGCGGGTGGCTTCGATGACCTTATCGACCACCTCGTGTTTGGCGCTGCCCTTGGTGGAGAAGCTCAGGATGGCGGTGACGGGGTCGATCTTGGCGATGGCCTTGGCGGTGTCGGCGGTGCAGATGGCGATCTCGGCCAGCTGCTCAGCCGTCGGCATGGGCGTGACAGCGCAGTCGGCAAAGACCATGCGGCCGTCGGTGCCGTAGGGGCATCCTTCGGGGAGGAACATGGTGAAGGCGCCGCTGACGCAGGTAACGCCAGGCACCGTCTTAATGATCTGCAAGGCGGGACGGAGCATGTCGCCCGTAGTGCTACGGGCGCCGCTCACGAGGCCGTCGGCCTCGCCGGCTTTCACCAACAGGATGCCGAGATACATGAAGTTCTCAGCGAGGTCGTTGGCCTGCTCGGGCGTCATACCCTTGGCTTTGCGAATCTCGTAGAGCAAGTCGGCGTATTTCTGCTTGTCAGGATTGTTCTTGGGATCGATGATGCGAGCCTTACCGATGTTCTGCAGACCAAACTCGGCGGTCATCTCCTTGATCTTCTCGGCGGGACCGATGAGGATGATGTCGGCAACGCCGTCGGCCAAAAGTCTGTCGGCGGCTTTCAAGGTACGGGGTTCGTCACCTTCGGGGAGCACAATGCGCTGCTTGTTGGCTTGAGCATTGGCGATGATTTCTTGCATTAGATTCATGTCGAATTGTTTATTTGTTGAATTGTTGAACTGTTAAGATTTCGGGTGTTTTTAGAAGCGCAAATTTAGGAATAATCCCACAATATTTTATAATTTTGCACCTTGATTTTTTGAAATTTCAAGCCACCTATGCCCGACAGCCTTTTCATCACTTACTGGAACCCCGCAACCGACACTGTCGTCAACGACTCGACGCAGTGCCTGGACTCGGTAAGCCAGGGGGTTGTCGTGCCCAGTTTCATCACCTCAGGTTTCGAAAGCGTGATCAGTCCCATGGTACGGGTCACCCACGAAGTGTTGGCCGGATGGAATCTCATCCTCCTAGCCGCCGTGTTGCTGTTGGTGGTCATCAACAAACAGCTGTATCCCCGTCAGTTCCGACAGCTGCTCTCGGTTCCAGGAGGGATTGCGCACACCAACCAGCTGCTCCGCGAATGGACCCCCACCCGCAGTTTCATCGGTTTCTCGTTCACCTTATGCTATATCATCGTGATGGCCTTGTTCGTGCAGAAGACCTGTGTGGTGTTCTCCCGTGACGCCTACAGCTACAACAGCTTCGAGGTGTTTTCCGTCATCTTTGGATGCGTGGCCGGATGGGTCTTGCTCCGTTACATGACCTTGTCGCTGATGGGGTGGCTCTTCCGCCAAAAAGAAGTGGTGATACGGCAATTCACCGTGCAGCTTTCCATCTCCACCCTCTGTCTCCTGGTGATCCAACCGATCATTTGGCTGGTGCTGTACATTCCCAACTCCATTTTTGTGTGGATCGGCATCGGGATCCTGTTCCTGGCTGCCTTGGCACGCCTTGTTTTGGAATGGATTGAAACGAGAGTTTTTTCAAAAATGCCGTCGTTTTATATTTTTTTGTATTTTTGCACCCTCGAAATCGCACCCCTCCTGCTGGTCATGATTGCTGGGTTGCGGTTTTTCGCAAACAACACTGTGTTCTAATCAGTTAGCAAATGAAGATCAAAAACATATTGGTGTCTCAACCTCAGCCCGTAGATGTCTCGAAAACACCATACGGCGACATGATGAAGAAATACGGAGTCAACTTTACCTTCGAGAAATTCATCAAATTGGAAGGCGTCACCGCCAGCGAGTTGCGTCAAGAGCACATCAAACTACCAGAATACACCGCCATCATCCTTTCCAGCCGCAATGCTGTTGACCATTTCTTCAGAGTGGCCAAGGAGATGCGCTATGCCGTTCCGGAGACCTTGAAGTACTTCTGCATCAACGAGTCAACCGCCTTATACCTGCAACGCTATGTGCAATACCGCAAGCGCAAGGTGTTCTATGGCAACCAGACCTTTTCCGACCTGCTGGAAATCATCAAGAAGCACAAGGACGAAAACTACCTCTATTGCTGCTCCGACATCAGTTCCGACAGCAACACCGACTTGCTCACCGATGCCAAGATCAACTTCACCAAGGCCGTGATGTTCCGCACCGTGTCGGCCGACCTCACCAAGACCGTCAAGATCGCAGGGTTCGACATGCTGGTTTTCTTCAGTCCCGCAGGTATCGAGTCGCTGAAGGTGAACTTCCCGAAATTCAAGCAGAAAGACGTCGCCATCGGAGGCTTTGGTGAAGCCACATGCCACGCCATCGTCGAAGCCGGTTTCAACCTTGACTTCCACGCGCCTACCGAGACAGCCCCTTCGATGACCATGGCCATCGAAGAGTTCATCGCCGCCGAGATCAAGAAAAACAAGAAAAAATAAGCAACCGAAACGGTCCTCGCTTCGAGCGCTATGGAAGACTTCCCGAAATACGAGCGGATCTGCAAGGAAAACGACATCCAGTCCCTATTTGAGAAAGGGGCTGGATTTTCTTGTTATCCCTTCAGGGTGGTCTATCTGTTTCGTCCCATCGGCGACAAGCCCGTCACCTGCCGCCTGCTCCTCTCCGTGTCGAAGAAACGCTTCCACCACGCCATACACCGCAATCGCGTGAAACGCCTTATCAGAGAGGCATGGAGAAAGAACAAGTCGATGCTGTATGAAATATGTCTGGAACATACGATTTCCGTCGATGTTGCGTTAATATATCAAGCGACTGTCATCCACTCCTACGAGGAGATGTACAACAAGACTGCAAAGGCCGTCAAGGAACTCATCCGCCGCCATGAAAAAGAGATTCAGACCACTGACTAAGCTCCTCATCGCGTTGATCCGACTGTATCAGGTCACGCTCTCGCCATGGCTCGGCGGTTCATGCCGTTATACGCCGACATGCTCCAACTATGGCATCCAAGCCCTGGAAAAATATGGCGCCTTCAAAGGAGGTTGGCTGACCGTCAAACGGGTTCTCTCCTGCAACCCATGGGGAGGAAGCGGGTATGATCCGGTACCGTAGAGATAGAAGATAGAAGACAGAAGTAAGAAGTTAGAATATGATGAGAATAATAAAGGTATTATTAATAATGATACTGCCATTGGCAGTGATGGGTCAAGAAAAACAGAACAATTTCGAGATCTCCAAAAGTATTGACATCTACAACAGCCTGCTCCGTGAGTTGAACCTGAATTATGTGGACGACATCAACCCGGGTGAACTCAACGAGATCGCCATCGACGCCATGCTCAAGGAGATGGATCCCTACACGGTGTTTATTCCCGAGTCGGAGATCGAGACCTACAAGTTGATGACCACTGGCGAATACGGCGGCATCGGCGCCCTCATCCAATACGACGGTGAATACACCAGGATCTCCGATCCATACGAAGGATGGCCCGCCCAAAAGGCCGGACTGCGCGCCGGCGACGCCATCCTCTCCGTCAACGGTGTCGATACCCACAAGAAATCGACCGAGGAAGTCAGCGAGTTGCTCAAGGGACAGCCCGGCACTGAGGTCACCCTCAAGATCCAACGCTATGGCAACGACAAGCCCATCGAAAAGACCCTCAAACGCGAGAAGGTTAAGATCGACAACATCCCTTATTCCACCGTGTTCGACAACGGCATCGGCTATGTGATCCTCTCCAACTTCACCAAAAACGCCGCCAACGAAATGAAACAACGGCTTGTCGACATGAAGAAAGAGCATCAACTCAAAGGCTTTATCATCGACTTGAGAGGCAACGGCGGCGGACTTCTCAACGAGGCAGTGGACATCGTCAACCTCTTCATTCCCAAAGGGAAACCTGTCGTATCCACCAAAGGCAAGGCGCAGAACTCAAGCCATCTTTACAACACTTCCAACCAACCTGTCGACGAACAGATCCCCCTCGCCATCCTCGTTGACGGCGGCTCCGCCTCTGCCAGCGAGATCGTCTCGGGAGCCATCCAGGACTACGACCGCGGCGTTGTCATCGGCCAACGCACCTTCGGCAAAGGCCTTGTCCAAAACATCCTGCCCCTTTCCTACAACACACAGATGAAAGTCACCATCGCCAAATACTACATCCCCAGCGGACGCTGCATCCAAGAGATAGACTACTCGCATAAAAAAGACAGCACGGCGACCAAACAAGACACTCTCGGAAAGCCTTTTGCCACCATGGCTGGTCGCACTGTTTACGAAGGACACGGCATCATGCCCGACGTGAAGATCAAAGCTGATAAATACGCCACGGTGACCGCCTACCTTTACGCCAAAAACTACATCTTCGACTACGCGACCAAATTCGCCCACGAACACGCCACCATAGCCCCGGCAGAAGAGTTCAAGATCGACGACGCCATCTATCAAGACTTCATGGACTTCGTCAAAGAAAAGAAGTTCTCCTACACCACCGAGAGCGAGAAAACCCTTGTGGAGCTCAAGACCCTGGCCAAAGAAGAAGGCTATCTGGAAAGCATCCAACCCCAACTGGAGGCTTTGGAACGTCAACTGAAAGCCGACAAGGAAAACGACCTTGTGAAAAACCGCAAAGACATCGAGGAACTACTCCTCCTGGAGATTGTTGGACGCTACTACTACCAGATCGGACGCATCGTGGCTTCCCTTGACAACGACAAGGACCTCCAAGAGGCGTTCAAGATCCTCCTTGACAAAAAAAGGTATGAATCATTGCTAAAACCTTGAGCTGGAGGGAGACGACACGGAAACACGAGCCAGTCGCCTATTTCATCGGACTGGCCATGATGGCGGCAAGCCTCACCCTGTCGCCGTTTCTGATGAGTATAGCCCAGTTTTGGCTCCTCGCCACCTGGCTCTTCCTCGGCGACCCGATCAAGACGAAACTGCATCGCTTCTTCCACAACAAGATCGCCCTGCTGCTGGTGTCGCTCTATCTGCTGCACGTGATAGGGCTTTTGTACACCTCCGACTTCGCCTATGCGTTGAAAGACCTGCGTGTCAAACTGCCTCTTCTGGTATTTCCGTTGATCCTGTCATCCGTCAAGCCCCTGGAGAAGAAATACGCCGACCTGTTGATGATCGTCTATGTTGTCGCTGTCTTCATCGCCACTAGCATCAGCTTCACGAAATACTTGATGCACGATTTCGAGGATGTTCGCAAGATCTCACGCTTCATCAGCCACATCCGCTTCTGCCTGAACATCGTGCTGGCCACCGGCATCACGGGATACTATTTATTCACGCGAAAGATGCCTTGGTGGGAAAAGTTTTTATGCCTTGCCTTCATCGCATGGTTCATCGTGCAACTCTACATCTTTGAGTCCATCTCCGGCTATCTCGCTTTCCTCGGAATGCTGGCGGTCTCATTGCTATATGTCTTCTTCCGCCGTGTCAAAAGCGTTGGTTGGAAGGTGGCAGGCATCTTTCTCGTCGTAGCACTTCCGTTGTTGGCAGGCATCCTGTTTTACCGTACTGTCCACACCATGTTGGCAGTCCCATCCGTGGACTTCCAGACCTTGGAGACGAAGACCGCTTTAGGCAACGACTATTGGCACGACACGGTGTCTTTCCCCATTGAAAACGGGCAGTATGTAGGCCTGTACTTCTGTCGTCCCGAGATGCGTGACGCATGGAACCGACGCAGCGAGTTGGATTACGACGGACTGACACGCAACGGCGAGAATCTGGAAGCGACGCTGGCGAGGTATCTGACCTCGAAAGGCCTTCGCAAAGACGCCGCAGGCGTGGACGCCCTTGACGAGCAGGACATCCTCAATGTGGAACAGGGCAACGCCAACTACGTCAACTGGACTCATCCCGGTGTCTATGCCAGGTTGTCAGAGACCCTCTTCGAATACAGCCAGTACCGACGCCGAAACAATCCCAACGGAGGTTCCCTCTCGCAACGGCTTGAATACACCAAGGCCTCCATATACCTAATAAAACAACACCCGTTGTTCGGCGTCGGTACTGGCGACATCCCCACCGCCTATCAAAACGCCTACGAAGAGCTGCAATCCCCCTTGGAGCCGCAATACCGCCACAAGGCACACAACCAATACCTCTCCATCACCGTCGGGTTTGGCATCGTTGGACTCGTCTTGTTCCTGCTGGTCCTGTTCCTCCCCTATCTCTCCAAACGAACATATCGCACCTATTTTTATACCATCTTCCTGGTCATCCTCCTGATATCCATGCTCCCCGAAGACACCATTGAATCACAAGCCGGGGTGTCTTTTTATGCATTATTCAATTCTTTGTTTATCTTTGCATTCAGAAAAAAGGATGAAAGTCCCGAAAAAGAATAACATGAAAAAACAACAATTCATTTCCGACTATGTCGTCTATGACGACGAAAAGGAACTTGATCCCAAAGACGCCGAGCTTTTGCGTCAAGCCCATGAAGCCACGCAGAATTCCTATGCTCCCTACTCGAAATTTCACGTAGGCGCAGCTGTGAGACTGGCCAATGGCATCGTCATCAGAGGCAACAACATCGAGAACGCCGCCTATCCCAGCGGGCTTTGCGCCGAGCGCGTGACCTTGTTTGCCGCCCAGGCACAATATCCGGACGTGCCAGTGGAAGCCATCGCCCTCACGGCACAGTCGGAGCACAGCGAAGTCAACGAGCCCATCGCTCCCTGCGGAGCCTGCCGCCAAGTGATGGTGGAGACCGAACAACGTTCAGGCCGTCCAATGAGGGTGATCTGCCAGGGACACACCGGTCCTATCATGGTATTTGACGGCATTGAGACGTTAATGCCTTTTATCTTTGTGGATAAATATCTATAATGACTAGGCTCGGCATTGGCATCACCAGGGAATTGGTCATGAAATTCCTGAAGTTTGGCGTCGTTGGCTTCTCCGGCGTGTTCGTCAACTTCGGAGTGACTTGGTTTTTCAAGGAGATCTGCAAGCTGAACAAATACCTCAGCAACATCCTGGGATTCATCTTCGCCGCCACCACCAACTACCTGCTCAACCGCTGGTGGACCTTCCAAAGCACCAATCCACAAGTCGGTTCGGAATACGCCAAATACTTCATCGTCTCCGTGATAGGCCTGGGCATCGACACCTTGACCGTTTATCTGCTCAACGGCAAGCTGAAATGGAATTTCTACCTCAGCAAGGTCTTCGCCGTAGGCGCTGCCATGCTATGGAACTTCTTCGGGAATCTTTTGTTTACTTTTAGTTAAGATTTAGGAATGCTCCTAACTCCTCACTCCTAACTATTATCCTCTATCGTAGTGAGGCATCGCCTCGGGAAGAATGATCGAAAACTCCACCAGACCAGCAGGCACCGTCTTGGTGTCATCCTCATACCAAGGAGTTTGGTAAATCAACTTCTTCTTGCCTTTCTTTGAAATGGTGTAAACGTTAGTGGCATTGTCATCGATCATGTGACGGATCATCTCCCACGACCTTGGGTTATGGCATTGCTCAAGGTTGCGTCCACGGGCGTCGCCATTCACCTCCAGGGAGCTGTCGTTCTGGTAAATCACGTTGCCATCCTTGTCGCTGACGGTGATGGCGATATTCAATCCTTTGTAAAAGTCCATATATGATTAATAGTTAATAATAAAATCCAATACCAAGGTGACTGGTTGGCTTTGGGCACACACCACACCTGTGCCGTTTTTCACATTGGAATAGACCCTCACAGGTTCTGTAAACATTCCCAGAAGACTCTCGGGGTCGCTTTGTTGATAGGCATCGTATGTCCTTTTATACTGATACAGGGCTTCATCCACACGGCTCACCTCAAGCGTGAAAGGCTCATAATACTCATCCCCCCAGCTATAGGCACTCATCGAAACGGAATAGGTCTTGCCATCGAAATAGGCATCACTGAAAACGTTGATTGGCCCGTAAGCATAGTATTCACTGCTCTCTCCCATCAGGTTTTCGACCTCGATGCTCGTAAGGTCGGCAAATACCGGATCGCTGGAGGAAAAACCCACCAAACCGTCATAAGGGCAGAGGTTATAGTAGTCTATTCCCAAAGGGTCGTCCAACGTCAAGGAAAAATAGACAGTATAAGTGGACGTATTTTCGACACGATCGACACGCACGGTGTCGAAGCTGATCACATTGGGCATGTCGGGCATTGTCGTCTCGGCCTCCGCTGCGTCGTCAAACTCACTGGAACGTACCTCGAAACGAAGTCGGTCGCCGGCACAAAGCACATATTGGCCCTCGCAATAATTGAAGGCATAGAGCAAACGTTCCTTCATCACCTCACCCTCCTCAGTCCAATCATAATATACCTCGGTAAGGATGGAGTCACGCACCTGAAGCGCCTCCTTGAAATCGCCATTCACGTAGAGGTCCACTTGAACGTCCTTTGCGCGACAGTCTTTCTTGGCATCCAAAAAGAACACGCTCTTCTCAACACAGAGACGCGCAGGCTGTCCCACCTGCTGCAAGCCATTGACCACCAGCAGCGACTCTGACTGCTCCCCATCGAACTCCACCTCTTTAACGCATGAAGTCAGCCCAAGCATCATCATGGCCATCAATAGTATTACCTGTTTCTTCATAAGTCTCAATTTTAAAATTTATACTGCCAACTCAGCGTGGGAATGATTGGGAAAACGCACACCTGCTCCAGCACCTTCTTTTCCACCGTCTCTCCCGTATAGGGGTTGTATTCGTAGGTCTCCCAAGGAATCACGACGAAGGGATTGTTGTGAACCAAAGCGTTATACACATTGATGCTGAAGACACGCTCGCAGTGCTTCAACTGCTTGTGGAAATTGGCCACCAAGTCGAGTCGCTGGTAGCTATTGAAGCGGTAGTTGTTGCGGCTTTCGATATGGCCTATGGTCGAATAGTAGCTGTAACTTGAAAGATTGGGCAGTCCATGGTAGTCTTGATACGCCAAGGTGGCGCAATTGCCGGTGCTATAGATCCAGGTGGCGCCCAGATCGATACGGTCGTTGAGTTCGTACATCAGCACGATATTCAAGTCGTGACGGCGGTCGTACTTGGCAGGAAACACCTCGCCAAAGTTCAGTTCCTGTCCAGGACGGTTGAAAAGACGGTTGGCATGGGACCAAGTATAGCCCACCCAGCCAGTCAACTTGCCAATGGTCTTTTGGGCAAACAGCTCGATGCCATACGACCAGCCCTCGCCCATCACCACCTTGTCCTGCCAGTCGGTCTGGTCCAAGGTAAAGAACGAAGCGCCGTCCTTATACTCCATCACGTTGTTCATCTTCTTGTAATAGCCTTCCACCGAGAACTCAAAGCCGTTCCAGTCGTAGAAAGCGCCCACGGCCACCTGATGGGCGTTCATCGGGATGATCTTGCCCGTGACAGGCACCCAGAGATCGGTAGGCAGGCTGATGGCGTTGCTCGAAAGCAAATGGATGTATTGGCTCATATAGGCATAGCCGGCCTTGAGCGAGAAGTCCTCGGTGACCAAAGCCCTGAGGCTCACCCTCGGCTGGAGGCTGGGATAGGTCTTGCCTTCGACGGTAAAGGTAGAGAAATGCAATCCCGCGTTCAGCTTGAAGAAATTGTTGATGCTCCAGTTGTCCTCCGCATATAGATCGGTCTCCAGCGCACGGATCTTTGAACTGCCCGTCACCGTATCAAACGAGTATTGGTAGTCATCATCCGACTCTTTCAGATGGACGCCCGTCGTGGTCGGCTTGTAGGTGTGATGGGTTAGGTTGGCACCGAACTTCACGTCGTGGTTCTCAAAAGGATTGTAGTCGAAATCCGCCTTTGCGCTGATGTCATAGATGCCCGAGTTTAGACCCATCTCAATGCTCTCGGAATAAGTCGATGTATTACCCTGCTGATAATAGGTTCTCTCCTGTCCGATCTCCGCACCCAGGTAATGGCGGTACTGTGTATAGGCTCCCGTGATGTTCATGAACAGATTGGGCTGGATGACGTGGTTCCAGCGCAGGGCAGCCACACGGTTTCCCCACCGCCAATCGATGTCCATTTTTTCGTAGGAATTGACGCCTGTGTTATAGTAGGAATCAGAATACTCTTCCTTGATCTTGACACGGGCATACACCTTGTCGTCACCCGAATAGAAGCTGAAGAAGAGGCGGTCCGTGTCGGAGAACTTATGGTTGAGTTTCAGGTTGAGGTCATAGAAATAATAGCCACCCCAAGCACTGTTTTTGTTACCCGTCTCCTGCTTCGCGACATAGTTCATTATCGGGGCGGTGAAGAGGTCGTAGTACGTCCTTCGGAACGAGAAGTTGAAAGAGGTCTTGCCCTTGACGATAGGGCCTTCCACGTTGGCTTTGGCGGCGATGAGGCCGACGCTGAAGTTACCGTGGTACTCGTACATATCGCCGTCTTTCATGCGCACATCGACCACTGACGACAGACGGCCACCAAAGCGTGCCGGGAAGTTTCCTTTGTAGAGTGTGACGTTCTTGATGGCGTCGGAGTTGAAAGCCGAGAAGAATCCCGCGGCGTGGTTCACGTTGTAAAGCGGCACGCCGTCGAGGAGTATCAGGTTTTCGTCAGGACCACCGCCGCGGACATACATGCCTGCCGAGCCCTCGGTGCCCGATTGCACACCAGGCAACAGCTGCAAGGCCTTGATGACATCCGTCTCGCCGAACAGGGCGGGCACTTTCTTCAGCTGCATCACCGGCAGTTCGATGGTGCTCATCTGGGTGCCTTTCACGTTGCTCTCGATGGCTCGCGCCGTCACCGTCACCTCGTTCAGCTGGTTCGATTGGGTCAAGGCGATGTTGATCAGCGTGTCGCCCCTCAAGTCGAAAACCGCCTCATAGGGATCATAGCCGACAAACGAAGCCCTGAATTGGATCTTGCCATTAGGAAGCTTCAAGGTATAGTAGCCGAAGTTGTTGCTCACCACACCCTTCATGGTAGCCACATCGTAAATCGAAGCTCCCAGCAGGGTCTCCTGGCTTTTGCCATCGGTGATGTATCCACTAATAGTGTGCGATTTCTTGGTGTCCTGGGCAGAAACCCAACTGGACATTAAGAGCAGAAAAAACAATAATAAATGCTTGAATCGAACGTTAAAAAAAAGCATAATACTAGTTTTGACACTTCGTTCAGAAAACGGGAAAAGTAACAGAAAATTGTTTACCTTTGCACTAATTCTCAACTAGTGAAAAAGCTCTACCGACTCATATTAAGGTCCTTCATGGGCACGTTCGTCTTCACCTTTTTTGTGGTGATCTTCGTGCTGTTGATGCAGTTCCTTTGGGTTTATGTTGACGATCTCGTTGGCAAAGGTTTGTCATTCAAAATCTTAGGAGAGCTATTCTTCCACGCATCCATCACATTCGTCCCCATGGCCTTGCCGTTGGCCATCCTCTTGGCTTCCATCATGTGTTTCGGCGACTTCGGTGAGCATTATGAGTTGGTGGCGATGAAAGCATCTGGCATCTCCATCTGGAAGGTCATGCGTCCTTTGGTCATCTTCTCCGTTTGCCTGAGCGGCCTCGCCTTCATCTTTTCCAATAGCATCAATCCCGTGGCAACGCTGAAGTTCAAGACGCTGCTCATGGATTTGAGAAGGCAGAAGATGGCTTTCGACATCAAGGAAGGCGTCTTCTACAAGGACATTGAGAACTATGTCATCTATGTGGACCGGAAAGGGGAAGACGGAAGCACCATCTACAACGTGAAGATCTACGACCATACCGACCGTGACGGGGAGAACAAGATCATCGTGGCCGACTCCGGCACCATGGCGTTAAGTCCCAACCAACGGACCATCATCTTCACACTCTACAATGGATTCAACTACACCGAAGACAACTCCGACAAACAGAATTACCGACAACATCGGCCATTCGAGAGGATGTCATTCAAGGAACAACAGATCAAGTTCAGCCTTGAGAGTTTCGACCTGAAACGATCGAGTGAAGAGATCTTCAAGTCGCACCAGGCCATGATGAACGTCCATCAACTTAGTACGGCCGTCGATTCGTTGGAGCGTCGTTACGATGAAAAACGGGAACAATTCAGCCAAAGCTTCGAGCAGCGATTGAGCAACTATTGCAGCAAGCAGGAATCGAATGACACCAGCACCGTCCTGCAATGGCCATTGATAGCGCATCTTGAGGCCTCAAGCAGAGCACCCATCCTCAGTGCCGCCGCAGGTGCCGCACGAAACGCCAAAGAGAACGTCGCTTTCAACAAGCAAGACCAGCAGGCGCAGGACCTCAACATCAAAAAACACAAGAAAGAATGGCACAAGAAATTCACGCTGAGTTTCGCCTGTCTCATCTTCTTTTTCATCGGAGCTCCTTTGGGCACCATCATCCGCAAGGGAGGGCTGGGGTTACCCGTGGTGATCTCCGTACTGTTCTTCGTAATCTATTACATCGTCTCCACCGTGGCGGAGCGAATGGCGGAGTTTGGCGACCTGAACATGTTTTTAGGCGTCTGGCTCTCGTCACTTCTCCTCTTCCCCATCGGCGCCTTCCTCACTTTCAAGGCCACCAGCGACTCTTCACTGCTCGACGGTGACAGTTGGAAGAAGGCGTTCAGAAAGCTATTCTCAAGAAAACAAACCGCATCATGAAGATATTACTCCTCTGCAACAAATCACCCTATCCGGCCCTTGAGGGCGGTCCCATGGCCATGAATAGCATCGTCACCGGGCTCCTTGACGCAGGCCATCAGGTCAAGATAATGGCTGTCAACAGCAAGAAATACAACGTCAACGAGGAAGACATCCCCGAGAGCTACCGCATGAAAACCAGCATCGAGCTCATCGACGTCGATCTGCGCGTCAGGCCGTTTCAGGCTTTCAAGAACTTGTTTACCAACAAGTCGTACCATGTAGAGCGATTCATCTCCAAGGAATTCACGGCTCGTCTCATCGAGGTGCTGAAGCATGACAATTACGACGTGGTGCAGCTGGAGACCCTCTTCATGACTCCGTATATCGAGACCATCCGTACCCATTCAAAGGCACTCATTGTGCTGAGGGCTCACAATGTGGAGCACCTCATCTGGGAACGCATGGCCAAAGGGACGAGATTCTTCCTCAAGAGGGCATACATCAACCACCTTGCCAAGACCCTTCGCAACTACGAACTCTCGATCATTGACAAGGTTGATGGCATTGCCGCCATCACCCGCAAGGACGCCGCCTTCTTCCGCAAATACTGCGCCACCACCACCATCGACATCCCATACGGTGTCTATCCCGAAGAGTTTCATCCCAACTACGAGATCGACGGGGAACCCCGTTTCTACCATATCGGTTCCATGAACTGGATGCCCAACGAGGAGGGAATCCATTGGTTCATCGACCAATGTCTGGAGCCCGTCGTCGCCAAGACGCCCAACTTCGTCTTCCATTTGGCTGGGCGCAACATGCCCGAGTGGCTCAAGAGCCTCAAGAACCCCCATGTCGATGTCATCGGCGAGGTGCCCGACGCCAAGGAGTTCGTCGCCAACCACGACGTGGCCATCGTGCCGCTGCTCTCAGGCAGCGGCATCCGTATCAAGATCATCGAATCGATGGCCTTGGGCAAGACCGTCATCACCACCCTGGTGGGCGCCGAGGGCATCCTTTACGACGAGGACGTCAATCTCATCATCGCCGAGAACAGCGCCAAGATGGCGGAAGCCATCCGACGCATCAACGAGAACCCCGATGTCGCCGTCGAGATCGGCAAAGCCGCGCGAAAACTTGTGGAGGAAGTCTATGACAACCGCAAGATCATCGCACGCCTGCTTCTCTTCTACGACCAGATCAAACCCTCCTCGAAAATCACCTTTGTATGAAGCTGTTTATCCTATTGCCACGCATACCCTATCCGCTGGAAAAAGGCGACAAGCTGAGAGCCTACCACCAGATCAAGCAACTCTCGAAACACAACGAGATCGTCTTGTGCGCCCTCAATGACGACCCGAAGGTGAACGAGCAAGAGGCCTTCCAAGCCTTGCAGCCCTATTGCGCCTCCATCAACTTCCTCCCTTTGAGGAAGACTCGTATCCTTTTCGGCTTGGTTCGTGCCTTTTTCAAGGGACTTCCGTTGCAATGCGGCTATTTCTACAACCGCAAGAACGCGAAAAAAGTCGATTCGCTGATTGAGAAACACCAGCCTGACATGCTCTTCGGACAGCTGCTCCGCGTGGCCGAATACATCCGTTACAAGACAATCCCCAAAACCATCGACTATCAAGACGTCTTCTCATACGGCATGAAACGCCGCGCCGACATCGCCTCGTTCGTCACGCGACCCATTTTTAACATGGAGTATAGACGCTTGAGACGTTATGAGGCCGCCATCTTCGACGACTTCGACGTACGGACCATCATCAGCGAACCCGACCGACAGCTGTTTCCACATCCCGACAAAGACCAGATCCTCATCATCCCCAACGGCGTGGATCACGACTTCTTCAAGCCGCAGGAACGCGAGAAGAAATACGACCTCGTCTTCACCGGCAACATGAGCTACGCCCCCAACGTGAACGCCGTAGAATACCTCGCCGAGGAGATCCTGCCCCACGTTTGGAAACAGTTGCCCGAAGTGAAAATGTACATCGCCGGCGCCTCCCCCGACCCAAGAGTCAAGAAAGCAGCCTGCGATCGCATCATCGTCAGCGGCTGGCTCGACGACATCCGCGACGCTTACGCCCAGAGCAAGGTGTTCATTGCCCCGATGCGCATCGGCACAGGACTTCAGAACAAATTGCTGGAAGCCATGTCGATGCGGCTTCCCGCCATCACCTCTCCACTGGCCAACGCCTCCTTGGGTGCCATACCCAACCAAGAGATCCTCATCGGCAACAACGCCGAAGAGATGGCGCAAAACATCATCACCCTACTGACCGACACCGCCAAGGCGGAACAGATCGCCCAGGCCGGATACGACTTCACCAACCGCGTGTACGACTGGGGCAAAGCCACGGCCATCATGGAAAAAGCGATGATAGTTAGGAGTTAAAAGTTAGGAGTGACAAATAAACAATTCAACAATTCAACAATAAATGGCTGACGACAAAAAAATCATCTTCTCGATGGTCGGCGTGAGCAAAATCATCCCGCCTTCCAGACAAATCCTAAAAGACATCTACCTCTCCTTCTTCTATGGCGCCAAAATCGGCATCATCGGTCTCAACGGAGCCGGCAAATCCACCCTGTTGCGCATCATTGCCGGCAAGGAGAAATCGTATAACGGCGAGGTGGTCTTCTCGCCCGGCTACTCCGTCGGGATGCTTGACCAGGAGCCGCAACTCGACGACAACAAGACCGTCCGCGAAGTGGTGGAGGAAGGCGTACAGGAGATCGTCGATATCTTAAAGGAATACGAAGAGGTCAACAACCAATTTGCGGATCCTGACGCCGACTTCGATAAGTTGATCGCCCGTCAGGGCGAACTCACCGAACTCATCGAGCAGCATGATGCCTGGGAGCTCGACAGCAAGCTGGAGCGTGCCATGGACGCCCTGAACTGTCCAGAGGGCGACACGCCCGTGAAGAACCTCTCCGGCGGCGAACGCCGCCGGGTGGCACTCTGCCGTCTGCTCCTTCAGGAGCCCGACATCCTGCTACTCGATGAGCCCACCAACCACCTCGATGCCGAGAGTATCCAATGGCTGGAGAGCCACCTGCAGCAATACAAAGGCACCGTCATCGCCGTCACCCACGACCGTTACTTCCTCGACCATGTGGCTGGCTGGATCCTCGAACTCGACCGCGGCGAAGGCATCCCGTGGAAAGGCAACTACTCCTCGTGGCTCGACCAGAAGACCGCACGCCTCGCCATGGAAGAGAAGACCGAGAGCAAGCGCCGCAAGACCCTCGAGCGTGAGCTGGAATGGGTGCGCATGGCCCCGAAAGCACGTCACGCCAAGGGCAAAGCACGTCTGGAGTCGTATGAGAAGATGCTCAACGAGGACGTGAAGGAGAAGGAAGAGAAACTCGAGATCTACATCCCCAACGGCGACCGTCTCGGCGCCAAAGTCATCGAAGCACACGATGTCACCAAGGCCTACGGCGACAAGTTGCTGTTCGAGCACCTCAACTTCAGCCTGCCACAAGGCGGCATCGTAGGCGTCATCGGGCCGAACGGCGCGGGCAAGACAACGCTGTTCCGCCTTATCATGGGCTTGGAAAAACCCGACTCAGGCACCTTTGAAGTGGGCGAGACCGTGAAGATCGGCTATGTCGATCAGCAACACGCCGACATCGACCCCGAGAAGACCGTATGGGAAGTCATCAGCGGAGGCAACGAGCTGATCCAACTGGGCAAACGCAGCATGAATTCTAGAGCTTACGTCTCCCGCTTCAACTTCGGCGGCAACGACCAGCAGAAGAAAGCCGGCGTGCTCTCAGGAGGTGAGCGCAACCGCATGCACCTTGCCTTGACATTGAAACAGGAAGCCAACGTGCTCCTCCTCGACGAACCCACCAACGACATCGACGTGAACACGTTACGTGCCTTGGAAGAAGGTCTGGAGAACTTCGCAGGATGCGCCGTCATCATCAGCCACGACCGCTGGTTCCTTGACCGTGTGGCCACCCACATCCTCGCCTTTGAAGGCAACTCCCAAGTCTATTTCTTCGAGGGCAGCTATTCCGAATACGAAGAGAATAAGATGAAACGATTGGGCAATGTGGAGCCAAAACGGTTCCGTTATAAAAAATTAAAAGAATAAAATTTGGAATTACCATTTTTTTACTATTTTTACACTTTCAATAACCAATTAATTATTCACAAAAATTAACTAACTAACATGGAAGCAAACAAAATTTACAAAAACGTAATGGTTTTGGGCATTGCCGGCGCTGTCGGTGCTCTATTCAACATCTTGTTGGGATGGATTGGTGACATCTGCGACATTGCAGTTGTTGCGGGATTCATGGGCATGTATCTCAGACTTAAAGACTTAGCTGAAAAGTCAGATGCTGAAGATGCTGCAGCATTGAAGAAACTTCAACTTGGTGCCTTACTCTACATCGTTGGCATCGGAGCCAGAATGATTCCTGTCATCGGCTGGATCTTCGGCCCCATTGTCTTGGTTGTCGCCTTCGTGTTCATGCTCTTGGGCTATATGGCACTGAAGAAATCCACGACGTTCCCCTACAAGGATGCCATGAGCTTGCCCTTCATCGCTACCATCATCGGTATTGTTGCCGCTATCTTCAAGATCATCCCTGTGGTTGGCACCACCATTGGCAACATCCTGCTGATCGTTGTGTTCATCCTCTTGCTGCTCGGATGGAAGAAAGTGTCCACTCCTGCTGCAGAATGAAACCAAGGCGGTTGATTGCGAACCGATATCAATAAAAAAAACTCCGGCGGAACGCCGGAGTTTTTTTATGCATTTACTGAGCCTTGTCGAATCGGCTGCATACCGAATCCATGATCGTCTCCAACACCTCTGGATGATAGGAGTAGTACTTCAGATTCTGTTTGAAAAGGGAATCGGTGATGTTGTAGTGTTCGAACAGCTGTCGGTAATAGGCATCCTGGAGTCTCGTCACATCCTGACCCAAGGTCCTGCGATGGTTCAACTCGCCCTCAATCAGATAGGAATCGGCCAACACATCAATCATCTGTTGTTCCGAAAGGAGCACGTCAGGCTTCTTCACCGCCCCTTTCTCTCCACAGGCGGAACAAGCCATCAAGAGGGCGGCCACCCAAATGCATGTCTTCTTCATGTCACACCGAAATCATGATCAATTGCCCACGTCCGACATAAACTTGATGCGCATCAAACGGACTTCTTCCTCGCTATATTCATCCTCACCCAACTCCTTGAGCGCTTGTTGCACGTCGTCTGACTCAGCCTCCTGGAAGTAGTCGAGGATATCCTCCTGGTGATAGATGTCGATGTTGTCTTCAATGTAATAGTTCAAGTCGAGGCGGGTGCCGCTGGATACGATGCTCTCGATCTCCGAAAGCAGCTCATCGAACGAGAGACCTTTACCGTAGGCGATATCCTCCAACGGAATGCGCTTGTCGATATTTTGGATGATGCTGATCTTCAATGCCGACTTGTTGACCACCGATTTCACCACCATGTCGTTGGGACGAGTGATGTCGTTCTCTTCGACATATTCCTTGATCAGCTTGATGAAAGGCTCACCAAACTTCTCCGCCTTGCCAGCACCCACGCCAGCGATCTGGGTCATCTCCTCCTTGGTGATCGGGTATTGGATGGCCATGTCTTCCAACGATGGATCCTGGAAAATGACAAACGGCGGCAGGTTGTTTTGCTTGGCGATCGTCTTGCGAAGATCCTTCAGCATGGTGAACAAGGTACGGTCGGTTCCACTGTCCTTGCCCATGCCCATGGCGAGGGCTTCCGACTCTTCATCATCGACAGCGTCATAGTCGTGATCTTTGACCAGCATGATGGAATACGGCTTCTTGATGAAGTCGCGTCCCTCTTTGGAGATCTTCAGGATGCCGTAGTTCTCTATATCCTTGATCAGGAACTTATGGACCAAGGCTTGGCGAATGATAGCAGTCCAATATTTCTCGTCATGCTCACCTCCAGCACCAAAGAACTCGCTGTTCTCCTGCTTGGCCGCCTTGATGTCACCTGTGAGTTTGCCCACCAATAGTTCGGCAATATGCTTGGTCTTGAACAGTTGCTTGGTCTCAAAGACGGCTTCCAACACGAGTTTCATGTCCTCTTTGCCGTCGAATTTCTCCTTGGGATAACGGCAGTTATCACACGATCCGCAACTCTCCTTGTCATATTCCTCACCGAAATAATGGAGCAGCAGACGGTGACGGCACACGGCCGACTCGGCGTAGGTCACGGTCTCGTTGAGCAGCTCTCGTGCGATCTCCTGTTCGGCGACGTTCTTGCCTTTGTTGAATTTCTCCAGCTTATGGATGTCTTCATAGTCGTAGAAGGCGATGCAGTTGCCTTCGCCTCCGTCGCGACCGGCGCGGCCCGTCTCTTGGTAATAGCCTTCCAAGCTTTTGGGGATGTCGTGGTGGATCACGAAGCGGACATCGGGTTTGTCAATGCCCATGCCGAAGGCGATGGTAGCCACGATGACGTCCACCTCTTCCATAAGGAACTTGTCCTGGTTCTCTTTACGTGTCTGGCTGTCCAAACCCGCATGGTATGGCAAGGCTCGGATGCCGTTAACCACGAGGGTCTCTGCCAACTCCTCCACTTTCTTGCGGCTCAGGCAATACACGATACCCGATTTCCCTGGATTCTGCTTGATATATTTGATGATGTCCTTGATCACGTCCTTGGTCTTCGGCCTCACCTCATAATATAAGTTGGGTCGGTCGAACGACGATTTGAAGACCTTGGCGTCCATGATCTCAAGGTTTTTCATGATATCCTGCTGCACTTTCACCGTTGCCGTCGCAGTGAGGGCGATCACTGGAAGTTTGGGCGAGATAGCGTTGATGATGGGGCGCAAGCGGCGATATTCAGGCCGGAAGTCATGTCCCCATTCCGAAATGCAGTGGGCCTCGTCAACGGCCACAAAAGAAATCTTCAGGGTTCTTAAAAAATCAACGGTTTCATCTTTGGTCAGCGACTCGGGAGCGACATACAGCATCTTCGTCTTGCCACTCTTCAGGTCTTCCTTCACTTCAAGAAGTTCCGCCTTCGAGAGGGAAGAATTCATCACGTGGGCTATGCCCAACTCAGTACCAAAGTTCCGGATCATGTCCACCTGGTTCTTCATCAGGGCAATGAGCGGTGATACCACAATGGCTGTGCCCTCCTTCATCAAGGCTGGCAACTGGTAGCATAGCGACTTGCCGCCACCCGTAGGCATCAACACGAAGGTATTGTTACCCGCAAGCACACTCTTTATGATCGCTTCCTGATTTCCCTTGAATTGGTCAAAACCGAAAACCTCCTTCAAAAGCTTGTGGATTGATGTCTCTTCTTTTTTAGCCATAGTTTCAATGTTTGTGAATCCAAACTTTTAGTTTACTTTTGCAATCTCGAATCAAGTATTTCGTTATATATTTGTCACAGCGTATTGATACGCCATTGAATCATTACAAAGTTATAATTTTTAGTTTGTATCAGGCAAGAAAAATCAAAGAAAAAAATGCTTTCTTTTGAAGAAATACAACGAATAGCAACACAAGTTATTGAGAATGAAGCGAATGCAGTATCACATTTAGTCCATTCCCTGGATGAAGATTTTGCCAAAACGATTGGATTGATGTTGGAAAACCAAGGAAACATCGTTTTTTCAGGCATTGGCAAGAGCGCCATCATCGCCCAGAAGATCGTGGCCACCATGAACTCCACGGGGACCTCCTCCGTCTTCATGCATGCTGCCGACGCCATTCACGGCGACTTAGGCATCATCCGCGACAAGGACCTCGTGGTGCTGCTATCCAAGAGCGGAGAGACACCGGAGATCAAGGTGCTGGTGCCGCTGATCAAGTTACGTGGCAACACCATCATCGCCATCGTAGGCAATCGCAACAGCTATCTCGCCCAGCAGGCCGACCTCGTCCTTGACGTCAGCGTTGACAGCGAAGGGTGTCCCGACAACCTCGCCCCCACCAGCAGCACCACGGCGCAGCTGGTCATGGGCGACGCCTTGGCCATGTGCCTGATGAAATGCCGCGGCTTCTCCACCGAGGATTTTGCCAAGATCCATCCTGGCGGCGCCTTGGGAAAACAGCTGTACCTCCGCGTCAAAGACCTCTACACCCACAACGAACGGCCTGAGGTCGGACCCGACGATTCACTCACGCAGGTCATCATCGAGATGACAAAAAAACGGCTGGGGGCCGCCGTGGTCACCAATCCCGTACAGCTGCCACAATGTGACAGTCCTACACCACGTACCATCGTTGGCATCATCACCGACGGCGATCTGCGAAGGATGTTGCTGAAACACGCAGACATCGAGCGCGTCAAGGCTCATGAGATCATGACACCCAACCCCAAGACTATCGACGAAAACGCCCTGGTCGCCGAAGCACTTCAAAAGATGCGGCACAACAGCATCACCCAGCTGCCTGTCCTCCGCGAAGGGAGGTATGTCGGAGTGATCCATCTTCACGACATATTAAAAGAAGGAGTGCTATGAAACTTTGGACACAGCATCTGATCAAGAAATACAAGCAGCGCACCGTCGTCAACGATGTCAGCGTCGAGGTGGAGCAAGGCAAGATCGTAGGACTTCTGGGGCCTAACGGAGCCGGCAAGACCACTACTTTTTATATGATTGTCGGTCTCATCAAGCCTTTCTCCGGTAAGGTGTATCTCGACGACAGGGAACTCACGGGTGAACCTATGTACCGAAGAGCTCAAATGGGCATCGGATATCTTGCCCAGGAAGCCTCCGTGTTCCGCCAGATGACTGTCGAAGACAACATCTACTCCGTGATGCAGTTCAAAAAAGACATGACTCGCGCACAACGACAGGAAAAGCTGGAAGCACTTCTCGATGAGTTCGGACTGCAACATGTGCGTCGCAACAAAGGCATCCAGCTGTCAGGTGGAGAACGCCGCAGAACGGAGATCGCCCGCGCCTTGGCCGTCGATCCCAAGTTCATCCTCCTCGATGAGCCCTTCGCCGGTGTCGATCCCATCGCCGTGGAAGACATCCAACGCATCATCTTCAAGCTAAAGCAAAAGAACATCGGTGTGCTGATCACCGACCACAACGTCCACGAAACCCTGTCCATCACCGACCACGACTACCTCCTCTATGAAGGAAGCGTGTTGATGTCAGGAGCGCCCGAAGACCTTGCCAAAGACGAACACGTCCAAGAAGTATATCTCGGACACAACTTCATCTTCCACAAGAAGGAATTCTAACGGCAAAACAGCACCGAAAGCAGGACATACAGCAGCACGACAAAGGGCAGTGCCAGCCATTGGAACACAACGACGCCGGCCACCGCTACGATCAAGAATATCCATTGCCACTGATAACCTTTCCATGCCAACCTCTGCATCTTGAAAGAGAAGAAGCGGAGCCTGCTCACCATCATGAATGAGAAGATCAGCGTGATGCCAAGGCATACCCAAAAGTTCAAAGCCCCACATTTGAGCAGTCCGATCTGAGCGAGTGCCAAAGGAAGCGAGGCAACGAAGAGAGCCACGGCGGGAGTCGGAAGCCCCTTGAATGAAGTGGCTTGCGAATCGTCAATATTGAACTTGGCCAGACGGACAGCGGCGAAGACCGGCAGCAAGAACGCCAGATAAGCCAAGGTGACTGGCATGACCCAAACAAAGCCGAACGTTGAGTAATCCGTTTGGCCCATGAGGAAATACATGATGAAGCCCGGAGCTACGCCAAAGGAGACCACATCGGCAAGAGAGTCCAGATGGGCACCGATAGGTGAATGGGCATGTAGAATCCGCGCCGCAAAGCCATCGAGGAAATCGAAAAGGCCAGCCACGAAAATCATGATGGCCGCCTTGAGAGGCATCCCCGTGCAGAGGAATAGTATCGACAAGCAACCCGAGACAAGGTTGCAGCATGTAATGAGGTTCGGAATGTGTTGTCTGGCTTTCATATTATTTTATTGCTTTTAAAGTGAACGTTTTGCCATTTATGACCACTTCGACCAGATAAAGGCCGTTGCTAAGTTGGGTTGCCAAGTCGCCAACGGGGAGGACTGTCGCGCCTGCTGAACGGCTCCCAAACGATTTCTCCACCACCACACGGCCCAGCAAAGAGATGAAGCGCACCTCCACGAGACCCGGCTCTTCCAACTCCACCATGAGACGGCTTTCTTCGTTAAGCGGGTTGCCCAATAGACGGATGAGCCTCTTCCCCATGTCAGTTTCATCGACAGACTCAGGAGAAAACTCATAAGGGCCGAGGTCAACACGTCGATTGGCCAAACGAGGCATCCCATCCAGATCAAGCCCTTCGAGAAGGTACTGGGGCGTCATCACTTTGCCAGCATCACGGCAAGGGCTGTCCTCCGACAAACGGAAATTGCCATTCTCAGGATCCACGAACAAAGGATCGACATCCATCACGTCTTCAAAGACCGAAATGTATTCAAAATTCGTGATTGACTTATTTAGGTTCTCCACGAGACAATTGCGGAACTCGGGAGCTGTCTCGTCATACGTCCAAACCCACATTTGAATGGTGTCCCCTCCAATCTCGTTCTCAAGTGGATAATTGCCATAGACGATGCAGTTGGTCATTTTCGGCGAACAGTTTTGATAGAAGAAGATGCCATTACAGTTGACCCCTTCCGAAGCATTGCCCGTCACCGTGATGTTATAGACCTCGGGAGAGGCGTCGCAGAAAGCGAGACCGCCTGCAAAATGACGCGATAAGTTGTTTGCAAACAGCAGGTTTGAAAGCCGGCATTCCTTGTGGTTGCAACGCATCAGGTACATGCCTCCACCGTTGATGCCGATGTTGTGGGAAAAGACGGCGCGGTCGAGCGTCAACGAACAACTGTCAAGGCTGAGCGCTCCTCCAATGCATCGTTCACCCACGTTGCCGATGAACTCCATGTCGGTTAGGCTCACGTCGCATTTCAGAAAGCCGGCAGCACCGCCATACATGGCATAAATGATCTCATCGCCTTCCACCTTATTATAATTAAGGGCGCATTGCGACATTTTCACTTTCGAATCCACCGCATAGATGGCACCTCCATGTTCCCTGGCTCTGTTGTAACGCAAGGTACAATGGTTGATATTCACCTCATCGCTTCCAAGGATATTCAAGGCACCGCCTTGCCGATCAAGGGTGTCGGCCGCCTTGGCATACTGAAGCACACAATGGTCAAGACGCAGTTTTCCCGCCTTCATCAGGCAGATACCGTTCCATCCTCCTTTGTTGGAATTGTAGATATGGAATCCCGTTGTGTCAGACACAGTGAAGACAACGCTGTCATTTTCCCTTCCTTTGGCCACGAACGAGGCCCCTTCATGTATCGTGATGCCATAAAAGCCATCGAACAACACGGTCGTTCCAGGCAAGATTCTTAAAACATTGACAACATCGATATCGCCTGTCACCAGTATGGTATCCGCATTCCAAGTGCCTGACTGGACCCCTTCTACTTGAACGGTCTGTGCTCCAGCCAACAATGACACGAACAAAAAGACCCCTAAAACAGTATTTTTCATTGTAAATCATTTTATCATTTTGCAAATATAGAGAAAGTTAGTATTACTTTTGCAAAAAATATCAAAATGAGCAACATCCAAAAACTATCCATCGAGGCGTACGACTATCCCTTGCCCGAAGAGCGCATTGCTAAATACCCTTTGGCAGAACGCGACGCCTCCAAGCTGCTCGTCATGAAAGAGGGACGCATCCAGGAAACACAGTTCAGGCATATCGGTGACTATCTTCCCGAGAAAGCATTGCTGGTTTTTAACGAGACCAAGGTGATCAGAGCGCGGCTGCGATTCCAAAAGGACACCGGTTCCCATGTGGAGATCTTTTGCCTTGAACCCGAAGACGACTATCAGATTGCTTTCAGCAGTCCCTCTCCTGTACGATGGAAGTGTTTGGTAGGCAACTCCAAACGGTGGCGCGAGGGTCATTTGCGCCTGGATTTGAAAGCGGCAGGCGACGACCTTACTCTGTTTGCCGAACGCATTCAAAAGAACGACCAGTATTCGGAGATCGAGTTTTCGTGGACGCCTTCCCATCTTCCTTTCGCCACCCTCCTCGACGTCGCAGGCGAGATCCCTTTGCCACCCTATCTGCATCGAGAAGCAGAGCCCGAGGATCGCGACCGCTACCAAACCGTCTTTGCCCGATATGACGGCTCGGTAGCCGCACCTACCGCCGGATTGCATTTTACCAAACCGTTGCTGGAACAACTCAAAGCCAAAGGTTTCGACATGGACGAGGTCACTCTGCACGTCGGAGCCGGCACCTTCCGCCCCGTCGCCACCCCGACCATCGGCGAACATGCCATGCACTCCGAGACCATCCTCGTGAAACGGAGTCTCATCCAACATCTACTCAACCAGTTGGGGAACGACATCATCCCCGTCGGCACCACCAGCACCCGAACTTTGGAGAGCCTCTATTGGATCGGCATGATGCTCAAAGAAGAGGGCATGGCATTAAGGGAACTACACGTCAAACAATGGTATCCATACGAATCACACCAGCCGTTCTCCACCGAAGAGGCCCTGAAGACGATTCTCGACTATTTGGATCTCCACCGACTCAGTCAACTTGAAGCCTCCACCGCATTGATGATCGCCCCGAGCTACCAGATGCGCGTCATCACCGGGTTAATCACCAACTTCCACCAGCCCAAAAGCACGCTGCTCTTACTAGTCTCAGCACTTATCGGCGACAGATGGAAAGAGGCCTATCAGTATGCCCTTGACCACGACTTTCGCTTTCTGAGTTATGGAGATAGTTGCTTGTTTTTGTGATTTTTTTCAAAAAAAATTCTTCTTGATCCAGATTTTGGTACGGTTATTGATACTTTTTTCAGTGTTCAACAATAAAACAATCAACCCAGACAATCACAAATAAAAAACAGCATTTATGAATTTCTCAAAAAAAGTTTGTTTTCAATTTGGTTTTTGGTACGGAAATTGATATTTTTGCAGTGAACAAAGAAATTAACAATCCTTAACTTATACAATTATTAATTTAAAAAACTAATCATCATGAAAAAAGCAATCGTACTCAGCATCATGGCATTCTTCGCCTTCGGCTTCATCAATGTAGCAAATGCACAATTCAACACTACTACTAAAGCTGAACAAGCATCTTCAAAGGACGAAGACAAAAACGCACAACTTGAAGACAAAAACGCTCAAACTACTTTAGACAGAAACGCACAAACTTCTGGAGACAAACCAGTCCTTATGCAACAGACTCCAGCTTCAGACGCTTCAAAGAATGTGGCTCCAACGAAAAAAGCCCAGCCCAATTCTTTCCAGATCTCTCAGAGCCAAGGCAACCCCGGCACTGCTGCCACCACCACTTCAAGCACTGATAGAACTATCAGACCCAATGCTTCAACTACCACTGTAAACCAAGGCAACGCTGGCATCTCCAGCACGACTACAACTAGCGAGAGACCTCAATCAAACAGCAGCAGCTTCCAGATCCCACAAAGCCAAGGCAACCCTGGCATCTCCAGCACGACTACCTCTTCTTCTAAACCCCAAACAAACAGCAGCAGCTTCCAGATCCCACAAAGCCAAGGCAACCCTGGCGTCTCCAGCACGACCACCTCTTCTACCAAACCCCAAACCACCAACAACAGCACTCAGATCTCCACGACTCATGCCAACCCCGGCACCGCCACATCAACTCAAAACAGCGGCAGAGTTGGATTCCACGCCGACCCCAACGCCAGCAGCGACAACACCACTACCACGGTGAAGCCAAAGGAAATCAAAGCTGACGATACTAGAAGAGATTAACCTGAACGAATCCAAAGGTATAAAAACAAAAAAACCAGGCTCAACGCCTGGTTTTTTTTGTTTTTATTTGTCTCTTCCCGACAGCATCAAGACATAGGTTTTCAGCGACGTTTTACGTTCCTCAGGAACTCCAACGGCATCCAAAAAGGCGTCTGCCTGAGTGAAATAATCCGAAATCACTTGTCCCACGACCTCCTTGACATGAAGTTGGTCGTACAATTGTTTCACTGCTTGCACTTTTAGCTGAGGTTGATCCACCACTGACAACGAGAACCACTGTTCCAAAGCCGATCGCTGAGCGGGAGAAGCCATTTCCAACGCTTTCAGAAGCATATACGTCTTCTTGTTCTCCAAAATATCTCCTCCTGTCTTCTTGCCAAACACCGCCTCGTCGCCATAACAGTCAAGCAAGTCATCCTGCAACTGGAAAGCCATTCCGATGGCAATTCCGAAATCATAAAGCAAGCGCTGGTCCGCTTCAGAAGCTCCGGCAATCAGTGCTCCCATACGAAGACTCGTGGCCAAAAGCACCGCAGTCTTCAACCTAATCATTTCAAGATATTCAGGAATGGTGACATCAGATCGTGTCTCGAAGTTAATATCGTACTGCTGTCCATCACACACCTCATGATATACCTGGCTCAGCAAACGCACTGTCTCCAACGCCTTCGGAGTACGCATTACAAAATCGAATGACAACGCCACCATTGCATCGCCCGAAAGAATCGCTGCATTGGTGTTCCATTTCTTGTAAACCGTTTCCATACCACGACGCAACGGGGCCTGATCCATAATATCATCATGAATCAACGTTGAGTTATGGAATGTCTCCAATGCCAAGGCGGGATATTTCGCCTCTTCGATGTCTCCCCCGAACATGTCGCATGCCAAAAGGCACAACATGGGACGAAGCCGTTTCCCTTTCTGAAATAAAGTGTAGGTGATAGGGGCGTACAATTCTGCAGGATCGTATGTAAAGGGCACCTGACCCATGAAAGAGGTAAACTCCTCTTTAAGCTGTTTGATCTTTTCCATGCGGCAAAAATAATGATTTTTTGGTGCGATATTTGTATGAAAAATACTTTTTGTGACAAAAGAAAAAACCATGAAACACATCTTGCCAACAACTGTATTGATTGCAGGTATCCTCCTTTCTGCCTGCAACACCACAAAAAAACTGTATGAAGCCCAAGAATACGACCAAGTCATCATGAGAACCGCCCCCAGGATATGCGCTGGGCAATACAGAAACGACCTGATCGCCATGGTTGCAGCGAGTTACCACAAAGCCAACCAGGCCGACCACGAACGGATCCAGGCGCTGAAAGCCTCAGGTCAACCCGACGTATGGTCCGAGATCTTCGAGCGTTACAGCAGCATGAAAGGCCGCTGCGAAGCCTTGGATTGCTTCCCGAAGGAAATCAAGAAAAGCATCAACTATACCAAGCTCAACCTTGACGATGACCTGCAAGCGGCACAGAACAAGGCAGAAGCCTATCTGACGGCGAAGATAGCACAGATACTGAACACTGAAGAGCCAGATCTTGACAAGGCCGATCAGCTGATCATGTCGCTGGAACGCGTCAACGCCGAGAACCCAAGGATCGGCGACTTCAAGCTGAAATCGCTGGCAAAACGCCATGGCGGCAGCATCGACAAGCTCATGCACGCAGAGGTCTTTGAACAAGATATCAGCCCCGACCGAGACGAGACCGTGAGCTTCAAGGAGACCAAAGGCGAGTTCACCGCCATCGTGACCGACCACAAGCTCAGCAAGACGGCTACCATCAAGGGCAAGGTGTTTTTCATCGACCCCAAAAGCAGGCACTTGTTACTCAAGATGCCCTTCGAGGTCTCATCCCGTTTCGAGCACAGCTACTCCACCGTCGAAGGCGCCCTGGAGGCCTGTTCAGAGCAGACCATGGAACGGCTGAAACAACAGCCCGTCCCCTTCCCCACCGGCAAGAGCCTGCTTGAGGACGCGGAGCAGAAACTGCTTGATTTGATTCACCAAAAAATCCAATGAAAAAAAAAACTCGGGGCTGCCACGATGTGGCAGCCCCGAGTGCATTTACCAATTCAAGATTTTCCTAAAGTCGTATTCCTCTGGATTCGGCAGGTATTGCCTTGCCGCCTCGTAATCGTCGGGGGTGAGGTACTGCAAGCCCTCGTTAAAGATCAACTCGGCCTTGGGGCCGTTGAGGTTGACCAAACGAGGCTTGATCTTGCCGTTCTCATCCTCCACATCCTTCAGATACAACGGGATGATCTCACCCTTGGGATTGGTGGTGACCATCGCACCGGTGACACCTTGGTCGAACAGCTTTTTCACGCCATAGCCCAGCAGGGAGCAATAAGTCAGGTCGTAACCATTCGGCTGGACACAACGGATGCCATAGCCGATCTCCACTGGGCGGCTCTTGACGCTGATGCCCAACAAACGAAGACGCTGCTGCAGCAACAGGTTGAAGATGTGCGCCTTGCTCACGTTGCCCAGCTCAGGATGGCCGTGCTCGTCATAGGTGAAAGCCACGCCCGACTTCTCAATCTCAGCGTCCGTCATGAAATGGAACACGCCTTCGCTGATGATGATGACGCCATAGCCTACACCAAGGAGTTTTCGCTTGACGATGGAGCTGACCATCAAGTTGATGATGGCATCGAAGGTGACTTCCGCCTTGTTGAACATCTCGGGGATGACCACCATCGGGCAATGACAAGCCGATGTCATGCCGAAAGCCAGGTGACCGGCTTCACGACCCATGGCAGAGAGCACAAACCAGTTGCCGCTGGTACGGGCATCTTCATAGACGGTCTGCACCAGATGCACGGCAGCGTCCTTGGCAGAATAATAGCCGAAGGTAGGCTGGCCATCCGGCAGAGGAAGGTCGTTGTCGATGGTCTTGGGGACATGGATGTTCTGTATCTGGACGTTATTCTCGCTCAGGTATTTGGAGATGCGGTTAGCCGTAGAAGCCGTGTCGTCGCCGCCAATGGTGACCAGCAGCTTCACGTTGTTTTTCACGAAGAAGTCGGTGTTGAATTCCTCATTTTTCGGTTTATAACGGCTCATGCGCAAAGCAGAACCGCCTTGTTTCTGGATCTCGTCAGCCCAAATGAAGTCGATCTCATCCACTTCAGGATGATCCTTGAAGAGGTTCTTATATCCGTCGTTGAGACCGAGGACGCGGTATCCGGCTTTCAAAAAGGTCTTGGCCACGGTACTGATGACCGTGTTGATTCCCGGGGCTGGACCGCCGCCGGCAAGGATTACGATAGAGTCTTTCATATAATTAGAATTTAGAAGTCAGAAGTAAGAAGTTATTCGATGATGAATTCGTCGCAGAAGATCCAGGCGGGTTGGCCGGCGCCGGGGTGCCACGACGGACATGTGCGGATGTTTTTGGCAGCCATCTTCACATAACGGGCATTGGTACGCGGACGCACCGCCATCTCTTGGAGGACGGCATCTTCCTCGTCGAGAGGAATCTGGTTGACCACCCCGCCCACGCTACGGAAGCGTTTTCCGTCATCGGAGACGAAGAACTCCACTTCCGTGGGCATGAAGATCCAAGAACGCTGCTCTTGGAGGAAGCTGCCAGCGAGACGGGAGATCCTTTGAGGAGCCCCCAGATCGACGGTGGCTATCAGATCGACGCCATGATACCCTTGCCAAGTGCCCGTGCGGAAATTATCGCCGCCACGCTGATGGTCGATAAGCGCTTTCAAGCCACCCGCCTCATATTGGTCGGAATAGGGATGGGCCAACTTCACGGCACGTTTGGCATCAATCAGATGGAAGTCGGCGTCAATCACACGACTCCAGCGTCCGTCCTGTAACGCAGCGGCACGAATCTGCGTGGTTTCCTTCAAAACAACAGGTTCGGAATAGACCGTGCTGTTCTCGTCGGGATCCGTCCCGTCAAGGGTATAATAGATCTTGGCATCCGCAATAGGATGACTCATGGAGACTGTGATGCTGTCGAAGAACGTATTGGATACGGCGTTGACGGCCGGCACCACCACGATACTCTCTGTGGGGATGCGCATCACAGGACAGTTCTCCGGTTGTGTGGCCCAAGGCGAGTCGGGCGAGTCGGTCATGACAAACGTCAACTCACCACCAGCGAGGACCTCTTCAACGGTGACATAACTACGATCCAACTTCTTCCCATTGAGTTTCACCGACTTCACATAACGGTTTTGGGGAGTCAATCCCTTGGCGGTGACAGTAAAGGTATGTCCATTGCCAAGATGGACCGCTGCATGGTTGAAACGGGGAACGCCCAATACATAATAGCCTGAAGCCGGGGTGGCAGGATAGAAACCCAGCGAAGAGAACACGCCCCAAGCCGACATCTGTCCACAGTCCTCGTTGCCACTGAGTCCATCACGCTCATCCGTATAGAACTCGTCCATGACCTGACGCACATACCGTTGGGTCTTGGTCGGCTGACCGATGAAGTTGTACATGTAAATAGTGTTATGGCTAGGTTCGTTGCCGTGGGCATATTGTCCGATGAGGCCCGTGATGTCAGGTTGCTCACGTCCTGTGAGTTGGCTTGACGCAGTGAAAAGCCCGTCCAACTTCTTGCCGTAGCTCTCCCATCCGCCCATCATGTCGATATGGGTGTTGACATCCTGAGGGACGAAGAAATTATACTGCCATGTGTTAGCCTCGGTAAGGGTAAAGTTGACCTGTGTAGGGTCGAAAGGCTGCATAAAACCGCCGTTACGTCTTCCATGGAAGAACTGATTTTCAGAGTTATAGATATTCTTATAGGCTTGTGCCCTTTGATAGAACTCGTTGGCGATTTCGGTCTTGCCCATAGCTTCGGCCATGCGGGCGACACACCAGTCATCGTATGCATATTCCAATGTCTTGGAGATTGCCTCTCCCTCATGGTCCACTGGGATGAATCCATATTTCACATACGAACCGATGCCACGGCGATCTTGCCGCGACGAATTCACCATAGCTTCGAGGGCTTTCTCGGCATCGAAGCCACGGATGCCGCAGAAGTAAGCATCGGCGATGACAGGAATGGCGTGGTTGCCGATCATGCAATGTGTTTCATCGGCGGCCAGTTCCCATATCGGAAGCATGTGTTCCTCATCTGTTTCGTAGTTATTAATAAAGGTATTGATGAAATCGACAGTGCGCTCTCGTTGGATCAAACTGAACAGAGGATGGAGGCTTCGGAAGGTATCCCAAAGCGAGAAGACCGTATAGATGGGATGGTCGGAATGATGGATCTGGAGATCATGGGCGCGATAACGTCCGTCAGCATCCGAGAAGAGATTGGGGGCGATCATGGCATGATAGAGGTTGGTATAGAACACCCGCAAGTCGGCCGAGTCGTCGCCCTGCACCTCTATGCGTCGCAACTCATGGCCCCATCTGTCATAGGCTTTTTGTGCCAAAGTGTCAAAGCAGAAGTCGGCTTCGGCGAGTTCGGCATTCAAGTTGTTCTTGGCGCCTTCTACATCAACGGCGGAAAGGGCGATACGCATCACGAGGGGTTCGTCGTCTAAGGGATCGAAGTCGAAAACCGCCTTGAGATGATCGCTTGACACAATGTTGTCAGCGGTAGCCTTTGAATGGACATAGAAAGTATGTGCCTTGATAGGTTTGGAAAACTCAGCGTAAAAATAAAGCCATTGGTCCTCGGCCCAGTCGCGGGTACGGCGGAAACCGCTGATTGCGCTGTCAGAGACCATCTGCAGGGAGGAAGTGTACACGAACTCATCGTTAACGCCCTCCACCATGTCAAGGAAGATGCGCGGGACGGCACCTTCGGGGAAGGTGCAGCGCATCATGCCGATGCGTTGTCCAGCGGTCAGGTCCACGCGGATGTTGTAGTCGTCGAGCAACACGCTGTAGCGGCCAGGACATGCAGACTCGTTTTCATGGCTGAAAGCCGAGCGATAACCACTGGCAGGATCGTCTTCACTGCCTTTATCGAGGAAGACTTCTCCCACAAAGGGCATGAAGCGGAAGTCGCCATAGTCGCTGCAGCCCGTACCGCTGAGGTGGGTGGTGCTGAAGCCAAGGATGGTGTTGTCGGAGGTGTGATAGCCTGAACATGCGTCCCAATCGTTCATGTGTGTGTCGGGACTGAACTGCACCATGCCGAAAGGCACTGTGGCTCCCGGGAAGGTATGGCCGTGTCCACCCGTCCCAATGAAAGGATCGACTAAGGAGGCGGGATCCGCCACGGGGCTCCATTCAGAGTCGTTCTGGCACGACGGAAGACCGATAAGTGCCAGCATCAGTAAAGGTAATAGTAGTTTTTTCATAAAGTATCAGTTTGAGAAAATAATTCCAAAGATACAAAGAAAAACGGTTGGCAATTCATTTCTGCTTATTTTTTGAAAAAAGAAAAGTTTTTCGCCAAACCACTTGCGAAAAAAAATATTATGCGTATATTTGTAGGCTCTAAGAAAAGAACACGATCATTCATAACTAACACTATTATTAATTTAAAATCATCAAGAAATGAAAAAACTGTTTACTTTACTGATGATCTTGGCCGTAGCTTCTATCGGTTACGCTCAAGTAGCAAAAATTTCGAGAAGTGCTGCGAACCTTCAAAAGGCTGAAACGTTCATCGCCCCTCGCGTTGAAAGCGAAGCCATGCTGAACGTTCAAACCGAGCCCACCATGACGAGAGTGGAAGGCAACGAGCTCGACTTCACTTTCTATGACTGGCAGAGCAACCACGCAGCTCGTACCTGGACCAAGGTTTGGGACAATGGCAAAGTGGATTTCGCATTCACCATCGCAACTGACAATGCTTATTCAGACCGTGGTACTGGCATCGTGACCTACGATTCCAACACTGGCGAATGGTCAGGCATGGGTGCCCGCGTGGAAAACGAAAAAACCGGCTTCGGCTCCATCGCTCAGTATAAAGAGCACGGTCTTGTGGTTGCCGCTCACACCGCTACCGAATGCCATGTTTATGTCACTGAAGACAGAGATGCCATCACCGCTGGTTCAATGGCTCCCACAAGTGCCCTTGACAACACCAACGAACCCACTTGGCCTGCTGTCATGACCTCTGGCCCCAACCGTGACATCATCCACGTCGTTGCCAACGCTTACAACGGAATCGACGGTGTCGCTGATGCTTACATCTACTTCCGTTCCACCGACGGTGGTGTGACCTGGGACAAGGAAAACGTCATTCTTCCTTACATGACCAAGGAATATGGTTGCGAATGGAACTCCAACGGCTGCTACTGGATGGAGACCACCGAGGACAACTGCCTCGCTCTTGTCATCAGCAACAGCTGGTCTGACGGTTTCGTCCTCTGCAGCTACGATGACGGTGAGACCTGGGAAAAGAAACTCTTCTATTCACACCCCTGCATCGACCCCGCCAACACCCTGCAACCTGGTGATACCCTCGACTTCTATCTCCCCCGTTACGTCTCCGCAGTTTGGTCACTCGACCACAAGCTGAAGATCGCTTACGAGTGGAACTACACCGACGGTACCAGCTCCGGTCCTGAAGGCCACTACTCCACTGCTTACGGTGGCGTTGCCTACTGGGGTGAAGACCTTCCTTACGGTGAAGACGGTGCTGCTGTCAGTGCCATCCCTGGCAACTTGACTCCTGGCGAGCCCTTCATCATCGATACCGCTTACCTCAACCAAGACATCTTCGGTGCCATGTGGTGGTGGAGCGATCAGACCCACGACTTGTGGCCTGAATACATTGGCTATCTGTCACCAGTGCGTGAAGATGGTACCATTGAACCTCTCGATGAGCTCCAGACGACTGCCTTCATTTCCGACGGTTCTTTGACTACTGGCAACCACGGCCACTACAACTCTGGTATCTGCGCCTTCCCGGTGCTGATGAGAGTTCCTGGCTCTGACGACCTGGTGGCTATTTGGTCCGCTTTGGACGAGAACCACAAGAATGGCGACAACTTCTACTATCACCTCTTCGCCAACTATTCACCCGATGGCGGTCTCACCTGGGGTAACATGACTGCTCTCTGCGGTGGTGAAGACTATTGGATGTATGAAAACATGGAAATGGTTTGGCCTCAAGCTGCCATTATCGGCGATGAACTGATCATTGTTTGCCAAACTGACGAAACTCCTGGTTCCTATGTCCAAAGCGACGACACCAACGGTGCTGACAACTGCTACTATGGCATGGTGTTCAGCCTGAACGACCTGTTCGGACCTAGCGTCAGCGTTCCTGAGGTTTCTCACAACACCAAGATGATGGTGAGCCCCAACCCGGCAACCACTCAGCTGAACGTCAACCTGAACCAGAACTCCGAGATCGTGATCTACACCATCACCGGTCAAGTGGTCAGCAGAGTGAAGGGTCATGTTGGTCCTAACACGATCAACGTCTCCTCACTGAGCAGCGGCGTTTACTTCATCAACGCTGGCTCCGACACTCAGAAGTTCGTGGTCAAATAAGTCTTTGCTGATTTAAAATATCCAAAGCAAGAAACATCGCCCGGCGCATCGCGTCGGGCGATGCTTCGTTTTTATTGGCGATGTCGTAGGCCGGCCCATGGAAAGGAGCCGTGCGCACCACAGGAAGACCTGCGGTATAAAGGGCTCCTCCGTTGACAGAGATCATCTTGAATGGCAACGCAGCCTGATCGTGAACCATCGCCAGTACCGCATCATATTTTCTCCACTCATCCGTAGTGAAGAAACTATCGGCAGCAAAGGGGCCAAAGGCAAGAAGGCCATTTTTGCTGGCCAGGGAGAGCACGGGAACAATCACGTCTTGTTCTTCCTTTCCTGCCAACCCGGAATCGCCTGCATGAGGATTCAGGCCCAAGACAGCGATCCTCGGAGTGTCGATGTTGAAATCCTTCTTCATGGATTTCGCCAACAAGATCAATTTTTGCATCACCAATTCCTTGCTGATCGTTGCAACAGCCTCCTTCAATGAGATGTCGGAGGTGACCATTCCGATGCGCAAATAGTCGCTGACAAGCATTTCAAGATACTCGGCTCCGTTGAACAGCGAAGAGAGATACTCCGACTGTCCGTTGAAACGAAATGCATCGGACTGCAAGAGCGCTGGATTTACCGGCGCCGTCACCAGAGCATCCACATTCCCCTTAATCAAGTCATCGGCGGCTCTCTTCAACGATAGTACCGCCATGCGGCCCGCCTGTTCCGACAAGACTCCCGGTTCGATCTTCAACTCATCGTCGGTAATGTTAACGATGTTGAACTTCTGCGCCCAAGCCTGTCGCACATCACGGGTAAGGGAATAGTTGAACTCTTCGATACCCAAACTCTTCTTGTAGTACGAAATCACCTTCGATTGCCCATAGAGAACCGGAGTGAACATCTGCAACATGCGAGAATCGGAAAAAGCTTTGAGGATAACTTCGTATGAGATGCCATTGAAATCACCATGGGTGATGCCAATTTTATAGGACTTTGAAGAGGGGGTAGAGTTCTGCATAATCCTGAATTTTAAAGGGTTATAAAAACTAGCCTTCAAAATTAGGAAATAAATATGTTAAAAACAAATAAAACGCCAACAAGTTCTCAATACATATCCTCGTCGCCACCACCGTCATAGTCCTCACCGCCGCCTTCGCCACGACTACGCTTGGTATTCTGTTGGTTGATGCGATAGTTGAAGTTGAGCGACATGGAAGTGCGGTTCCAAGTACTGTTGCTGTATTGCCAGAAATGCTCACCCCATGACTCACCGCCGCGTCCTCGGGTACCGAATACGTCGCGCACGTTGAAAGTCACCGTGCCGTTGCCGTGGAGCACCTCTTTGCTCACAGCCATGTCGAGCCACCACTCTCCGTCACGCTTGCCGAGGGGTTCCACGCGAGGGCCCATAACATGGGCTGTCAATTGGAAATCAAACCAGTTCTTGATTTTGAACTTGGAGACCAAGCGCCCGAAAAGCATCCAGGAAGGTGTTTCATAGTATTGCCCATTGATCGTACCACGGGTAAAGGAACGGAAGAAGTTGACATTGCCATTCAAGTTCAGCCATTTCGTCATCTGTCCCTGTGCCACAGCCTCTACGCCAAAGTCATCAGCTTTCCCGAAGTTGATGGGCATGCTGTAGTAAACGCCATCCTCTTCGAAGGTGTAATGCCGGATCATGTTGTTGCCATGGCGATAGTAGCCAGTGAAAGTAAAACTGGAGCGGTCCCAGAAATGGAGATAGCCCAATTCATAACTGTCCATGAAAGTCGGTTGCAGACTAGGGTTGCCCATCCTGATGTTACGGTTGTCGTTATAAGAACGGAAAGGACTCATTTGCCAGAAGCCAGGACGGCGGATACGTCGGGTATAGCTTACTTGGAACTGGTCGTTCTCTGAAACGGAGTAATTGAGATGAGCGCTTGGGAAAAAGTTGACATAGGGTTTGCCGCCATTGATGGAGTCGGTTCCGTCGTGGGCATAGCCTTTGAGGTTGGTGTAAATGTCAGTCATCTCGACACGCACGCCCACTTGCCCCGACCAGCGGCCCCACTCGTTGCCCAGGCTTGTATAGAGGGCGGCCACTTGCTCATTGTAGTTGAAATCGTAACAGTATTCTTCAATACGCTTATAAACGCCCGTACTGTCCAGTTCGAGCACTGCAGAGATGCTGTTGATGGATCGGTTGGTGTATTTGGCACCGATCTCCCACTGCGCCTTGAGGGCAAAAGGATGCACATAGTCGATGCTGGCCTGCAGGTTCCTCATACCCTGATCCTGGGTGGTTTTCTGATAGAGGGAAGAAAGGAGTTCATGCATCTGCGTATTGGGATAGAGCATCTCGGAAATGTCGGATCCAGATACTTCGGCATTGCGGAAGAAGCGGAAGTTGGCTTTCAGGCTTCTACCCTTCTTTTCGAAAGTCTTGTCGTAATCGAGGGTGGCCTCAATCATAGGATCGGTTTCATGCCAGTTCTCTTCGCGGACGTCGTAGGAGGAAGTACCCTGCTGGGGATACTCGTCCCAATAGCGAACCACGGGATGGGTGCGGTTGGTGCCATAGCGGAATACCAAGGCACCGCTGACGATGTCGTGGTCGGTGACATAGTAGTCGGCGCCCACGCGCACGTTATGTCCCATGCGGCGCATCGCCCTTTCGGTAGTCTGGTCGGTGATCTGCTGGTAGATAGTGTCGTTGCCGATGACATCGAAACGTTTCGTTTGGTTGATGCCACCACCGATGTTGGAGCGACTGTTGAAACCGTAACTGGCGAAGAGATTCCAGTGACGCAGACGGTAGTTCATGGAAAGGCTGGCGCCATATTGCCAAGGATACCCTGTTTGCAGGTTGACAGCTCCGTTGAAGCCCTGGCGCTTGTCTTTCTTGAGGATGATGTTGATGATGCCTGCCGAGCCTTCAGCGTCGTAGCGCACCGATGGGTTGGTGATGACCTCCACCCTCTCGATCATGTCGCCTTGCAGGGTACGGAGGGCGTCTTGGGTGCTCATTCCAGAGAGTCCCGACTCCTTTCCGTCGATGAGGATACGTACGCCGTCGTCGCCACGGAGGCTCACGTTGCCTTCCACGTCAACCGAGACGGCAGGGATGTTTTCAAGCACCTCGATGGCGTTGCTGGCGGTGTTACCCACGTCCTTGCCCACGTTGAAGACCCGCTTGTCGAGCGTCATCTCGTAGGTGCTCACTTCGGCCACGACCTCCACCTCATCAAGCAGGGCTTCATCGGGGGCAAGGAGGATCCTGCCGAGATCGACGAGGCTCTTCTCTCCCGTCAAGGTGATGGTCTTGACATAGGGCACAAATCCCATGTACTGGAACCGTAACGAATAGCGGCCTTTCTCCAGCTGGAGGGTAAAATGCCCCGTCGGCTCGGTGATGACACCAGACACCAAGGTAGAATCAGGAAGTGAGTATGCAGAGACGGTGGCATATTCCATGGGCTCGCTGGTGTTCTTATTCAGCACCCTTCCTTTTACGGTAATGGATGCGGAAAGGCCTTGGGCCATGCATATCAGGGCCAAAAGAAAGGCAAGACGGAATTTCATAGATATTTCGTTTTCAAGGTGACAAAGATAAGCTATTTTCGCCAAAGAACGGAGAAAAACAAGCGAAACGGCAAAAACAGCCGCTAAGATGGAAAAGGCCTTCCCTACATGGGATCCACGTCGATCTGGACTTGTACCGATTTGTGCTCAGATTGCTTTTGGAAGAGACCTATCTGTTTCATGATCAGCTCTTTGACCTGCTGGGCGTTATGCTCTCGATTGAACTTGACGAGCATCTGCTTGATATACATATTCTTGACACGGGACACCATGGGATATTCCGGACCTAGAAGATCCTGCTTGAAAACAGGGCGAAGCATACCAGCCAATGTTGCCGCAGCAGCGTTGAGTTTCTGATAGTCCTTGTGTTTAAGCCTGATGAGCACGATCCGATAAAAAGGCGGGTAACCGAACTGCTGCCTATGATGCATCTGTTTGGCATAAAGTCCCTTGAAGTCGTTGTGCAACACGTCTTGCAGCACGGGATGGGAAGGTTCGTAGGTTTGGATGATAACCTTGCCCTCTCCACCTTTCCTGCCAGCGCGACCTGCCACCTGGGCCATCAGCTGGAAGCTGCGCTCGTGAGCACGGAAATCGGGATAGGAAAGCATCTGGTCGGCATTGAGAATGCCCACGACTTTCACAGCGTCGAAGTCGAGGCCCTTGGTGACCATCTGGGTACCGACAAGGACATCGGTCTCCTTGTCCTGGAAAGCTTCCAAGATGCTTTGATAGTCGTTCCTGGACCGTGTGGTGTCAAGGTCGAGGCGTGCCACCCTGGCCTCAGGGAGCAGCAGTTGCAGGTCCTCTTCCACTTTCTCGGTGCCGAAGCCGTGCATCTTGATATTGGTACTATGACATTGGGGACATTCCGCGGGGACACTGGCGGTATATCCGCAGTAATGGCATCGCAACACGTTCTGTTTCTTATGGTAAATCAAGCTTACGTCGCAGTTGATGCATTGGGGCACATAATGGCAGTCCTCGCATTCGATGCGAAGTGAGAAGCCCCTTCGGTTTTGGAATAGAATGGCTTGGTGATGTGCTGCGAGGGTTCCTTTCACCGCATCAAGGAGCACCTTGCCGAAATCCGCCTGCAAGGTCTTCCGTTTCCGTTCCACGCGCAAGTCGCTGAGGATGATCTCAGGCAACTCCGCCCCGCCATAGCGTTGGGTAAGTTCCACAAGCCGGTAGCGGCCATGGAGAGCGTTGTAATAACTCTCGTAAGATGGCGTGGCAGAGCCGAGTAGCACATAGGCGTGATGCATGGCACCGAGGACGATGGCAGCATCACGGGCATGATAACGTGGAGCTGGATCCACCTGCTTGAAACTGCTGTCGTGCTCCTCGTCAACGATGATCAGTCCGATCTCGGAATAGGGAAGGAAGATGGCAGATCGCGACCCCACGATGATTTGGCGTTGCGAGGCCTTGTTCTGGGCAAAGTCGCGCACCTGTTGCCACACCTCTACCCGCTCATTGACGCCATAACGCGAGTGATACACGCCCAACTTGTCGCCAAAATATTGTTTCAGGCGGTTGATGATCTGTGCAGTGAGGGCGATCTCCGGCAGGAGATACAGCACCTGTTTCCCTGCTTCAACCGCCTCTTGGATCAGCTTGATATAGATCTCGGTCTTGCCGCTGGAGGTGACGCCATGAAGCAAGACCGGCTTTTGTTGCGCAAAGCCCTCCTTGATGCATCTATAGGCCTCCTGCTGGGCGGGTGTCAGCTGAATGGAACCGACATCGACCTGCGCCTTGAACTCTTTCAATCGGCTGACTTGACGCTCGTACACCTCAAAAATACCCTTGTCGGCCATCGCTTTCAATATGTTGTTGGCAGCATTGGCTTTCTTCAGAAGGTCAACCGCATTCAAGTCGTGGTCACAGTCACCCCCAAGGCTCAGGTAAGCCAGCAACAGCTCCAGCTGCTTGTAAGCCCGTTTCGTTAGGGCATCCATGAGCTCCTGCAACGCCGTCTCGTCACGATAGAGGCTTGACAGTCTCACAAAGCGTTCGTATTTCACCTTGTATTTCTCGTTCAGGGCCTCCTCCATCACCAAGATGCCTTTTTCCATCATGGAATGTATCAACGGCATTACTTTCTTGAAACCGATGATTTTGCTCACCTCACTGACCGCAATCTTGGGTTGAATCTGCAATGCCTCCACAATCATGTACTCATAATCGTTGAGTGCCATACTATCCAAGACAAAATCCCTTGAGAGTGCCACCATCGACTCGCTGCTCAGTTTCAGCGCCGATGGCAAGGCCGACTGCATCACCTCGCCAAGATGGCAGAGGTAATAGTTTTGGATCCATTCCCAGAATCTCAGCTGGACATCATTTACAATGGGTTGGTCATCCAAGATGTCGATCAGGTATTTTACCTCGACCTCAGGCACCTTGTCAGTAATGGACAAGACCAATCCCGACAGGATTTTGGTCTTCCCGAACTGCACCACCACACGCTGCCCGACCCGAATGGAATCGTTCAGCGTATACGGGACACGGTAAGTAAAGGTTCCCGGCACTGGGATGGGCAGGAGGACATCCGCGAAAAGGGTGAGGCGGGGAGACATGGAGTTGGAGTTAAAGGTTGGGACTATCAGTGGGATGGGCAAGTGGTATAACCGATGAGGGCATCGTAGCCTTTATTGGGGATATAATAATAGAAATAGATCCTATACAGGTTGTCCGTATCCCAATGGTTGCCCGCGGTGAGGTCGGTCGCGACTTGTCCCGTCTCACGGTCGGCGGTGACAAACATGAAGTTGTAATAACCTTGTTTGAGCAACAGTTGGCACAGGTATCCACCAAGTTGATAGTCGTAACGCATAAGGTTGCGGTCGTCGAATCTCCAGTCGTTGATGGCACCCATCACATACACATCCTCGTTCGTCAATGGGTTGGGCCATCGCAGGAAGAGGTTAAGCCAGGCATAGTCCGCTTCCGTATCCGCTTCCAGTCCCTCGTTGGAGACGTAGATGTATTTCTCTCCATGAAGATCTTCGTAGGTGATGTAAGGTTTCCGTGCCCGCGACTCACAAACGGCATAATCGATTACATAATAGTCGTCTGTCTGATAGATGTGGGCGATGTTTTCCGATTGGAAATAGAAGTTGCTGAAGTTGACGCGACGATACTGGTTGGCGCCTTCAAACACAGTTTGTGGAAGATGTTCGTAGGAAATGAAGTCGGGATAGACAAAGCTGGGCTTGAGTCCCACCACGGCATTGTCCCAACGTCCATTCTGCCGAATGGTCATCGAGGCGTATTGTTGCACGTTGCCCGTCATGATGCTAGGCATGGAGACTTTGATGTTGAGTTGCTGGTGGGTATCGCTTAAGCTGAGGTCGTCGCAATAGCGGGGCACGGAGGCGTCGATGAAGGCTTTCTCGTCAAGGACCATGAAACGTCGAGTGAAATAGATATCCTCCTCGGCCAGTTGGTCTCCATACACGATGAGAAGATAGTTGCCGGGAATCACGGGAAGCATATCCTCTTCGGGGAAAGAGAGCTGGTAATGGACATAGTCGACAAGGGTGTTTCGCGAGAATTGGAAGTCGTCGATCCGTTCGCTTTCAAATCCAGTGGCATAATGAAGACGCTGGATGTCGGTTGGATACCAGTCGTGGGTGCAGTGGATGAAAGTATAGTTAAGCACTTCACCTTCGTTGCCAAGGAGATCGAAGGACAAGGTAAGGCGTCCGATCATGTGCTCCAGCGAGATGAGAGGTTCCTTGTTCTGGTTGCCGTCGGCATAGAGCAAAACTGTGCGGACAGACTCCTTGTAGTCGAGATTGTCGCAAGGCAAGTCTAGAGGCTGTGCAAAGCCGCCCCAGGAAAGGAGGATCGCCGTCATCAAGAAAAACAACTTTTTCATTGGTTTCTAATTCGTATCTTATTTTAATATTGCAAAGTTACAAAAAAAGATGCTATCTTTGCAGCATTGAACAATGCTTATAGATCACTTCAGATGAAAAAGGCCATACCATCACTGCTTCTCGCATTGCTAATGTTGTCGTGCGGCTTGCTGAAAGCACAATCGTTTGGATTAGAGCGTCCTGTCACGGATCGCAACTTGTATTTCGGCTTCAAGGTCGGCATCAATGCCATGGACATGGCATACAGCAAGGATCGCGTGCATTTCGTCAACCATTCGGTTTTGTACCAGCGTCCCTTTTCAAAAGATGCCTTGGGATGCCTTGTGGGTGGAGTCACTTTTGAACGGACATTACCTAGGTTTTCCTATGGTTTGGAGGGCATGTTGACGGGTACCAATGCAGTGGCGCCTGCCGACACGACGAAGTTCCATTATGCCACCCAAGACACTGCCTATTTCTTGCATGTGAGAGTACCCATTCGGCTCAACCTCTTGAAAGACAAGAAGGTCACCCCCTATCTCTTTGTAGCACCTGACGTCAGTACATACATAGATCACAAGATCGGCAAAAAGGGGCCTCATTCCATTTGGAACGGCATGGAGGTGAACTGGGGATCGAACAACACCAATTGGTTTGACATCCACCTTATTGCAGGAGCTGGCATGAACGTCCGCATTGACTGGGGCGATTATGAGTTCTGTGCCCGCCTCGAAGCAGGCTACAACCTCGGTTTGTTGAATACGATACCCAAGGAATTGAAGTTGCAGCGAAAGACCCGCGGATGGGAAACCACCATAGGCCTTTCTTTCCCGCTCTTCAAGAATCCGAGTTATCAATGGTTCATGTAAGAGTCAAGAAAAGACAAGAAAAAAGCACGCTGAAAAGCGTGCTTTTTTCTTGTATCAGAAAGCTGATGTGATCTTACGTTGTATCTCCTGGAATTCTTCAGTGGAGAGTTTCAGATGCTCTTTCTTGAAGTCGAGGTCGCCCTCACAGCGGATGGGCACCAAATGGATATGGGCATGAGGCACTTCCAGTCCGATGACAGCCACAGCGATGCGTTTGCAAGGGATGGCCTTCTCGATGGCCTTGGCGACGGTCTTGGCAAAGACCATCATGGCACCTAGGTCCTCATCATCCAGGTCGAAGAGATAGTCCTTTTCCTGTTTGGGAACCACGAGGGTATGTCCTTCCGACAACGGGTTGATGTCAAGAAACGCAAAGAAACGGTCGTTCTCCGCGATTTTGTAACAAGGGATTTCACCTTGTATGATTCTGGAAAAAATCGTTGCCATAGCGAATATTATCTGGTGATTTCAAGGATTTCAAAAGCCATCTTTCCCGCGGGGACCATGATTTCGGCGATTTCACCGACTTTCTTGCCCAGCAGACCTTGACCTATAGGCGAGTTGATGGAGATCTTCCCTGCCTTGAAGTCCGCCTCTTTTTCGGGCACGATGGAATAAGTCATGGTGGCATGGGTCTTTGAGTTCTTGATCTTTACCGTGGAATAGAGGAGCACTTTGGAGGTATCTATCTTGGATTCGTCGAGAATACGGGCATTGAAGATCAGGTCCTGAAGATCGGCAATTTTCGCTTCGAGGAGGCCTTGGGCTTCCTTTGCGGCATCGTATTCGGCATTCTCCGACAAGTCGCCTTTATCGCGTGCTTCAGCAATGGCTTGAACGATACGAGGGCGTTCACGAAGAATAAGGTCATCGAGTTCGTCCTTCAGTCTCTGCAACCCTTCGGGGGTAAAATATTTGATTTCTGACATGATATTGTGTTTTTTAAAACGTGAAAAAAGAGACCCTTACCGAAATAAGGGTCTTCTTTTTCTTTGAGGTGCAAAGATACTAAAAAACTTTCAAATAATGCAAGTCTTTTTAGAAATTAAGTCTAGCACCTACGCTGTGCGTGCCATTATAGCTTGAAGTAGCACGGAACGCATAGTCAACAGAGAACACCGGAGCATCCTCTTTCTTCGAGATCGGGACCTGGACAGAGCAGCCTGCACTCAAACCGTTGTTGAGGTTCATGCATTCTTCATCCAAGATGCCTTTGAAGAGACCTGACTCGTAGGTGTAGCCGGCACGGATGATAAAATATTCTTTCCATCCGTATTCAAGGCCAAGCACATACTGGTCTTTCGTGAAGGAGTTGGAGACGAAGTTGCCAGCCACGGTCAGACGTGAGGTCTCGGCAAAGTAGAAGTCATAGGCAGCTGAGATGCTCAACTGGGTGGGCAACTCGAACTGGTCCACGCGCTGGATAAGCGTGTTCTGAAGAGAACTGCCAGGCAAAAGGTAAGCCTTGATGGATAAACCGTCGCCCGAGAACTTCAGGGTGGGTCCGATGTTTTTCAGCGTGATGCCGAAGTGGATGTTGTCAAAGGGACCGGTCACATACTGGATACCGGCATCGAGGGCAACACCCATGGCACTCATATTGGCGATCGACTCGTTGATGATCTTCAAGTTGAAACCGCCGCTGATGCTGTTGGAGAAAGTCTTAGCAAAAGCCAGGTTGATGTTCAAGAGGTTCGGCTTGTAGGTACCGATACCGCCATCGGGGCTCTCGGTAGTCGTTTGTTCGACTGTGCCAAGGTTGAATGACATGAGGGAGAGACCAAGGACACTTGACTCACCGACACGGGCGGTCAAACCAAAGGCTGAGATTCTGATGGTGGAACCCAGCAGCCAATCAGTATGGGTGAAGTTAACATCCAAGGAACGGGTGGTGCTGATGCCGGCGACATTGCCAAACATGGCCTCCACACCTCTCACGTATGACATGCCTGCATTGCCGAAGCCTGCTGTGGCAGCCCAAGGATTGATCAACAATTCAGCCGCACCGGCTTGACCCGAACGGTCCTCATTACCTGCAAATGCTTTCGGAGCGTTGAATCCAAGAAGGAGAACAAGGCTCAATACGATATATCTAAATGATTTCTTCATGATTCTGAATTTTTAATGTTAGCATTTCGATAAATTAGAAAGTATTCAGGTCAATTTGACGCATAGCACCGAAGAACTTGACTGTACGCTCGCCGCCGCTGGTGTTGTCCTTGACATGGATCAAGTAGAAGCCTGAAGCGACAGGCGTATTGGCGAAGTTAGTGAGATCCCAGTCGATGGACGGTTCGTCGTTATCCTTCTTGAACTGGCGGATCTTGGTACCGCTGATGTTGTAGATGGTAACGACACAATCCTTCGGGAGGTTGGTGATCTTGACTCTGTTGACCAAAGCGTTGGCTTCGTACGAGCTATAAGCATAGTACGGGTTGGGCACCACCTTGATCAAGTCGAGGTCAGACTCCGTCTTGGCAGGATCGTTCAGGATCGGATCCAGTCCATCGATAGCAAAGCTAAACATAGGATACTGGCCGTTGATGTCGAGTTCTTGATACAAAGAATCGAGAGGAATACGGGCATAACCTCTTGCATAAGGCTTGGCAATACGGATACGGATCTTGGCATCATTGCCTTCAGGCAACCATTCCGTACCTTCAACGCCCATTGGCATACCAACCCACAAAGCTTGACGCCAGAAACGTTTTTGGTACTGGTTGACCAAGTTGTTGGTAGGAGCATTCTGGATGGCGTTCAACACCTTGAAGAGATACTTGCCACCGTCATAAGCCGGACTGTTAAAGTCCTTGTAGGGGAAGGCGGCAGTTTGAGGAATGTCGGAAGGTCTGTCCATACCCCAGATGTAAACGAAATGCTTACCACCAAGGATTGGTTCAAGGTCTACCTGACGGAACAATGCGGGATCTGAGGTTTGATCTGTCGTACCGTCAACCGTTGACTTCCTCAGTTGCGGAGGATTGAACATCAGGTCACGACCATTCATGTCCTCAAGATAAGAGTCTTCGCCGTAGAGCACGTTCAGACGGGCACCCGATTCCACATCAATGACATAGCCCGGGAACCAGCCCATACCTTGAGCGGCGATGTAGTTAGGATCATCCGGATTGTCGGAGACCTCAATCAGTGAATCCCCATAGAGTTTATAATCCCAATACTCACCGGTATAGGGGTTACCGTCCTTATCAATAGACGGAGCTCTGCGGAGGCTAAAGCGATCCACACCATTTTGTGAAAGATTTGCGTCCATACACATCTCGACGACAGGGCAACGGGTCCACTTGGAACGATCAGCTGTCAAGACGATGTCGATGCTGGTGAGACGGCTGAACATGGTGTCGAAGCGATAGATATCCTTTGGCAGAGGACCAGGATTGCCTTCAGGAAGATTATGAATAGAAGTCAGGTTATAAGGAGCCCAGGTGCGATTTGCGATCTTCTCGTAATTCTCCTGCGGGTCCCAAGCGGTACTGATGCCACCGGTAGAACTGGTCATGTCATAATCGTGATATGCCGTGTTGTCTTGGTCAACATAGGTACCAGAACGGATCCAGTTCAACACTGAGGATGAGACATCGAGGTCGCGAATACCGTCGAGCCATTGCTGCGTGCTGTCCTGGAAGATCAATGCGGAGGTGATCATACCATTGTTGGGAGCCACCACCTCTTTTGAATCCTTGTCACCATTGCTATCATGGGTTGAACCAACGAGAATGGCACCGATCTGGAAGGGTTGAGAAATCGAGACAGAGATACCGCGATCGATGAACATCTTCTCATCTGCATAGATGGTAAGGGTATCGCAACGCATCGTGTCGTTCGTCTCGAGATCTTTCAAATACCAGTGAGAAGCATAACGGAGTGCCGAGTCGCCTTGTACTGACTGGTTGGAGCTGACACCGTGGGTGTAGTGCTCAATCAAGGTATCGAACCAAAGTTCATAGGAAGTGGTCTTCACATTCAACGGGTCAATGATCTTGACATCCAGCGGGCCATAGCCAACCTTATAGGTCGGATGATAGATGATCGGGTAGTCGGGGTGACCGAAAACAACCTTGTCAACGGTATCGGCGTCTACAGGAGTGCTGTAGGTAATATGGTCAACCTCTTGACCTCCTTGTTTGATAACCACAGTATTGGCAAGCTTCTTGGTGAAGAGTTCGTCGATGCACTCTTGAGTCAGTTCGATTTCATTGTCGCCAGTACCTTGTCCAACCAAACGGGTGATGGAAGGTTTGTCGCCATAGTTGGCCACCATGACGGTACCATTGACAATCTTGTGAGGCACTGCGGGATAGCACTGGATGTTCTTACGACCTTCGAGGTAAGGAGTCATCTGACCATAGAGGCCGGCCATCACGCCAGGCTCCTGTGAATAGGTCAGGTAGTTGTTGTAAGCGTAAGCAACTGCCATATAATAATAGGTCTTGTAGTTAACCAGTGCAGTGCTCTCGCCAGTGGAGAACTTGTCTTCAGTGATGACAAAGCTATGGGTGATACCGCCATCAGCACCAGAGACCTTCAAAGAAGGCACGTTGCCGCCGATGTAGTTATCCCATTCGTAGTTGACAAGGGTGGAGACGTTGTTCTTGATATCAGCCTGGAAGACCAGACGGGCCTTGCTATTGTCGGAAAGCTCATCGGCACCGACTTCAGCACTGGCAAGCTGATAAACCTTATAACCTTCGAAGCGATACATACGATCAGCCGGCTTGGTCTCATCGCTAGGATCGAACTCCGGAATCTTGGGATCGATTTCCACATAGCCTTCGCGGTAGTTATTGGAAACAGCGCTGTTGGAGAGATAGATGATCAGCTTCTGGTCGAGCTCACGGATGGTAAGGTCAGGAGCGTTGGGGCCGTCGATGACTTTGAAGCAGTTGTCGAACAAAGCCTGGCACTTGTCGTCAGTGACACGCAGCAGTTCAACGGATGCCCAAGGGCCACCTGAAGAGGCACGAGCCCACGGCACACCGAAGGTGATGTAGTTGACGGCACCTGGTTTCAAGGTGAAGGGGCCTGCCGACTGCATGAAACGACGGTCCTCAGGAGGATTGCCTTCGTTCTCTTCGGTCCAGTACTTGCCATTGACGTTATAGCCACCATTGGGCTGGATGCCGTGAGTACCCCAGTTGCACGGGTCAGTGTCGCCAGGGAACATGAAGTCGCACTCAGGACCGACAGCGGCGTTGCCACCAGTAGGATAGCCGGTACCGCCGAACTGCATCTTGTTACCGTCTCTCCAATAGGATTGGAGCAGCAGGTAGGTCTCAGCAGCGTTGTCGGGGTCACCCAATGCACCGTTCGAGTTGTTGTGATAGAGGAAACGGCGCATACCGAAACGTTCGTCGTCGACGATACCGTTGCCGAAGTTCACACCGTTGATGGAGGCGTCGCAGATCTGTTCCTGAGAGATGGTGTCATAAACAAGTGTGGAGTCACCACTTTCACTGATCTGATAGCTCGAAGAGATCACATACTTGTACTTGGGGTTGTCAATACCGTCGGCATCAATGTAGGGGCCTTGGAAGAAGTCAACACCGACCGCAGGAGGTTGGTTGCCGTATGCCTCAGGCTCACCGCCACCGTCGATGGCAGCACCGTTATAGCCGAAGCCGAGACCGCGCTGCACGTCGCAGCCCACAAAGTCGTCTTTTGCATAACCAAGGTCCACGTCAGTCCAAGGGCAGAAGAAGGTATTGGTGAGCTCGTAAGTGGAACGGTTGATGATCTCGTAGGAGCAGAACGACATGTTGTTGATTTCGTCGTTTGTCGAGAAAGCGAAGGCTTGTCCACGGATCTCAAGGCCGATGGCCGAACCATTGGACTCGGTGTGGGAGTTACCCTTGTCGTTGAAGATCCACCAAAGGGTTTGGTCGCCCTTCAGCACTTGGTCGGCGAGGATGGAGCCCCAAACGGTTCCATTGAATTCCTCTTCCATGGTCGGGATCTTAGTGTGGCAGAGCTCGTTGTTGATGTCATAGTAAGGATAATCACCCATGAGAGGATCATACTCACCGTTACCGTCCCTATCAAAGAAAGGAGCGATATAATGGCTCACGCCGCTGATATTGCCACCGACAACATCGGGATGGGCTGGCCAGTCGGTAATGGACTTCGGGATGGTGTAGCCGTCGCCTGAATCTTTGAAAACGCCCGACACAGGATCGCAGTGGTTGAGGAACTCGTCCACTTCGGCGCGGGTAATCTTCCAGATTTGGTCCCAACGGGCACAGGTGACTTCATCGATAGAAGCACCTTCCAGGTTCAGAGGACCTGTCCAGAAGTCGTTACCATCTTGACGGAAACGCACGGCAGCGCACTTCAGCTGGTTGTTGATGTCAGTACCAGCGATCCAAAGTGAACCGGCATAAAGAGAAGTAGCAGAACCGTTTGCGGGGATGTAATACTTGGATCCGGTACCTCCGGGGAGATCCCACCACATATCACCACCAGCATTGATACGCGTTCTGACGTTGTTGATGTTCAGCCACTCAAAAGCGGATGAAGGGGTACAACCAGCTGTAGTCTGTTTCAGGTTACGGTTGCCTTTGTTGCCACGGTCACCTTTAAACATTTCAGCCATTCCAGGATTTGCGACACCCACTATGAGGAGTGTAACAAACAATAAACGTAATATATTTTTCATAGTACCTGTAATTATTCGTTAAAATTACCTCTCATGAATTAGAAGTTAAAGCTTGCGCCAATCTTAATCTGACGAGGAGTGGAATAGAATCCGCCTCTGTTCACATAGATCTGATACATCTGGATGAAAGCCTCGGGATCGATTTGGGTACGGATCTGGTTCTGATACTTCGGAGAAGTGAGGTAACCATCGTCGTCCGGGTCGCCTGTAGCATTATACACCTGGAGGATGTTCTTAGCATTCAAGAGGTTCGTCACGTTGACATACACATTGAAGAAAGCTTCGCGGCCTTGCTTGCCTTCCTTCTTGCCACCCAAGGTGACGTAGAAGTCCTTGTCAACACGGAGGTCGATCTTGAAGGAAGCGGGCATTCTGGAACCGAAGTAGGTACCTGCGAGAAGGTTGCTGCCGCCAGAGAGCGGAGAGGTCACCGTACGCGAAGCGGTATAAGGCGTACCAGAACCACCAGTCAGCGTCATGGAAGCGCCTGCATTGGCCAGGATCTGGATCGGGGACTTGCCTTCGCGGTTGATGACGGGGCCGTCATACTTCTTGCCAGAGCCGAAACGATAGTCGAGGTTCAAGCTGAAGTTGTGACGACGGTCAACGCTAGTCGGGAAGGTGGATCTCAGGTTCGGCACACCGGCGTTGATCAAAGCGGCGGCGGTGGTGGTGGAAGCACCTGTCATGTTAGCATATTGCAGCGTGTAGCTGGCACGGACACGGACGTTCTTCGTTCTACGGAGGTCGTACTCAGCGGTAAGACCCTTGACAGTACCGAAGTCGAGGTTGCTGAAGGATGAATAATCCTTAGGATAGGCACCTGTGAGACGGTACATCTGGATCATGTTACGGATTTCGTTGTAGTAAGCCGTAATGGTCAATGAAGAGGTATTTGTCAACTTCTGGGTGAAACCGAGTTCATAGTCAATGGTCTGCATCGGTTTCAAGTTGGGGTTGGACAGGGTGGCTGACACATCGTTGAAGTAGTAGTAATACAACGGGCTCATGAAGTAGGAGCTGGTCGGACGTTGGGTCAGCACGTCATAGTGGGCGAAGAACAAGGCTTCGTCGGAAATCGGGAAGGAGAAGGAGATACGAGGCATGAAGTTCCATTGAGGCTTGTAGTCCTCGAAGGAAGCCATGTCAACTCTCAACTGGTCAGCCTTGACGATCCACGGGGAGATACCCGAACCTTTGTCGAGAGAAGTCGGAGAGGAGATCTCAGCACCGTTGGCATTGTACCAAGTGGTACCATTGCGGTAACCAACGATCTCGGTGATATCCGTGATCTTATTGACGTAGATGGCGTAGTCGTCGCCAATGTTGTTCGGGATGGTAACACCACTCAAGTTGGACACCTGAGGCGTAGATCCACTTCTGAAGTCACCAACGGTATAGTGATCATAGAGGATGAACGGATCTTTCAGCACATACTGGTTGGCATCGAAACGGTCAGCACGAAGACCGATCTGGAAGATCAGGTCCTTGAAGGCGAACTTATCTTGGATGTAACCAGCGATATAAATCGGTTGGCTGGAACCCACAGGACGGGTGAAGTACGTTCTGCCCAAGGCATCAGTAGCAGTCTCGGTGAAGAAGTCCTCCAAAGTAGGACGCTCGCCCCAAGAGTGTTTCTTGCCATCGTAGGTGTAGCCAGAATAATCAACATAGAAGTTACCGTCGCGGGTGAGTTCATCGGGAGCGAACATGCTGATGTCGAAGCCACCGTTGACATGACCTTTCTTCAAGTTGCCATCAGCATCATAATACATGATGGAGTTGTCGTTGAAGTTATAAGAGTCAACAAGGATGTATTCAGTGCCCTTCAGATCAAGGCCCATGGCTTTACGCAAATTGATGTCGAACACATACTGCGCATCGGCGTCATACAGTCTATGGAACCAAACGGTATCGACATAGCCGTCGTTGACGGTTGCATACGGGTTAGCCACATCGAGCTGAGAGATATGGGCATTGGCGAGGTTACGCATAAGGGTCCAATAATTGGCGCTATAGTTCATGTAGCTATCGTTGCGTTGCTCATATTGGAAACCGAGTTTGATTTCGTGAGAGCTCTCGCCCTTTCCGATGGTCATGGAGGCGTTCACGTTGACTGACAACTGATCGCTGAGGCTCTTGCCATAGCTTGACATCAAGGTACCGGGAGCGGCAAACAACTGATAGATGTAATCCGGATTATCACCGTTCAGCAGGGCCTTACCCAACTGCATGTTGTCGAAGTTATCGAAATAGCCTTGAGCGCCAAAGCCTTCATAGAGCTCGTAATAACGTTCCGTATAACGGGCCAGCAAGGGGTTGAATTTAGAGGCGTGGAACTCAACGAGGGTGTCATAGTCCCAGGAGTTCAACACATGAATATTGGTAAAGTTCATATAATTACCGTTCACCAAAACCGAGTCAACATCTCCAATTTGGAAAGTCGGGGTCTTATAGGTGATATACTGACCGAGGTTGCCGTATGCGAAGAGGTTGTCCCAAAGGTCGGGATCGCCCCATTCGCCAGTAGCTCTAGTATAGTCGGCTTGGATGCCGTAGTAGAAGTTACGGATCAGCGAGGTGCTTTCAGGATTTGTGGGGAAACGTTGTGTGAACTTGACATAGCCACGAGTGGTTCCAGACTTGTTGATGGCGTTCTTGTCAGTGTTGAAGAACGAGTGGTTATAGCTGAAGCTGTGGCCTTGGTAGCGATAGAACGATCCACCAAAGGTCAAGTTGATGGTTTCGGTGGTACGAACGTTGATATTGCCAGAGAGGTTGACGGAGTAGTTACTCGTGTTGGTGGAGAACTTGGAGTAAACCAAATCGTCTTTCTTGGTAAACGAAGCATTCTGATAGGTACCTGAGCCGAGACCGGAAAGGCGTAACGGATTCTGCTCGATATAACTCTGCCATTCATCGGTGGCAGTGTAGAAGCCGGTAGCCGAGAGGGCGCCCACCTTGTTGTAATTCAAGTCACCAGCAAGGAAGAAGCCGAGGAGAGCGGTCTCCGAGTTCTTACCTTTGATGAGCGGTCCCTGGACGTTGAAGCCCAAGCGGTTGCGGCCATAACCTTCCACGGAGCCTTCAAGTTCCAAACCGAATCCGAAGGTACGGCTGGGGCCCTTGGTGGTCAAGTTGATGATACCGCCCATGGCGTCACCGTACATGGCGGGAGTACCACCCAAAATGACGTCCACCTGGTCGATAGCACTCTGTGGCACGCTGGCACTACCGATGACCTTCACGCCATCGATGTAATAGACAGCATCCTCACGAGAACCACGGACACTACCGACCTCACCGTCAACAGAGACGACGCCACCCACAGTGGAGGCAACGCCGGAAGCCGAACGGTTAGGCAACTTCGCAATTTCCTCTGCGGTGATGGATGCACCTGAAGTGGTGTTATCCTTCGAGATCAGAGGCACTTCGTAATCGATAACCGTAACCTCAGTCAAGCTGATGGCACCACTGGTCATCTTAATGTTCCAATCGGTGATCTTGTTGGCGGGAATAATGATGCCGTTCAAGACATAATTGTTGTAGCCAACGAAGGTCGCCTTCAAATCATACGTTCCCGGAGGAATCGGGTTGATGTCATAGTTACCATCGAAATCCGATGTGGCACCGCCGATCAACGTTCCTCCTTTTTCAAGGACGATGTTTGCGAACGATACGGGCTCACCCGTTTCATCGGTAACCTTTCCTTTGAGTCGCCCTGTCTGCGCGAAGGCCAACATGGAAGTGGCCAACACAATCGCAAGGGTCATTAGTAAATTTCTAAACATACCTTGTAATTTTATGTTATACTGCTTTTAGTGCATTAAAAAGACTCCAAAAATATAAACTTTTTACAAAGCCCACAAGAAAAATCAGCTTTTCCTGCCATTTTTTTATTCATAAAAATTTTAACATTTATTGAACACTATGAAAATTAAGACTTTAAGAACGTCTTGACAAAAAGGGATTCCAAGGAATAAAAGGAATCGAAGGAACCGTTCACACCTATAATTAATAGTATTCAGGCATTTTTTTGGCGATTCCAGCGGCGTTTTCCGAAAAAACAAGTACCTTTGCGACATGAAAAAAACGCTATTTCTGTTTTTGACCCTTGCCGTTGCCATCCTCTCCCACGGATGCAAGGATCCCATGGAGAATCCCAACTACCCGTCTGGCATCATCAACTTCACCATCTATCCCAATTCACTGCGCTACCAGGACCTCAATGTGGTAAGCGGTTGGATGTATCTTACTTCCGACCCAGAAAGCACCAGTCGCGGAATCATAGTGTTTCGCTATTCACAAGATGAATTTAGGGCATACGACCGCCTTCCCCCCAACAATCCCAACGCTTGTTGTGACAATGACGGGAACTGTACTCGTCTGATAGTGGATAGCCCTTTTGTTATTGACAACTGCAACGATATCAAGTTTAACATCCTCAACGGCGACATCATCGAAGGCGAAGGGATTTATCCATTGATCCAATACCACACCAGCTACGACGGAAACGAGTTGCATATCTACAACTGACAAGGCAATAAGTTGGTTCCCAAATTATTACATTCGATTTGTTGATTTTTTTCGCAATAGTGGAAACGTTTTTCACTTCCACTTTGAAAGACATCGTATATTTTTGTCACACGATTTCAACGTACCAATCGGACAAAGATATACTGCTTTTAATTCTCGTCCATGATTTCCGATTGACGGCGGATAGAGGCTTGGTGGATCGCCTCGAAGACTTCCGCAATCAAGTCGGGCGACAATCCAAGATCCTCTCCAGTGGCCTGATGGTCGGAGAGGATTTTTTTCCATCGGTCCATTTGCACCACGGTGACATTGTTGCGTTTCTTGTAAGCCCCTATCTGGGCGCTGACCTCCATGCGTCGTGCCAACAACTGCAGCAGCTCCGCGTCGATGTCGTCGATCTCCCCACGAAGTCCCGCAAGATCGCGCTCCACGTCACCCGACTTCTTGGCACGGAAGGTCAGACTCGAAAGCAGTTCCTTCAAGGCATCGGGCGTGATTTGTTGTTTGGCATCGGTAAGGGCCTCGTCAGGGTGGATATGGCTCTCGATCATGAATCCGTCGGTAGCAAGGTCCAGTGCCTTTTGAGCTGTAGCTTGCAACAGGTCGCGATTGCCGCAGATATGGCTGACATCGGTAATGAGCGGCACGTTCAGCCGTTGTGTCAATTCTATGGGGATCTCCCACATCGGGAAGTTGCGATAGGGCGACTCTTTATAATAGGAGAAGCCGCGATGGATGGCAGCCAACTTGGTCAGACCGGCTTTTTGGAAACGTTCGAAGGCACCTAACCAAAGGTTCAGGTCGGGTGAGACGGGATTTTTGATGAACACGGGGATGTCGATGCCTTTCAGGGCGTCAGCAAGTTGCTGCACCGAAAAGGGATTGACCACTGTGCGCGCACCCAACCACAACACATCGACATCGTATTTCAAGGCAAGTTCCACATGGGCGGGCGTGGCCACCTCGGTGGCGGTGGGCAGGCCCGTCTCGTGCTTCGCCTGGCGAAGCCAGGCGAGACCTTCTTCTCCCCTGCCCTCAAAGGCATCAGGACGCGTACGAGGTTTCCAAATGCCGCCACGGAGCAGACTCACCTCGGGAATTTGGACTAGGGCACGTGCGGTGGACATGATCTGGTCTTCGCTTTCCACGCTACAGGGACCAGCGATGACAAGAAGGTTTTGAGGATTGGCGAACCAAGAATGCATTGTTATCATAATGCAAATATACGGCATTTTTCAAACCAAGATTGCGTTTTTTTTCGTTACTTTGCAGCAAATAAAAATCTTCATACCGTGAAAAGAGTAGAAATCAAGCAAGCCTTGCAAATGCAGGCCTCAGAAGAAGAAATCACTGTAATGGGCTGGGTGCGCAACAAGCGCGGCAGCAAGAACGTAGCCTTTATCGCCTTGAACGACGGTTCAACCATCAACAATCTCCAACTCGTCGTTGACCTGAATGTCATCCCCGAAGAGAAGCTGGCCTTGATGCACGCCGGCGCCTCCCTATGGGCCAAGGGTGTCCTCGTTGCCTCGATGGGCAGCGGCCAGGCCGTAGAGCTTTCCGTGAAGGAGATCGGGCTTTTCGGCCCCGCCAACCCCGACGAATATCCGCTGCAACCCAAGAAACACTCCTTGGAGTTCCTGCGCGACATCGCCCACTTGCGTTTCCGCACCAACACCTTCGGTGCCGTCATGCGTTTGCGCCACGCCATGGTGTTCGGCATCCACAAGTTCTTCACTGAGAGAGGTTTCTACAACATCCACACACCACTTATCACCGCCTCCGATGCTGAAGGCGCCGGCGAGATGTTCCAGGTGACCACTTTGGATCTCAACAACATCCCTCGCGACGAGCAGGGCAACATCGACTACAAACAGGACTTCTTCGGCAAGTCAACCAACCTCACCGTATCGGGACAGCTTGAAGGCGAGTTGGCGGCCACGGCTTTGGGCAAGATCTACACCTTCGGCCCGACCTTCCGCGCCGAGAACTCCAACACCACACGCCACCTCGCCGAGTTCTGGATGATTGAGCCCGAGATGGCCTTTTACGACATCAACGACAACATGGACCTCGCCGAGGAGATGCTCAAATACTTGATCCAGTACGCCTTGGACAACAACATGGACGACCTCCAGTTCCTCAGCAAGCGCTTGCAAGACGAAGAGAAAGGCAAGAAAGAAGAGGACAAGTCGATGGAGCTCATCAGCAAGTTACATTTCGTGCTTGAGCATGAGTTTGCCCGCGTGACCTACACCGAGGCCATCGACATCCTGCGCAACTCGAACTACAACAAGAAAGGCAAGTTCCAATATCCCGTTGACGGCTGGGGTGTGGACCTCCAATCAGAGCACGAACGTTACCTCGTGGAGAAACACTTCAAGAAGCCCGTCATCCTGACCGATTACCCGAAGGAAATCAAAGCCTTCTACATGAAACAGAACGAAGACGGCAAAACCGTCCGAGCCATGGATGTGCTCTTCCCTGGCATCGGCGAGATCATCGGAGGCTCCGAACGCGAGACCGACATCAACAAGATCCTCGACCGCATGCACGAGGTCGGCATACCAGAGGAATCCATGAACTGGTACCTCGACAGCCGTCGCTTCGGATCCGTACCGCATTCAGGCTACGGCCTCGGCTTCGAACGCCTCATGCTCTTCATCACCGGAATGACAAACATCAGAGACGTCATTCCATTCCCGCGTACCCCTAAAAACTGCTTATATTAAATGAGAAGTGAGGAACGAGGAGTGAGGATTTTTTCCTCATTCCTGACTCCTAATTCCTCATTCCTAACTCCTAACTCCTAACTAAATGAACGACCAAAGATTGACTCAGATACAGCGCCAAGAGCTGAAGCTCTCGCCGCAGCAGATCCAGCTGATGAAACTATTGCAGCTGCCCTTGATGGAACTCGAACAGAGGATCAAGGAAGAAATCGAATCCAACCCAGCACTCGACGACACCGAGAGCGGCGAGGACAATGAGCCAATCACCGACGACGACATGTCGGGCGACAGCCTCAACGACAACGAGGATAACGGCGAGAACGACGACTACAACGACGACGAACTCACCATCAACAAAGACGAGGAATTCGACTTGAGCGACTATTTGCCCGACGAGGACGAATACGACTACTCATATAAGCTGCAGGCCAACAACCACAGCCGTGACGACGAGGATTATCAAGCACCCATCACGCATGAGGAATCGTTCCAGGACTATTTGATCCAACAGCTGGGATACCATGAACTCAGCCCTGAGGAAGAGACCATCGGAGAGATGATCATCGGCAACCTCGACGACAACGGCTACCTGAGCCGTCCCATCACCAACATCGTTGACGACCTGCTCTTCACCATGAACCTGGAGACCACTGAAGAGGAAGTCAAGAAGGTGCTGGAGGTCGTCCACCAGCTCGACCCTCCGGGCATCGGTGCCACCGACCTGCAAGAGTGTCTGCTCATCCAGCTGCAACGTCTTCAGGAGGAGAACCCCTACAACGACTATTCGCTGAGCATCGCCATCATCAAGGAGCATTTCGAGGAATTCACCAAGAAGCATTACGACAAGATTGCCAAGAAGACCGGCGCCAGCAACCATCAGCTCAAAGCCGCCTTGGACGAGATCCTCAAGTTGAACCCCAAGCCGGGCGACGCCTCCACCTCGGGTGCGAGAATCAGCCATTACATCACCCCCGACTTCTTCATCTATATCAAAGACGGGAACCTCGAACTCTCGCTCGACGGGCGCAACAACCCCGACTTGAAGGTCAACAAACAATATGTCAAGATGCTTGACGACTTCTCGAAGAGCAAGGAGTCGAGGAGCAAGCAGGAGGCCGTTCAATTCGTCAGACAGAAGATCGACAGTGCCAAGTGGTTCATCGACGCCATCAAGCAAAGGCAACACACCTTATTCATCACGATGCGAGCCATCATGGATATCCAGAGGGAGTATTTCCTCACGGGCGACGACACCAAGCTCAAGCCCATGATCTTGAAGGACATCGCAGAGAAGGTAGGGCTCGACATCTCCACCATTTCGCGCGTGGCCAACAGCAAGTATGTCCAGACGCCATACGGCACCTTCCTGTTGAAGACTTTCTTCAGCGAGGGCATCACCAACGAGGAAGGCGAGGAGGTCTCGACCCGAGAGATCAAGAAGATCCTTCAGGACTGTGTGGAGGATGAGAACAAGGCCAAGCCCCTTACCGACGAGGAGCTGATGAACGTGTTGAAAGAGAAGGGATACCCCATTGCACGGCGCACCGTGGCGAAGTATCGGGAACAGTTGGGAATCCCTGTGGCAAGGCTGAGAAAGGAATTGTGATTGTTTTTTGCCTTTCCAACCATCAATATTTGACATGATAAGACGTATTTATTTTGTTTTTTGTCTTGGATTTCTGTTGCTTTTTGGGGCCTGTTCTGGAACGGATACAGCCCTAATGGGTATAAGCCATCCCGACTTGCGTTTGAAGGCCATCGACACCCTAATGTGGCAGCAGCCTGACAGCGCTTTCTCGCAGCTTCAAGCCTTTGCCGAAAGCCCTGCGATGGACAGCCTCGACGCTTTCAACGGGCATTTTTTCCACTTGCTGCTCTCGGAGTTACTCTACAAGAACGACCATGCCCAGACCAACCGCAACGCGTTGTTGCTGGCCGTGGGTTATTATGATTCGCTTGTGGTTGAGGAAGGCAACCGTGTTCATCTCAATCTGGCTTTCCTCGACGCCCGTGCCCATTATATTAATGGCGTAGGCTATTACGAGATGGACAGCGCAGTGCCCGCCTGCGTGGAATACCTCAAAGCCTTGGAAATCATGGAAGACCATTTCGACGAAAAGGATCTGGTGGGCCCAAAGGCCAAGTTTATGGCATTGGTTTATGGCCATTTGTGTGTGTTGTTTACCGACCATTATCTCCCTGTACAAGCGGTAAGATTTGCCAAACAAGCTTATGTATATTACCAAAAACAGGAGGCTTTGTCATGGCAATCCGCTTGGGCGTTGCATAAAATCGGAATGAATTACGACATGATGGATCAATTGGACAGTGCCGCTTTTTATTACCATAACGCGAGCGTAAATCTTCATGATACCAATAGTTTGCTTTTTAGGGATATTGCTGCGCATCAAACTTTGGTTGACTATAAATTGGGGAGCAGTTTTGATAAGACCGTATCCCGTTTGAAGAGTTTGCTGAGTCAAGCACACACCGACAACGAGTATTTTGCCCGTTGCTTGGTTTTGGGAGCGGTATATCATTACGAAAATGAACCAGATTCCGCAGCGGTTTATTTAAAGAAAGTATTCTTGGGGGATTTCGGAGTCGATGCGTCAAAACAGGCTGCGGAATGGCTGGTGGAAATCCATCAGGATAAAGGAGAGTCTGAAGAAGCCCGGTCTTATGCCGAGTATTTGGTTCCCTTCGCCAATCTAAGCGAAAACCAAGGATTCATCAAATCACAAATGATGGATGAATATCAGGAATATGAGCAGAGAAAAAAAGACGATCATCATGCCGTTCAAACCCGCAAGAACCATCGTCAAGCTGCTGTCATCATCATTGTGGTATTGCTTTCCAGCGCATTGCTTGTGGCATTGGTTTATCACATAAAAACAAAGCAATTGAAGAACGAACGTCATGAGTACAATATTAAGAGCGCTGCTTTGTCTGGAAGGTTGAAGCAAAGCAATGAGGCTTTAAAGAAAGAACGGGAAAACGGGACAACAATATCCACGCCTCTTTCGATCCACACTGACACCGAAATGAAATATGAGGAAGAACCTATTTGTCGTCACATTCTTTCAGTGTGCAACGATGAAAGGAATCCCATCAAATCCAACATACCTTTATCTGCATACTCCGACATTGCCTTGACCCCAGAGCAGCAGTTCCAGCTGAAAAAAGCTGCTGATTATCATTATGGCCAGTTGTTTAATACGCTTAAGATACGTTATCCGAAACTAAAAGAGAAGGATTATCTCTACTGTTATCTGTGTCTTTTGGGTTTGAACAACGCCCAAATTGCTGTGCTATTACAGAAGGCACCAAGTACGATTTGGGAGCGTGAGCAGCGATTAAAGGAGATTTTCAACACCGACGGCGGCATCTCGGTGATGCTCCATGGTTTTTTGATTGATTGAAAATCAAGTTATTTGGTTAAAAATCCGAAAAAACCGAATACTATTTTTCTTGACACTCATCTTTGTCCATTATAGCTTTGCTTTGAATTATCAACTTTAAAAGCAAATGCCTATGGAACACAAAAAGCTCAAAATTTTTGTTTTGTTGGTTGGCCTGTTGGTGCCAACCATTCGGGGCGGAGCCTCTTATATCTTTTCTTTTGATGGCTATAGCCATATTGTTATTAAAGAAGGTAGCGTTCATTCCGATCCAAAGGGCTCTTCCATCCAGGCCTCTATTGACGGCCACATGCTTTCAGTGGTCTTTTTGGAGAACCTCGGTTCTGTCCTTGTAGAGGTTACCGACACCAACGGCGGCACGGTTGACGTGGTGGACATGTACACCCCCAACGGCTACACGGCCTACATCTTTGGCACCGGCAGCTACATCGTCAACTTCACCTTTGAAAACGGTGACGAGTACTACGGTGAATTCGAAGTCACTAACTAACTTGCAGTGATAGCGAAAAACAATTATATTTGCACATTACACAATATTTATTACCATGAATAATAGACACATGAGACATTTGATCGTCAGAATATTGTTTTTCATTCCTCTGCTGACTATGACCTGCATGGTGAAAGCACAGTGTTTCCAGCCTTACAAAAGCGCTGTTATTGAATATGGGGGTTATGTTTATCCAATTGTCCCTGGTACCGACAACTGGAAAAACATCAGCTATGAACAACGGCTTGTCTCCCTTCAATTGCCCACCGACACTCTGCAACACATTGCCACTTCAAGACTACTGGAAACCTGCCTGTACTATCCTTTTAATATCGACATATTTGCCTTTGATGACCAAATAGGCAGTTTCGAGAGGGTCAAAAATCAATTCAACGGATACGCTGAATTGTACCAACGGTCGGATTTTGTGCAACAGCTCATCAATCTCTATAACTCAAGAAATATCTCTTTTATTGATCAAATCACCCTTGATTATGACAAGGGCTTGTATGCTTTCGATTTCAAGATAATGGAGTTCATGCTCACCGATGCCGCATATTTGGCTTCCAATACTCAAGCCGTACAAATTGCCACTATGCTCTTGGAAAAGATGGACCAAAGGGCGCAACACCACGTATATGGCGACTCCAACATTCTATCTATAAGCCTTGCTATAGGACGTTGTCTGCAACGGGCAACCGATTTTTCCGATTACCAAGGCACAACGCTCCAAGGCTTTTTGCAAAGCGGAAAACCCACCAACCCCAACGATTTGGAGTATATTTTCAACAAAGCTAGAACCCTTTAACAACACAAAGCCATGAAAAAGACCTCCTTGTTTCTTTGCCTGATTGCACTTGCTTTCGTCGCCTGCAAACCCGAACCAGTCCCAACCCCTGATGACAACGGACAAACCAATGAAACCGTGGTGAAGAAGTACCTTGTAAAAGAACTCTTAAATAATGATCCCGAGAAAATAAGGCTTGCCATCGACTGGAATGAAGACTGCACGCAGATTCTTCATGTAAAATATGGACTTGGATACGGTTCCATTGTGGATTACGATTTCAAGTATTACGGGAATGATAGTATTCGTGTTATTCCATCATTACCACAATTCAGCTATCCTATTTGGTGCTTATTTTACGATAGTATTATGATGCATTTGCATGATGAAATAGTTGATAGCATTTGTTGCTATGCCAATGGAGAACTTAACGATGTTGAGCACTATTTCTACAACGACGCTGGAAGACTCATCAAACGCTCTTATTTTTCAGATGCTTCTGCCGATGTATTTAGATGGGAAGGTGATAATGTCGTAGAATATAATATGATGGACTATGGAACCGTCACAATCGATTCGTTTACCAGTTTCCTCCATCCTCATTCAACATTGCCTTATTACCTGTCAAACGAAGTCGCTTATGAGGTGCGACAGCCGCTTTTCGACCCTCTTTGGGAATTCCAACCAGTTCGTCCTAATTGTGATGAATATGAAATTGATGATGATGGATATATTACAAAAATGACATTCCATAATTACGATTCCACACAGACATATACTTATAATTATTATTACATTACAAAATGAATTAAAAATATTATCAATGAACAAAACAATATTCACTCTAATTGTCATATATCTGTTATCTTTAGGGAGCTCTGTTTCTCAAGCTCAAATTTGGGTGGGAGATCCTTATTGTTTTTGCGCACTGAATGGCAGTTGTTACAATCAATCACCTAATCGTTGGGTTACCATTGTCAATAATGATTATTCTCCAAGTGAGGCCCTCTATGAAACAGAACAATTTATGATTGTTCATCCTGAGTTCAACTCCTATCACCTGCTTCTTTGCGTTACAACTGTCACGGTTATGCATATAGTGTCGCTCAAGGAGGAGAGCAACTTCAAATTGGATGGAAAGAAGAACTTTGCTCTTATAACGGAGCAAACAGTCAAAGCTATGTCGTTATTTCCGAAACTGAAGTTCAACAAGGTGACATAGCAACGATAATTGATGATTATACAACTCCTCTTCAGTCACGTCACTCTTCAATTGTGTTTAACGACGACACTCTAATCTCTAAATGGGGCAACCTTCCTCTTTTCAAACACCATAAAAACAATGCATGGTTTGTAAGTCAAACAGGTTTAGGAATAGATTCACATTATTCTTATTACCGTCGTGTGACAAACGCCCAAATTACAGGACCAGATATTATTGATGGCTCTGCTGTTTATTTGTTTTACCCAGATATAAAACCTGAAAACTGCTATTGGAGCGTCGAGCCAGCAGCGATGTTCCAGCAGTCATCTGGAACAGGGATTGTGGCCGCCCTTGACTATGCAACACCTTTCATCTATCTATCGCCTAAAGCAACCCTTACTTATACTTTCTCCTATTCATGCGACAACAGCTATTCTTGTTCGAAAGAGATAGACCTGCTTATTCCTACCACAACCATATCGGGAACCGCCATATCAGACGGGTTTGTCATTGATACCAATGCCACGGTTACTGTCACGGGGGAGATCAGGTCAAACTACAAAGCAAAAACGATAGTTCCTACAGGCACAAAACTTATACTAAACGGTGGCGAAATGAAAAGCAATAGCAACACCATGTGGCAGGGTATTGAGGTCTGGGGCAACAGCAATACGCACCAACAGGAGGTCAATGGAGGCTATCTCCAGGGTTACGTGGAACTGAAGAATGGTGCCACTATAGAGAACGCCAAGTGCGCACTGAGGCTGCGCAACCCACTCGTCGGCGGCACCTCCGGCGGCATCGTCCATGCAACCGATGCGGCATTCCGAAACAACTCCCTTTCGGTAGAGGCATTCAACTTCACCAACCATGGGACATTGTCCCAGCGCGAACTCGACTATAACGGTTGGTTCTATAACTGTACCTTCACCGTTGACACAGCCTTCCTCGGGGCATCCGCATTCCATTGCCATGCCATGCTTTCCAACGTGTCGGGACTTCAGTTCTTGGGCTGCGCATTCAGCGCTGATCGTACTGTGGACAGCGTGGACCTTCATTGTTCGGGTATCAACGCATACAACGCATCCTTCATGGTCAATGAATACTGCGACAATACAATCCTTCCCTGCCCTGCAAACGACCTGGTGCGATCCTCGTTCATGGGATTCTACGATGGCATACAGTCGATGTGCGACGGACAGAGCACAAGGTCTTTCTCCGTCCAAAACAGTGACTTCCATGACAACAACATCGGCGTCATGGCTAAGAACACAGCTATGGCGATGGTCGTAGAAAATGAATTCACAGTGGGCGGAGCAATGGAATGTCCCATGGGGATCCATCTGGAAGGCGTCACAGGGTTCCACGTGGAAGGAAACAACTTCCTCGGCACTTCTGACAGCCTGTCTCCCACATACGGCACGGTGGTGAAGGACTCCTATGCGGCAAACGACATCTACCTCAACAACTTCGAAGGACTCCGTTATGGAAACCTCTCAATAGGGTGCAACGCCATCGTGGTGGAATTAGGGGGGACGCCCTCGGTGACCACCGGCCTGACATACTCCTGCAACGACAACACCCTCAACACGGTGGACTTCCGTATCGACGATAACGGAGATTACTCGGGCATTCAGCCATGGCAAGGATCGCCGGCTCTGACCGCAGGAAACACCTTCAGCGGGAACACATGGCATATCTACAACGATGGCGACTACACGGTCAGCTACTACTACGACGGAACCAGTCCAGCCCAAATACCTGACGCGACGAAATTATACCGAGTTAACGCCACGGTTTCCAACAACATCAACAGGTGTGTGAGCCATTACGGCCAGAATCCAGTGAAACAAAGCCGCGTCGGACTTGACAGCCTAGCTTCCCTCTGGACGAGTGCGCACGCCTCGTACGAGGAACTTCGCATGATTCACGACAGCATCGTAAACGGGAACAGCAATCCCAACGGCCAGTCGGATATGGCTTTGGACCTGCTCCGGGCAGAGATGACAACGTACGCCCACTCATGCACCGAAGCGGCGGGCGACATCATACGCAGCCTGGTGAACGAACCCGGATCGGACGACGCAGAACTACGTCTCTGGCTGGGAAGGCTCGACACTCCCGACGCCGACAGGATGGCCGTCGCATCCCTCCTGGAAAAAGGCGACACGGAAGGTGCCTATGAGATGGCGTCCGACATGCCCTACAAATACGGACCGAAGACGCTCGACCCATTAGAACACGGCAACTACATGCGTCTGCTCAACTTATACATCGAGTTGCAACGTTCGGGTCGCGACGCACAACATCTGACCGAAGGGGAAAAGACACTGGTGAAGGCAATCGCCAGCGAAGGGACAGGACAGTCTCGGTCGTTGGCAACCGTACTGCTGCAAGTGGCGACAGGCGAACGCGACCTACCCCTCTGCCCACCAGACATCATAAACGAAAACCGCGGAAACGACAAATCCTTGGAAGACCGCCATAGGGGTGTTGCTTCTGATGGAGCCGCAGAATACATGCCCCTGTATCTCCACCCCAACCCCACCTCCGGCACCGTCACCGTCTCCGGCGACGGCATCGCCAAGGCCGAGGTGTTCAACCTATTGGGACAGCCCATCGCAACACAGCAGGCCGACAACGGCACCGTCATCCTCGACCTCGAAGGACTTCCGCAAGGAATCTATCTCGTCAACGTCACCGACAAGCAGGGACGCAAATGCGTGAAAAAGATAGTGAAAGAATAGTCTCTTAATTGAACAAATCCAATTCCCCGTTTTTGGAATAACGGATTTTTCCTAAATGCTTATAGGCGAGGTCGGTGCATTCACGGCCACGGGGAGTGCGCATGAGGTATCCCTCCTGGATGAGGAAAGGCTCGTAAACCTCCTCGATGGTGCCGGCATCCTCGCCCACGGCAGTGGCGATGGTCTTGACCCCCACAGGGCCTCCCTTGAACTTGTCGATGATGGTATTGAGAATCCTGTTATCCATATCGTCAAGGCCGTGCTCATCCACATTGAGGGCGGACAAACCGAAACGGGCAATCTCCACGTTGATGTTCCCATCACCTTTGATTTGGGCAAAATCACGGATACGACGCAGCAGCAGGTTGGCGATACGTGGGGTGCCACGGCTACGGCGGGCGATCTCAAAAGCCGCATGGTCATCGATAGGCACCTGCAAGATGCTTGCAGAGCGTTTCACGATGCGCGAAAGTGTCTTGGCGTCATAATACTCAAGACGCTGTTTGATGCCGAAACGCGAACGCAGCGGCGCCGTGAGCTGACCTGAGCGTGTGGTCGCACCGATCAAGGTGAAGGGGTTGAGGGCGATTTGGATGCTGCGGGCATTGGGCCCCGACTCGATCATGATGTCGATGCGATAGTCCTCCATGGCAGAATAGAGATACTCCTCCACCACCGGACTAAGCCGATGGATCTCATCGATGAAAAGGACGTCGTTGGGCTCCAGACTGGTAAGCAGTCCTGCCAAGTTGCCGGGTTTGTCAAGCACAGGACCGGAAGTCATTTTCATGTTGACACCCAACTCGTGGGCGATGATGTGCGATAAAGTGGTCTTGCCCAATCCCGGCGGGCCATATAGAAGGGTGTGGTCAAGCGCCTCGCCACGCTGGGCAGCTGCTTTCACAAAGACACGCAAGTTCTCCACCACCTTCTCCTGCCCCGCAAAGCTGCTGAAGGCATCGGGACGCAACACATTCTCAAGGTCTTTCTCGGCCTTGGAGAGATGGGAACCGGTAGGATCAAGGTTGTTGTTCATCGCTTTTTGCATCTGGGCTACAAAAATAATAAAAAAGATTTGTATTTTAGCAGCCTGAAAACAGACATGATGAAAATGAGAAGATTTTTGTTCCTCGTCCTGCTCGCCGTCCTCGCCATGAGCGGCTATTCCCAGAAGAAAGGTTCGCTGCATGTCGATCAGGACAGCCGCATCGAGAGGCTCATGAAGAAACAACGCGACGTGTATGCCGCCAACAACACGATGAGCGGTTACCGTGTACAGATTTTCATGGAGATCGGCAACGAGGCCATCCGTCACGCGGAAGCCATGAAACGCTCCTTCATGGAGGCTTTCCCCGAGTTGCCCATCTATCTCTCCTACGAGCAGCCATACTATAGGTTAAGGGTTGGCGACTTCCGCAACCGCGTCGAAGCCGAGAAATACGTCAGGCTCATCAAGCCCAAGTTCAGCCTGGCTTTTGTCACTGCCGACATCATCAACCCACCCAAGGCGTTGCCCGAGGTCACCCTTGAAGAAGAAGACGAAGGTGAAGAGACTTTCGAGGATCAGGAATAATGCTCCCTTCCCCTCGACGTAGCAATTAACGCCGGTTTTACTGAATCATCTCCAAAATCAAACCCGCCAAGCGGCTGGTACCCACGCGGAACAGGTCTTTGTTGAGCCATGCTTCGCCGAGGATGTTTTTCACCAGATAATAATAGGTGAGCGCGTCCTCGGGAGTCTTCATGCCACCGGCAGGTTTGAACCCGACTTTCTTTCCCGTAGCTTCGTAGTATTCCTTGATGGTGTCGATCATGACGATGGCGGCAAGCGGCGTGGCTGCCACCGGCACCTTGCCCGTGGAAGTCTTGATGAAGTCGGCACCGGCAAGGATGGCCAGTTCGCTAGCTTTGCGGATGTTCTCCACGGTCTTGAGTTCACCCGTCTCAAGGATCACCTTCAAGTGGACCTTTTCGCCACAAGTCTCTTTGATGGTCTTGATCTCGTTGAAGACCTCGTCGTAACGGCCAGCGAGGAAAGTGCCTCTTGAGATGACCATATCCACCTCATCGGCTCCTTCGTTCACACAGTACTCCACCTCTTTCACCTTCAGGTCGAAAGGCATCTGTCCCGAAGGGAAGCAGCAGGCCACCGTAGCGACATGTATGCCACTGCCTTTGAGCAGCTGCTTGGCTTGACGGATGAAGGGGCTGTAGATGCAGATGGCCGGCACGGAGAGGTGCGGCTCCTGTTTCGGGAAAGCCAGCGCCTTGGCGCAGAAGTCGGTGATCTTCTCTTCGTTGTCAAAGGCCTCCAACGTGGTGAAGTCGATGCTTTGGAAGATGGTCTTCAGGGCTTCTTTTTCGTTGCCTTGCTTCTTCTCGACGTCGATGATCTGAGCGATGCGCTCGTTGAGGGCGGCTTCGCTATGGGTATATGGTTTGAATTGCATAGTATTTTGAGTTTGGATGCAAAAGTAACAAAAAAATACTACTTTTGTAAAAAAATAGCGTTTCACCATGACCTTCAGCGACAAACTGCATATCCTTTGTTCCATACCGAAGACCTTAAGGTTCAATTTCCATTACTTCCCATTCAAAAAAGCCATCAGATGCCCTGTGATGGTATCGAGAAGGGTGTATCTGAGGGAGTTGCACGGCAAGGTGACGATCCCCGAAAACGCCGATACTGCAAGCATTAAGATTGGCTTTGGCGACGTGGGGCATTACGACAGAAAGCGTTCGCGAACGATTTGGCAGGTGAGCGGCGAAGTGGATTTCAAGGGCAAGGCATCCATCGGACACGGATCGAAAATCTCGGTGCGGGGCAGGCTGGAGCTGGGCGACCTATTCAACATCACGGCGGAAAGCACCGTGGTGTGTGCCAAGGAGATCCGTTTCGGCAATGACTGTCTGGTGAGTTGGGACGTGTTGGTCATGGACAGCGACGAGCATCCCATCTATAATAAAGAAGGAGAACGTATCAACGAAAACCGCCCGATTGTTGTTGGCAACCACGTGTGGATCGGCTGCAAGTGCATGTTGCTGAAAGGCGCCGAGTTGCCTGACAATACAATCCTCGCCGCGGGAACCGACCTGCGGTCGGTTTTCCGCGGCGAGGAACAGATCATTGGTGGGGATCCTCCGTCTATCCTTAAACGGGATGTCCGTTGGGAGTTAGGAGTTAGGAATTAGGAGTTAGGAGTTTACTGCAAACTACTCGAACTAAAAACTATCGATTACTTCACAGAGTTTATTAAAGATCTCAGGGATCTCGCCCACGCCGTTGACGGGATGGAGGTTGCCTTGGGCTTCGTAATAGGCTAAGACCGGCTTGGTCTTGGCTTCGTACTCCACAAAACGATGCTTGATGGAGTCGATGTTGTCGTCGGCACGGCCGCTGACCTTGCCACGTTCCAACATGCGCTCGATGAGAAGGTTTTCGGGCACCTCTAGACTCAGCACCCCCGAAAGCGCAATGCCATATTTCTTCATCATCTCGTCGAGGATCTCCGCCTGCTTCACCGTACGCGGATAGCCGTCGAAAAGGAAGCCGGGAGAGCTGATGTTCTCGGATAGTTTCTTCTCGATGATGGCGGCGACGATCTCGTCAGAGACCAAACCGCCTTGGCTGATGATGCCCTTCACCTGAAGGCCAAGTTCGGATTCAGCGGCGATCTCCTCACGCAAGATCTCGCCTGTGGAAATGTAAGTCAGTTGGTATTTTTCGCGAAGGAACTGCGACTGGGTTCCCTTGCCTGCCCCTGGAGGGCCAAAGAGGATGAGGTTGAGCATGTTATTTAAGAATTTAGAAGTCAGAAGTAAGAAGTAAGAAGTTAAATCACCTTATAGATATCAGGAAGGTTTCTTCCTTGCTGGTCATAGTCGAGGCCGTAACCCACGATGAACTCATTGTCTATATCCATGGCTTTGTAGTCGATGGGGTAATCGTATTGGAACGACTTCGGCTTGAAGAACAGGGTGGCGATGCGCACGTCGGCGGCATTCAAGTGATGCAACTTCTCGATGGTGTATTTCATCGTATGCCCCGTGTCAACAATGTCCTCGATGATCACCACATGGCGTCCCTCCAAGGAATGGTCGAGGCCGATGAGCTCGCGCACTACGTTGGTAGTCTTGGTGCCCGCATACGAGGACAGCTTCACGAAGGAGATCTCGCACGGGATGGTGAGCCTCTTGAAGAGCTCCGAGGCGAACATGAAAGCCCCGTTCAGCACCACCAGGAACAATGGGTTTTTGCCGGCCATATCCCGGTTGATCTGATCCGCCACCGTCTGGATGGCATTCTCGATTTTCTCTTGTGGGATGTAAAGGGAGAACTCCTTGTCTAAGACTTTTACCGTTTTCATGTCATCAAAAATTGGGAACACAAAAATAATAATTTCTTTGGTTGTCCTGACCAAAAAAGAACTAATTTTGCCAAAGTCGAATTCAAACACAAACACAATGAACCCTATCATAAGCATCATCATGGGAAGCACCTCTGACCTTCCCGTAATGGAGAAAGCCGCCCAGTTTTTCGACGAGATGGAGATTCCTTTTGAGATGAATGCCTTGAGTGCGCACCGCACGCCGCAGGAGGTGGAGGCCTTTGCCCATGAGGCCCAAGGCCGAGGCATCAAAGTCATCATCGCCGCTGCCGGCATGGCCGCCGCACTGCCAGGCGTCATCGCCGCCAACACCACGCTGCCCGTCATCGGCGTTCCCGTGAAGGGTATGCTCGACGGCCTTGACGCCATGCTGTCCATCATCCAGATGCCTCCCGGCATCCCCGTCGCCACCGTCGGCGTCAACGGCGCACTCAACGCCGCCATCCTCGCCGCCGAGATGCTGGCCTTGTCGGACGAAGGCATCGCCAAAAAGGTCGCCGACTACAAAGAAGGCTTGAAAAACAAGATCACAAAGGCCAATGCCGAACTCAAAGAGGTAAAGTATAGGTTTAAGACCAATTGAGGTTTTAGAAGACAGAAGGCAGAAGACAGAAGACGGAAGTCAGGATTTGAGGGACTTTCGGGCCATCATCAAGCCATCGCGGAGCGGCAGCAACACGTTCTCCACACGGGGATCGTTTTGCACCAAGTCGTTGAACGCGCGGATGGCTTGCGTGTCGCGTTCCTTCGTGTCGGCATTCAGCACCTTGCCACCCCACAACACATTGTCAGCCAATAAGACCCCATCTGGCTTCAGCTTATCCATCACCAGATCAAAATAAGCAGGGTAATTCATCTTGTCGGCATCGACAAAGACCAGGTCGAACTCGCCTTCCAAAGTGGGAATGACGGCTTTGGCATCGCCAATGATCAGCTGGACACGGTCGGCGACGCCAGCCTTTTCAAGGTATTTGCGGATGATGCCTTCATATTCTTCATTGGCCTCGATGGTAGTCAACAGGCTGTCCGGAGCCATGCCGCGCGCCATACAAATCGTGGAGAATCCCGTAAACGTCCCGATCTCGAGCACCCTCTTGGGACGCATCAACTCACAAAGCAACTGCAAGAAACGTCCCTGCACGGGTCCCGACACCATCCTGGGATTCATGGCATGAAGATGGGTCTCCCGGTACAAATTATTCAGCACCGCATCCATGGGCGAGGTGTGCTGTTCCAGGTACTCTTCGATGGCATAGCTGAGATCCGTCATGCCTTGGCGCTCTTGAAAATCAAAGTGCAGAGCCGTTCACGGTCGAACACCCTGTTGGCGGTCTCCATCAAGTTCTCCGCCGTGATCATCTCGATGGTACGGATGATGTCGGGCACGGTCTCCACCGGCTCGTTCATCAGCAACGACCGCGTGATGGCAAGCAACTCGCTCATCCCCGACTCCCTGCCCAGCGCCAGTTGTCCCACCAGCTGCTGTTTTGCGTGATGCAACTGCATGGTACCCATCTTTTGGCGACAAAGCTTTTCCAACTCCTTATACACCAAGCCCACTGCCTTGTCGAGCGAATCGGGGTCAACGCCCATATAGACGCTCACCAATCCCGTGTCGGAATAGGCATTGTATTGCGACTCGATGGTATAGGCAAAGCCGTACTTCTCGCGGATGTTCAAGCTGAGGCGAGAGTTCATGGCCGGACCGCCGAGGATGTTGTTCAGTAGCACCATGGTGCGTTTCTCGGGATGGCTGAACTCCGGTGCCAGACCGCCGATCATGCAATGGCTGAGGTGGTTGTTGCGCTCCATCTCCACCTTTCGAGGCTCGTATGCGCTGAAAGGCTGACGGCGGCTAGGGACAAGATGGGCGGGCTGGATCCCAAAGAATCGCATCGCCATCTTCTCAAAATCCTTGAAGCTGATATCGCCTACCGTGGCCAGCACCATCGAATCCGTGCTGTAGTTCATCTCCCTGAAAGCCTGGATGTCGCCTCTCGTGAAGCCTTTCACACGGTCAGCGGTGCCCAAGATGTTGCGTCCCAGCGGATGGCTTTTGAACATCAGATCCTCAAACACGTCGTAGATCTCCTCCGACGGCAGGTCAAGATAGGAGTTGATCTCGTCGAGCACCACCTCTTTCTCCTTCTCCAGCTCGTTCTCCGGGAAAGTGGCATGGAAAGCGATGTCGGCCAAGAGATCCATGGCGCGCTTGTAATAGGCGTTCAGGAAAGAGGCTTGCAGGCAGGTCTCTTCCTTGGTGGTGAAGGCGTTCAGGTCGCCACCCACGTTGTCGAGGCAGCTCAGGATATGATAGGGCTTGCGGCTTTGCGTGCCTTTGAAGACGGTGTGCTCGATGAAATGGGCCATGCCGTTCTGTTCCTCCAACTCGTCGCGAGAGCCCGTGCCCACAGCCAACACCAGATGAGCGATCTCCCCTTTCTTCTGCCGATGCAGCAGGCGGATGCCATTGGGCAAGGTGGCTATATTGTATTGTTCAGTCTCCATGTTCCTATAATAAAAACGCTGCAAAGGTAAGAAGATATTACAAACTTTTGTAAGTTTGCAGTCTTAATCCATTTTTTGTCCGCTCATTTGCACCATGAAAAAAACAACGCTTATCCTATTTTGCATCCTTAGCCTGTCATTTTCCGTTTTTGCACAAGAAAACCCCCGCGACATTGCCCATGAATCGATTCCTACGGCCATGTTCCAAGTCACCTATGCCGCCCAGTTACCGGGGATGGACACCAAGATCGACTACGGCTTCACCAACACCATCGGAGGCAGTGTGATCTATAAAACCAAGGACAACTGGCTCTTCACCGCAAACGGCAACTTCATCTTTGGCAACCGGCTGAAAGGCGACCGTATAGATATCTTCGGGGAGGGCATCACAACCACCACGGGCGAAGTCATCGGCGGAGGTGGACTGTTCTCTTCATTGGCACTGTACCAACGTGGGATGCACTTTCAGGCCGAGGTGGGAAAGCTGTTTTCCTTCTTCCCCAACCCCAACAGCGGTTTCTTCGTGCAAGCCGGCATTGGATATCTCAGGAACCGCATCCGTGTGGACTATCAGATCGAGGCGCTGAACACCCCCTATCCCTTGATCGAGGACTATCAATACGGCTACGACCGGATGCGCGGCGGTGTCGCCCTTCATGCGGAGACAGGCTATCTGGTAATGAGCAACTCCAAGATCCTCAACTTCTCCATTTCCTTTGAAGTCACCTACGCTCGTACCAGAAACCTCAGGGACTATGACTTCCGGGTGTTCTTCGACGAGAACGGAGAGCCGTATGTCATGGGCTACACCGACAAGAACAAACGTTTCAACGACCTGTACTATGGCATCCGTCTCAGCTGGATGATCCCCACCTACCAGCGGCAGCCTGAACAATACTACTACTATTGATCGTGACGATGCGCGGACTATACACCACAGCGGTCAGAGCCTACGCAGCTGGCGTCAAGGCCGCCGCCCTCTTCGGCAACGGGAAGGCGCAACGCTGGGTGGAGGGAAGGAGGCGCTTCCCCGAGGCGGGAACCGCCGAGGGACCTTGGGTCTGGTTCCATGCCGCCTCGCTGGGCGAGTTCGAGCAGGGACGCCCATTGATCGAGGCCCTGAAAGCCAACCATCCCCAACTCAAGGTCTCGCTCACCTTCTTCTCCCCTTCGGGCTACGAGATCCGTAAAGACTACCCCCTCGCCGACGAGGTGCTGTACCTGCCCACCGACACGCCCAAACACGCCCGCCAATGGGTCAAAAGACACCCTTTCGTCGCCGCCTTCTTCATCAAATACGAGTTTTGGTTCAACTACATGCAAGCCCTGAAGGACAACGGCATCCCTCTTTACTACGTCTCCTTGATCCTCAAGCCCGACCAGTATTTCTTCAAGTGGTACGGAGGCTGGTTCCGCAAGCAACTTGGCAATGTGAGCCATTTCTTCGTGCAGGATCAACGCACCCTCGACCTGTTGAAAGGCATCGGCTACGACAACGCCACCCTGTGCGGCGACACCCGTTTCGACCGTGTGGCCGCCATCGCCCGACAGGCCCGTCCATTCCCCGAGATTGAAGCCTTCATACATGGAAGGAAATGCATCATCGCCGGCAGCACATGGCCTCCCGACGAGAGACTGCTGATCCCATGGCTCGAACGGATGCCCAATGACTACTGCATGATACTGGCACCACACGACATCTCCGACAAACACATCCGCCAGATTCGTGACAGCCTTGCCTCGGTGAGTCCCGACAAAGTGTATGTGATTGATACGATAGGCATCCTCTCCCAACTGTACCAATACGCAAGGTTCGTCTATATCGGAGGCGGCTTCGGCGTCAACATACACAACATCCAGGAGCCCGTCACCTTCGGCTGCCCCGTGGTATTCGGCCCCAAACACAAGAGCTTCAAGGAAGCTGTCGATCTGGTGGCTATGGGAGGCGCTTTCCCCGTGACCGGCCAAGAGCAGTTGCATCAGGTCTTCGACCTTCTCATCAACGACGAGAACCGTTGCCAGCAAGCCTCAAAAACATGCAGGGAATACCTGGAATCACAGCTGGGAGCCACCGATGCCATCCTACAAAGGATCACATCCACTTTTTCCGCTTGAAAATGATAATGAAAACAACCGCCACGATCACCATCACGCCGATGAGACCGTAGAAAGCCCACGACTGTGCCTGGAAGGGCAGCTCCACGTTCATGCCATAGAGTCCGGTGATGAAGGTCAAAGGCAGGATGATCGACGAGATGATGGTGAGGATCTTCATCGTCTCATTGGTCTTGTTGGTCTGCATCGAGTCGAAGGTCTGCGACAAGCCCTCGATCAACTCCTCGTAGTCCTCCGTCATATCCCATACCTTCTGGTAATAGTCGAGGATGTTGCCCCAGTAGTCTTCCATGTACTCGATATCCTCGGTGAAGCCGCGGATCTTTCCGTTTTCGAACATCTGGAACAGACGCAGCTGGGGTTTGAAGATGGTGTTGATCAGGATCAAGTTCTTTCGCGTGACCGAGATGCGTTCGATGATCTTCACTTGATTCTCTTGCAGCAACTCGCGGTTGATGAGTTCCACGTCGAGTCCCACCTTGCGCAACAAATACACTGACTCGGTGATCAGCTTCTCAAGGATCCGGTAAAGCAGCTTGTCGGAACTCTCGATGCTGATCTCTTCGTTGTTGCGAATCCTTTCGTCATATTCATCGAACAACTCCGACACTCCCCATGGATTCTTTTCAATGGAGATAATGTAATTCTGACCCCAGAAAAGTTTCACTTCCTTGATTTTGACGAACTTGTTTTGGCGGTCGAAGTCGGGAAAATGAAGGATGAGGAAGTAATAGTCGTCGTAGATGTCGATTTTCGGACGTTGGTTGACCGACTTGCAGTCCTCAATGTCGAGGGGGTGGAAATGAAACCGATCTTTGAGGAACTCGAAGTCCTCTTCGCTCGGGTTGTTCAAGTGGCGCCAGGTGATTTCGCCTATTCTCAGACTGTTGATCATGTCTTTTCCCCCTATCTTAATGGACCGCTTTGTGTTTACATTCGAGTAAAATTTTGTCGATGCAAAACTAAACAAAAAAAATTGAAAAAAAAGCTTTATTCATTAAAAAAAACACGCTTCAATTAAGACCAGTTTACTATCTTTGCAGTTTAATTCCATCATGAGTGCCATGTACGCTTTCATTTCCGGAAAAGTGACCGATCTGACCCCTGCCAGTGTGGTGATTGACAACAACGGCATCGGTTATTTCATCAACATCACGCTGAACACGTTCACAGCCATTGGCGAGCAGGAGCACGTAAAGCTCTTCACGCATCTCCAAGTGTTGGAGGATGCCCATAACCTTTACGGCTTCTATACCGTCAATGAACGGGACATGTTCGAGATGCTGATTTCGGTGAGTGGCGTCGGCTGCAACACGGCCCGCCTGATCCTTTCGTCACTGACCGTCAACGAGCTCAGCACGGCCATCGCCAACGAAGACATCCGCACCATCCAAGGCGTCAAGGGCATCGGCACCAAGACGGCGCAACGCCTCGTCGTGGATCTCAAGGACAAGGTGAGAAAGACCGACTTTGCGGAAGAAATACCGGGCATCGTTGACAATACCGTCAAGGTGGAAGCGTTAACAGCCCTGGTGACCTTGGGCTTCGGCCGAGGCGCCGCTGACAAGGCACTCAACAAGATCTTGAAACAACAACCCGACGCTTCGGTGGAGATTCTGATCCGAGAAGCACTTAAATTATTATAAACCAGCAATTTATTTTTTCCGATGATTTTGAAAATCACCATGAGTCGATATATCACCCTACTTCTTTTCCTAGCCATGTTGGTACCGGGCATCGCCCAACATCGCGACACGACACACCTGATCTATCCCATCCCCGTTGACAATGGCGACCCCACTGAGCAGCTGTATAACCAGTCGCCTCTCTACTTCAACGACCCGAGCAACATCACCCACGAAGTCATTTACGACCCCATCACAGGACAATATACTTTCAAGAACAAGATCGGCGATTTCGAATATACCACGCCGACCACGATGAGCCAGAAGGACTATTTCAACTATAAGAGTCGTCAAGGCGTGATGGAATATTGGAAACAACGCCGCAAGCAAGACTCCCGCTCCACCACCGACGGCAACTCCATCATCCCTCCGCTATATATCGGCGGCGAGGCCTTCGACATGATCTTTGGCAGCAACACCATCGACATCCGCCCGCAAGGCTCCGTTGACCTCACCTTCGGCATCAAGCACAACTACCGTGGCGACCCTGCCATGACCGACCGACAGAAAAACCAAACCAACTTCGACTTTGACCAGGACATCCAACTGAACGTCATCGCCAAGATCGGCGACAAGATCAACTTCAACATCAACAAGAACACCAAGGCCACCTTCAACTACGAAGACCTGATGAAGCTGAAATATGAAGGCAAGGAGGATGAGATCATCCAGCTGCTTGAGGCCGGCGACGTCAGCTTCCCGCTCAACAGCACCCTCATCACCGGCACCCAACGTCTGTTCGGCTTGAAGTCGAAACTGAAGTTCGGCAAGACCACCATCACCTCAGTGGTCTCCTACCAAGAGAGCGAGTCGAAGAACATCGCAGTGCAAGGTGGCGCTCAGACCAACGAGTTTAACATCAGCTGCCTCGATTACGAAGAGAACCGCCACTTCTTCCTGAGCCAATACTTCAGGGAACAATACGAAGGAGCTTTGTCCACCCTACCCACCGTCACCTCCAGCATCAACATCACCAAGATCGAGGTATGGGTGACCAACACAAACTCCTCCACCCAAGACACCCGTAACATCTTAGCCCTTTCCGACTTGGGCGAAGGCAAAAACGAATGGATCTACAACAGGGAACTGTCACCTGCCAACACCGCCACCATCTATCCACGCAACGCCGCCAACGACCTGTTGACCCGTATCGACACCACACAAATCCGTGACATCAGCTCGGTGACCAACTACATGACAGGCGACCCCTTACGGATTGGGAGACAAGCTTACATGGCTTCGGGGCGTGATTTTGAAAAGATCGAGAATGCCCGTCGCCTGAGCAACTCCGAATACACCTTGAATTCCAAGCTGGGTTTCATCTCGTTGAATGTCAACTTGAATTCCAACCAGACCCTTGCCGTCGCCTACCAATACACCATCGTGGGCAGCGACCAGGTTTACCAAGTGGGTGAGTTCTCCGACCAAGGCATCAACACGCCTCAGGTGCTGGTAGCCAAGCTGCTTCGCGGCACCACCGTCAACACCTCCATGCCGATCTGGAACTTGATGATGAAAAACGTTTACAACATCAAGGCCTACCAGATCAGTTCCAACGACTTCATGCTCAACATCTTCTACAACGGCAACTCCAACAGCACCCCCATGGGCTACTTCACCGAAGGCCCCGATCGCGTCAAAGGTGTCTCGCTGCTCCATCTGCTCGGCCTCGATAACTTGACCCAGCAGAACAACCCCATCGCGGGCGGTGACGGTGTGTTCGACTTCATCAATGGGGCGCAGACGGGAGGCGGTACCATCAACGCTTCCAACGGCCGCATCTATTTCCCCGTGCTGGAGCCCTTCGGAAGCCATCTGAGGGCCGTCTTCTCAGAAGATCTCGACCTGGCGAACAAATATGCGTTCGACTCGTTGTACACCATGACCAAGACCTCTGCTGAGCAGTATTCCGAAAAAAACAAGTTCTCCATCCAAGGCTACTACTCATCCCAGTCGGGCAGTGAGATCAGCCTGAACGCCATGAATGTGGCGCAAGGCTCTGTCACCGTCACAGCTGGCGGCCGCACCTTGACGGAGAATGTCGATTACACCGTTGACTACACCTTGGGACGTGTCAGCATCATCAACGAGGGCATCCTCAACTCTGGAACGCCCATCAACATCTCATTGGAGAGCAACAGCGGATTCAGCGCCTTGAAGAAGACCTTCCTCGGATCGCGCATCGAGCATGAGTTCAATCCCGACTTCCGCCTCGGCGGTACCGTACTTTACCTCGGTGAACGTTCCTACACCCAAAAGATCAACTACGGCGAAGAAGCCATTGCCAACACCATCTACGGCTTCGACTTCAGCTACCACACCGAGGCGAGATGGCTTACCAACTTCATCGACAAGTTGCCTGGCATCAGCACCAAGGCACCTTCAAGGATCAACTTCGACGGTGAGTTTGCACGTTTTATCCCTGGCCTTTCCAAATCGGTCAGTGAACGCGGGACCTCATACATCGACGACTTCGAGGGAGCCAAATCCACCATCGACTTGAGACAGTTCAACACCTGGCATCTTGCCAGCACCCCGCAAAACCAAACCGACCTCTTCCCCGAAGCAGGACCCAACACTGGCCTCTCGTACGGCATGAACCGCGCCAAGCTTGCCTGGTACACCATCGACCACAACGTGTTCTACGACCGTAATGGAACCGTGCGACCGAGAAACATCACCAGCGATGAGCTGTCGAAAAACAGCGTCCGTCAAGTCTTGGAAAATGAGATCTTCCCCAACAAAGACATCGAAGCGGGCACCCCGACAAACATCTCCGTGCTCAACCTCGCCTACTATCCTACGGAGAAAGGTCCATACAACTATGACGTGATGCCCAACCAGTTCTCCTCTGGCATCACCGAAGAAGGAACGCTGAACAACCCACAGAGCCGTTGGGGCGGTATCATGAGAAGGATGGAATCCACCGACTTCGAGGCCACCAATATCGAATACGTCGAGTTCTGGCTGATGGACCCCTTCGCCGATGAAGAGTACCAAAACAACCCCGGTAAGCTTTACATCAACTTGGGCGACATCTCCGAAGACCTCCTCCGCGACGGTCGCAAGTATTACGAAAACGGAATGCCTGAGTCGGAGAACGTGACTCATGTTGACACCACTATCTGGGGCCGCGTCCCGACGTTGCAAGACCTGGTCGGCACCTTCAGCACCAACCCCGATGCACGTGAGTTCCAAGATGTCGGCTTCGACGGCTTGCGCGACGCTGACGAACAAAGCTTCTTCGAGGATAACTACCTGAGCGTTATCCGGAACTTCTTCGGCGAAAGTTCAGAGGTGTACCAAAAAGCATTCAACGACCCCTCAAGCGACAACTACCATTACTTCCGCTCCTCGGAATGGAACGACGACGAGCTCCACAGCAGCATCTTGGAACGCTATAAGAATTACAACGGCCCGGAAGGCAACTCCCCCTCCGACTCACAACGCGAGGAGTCCTATACTACCAGCAACACCACCTTGCCCGATGGCGAGGACATCAACTCCGACAACACCCTGAGCGAAGCAGAACGCTATTATCAATATGAGATCGAACTCGACCCATCCAAAATGGTCGTCGGACGCAACCATATCGCCGACATATACGAGGCCAACAGCATCGCACTGGCCAACGGAGAAATCGGCAGTGTGAAATGGTACCAGTTCCGCATCCCAGTGAAGCAACCTGACAAAGTCATCGGACACATCGACGACTTCTCCTCCATCCGCTTCATGAGAATGTTCCTCCGTGGATTTGAAAGACCCATCGTGTTGCGTTTTGCCACCCTCGACCTGGTGAAAGGCGAATGGAGAACCTACACGCAAAGCATCCAGGCTCCCGGCGAATACCAACCCAACGACATCGCCAACGCCACCTCAATGGACGTGGCCGCAGTCAACATCGAAGAAAACGGACGCCGTTCCCCTGTGCCGTACGTCATTCCTCCCGGCATCACCCAAGAACAGATCATCGGCACCACCGCCGTGACAAAACTCAATGAACAATCGCTCCAACTTACCGTCCAAAACCTCGTTGACGGTGACGGAAGAGCCATCTATAAGACCGCCGACTTCGACTTGAGGCAGTACAAATACCTGAAGATGTTCGTCCATGCCGAAAAAGCCAACGAGGAAGATGTCCTCAACGACCAAGACCTTACGGTGTTTATGCGTTTGGGAACGGACTTCACACAAAACTACTATGAGTATGAAATCCCTTTGAAGATGACCCCGTGGAATACGGCTTACACCAATAAGGACGCCATCTGGCCGGAGATCAACAACTTGGATATCAAACTCGAGGATCTCGTCACCGTCAAGTCGAACCGTAACGCCGCCATGAACCAACCAGGAAGTGATGTCAAGTTGAACTTCATCTATTCCGAAAGATTCAAAAAAGGCACTGTTGACGGTAAAGACTACTACCACACCATTAAGGTCATCGGTAACCCGAGCATCAGCGATGTAGAAGCCATCATGATCGGTATCCGCAACCCGAAACGGCAACAAATCGGCAACAACTATGACGACGGCGAGAACAAGAGCGTCGTTGTTTGGATCAATGAGCTGCGCCTCACCGAGTTGAGCAGCTCTGGAGGCTATGCTGGCACAGGACGCATGGAAGCCACGCTGGCCGACCTCGGTCGTCTCGTCGTCAGCGGTTCGTACAGTTCAGGCGGCTTCGCCGCTCTCGACAGCGACATCACCGACAACACCTTCGAGGCCCATTCCCAGTTCAGCGTCTCGACCGACCTTGAACTCGGCAAGTTTGTGGAGAACACCGGACTTAGACTACCGCTCCACGTCGATTACGGAAGGAATGTCACCACCCCGATGTACAACCCTTATGACCCTGACATCAAACTCAACGACGCTTTGGCCATCATGAACACCCAACATGAGCGCGACTCACTGACCGCCATCGTTCACAACATGACCCAGTACAAGAACATCAACCTCATGAATGTCCGGAAAGAACGCACCGCTAACAAGCGAAACCGCAACAAATCCGACCAGAAGCCCGACGAGAACAAATCCAACAACAGGGATCCCAACAACATGGGCAGAGGAGGCAACATCCCCACCGTACACATCTACGACATCGAGAACTTCAACCTCTCCTTCTCATACAGCGAGACCAACCAGGAGAACACCGACATCCAATTCTTCAACGTAAAGACCTATCGCGGAAGCTTGGGATACAACTACGTCGGCAACCCGAAGAATGTCACCCCGTTCGCACAGAAGAGATGGGCATCGAAGAAATACCTCGCCTTGATCAAGGACATCAACTTCTATTACCTACCCAAGAGCATCACCTTCAACACGGATATGTACCGTTACTATTCGGAAAAACTGATGCGCAACAAGAGTGGCGGAGAGATCATCATCAACCCGACCTATTCGAAACAATGGGACTGGAACCGCAACTTCCAGTTCCGTTACGACCTCACACGAGGACTGAACCTGGAATACGCTGCCGAGGCCAAGGCTTACGTGTACGAACCCGCCGGCAACCCTGACAAGGGTACGGAAGAGTGGAAGATGAACAGAGACACCATCAAGAACGAGTTGCTCCATCTTGGTTCCATGTCTCGATTCCACCAAACCATCAATGTCAATTACAACGTACCTATCAACAAGCTGCCTCTCCTTGGCTGGATCTCGGCCAACGCCAGCTACCAAGGACAATATTACTGGACCGCCTCAGCGCAATCCATCCAGCCACGTCTGGGCAACACCATCGAGAACTCCAACACCATCCAACTCAACGGATCGCTCGACTTTACCAAGATCTACAACTCCATACCCTACCTAAAGAAACTCAACACATCCGCAACGAAAAAGAGCAATCGTGGAAACCTACAGAAGAATAAAGACGGGAAAGACGAAAAGGGCGGGAAGAAACAGGTCTCAGACAGCACAAACACCAAACAAAGCCTCAACTTCGGCAAGGTTCTTCTTGATGGCACCTTGAAGATTGCCACCATGGTCAAGAAGGCTTCTTTGACCTATTCCACCTCAGGAGGCCAGGTGCTGCCAGGATTCATGCCTGAGGCCAAGTATCTGGGATTGGACAACGCCTTCAAGGCACCTGGTTGGAGTTTCGTGGCCGGCATGCCCAACGACATCTTCAATCCGGCAGTGGAAAACGACTGGTTGACTCGCGACTCCATCCTCAGTGAGCCATATATACGAAGAAACACACAGACGCTGAACTATCGTGTCAACTGCGAACCGCTGACCGGCTTCAAACTCGACATCCAAGGCAACAGGACCTACGCGGAGAACTTCCAGCAGTATTTCAGAGCCAATTCACTTGGCGATTTCGAGATCTTTACCCCGACAAACGGCGGCAACTTCAGCATCACCACCATGTTATTGAAGACCGCTTTCGTCGGAGAATATGACGATGGCAGCGACGACGCCAACAGCAACGGATCGCCACTGTTCGACCAGATGCTCGCCAACCGCTCCATCATTGCCGAACGTATCGCAAGAAACAACCCGCAATGGGTAAGCAACGTACAAGAGTATTATTTCGACACCATCGCCGGCGACCGTTTCCCGAAAGGCTACGGACCGTCATCGATAGATGTACTGTTGTATTCATTCCTCGCCGCCTACAGCGGTGAAGATGCTGAGAAGATCAGCCTCACCCCGTTCCAAATGATCCCGTTCCCGAACTGGACCCTTACCTACAACGGACTGACCAACATCCCAGCGATTTCAGCCATCTTCAAAACCGTCAACATCACACACAACTACCGATCCACCTACTCCATCAACAGCTGGGCAAGTAACGTCTATTACAACGACAACAACCCGATCCAGACCTTTGAGAACTCTGACAACATCATCCCGAAATATGACATCACGCAAATAGTGCTCAGCGAGCAGTTCACACCTCTGATCGGCATTGATGTGGGCTTCCAGAACACCTTGACTTGCAACTTCCAATACAAGAAATCCAGAAACATGACTATCAGCTTCTCCAACAACCAACTCACCGAGGTCAACGGCCGAGAGTTTGTCATTGGAGCAGGCTACCGTATCAAGGGGCTTTCGTTCAACATCTCGTCGCTGACCGGCAAGAAGAACAAGAGGACTGTCAAGAACGACCTGGTCTTGAAGGTTGACGTCGGCTTCAAACATGACAAGACCATCCTGCGCCGCATCGATGAACGCAACAACCAGGTGTCGGCTGGACAGAACAAGATCAACATCTACGTTACCGGCGATTACCAGTTCAGCACGCGTTTGAGTGCCCAGGCGTTCTTCAGACGTGACATGAACACGCCGTTTGTCTCGACCTCCTTCCCCACCTCCACCACTTTTGCCGGCATCTTGATCCGATTCAACTTGGCACAATAAGCATGGATTATTTTTCAGGAAATTGTAAAAGCAAACAGTAAAATACTTAATTTTGGCACCGCTAATAAAGCACACAATCTAATACCAAATAACAATGAACATTCCATCAAATCTGAAGTACACGAAAGACGATGAATGGATCCGTCTGGAAGGCGAATTCGGCTACATCGGCATCACTGATTACGCACAACATGAACTGGGTGACATCACCTTCGTCGATATCGACCCCGACCTCGTGGGTGAGAACCTCGACGCAGAAGAAGTCTTTGGCGCTGTTGAAGCCGTCAAGACCTCTGCCGACCTGATGATGCCCGTCGCCGGCGAAGTCGTTGAAGTCAACGAAGCACTGGCTGACGAAGAGAACGCCAAGTTGGTCAACACCGACCCATACGGTGAAGGTTGGATGTTGAAAATCAAGGTGAACGATGTCGCCGAGCTGGACAACCTCCTTGACGCGGCAGCCTACGAAGCCAAGATCCAGTGATTCGCCATTTCGACCGATTCACAAGGAATTATTACCCGGGAGTTTTATGTGCAGCGGTAATACTGCTGCTGACAGGGCTTCCGGGTTCTTGTTTGCCCAAGGTCAAGCCTGTCATCGGCATCGACAAAATAGTCCATTTGTTGATGTATCTTGGATTCGCCTATCTCACTCTTTGGGGCTATCGTAAGTCCTTCATGGAAAGAGGAAAATCCTATCGGTTAAAGGCACTTTGGATTACGCTGGCGATCGGGATCGTCTATGGAGCACTCACCGAGATCATGCAAGAAACCTTCATCCCCGGCCGTGTGGGAAGCCTATTCGACTGGATTGCCGACATCATTGGGAGCGTGTTGGGCGTGCTTTTTTTCTATTTTTTCCACCGAGATGGAAATAAATCGAAAAATGAAGCGTATTATAAATAAATAATTAGTATTTTCGCAACGCAAAACATGCGATTAATTAAAAAGACACAATAACCATGGAAGAGAAGAAATCACCGAAAGCGAATCTCGAGAACAAAAAATTGATGTTCACGCAGATAGGCTTAATCATCAGTTTGGCTGTGGCTTGGTTGGTATTCGAAATCAAGAGTTACGACAAACTCGAGCTTGCCGGCATCGACAGAACCGTTGAGGTCGTTGAAGAAGAAATGGTGGAGATCACCAAGCAGGAACAGAAGCCGCAGCCTGTGGAGGTTCCCAAGCAGACCACCCAGATCCAAGTCGTGGAAGACGACGTCGAGGTTGATGACGTTGAGATCAACGCCGAAGTTGACCAGAACGAAGTCATCGAGGAGTACGTCGCTCCTGAAGTCGAGGAGGAAGAGGTTGTCGAACAAGAGGTCTTCACTGTCGTGGAAGAGATGCCTGATTTCCCTGGCGGCACCGCCAAACTTGCCGAGTACTTGCAGAAGAATATCAAGTATCCTCAGATGGCGCGTGAGACCGGCATCCAAGGCCGTGTGTTCGTCAACTTCGTCGTGGAACCCGACGGCCACGTCTCCAACGTCAAGGTGCTCCGTTCACTCGGTGGCGGCTGCGACGAAGAGGCTATGCGCGTCGTGAAGGCCATGCCGAAATGGAAACCCGGCAAGCAGCGTGGCAAGGCCGTGCGTGTGTCGTACATCCTGCCCGTCAACTTCAAGCTCCAGTAACCTGGTGAAAGTAGTCGAAGACTAACTTTGCTTTTGCAGGACCTATCAAGGAAGTCAAGCTCTCGAGCGAGGCTTCCTTGATTGTTTTTACCGACTTCAGCTCCAGCAGCATCTTCTCGGCAGTGGCTTTGCCGATGCCTTTGATCTCGGAAAGCTCGGAGTGCATGAAGCCTTTCTCGAACTTCTTGCGGTGATGGGTGATGGCGAAACGGTGTACTTCGTCTTGGATATGCGTTAGCAGCCTGAAAAGCTCTGAGTCGGCACGGATGCCGATGGCCTTGGGTGGGAAGCCGAAGAGCATCTCACTGGTGCGGTGCCGGTCGTCCTTGACCAGACCGGCAATGGGTATGTCCACATGGAGCTCGTCTTGGATCACCTGCCGCACCACCTCCATCTGTCCTCGTCCGCCATCGGTGATGATCAAGTCGGGCAAACGCTGCTCCTCTTCCAGCAAGCGGGAATAACGCCGTCGCACCACCTCTTTCATCGAGGCATAGTCATCAGGACCCGTCACCGTCTTGATGTTGAAATGCCGATAGGCGTTCTTATTAGGCTTGCCGTTGACGAACTGCACCATGGCGGCCACGGGATAGTCGCCCTGGAAATTGGAGTTGTCGAAGCACTCGATGACCTCAGGCAAGACAGGAAGATGGAGTTCCTCCTTGATCTGGTTCAGCACCCGTTTCTGATGCCGTTCAGGATCGGCGAGGGTCCGTTGCTTCTCAATATCCATCTTATACTGCAACGCGTTGCGGCGTGAGAGTTCCAGAAGCTTCGCTTTGTCGCCGCGTTGCGGCACGGTGACTTCGACCTCTCCGAGGTCGAAGTCGAGGCGCAACGGCAACACGACCTCGCGCGAACGGCTCTCCAGCTGCTGACGCAACTCCGTCACCGCCAACGACAAAAGCTCCTCGGGCGATTCGTCCAACTTCCGCTTCATCTCCACCGTGTGCGACTGGACCACGGCACCCTCCACCACACGCATGTAATTCACATAGAACAACGCACCGGCATCCACAAACGAGAAGACGTCCACATTGTGGATGGTCGCGCTGACCACGGTGGAACGGGAACGGTAGTTCTCCAACAGGTCGTATTTCTCCTTCAAGAGCTGCGCCTCCTCAAACTCCAGACGGGAAGCATGTTCCATCATTGAGGCCTTCAACGTCTTCAGCACTCCCTGCAAATTGCCCTTGATCACCTCCCTGACCTCAGCGATCATCGCCCGGTAGGCCTCCAACGAAACATGGCCCTCGCAAGGTCCAGCGCATTTATGAATATGGTAATCGAGACAGATGCGGTACTTGCCCTTGGCGACATTCGCCTGGGTCAACGTGGTCTTGCACGATCGGATCTGATAGACCTGACGCAACAGGTCAAGCAACACATGCGCCGTACGCACCGAGGGATAGGGACCGAAATAATCCGATCCATCGTTGAGCTTTTTCCGCGTCAGAAAAACCCTGGGATACGGCTCGTTCTTGATACAGATCCAAGGATAGGTCTTGTCGTCCTTTAACATGATGTTGTACCTGGGCTTGTACTGCTTGATGAGGTTGTTCTCCAACAGCAAAGCCTCCGACTCCGACTCCACCACGATAAATTTGATGTCGGCGATACGCGACACCAGAACCCGTGTCTTACCCGTCTGTTCCTTGTTGAAATAGCTCGAAACACGCCGTTTGAGGTTTTTCGCCTTACCCACATAGATGATGTTACCGTCTTTGTCATAGTAGCGGTACACCCCGGGTTTCGTGGGCAAAATGGCCAATATGCTCTTGACGTGCTTCTCCATTCCAACTACTTACTTCTGACTTCTATTAAAATGATCCCACCCTTGCGCTTTCAGTGGAATGACATGGTTGTCGGGGGTCACCAGTTCGGCAATGCCCTTGTCAGTAGTCATGTAGCCGATGACGGTGACATCCTCTGCCATCTTCTGGATCTTCTCATAGTCTTTTTGGTCGATGGTAAACAACAGCTCATAGTCCTCGCCACCGTTCAAGGCTGCCACACTGGGAACGATCTGGAAGTCCTTGGCGATCTTCTCCGTAGAGGGATCCAGCGGTATCTTCTCTTCATAAAGCTGACAACCCACTCCCGATTCCTTGCAAAGATGCAGGATTTCTGATGCCAATCCATCGGAAATGTCGATCATCGAGGTCGGCTTGATGCCAAGCTCCTTCAAACGGGCGATTACATCTTTACGGGCTTCAGGCTTGAGTTGACGTTCCAACACATAGTCAAAGCCTTGCAATTGCGGCTGCATGTTGGGGTTGGCCAGGTATTCCGCCTTCTCCCTTTCGAGGATCAGCAGACCCATGTAGGCACCACCGAGATCGCCACTGACGCAAAGCAAGTCATTGGGTCTTGCACCGCTACGGTAAACCACCTCTTCATCCTTGGCCGTGCCGATGACCGTGATAGAGATCACCAGCCCCGAACGCGAAGAAGTGGTGTCGCCTCCTACGAGATCCACATTATAGGTCTCGCAAGCCAGCCTGATGCCTGCATACAACTCGTCCAATGCCTCCACCGAATAACGGTTGGAGATGCCCAAGCCCACCACGATCTGCGTCGGGGTGCCGTTCATGGCATAGATGTCGGAGAAGTTGACCACCGCCGCCTTGTAGCCCAGGTGTTTCAAAGGCGTATAGGTCATGTCGAAATGGACACCTTCCACCAGAAGATCCACCGAGACCAAAGTGCGATAGCCCTCGTGGTTGATGACGGCGGCATCATCGCCAATGCCCTTCAACGAAGAGGCGTTGCGCAGCGGAAAGTCCTGAGTCATCTGATCAATCAATCCAAATTCCCCCAACTCGTCGAGTTCGGTACGGGGGATCTCATTGTCGTTTTCCATATTTCTTATTGATTTTATTGCTTAAGAATATCAGACCCGCGGTCAGCAACAAACTGGCTGACAGGATCCATACGTTATCCGTCTCCCCGAAATGCTCCCAATCCACATCCGTGAGGCCTTTATAGTCAAGATAGGCAACTACCACCGCAGTTCCGTTATTGATGAAATGCATCAAGATGCTTGTCCACAGCGACCCGGAATAATAGAACATATAGCCCAGGATGATCCCGAGAAACATGCGGGGCAGGAAGCCGTAGAACTGAAAATGGATAAAGGAAAAGACGGCTGCCGACAGGATGATGCCCACGTGAGGGTTCTTGCATCTCCTCACCAGACTCTGCTGCAACACGCCACGGAAAGTCAGCTCTTCACCGATGGCCGGAATCAAGGCGATGACCAACAAGTTTACCAACAAACCGCCGAAGGTGTCCACCTGAAGCATCTGTTCCGTCAAGTTTCCAGCAGTTTCCTCAAGCTGTTTCAGCAAGGCTTCGAGGTTTTCGAAAGTGGCACCGAAGTTCATCTTTTCGTTCCACGAGGTCAGCAGGTTGGTCAAAGGCAAGCTGACGAACATCAAGGCCACGCCGATGAGCAACATCCAGGCATAGTTGGGCTTGCGGAAGCCGATGGCGCGCATGGGCTGGTTACGCGTGAACGCATACAGGATCAGCGGCGGCGCGATAAAGATCAATGCGGAACTGATGCCCTGTCCTACTTTCAGTTGGGTGATTTCGCCCGTCAAAAACAAGGCGATGCCTCCGCCAATCAATGAACAGACCAACAGTGCCATCAGATAGACAAACACATGAAAACCCGTTGATTCCTTCAGATTTTTCTTAAACTCATCCATGATGAAATGCCATTGATTTTGCAAATGTAGTATTTTTGCAGCATATTTCACTCCATGGTAAAGATTGCCAACATAGAATTTGATCATTATCCCTTGTTGCTGGCTCCGATGGAAGACGTGTCCGACCCACCCTTCCGCCATGTATGCAAGCTGTTCGGCGCCGATCTGGTGTATTCGGAGTTCATCTCCTCCGATGGGTTGATCCGCGACAGCGTGAAGAGCATCAAGAAGTTGGATTTCGATGAGTTTGAAAGGCCCTTTGGCGTACAGATCTTTGGCAACGCCGTGGATCCCATGGTGGAGGCCGCACGCTATGCGGAGACCGCCCATCCCGATCTCATCGACATCAACTTTGGCTGTCCGGTGAAGAAGGTGGCGTCAAAAGGTGCCGGCTCGGGCATCATGAACGACATCCCCAAGATGGTGGCCATCACCGAAGCCGTGGTTAAAGCCGTCAACATCCCAGTGACGGTGAAGACACGGTTGGGCTACGACGACGAGCACAAGGAGATCGTCGAGATCGCCGAACGCCTTCAGGACGTTGGCATTGCGGCCTTGACCATCCATGGAAGGTTGCGCACCACGAAGTACAGCGAACCTGCCGACTGGACCTTGATAGGGGCGGTGAAGAACAACCCTAGGATGCACATCCCAATCATCGGCAACGGCGACGTAGTTGACGGCCCTTCTGCCAAACATTTCAAGGATGACTATGGGGTTGATGCGCTGATGATCGGTCGCGCCACCTACGGAAATCCATGGATTTTCAAGCAAATCAGGCATTATTTGGAGACAGGAGAAACACTTCCATCACCCGACCTCCACGAACGCATCCGCATTGCGAGAATACAGTTGGAGCGATCCGTCGAATGGAAAGGCGAACACATTGCTGTGCTGGAAATCAGGAAACACTGGGGGGCTTATTTCAAGGGACTACCCAACTTCAAACCCTTTAAGATGCGGCTCATGGAAGCCAAGACTGCCCAGGAAGTGATGGCAATCCTTCAAGAAATAGAGTTTATGTATTAAAATCAAACGTCAAGAGTGAGGTCGCGGCGGAGGATTCCGTTCACGAATAGAGTGCGCACCAGCTCGTCACGGCGGATGTGATAGGTGTGGATGCCAAGACTTTGCGCTGCTTCGATATTCTTCCGGCTATCATCAATAAACAAAGTCTCATTCGGCTTCAGTCCTTGATGTTCGAGAATGTATTCGAAAAATAGCGGATCTGGTTTCATCAGATGCACATCGAATGAGAAATACGACTTGTCGAAGAGGTCGTCGAACTGTTTGTAGCCAAAACGCAGTTGGAGGTCACGGACATAGAGGTCATAGTGGATCTCGTTGGTGTTGCTCATCAAGAAGATGTTGTAATGTTCCTTCACTTCTTCAAGGGCATGGATGCGTTCACGAGGGATGTCGAGGAGGACCGAGTTCCACACATAGTCAAAATCTGCATCGGAGAGCTTGGGGATCTCAAACAGTTGCTTTACCCGTTTGCGGAAGGTAGCAGCAGAGATGATGCCTCGTTCAAAGCGATCATCGAGAGCCCTAAATTCGTCTTGATGGGCGTGATAGCGGTCGGCGACACCCAGTTTTTGCAGTTCATGAATGGCCATGTTCTCGTCGATGTCGAGGATCACGCCGCCGAGGTCGAAGATGATATTTTTGATTTTTTCAGACATATCAAAAAAAAGTTGTACTTTTGCAATGCAAAAATAAGCAATAAACCGCTACCATAGAAGGGTTCAAGCGTTTTTTGCGGTCCCATAGCGCAGTTGGTTAGAGCAACTGACTCATAATCAGTAGGTCCTAGGTTCAAGCCCTAGTGGGACCACGCTCAACAAAAAAAGGATGCTTTTCAGCATCCTTTTTTTGTTGAGCGCAGGGCTCATCAGTTTTCAAGCGCGCTGCCCTTGAGGGTCGTATAGTTGATACGGAAGGCACCAACCTTACGAAGCTCCTGTTTCACGTCGGTGACGACACCCATACGGGTCTCTTTGTGAACCTTGAGAGCGGTTGTCAGCAGCGGGCGGTCGGCCTCGTTGCGAGCCTCACGTTCCTGAAGCACCCAGTCGGCGATGTCGTCGGGACGTGCAAACTGGTCGTTCAGCTGGATACGCGACTCGGTACCGAGTTTGGCGTCACGCGGAGGGCCGATGTAGATGGAACTCACCAAAGCTTTCTTTTCAAGTTTGGCAATTTGATCTGCCTTAGGCATGGCGGTCTTGACTTTCAGCTCAACGTCACGCATTGAAGTAGTGATCATAAAGAAGAAGATCAACATGTAAACGATGTCAGGCAGTGACGAGGTGCTCACTTGCGGCACTTCTTTTTTGCCTCCTTTTTTGAATTTACCCATAGTTCAATCCTCCTTTATTAATGTACTTCAACAGGTTCGGCTTCACTGACACGGACAGGTACCGCCTCACCGATTGCCTTGGTTTGGTCTTCATTGAGCTGGTCGAGATGTTTGTGGAAGTGCTTCCAAGCCATCTCTTCCTTCAACTCGTTGAAGGCACGTGCCAGCTCATTCTGCACACTGATATACATAGCATACGATGTACCACGGTCGTTCTGCAATGAGATCACACCTTTCGACATCATGACTTCGCCCAGCATCTCGATGTTCTTGGGTTCCACTTCCGGGGCGCTTTCGTCGCCTGGACGCGGGGTCATGAAGTGCTTGGCATCCTCCTTCAGCAGGGAGATGTCAGAAGGACGGCCGTTGACCATCAGCTTGTTATTCTTGTTAATCAAAACATTCATCACGTTTCTTTCCTTGACCTTGACGTCATCGTCGTTCTGTTCCACCGGTGGGGGCAGACGACGGGTGATACCGTAGTCCACATCCATGGAGGTGGTCATCAGGAAGAAACACAACAGCAAGAATGCTATGTCAGCCTGCGAACTAGAATTGATTTCTGGAGTTTTCTTGGCCATGATGAAATGTTTTTATTTACCTGATCTGATAACTGAATAGAGAATACAAAGAATGCTTACTCCAAGTGTTATGTAAAAGAAGTTGAGGCCCCATTCGACCAATCCGTGGGTTCTGCCTGAATAGACATGTTCTCCAGTTGGATATTCAACGCCGAAGCTGCCTCTTGACATGATGTATGCTACAACTCCGATAACGATGATTGCACCGATGGCAACCAAGATCTTCTTAAAGTTAACGCCTTTGACCATTGCTGTGATGATCACAGAAATAAGGGCGACAACAACTCCGAGAATAATCAGGATGTAGCCCCAATTCAGGAATAAGTCGGCGCGAGGAGTGGGCTCACCATGGTCAAAATTCGGTTTGATGGTGCCTACGACAAGGTAGAACAGAACCGCGATGACGACGGTGATTGCAGCCAATGCGACGAATACCCATTTCGAAATATTGGATGACTTACCGTTCATGATTATTGTTTTTATTTGTTGTTGTACTTAACGAGGATATCCATGAAGCTGATGGAAGCATTTTCCATGTCGCTCGTGATCTTTTCGATTTTGGATGCAATGAAGTTGAAGAAAATCTGAAGGATGATGGCGGCGATCAAACCGAACACGGTGGTCAACAAAGCGACCTTCATACCGGAGGCAACGACCGTGGGGCTCATGTCACCAGCAGCAGCGATAGCGTCGAAGGCCTGGATCATACCGATAACGGTACCCATGAATCCGAACATAGGAGCCAAGCTGATGCAGAGGCCGATCCAGCTCAGACCGCTTTCGAGTTTGCCGGCGGCGACAGCACCGTAAGAAACGAGTGACTTCTCCACTTCCTCCAGCGACTGGCCGTCTTGATAACGGATGAGGCCTTGGGTGAAGATGCTGGCGACAGGACCACGGGTGTCCTTGCAAAGCTGTTTGGCACCTTCAACATCACCGACCTTCATCTTCTCTTCGATACCGGCGAGAAGTTTCTTGGAGTTGGCGTCAGCCATGGTCAGATAGATGATTCTTTCAATGGAAATAGCCATACCAAGCAAGAGGATGACCAACACAATGCCCATGAAACCAGGACCACCATCAATGAACTGTTTCTTGATGGATTCACGGAAGGTGACAGGACCTGCTTCGGGAGTGAGGTCTGTGGTAGCAGCCTCTTCCACTGCAGGAGCTACGGTTTCAGCGACCTGTTCGGTAGCTGCTTCTTCAGGTTGAGCTTGCCCTTCTTGAGCAATGAGATTGCTGATTCCAAACGTCATGAAACCAACAATCGTGAGTAAAGCAATTAATTTTTTCATGATTTAGTGAATGTTGTGATTACTATTTTCAAATTCGCTTTGCGGAGAGAGCGGGATTCGAACCCGCGGTACCCTTTTGGAGTACACACACTTTCCAGGCGTGCTCCTTAAACCACTCGGACATCTCTCCAAAAAAATCGTTGCCAAAATTACATATTTTTTTATTTGAAATAACACTTCTTTTTAAAACAAAAACACATTTTTTTTCAAATTATTGTATTTCAACACCATACATTGAGCATTATTTTCATAATGAATCAATCAGGCACCGTCATTTCACCTCGGATGGGAACAGGAAGCAGCTCCAGCACTTTTTGGCGCGACAGCCCCTCGCCCATGAGGTACATCAGCTTCGCCACAGCAGCCTCGGTGGTCAGGTCATATCCGCTCACCACTCCGATGCGAGCCATGTCGAGACTGGTCTCGTAGCGTCCCATCTCCACAGAGCCTCCCTTGCATTGGGTGATGTTGAGGATGATGAGCCCACGGTCGATGGCCTCCTTCAAGGCGTCAAGGAACCAGGCTGCAGTGGTGGCGTTGCCCGATCCAAAGGTCTCCAGCACCATCGCCTTCAAACCCGGGGTGCGAAGTGCGTGACATACAAATTCCTCGGAGATGCCAGGGAAGAGCTTCAGGATACCCACGTTGCGATCCATGTTGGTATGTAATTTGAGTTTCTTGAAGTTGGGTTTCAAGATCCGCTCCTTATTATATTTAATGTGCACACCCACCTCGGCAAGACCCGGATAGTTGGTCGAAGCGAAAGCGTTGAAGTTCTCGGCATTGAACTTGGTGGTGCGGTTGCCGCGCAAGAGCTGGTCTTGGAAAAAGATGCACACCTCGGGCACAATGGCGGTGTCGTCTTCCTTGGCGGCGGCAATCTCGATGGCGGCAAGGAAGTTCTCACGTCCATCGGTACGCACCACGCCCATGGGAAGCTGCGATCCCGTCAGCACCACTGGCTTGTTGAGGTTCTCAAGCATGAAACTCAAGGCCGAGGCAGTGTAAGCCATGGTGTCGGAACCATGAAGCACCACAAAGCCGTCGTACTGCTCATAGTTCTCCGTGATCTTGGAAGCCAACTTGGCCCAGAAGTCGGGCGACATGTTGGATGAGTCAATCAACGGATCGAACGAATAGAAGTCGATTTGATAGCCGAAGTTCTGCAAGACGGGCAGATGCTTGTAGATGTTGTCGAAGTCGAAAGGCACCAAGGCACCAGTCTTGGGATCCTGCATCATGCCGATAGTTCCGCCGGTGTAAAGCACCAGGATGGATATTTCTTCTTTTTGGATCACTTTTTTATAGTTAGGAGTTTGGAGTTAGAAGTTAGGAGTTGCAAAGATAGGTATTTTTAGCATTTAAAGAGCTTCTTTGCATTACTTGTGGTGGTTTCAGCCATTTTTTCCAAAGAGATATCATAGAATTCCGCAATCTTTCTTGCCGTATCTACCAAGAAGGCGGGTTCGTTGCGCTTGCCACGATGTGGAACAGGCGAGAGATAAGGGGCGTCGGTCTCCAACACGATGCGATCCAAGGGGATCTCGGGCAGGAAATCCTTCACGCTACAGTTCTTATAGGTGAGCACGCCGCCCAAACCAAGATGAAATCCAAGGTCAAGATAGGCATGCGCCTCCTCCTTCGTGCCCGTGAAACAATGCATCACGCCTTTCAAGTCACCATCTTGGTGCTTTTCCAAAAGCCCGACCATGTGGTCGAAAGCGTTGCGGCAGTGGATGGAAAGCGGCAAACCAAGCTGTTTGGCCCATCCCAGTTGGATTTCAAAGGCGTCCAGCTGCTCTTTCTCGAAGGTGCGGTCCCAATAGAAATCAAGGCCCACCTCGCCCACTCCAACATAAATGCCACGTTCAAGTTCCCTCTCCATGCTGCCAAGCACCTGTTTGTAGTCGCCCTGCACCTCCTCTGGCTGCAAGCCCATCATCACACTGGTGCAGTCAGGATACTGTTCGTGCATCTGCAGCATCGGAGCGATGGTAGAGGCGTCCACGTTGGGAAGGAGAAGCATTCCAACGCCCGCATCCAAAGCGCGTTGAACGGCCGCCGGCCTGTCGAGGTCGAATTCGGGACCATATACGTGGGTATGGGTGTCGATGAACTGCATGGTCAATACAGGAAATTGTCGTAAGGATATCGTATCGCATGCATATCGCGGATTTCCTTGTAGAGCAGATCCCTGAACTCCTGGTAGTTATCGCGATTCTTGGCAGAGATGAAAATGCAGTTGTCGTTCATCTTGGCCATCCAGGTCTGCTTCAACTCCTCGTAGGAGACATTGCGCTTGGTGGGCGGCGTGAGGTCGTCGGGATCCTTCTCCTCCCAAGTGTAGGCATCGGTCTTGTTGAAGACGACAATGGTCTTTTTGTCGGCACAGCCCAACTCCGAGAGGGTCTGGTTGACCACCTCCATCTGCGCCTCAAAGTCGGGATGTGATATATCCACCACGTGTAGCAGGATGTCGGACTCGCGCACCTCGTCCAAAGTCGATTTGAACGACTCCACCAGATGGTGCGGCAGTTTGCGGATGAAGCCGACGGTGTCGGAGAGCAAAAACGGCAGGTTTTCCACCACCACCTTGCGCACCGTGGTATCCAAAGTGGCAAAGAGCTTGTTTTCGGTATAGACCTCCGACTTGCTCAGCAGGTTCATGATGGTGGACTTGCCTACGTTGGTATAGCCGACAAGGGCCACGCGCACCAGCTTGCCACGGTTCTTGCGCTGCACGGTCTTCTGCATGTCGATCTCCTTGAGTTTCTCCTTCAAGGCGGAGATGCGATCCAAGATCAAACGGCGGTCGGTCTCGATCTGTGTCTCACCAGGGCCACGCATACCGATACCGCCACGTTGGCGTTCCAAGTGGGTCCACATACGGGTTAGGCGAGGCAACAAATATTGGTACTGCGCCAGCTCCACTTGTGCCTTAGCATGAGCAGTGTGCGCATTGGAAGCGAAGATATCGAGGATGAGGCTGGTACGGTCAAGCACACGGCACTCCAGTGCTTGCTCCATGTTACGGGCCTGGGTGGCGCTCAACTCATCGTCGATGACAGCGATTTCGATGTTCTCCGCCTTGATGTACTGGTGGATCTCCTCCAACTTGCCCGAACCAAGATAACTCACGCTTGAAGGATGGTCCATGGCCTGCACGAAACGCGCCCCGGGCACGCCACCGGCCGTCTCCAACAGGAATGCCAGTTCGTCGAGGTATTCGTCGGTGCGTTCACGGGTTTGCTTCTTGCTGGCTACGGCTATCAGCACCGCTCTTTCCGGTATTTTTTCGTATGTTACAAAGTCGCCCATTATTCAGAAGTCAGAAGTTAGAAGACAGAAGTCAGTAAGGACGGAAGCCGATGATTTGACGGACTTCGTTAAGGGTCTTGGCAGCACTCTCGCGGGCCTTTTCTGCACCGAGGCGAGCTATGCGGTCAAGGCGTTCCGTGTCGGACGAAAACTCCTGGATGCGTTCACGGATGGGGTTCAGGGTCTTCACCATGTCCTCAGCGAGCTGTTTCTTCATGTCGCCATAACGCAAGGTGCAGTCGTTCCACTTCTCGTCGAAATATTTCACCGTCTCCGGTTCCGACACGATGCCCATCATGGTGAAGAGGTTCTGGATGACCTCCGGCTTGGGGCTGTTGGGCTCTTGCGGACCGTTGTCGGTGACGGCACGCATCACTTTCTTGCGCACCACTTTTTCATCTTCGAAGAGATAGATGCAGTTCCCGTCGCTCTTGCCCATCTTTCCGCTACCATCGAGGCCCGGCACCTTGACGGCATCGCCGCCGAAGTAGTAGTTCTGCGGCTCGGGGAAGAACTCCACGCCATAGATGTTGTTGAAGCGGCGGGCGCACTTGCGGGCCATTTCCATGTTCTGTTCCTGGTCCTTTCCGACAGGCACCCATTTGGCGCGATGCTGCAGGATGTCGGCAGCCATCAGCGTCGGGTAGGTAAACAATCCGGCGTTGACGTTGTCGGGTTGCTGGCGGGCCTTCTCCTTGAAGGTGGTGACACGGCCCAGCTCACCGATATAGGCGTTCATGTTGAAGTACAGGTAAAGCTCGATGGTCTCGGGCACGTCGCTCTGGATATAGATGGTGGCTTTCTCCGGGTCGATGCCACAGGCGAGGTATTCAGCCAGGATGGTCCTTGCCGAACGCTGGATGTTCTCCGGCTTGGGGTGTGTGGTCAACGAGTGCCAGTCGGCGATGAAGAAGTAGCAGTTATATTCTTCCTGCATCTTGACGAAGCTACGGACAGCGCCGTAGTAGTTGCCGAGATGAAGGTTTCCTGTTGGGCGGATGCCGCTCAGAACGATATCTTTGTTCATTGTTGAGTTGTTGAGTTGTTGAATAGTGGAAATTGCTTGCAAAGATAATAAAAAAGTAGAGACGCAATGCTTGCGTCTCTACAATGGATTTTTCCAACATTCCGGCAATCAAATTTTGATATCGTCGCCGTTGGCGTTGCGGAAGTTGTACTGAAGCATGTGGAAGTCTTCTACGGACTCTACTTTGAATGACTTGCCGTATTTCTTCATCCACTTGCGTCGGATCGAAAACCAGCCTTTGGTGAGGTAGGCGCCGATGAACGGGTGAACCTGGAGGGTGATGTGGTTCTCGTTCTGATCGAGCAGCAGGTACTTGAGGTTGTTTTCGATTTCGTCAATGTAAAGGATGGCAGGACGGATCTTGCCTTCGCCGTCGCACACAGGGCATTTTTCCTGTACTTGTACTTCCGTGGCGGGGCGTACACGCTGGCGTGTGATCTGGATAAGCCCAAACTTGGTGGCTGGGAGGATGGTGTGCTTGGCACGGTCGCGGGCCATCTCGGCGCAAAGCACGTCGAAGAGTTCCTTGCGGTGGTTGGCTTCCCGCATGTCAATGAAATCGACAATGATGATGCCTCCCATGTCGCGCAGACGCAGCTGTCGGGCAATTTCCTTCGCCGCTTCGATGTTGACCAGAAGGGCGTTTTCTTCCTGGGTGTTCTCCTTGTTGACGCGGTGGCCGCTGTTGACGTCGATGACGTGCATGGCCTCGGTGTGTTCAATGATGAGGTAAACACCGTTTCTGATGGTGACCACTTTGCCGAAAAGACCCTTGATCTGCTTGGAGACGCCGAAGTTGTCGAAGATGGGCTCCTTGCCCTTGTACAGCTTGACGATCTCGGTCTTCTGTGGCGCGATGGTCTGGATGTAACTCCGAATTTCTTCATAGAGTGCCTCGTCGTTCATGTAGATGTTGTTGAACGACTCATTCAATAAATCACGCAGCATGACTGTGGTCTGGTCCTGTTCGCTGACCATGCGTCCCGAGGATGTCATCTTGGTCATCTCGGAGACGCAACGCTCCCACTTGTCAACCAAGGTCTTGAGGTCGGCGTCAAGGTCGGCCACTTTCTTGTTTTCGGCCACGGTGCGGATGATGACTCCGTAATTGGCGGGGCGGATGCTTTGGATCAGGCGTTTCAGTCGGCTTCTTTCTTCGCCGCTGCGGATTTTTTGGGATACCGAAATGCGGTTCGAGAACGGCACCAAGACGAGATAGCGTCCGGCGAAAGAGATCTCGGCGGAGATACGCGGACCTTTCGTGGAGATGGGCTCCTTGGCGATCTGGACCGGGATGAGGTCACCGGCGTTCAGGATCGACGCTATCTTGCCACTCTTGTCGATGTCAGGTTCCAGCTTGAACTTGTCCATCGTCATCTCACCCGGCTTGCCCGAGGTGAGCATGTTCTTGAATTTGAGCAGGGACTTGATCTGCGGACCGAGGTCCAGATAGTGCAGGAAGGCTTCCTTCTCATAACCCACGTCCACAAAAGCGGCGTTCAGGCCCGGAAGGATCTTCTTGACACGTCCCAGATACACGTCTCCAACCGCAAACTGGTTATTAGTCTTCTCTTTGTGAAGTTCGACAAGTATCTTGTCCTCCAACAGAGCGATGTCAACCTCAGAAGCGTGGGAGTTGATCACCAACTCACGCTCCACCGACTTGACTTGAATTTCCTGTTGTTGTTCTTCAGCCATTTTCAGTGTTTCTTTGAGGTTAACGTTAACATTGCTTTAATAAAACAATAACACAACATTGTATTTACTGAGAGATGCAATGCTGTGTTATCGGTTGATGACATCCCAGAAGAAATCAATCATTATTTCTTCTTATGTCTATCCTTTCTCAAGCGTTTTTTGCGCTTGTGCGTTGACATTTTATGTCTCTTGTGTTTTTTACCGTTTGGCATAGTATTATGATTTTACAATGTTCAAGATTACTTAACTTCGTTCATGAAAGTCTTTGCAGGCTTGAATGCCGGAATGTTGTGGGCGGGAATGGTGATGGCAACATTCTTGGAAATATTTCTGCCGGTTTTTTCAGCACGGGTCTTGATGATGAAACTGCCAAAACCTCTCAGATAAACATTCTCACCTTTTGCCAACGAGGCCTTGACAACCTCCATGAAATTTTCAACAACATTCTGGACAGCACCTTTTTCAATTCCGGTCGAGCTAGCGATTACAGCTACGATTTCTGCTTTGGTCATTTCGATTAAATTTTATGGTTATTGTTATTATTTGTAGTAAATTTGCGGCAAAGGTACGAACAATTTTGATTCACTCGTAAAAGAAATTCAATTTTTTCTTCTAAGAGGCTCAAAATAAACATCTTTGCCAACGCCATGGAGACATTGCAAACCACCCTCGCACATTGGTACGAAACCCATCAAAGGACGCTCCCTTGGAGATCCGATCCTTCCCCTTACCATGTCTGGCTCTCCGAGGTGATATTACAACAAACACGTGTAAATCAAGGACTTGATTACTTCAACCGCTTTACAGAGCGTTGGCCTTCCCTTCCCGACCTCGCCCAAGCCACTGAAGAAGAGGTGCTGAAGATGTGGCAGGGACTTGGCTATTACTCCAGGGCAAGAAACCTGCTCCATTGTGCCCGACAAGTGGCTGAAAACCACGGAGGCGAATTCCCTCACGACTATCAGCAACTCACCAAACTGAAGGGCATCGGCAACTACACTGCGGCAGCCATCGCATCGATCGCCTTCGGACTGCCTCACGCCGTGGTTGACGGCAATGTGTATCGCGTGCTGGCGCGGATCTACGACATCGACACACCTATTAATAAAAGAGAAGGCATCGAGCTGTTCGCCCAACTCGCCGATGAGCTGCTCGACAAGAAACACCCCGGACTTCACAACCAGGCGATGATGGAGTTCGGAGCCCTCCATTGCACCCCACAACATCCCGACTGTCCAGGCTGTCCTATCCAAAACCTTTGCCTCGCCTTCGCCCATGGCACCGTCGAACAACGCCCTCAGAAAGAACACAAGCTGAAAATCCGGACAAGGTATTTCAACTATCTGTTGTTCAGCTTGCCAGAGAACCAAGTTATTCTTCACAAACGTGAAGGCAACGACATCTGGAAAAACCTATACGACTTCCCCTGCATTGAAAGCGACCAGCCTATGAACACCGAAGCCGTACTCAACGCCGCAACCTTCAAGACACTTTGCGCTGGAAACGACTTCGTGATTCGCAGCATGTCGCCACCTTTCACGCATAAACTCACGCATCAAACCATCATCGCCACCTTCACCGAAATAAAAATTCAAGGTTTTTTGCCTCCAATTCAAACAAAAGATATACTTTTGGCCTCTGAAAAAGAGTTGGATACCTATCCTGTTCCAAAGCTTATTGAGAACTATTTAAAACACCACTGTCAACTACAAACTGGCAATTAACAACCAACAACAATGGCAAGCTTAAACAAAGTCATCCTCATCGGTCGTCTCGGAAAAGATCCCGAGATCACCACATTTGAAAGCGGAAACAAGAAAATGTCAGTGACCCTGGCCACCACCGAGCGCTATCGCGACCGCGACAACAACTGGGTGGACCAAACCGAATGGCACAACCTGATTGCTTGGGGCAACTTGGCCAACGATATCGCTGACAAACGCCGCAACTATGCGAAAGGCGACATGATGTATGTCGAAGGACGCCTCCGCACCCGCCAATACACTGATACCCAAGGTGTCAGCCGCTACGTCACCGAGATCCAAGTGGACAAGATGATGCAGCTGGCACCCGCTAGACCCGCGCAACAGTCGTCATTCGGCACAGCACAACAGCCCTCCTACGGACCCACCCAAGAGCCTGTTTACCAAGCTCCTGCTGCCGCTGCCGACCCCTTTGCCAACCAACCCATACCCAACGACGACCTTCCTTTTTAAGAGAAGGCAGAAGTTAGAAGTAAGAAGTAAGAATATAACGCTGAAATAAAATGGACCCCGACCCTGAGCCTTATATAGAACAGTTCCCCGTCATTTTAAGCACTTTCTTTACTGGTTTCACCCTCAACGCCATCATCGGCTTGGCAGTGCTTTGCCTTTTGCTGGTGGCCTCCGGCCTGCTCTCAAGCAGTGAGACAGCCTATTTCTCCTTGCAGCCTGCCGACATCGACGACCTGGAGTCACGTAACGATGCCAAGAGCCGTTTAGTGCTCAAGTTGCGCGAACGGCCCAAGTCGCTTCTCGCCACCATCCTCATCGGAAACAACTTCGTCAATGTCACCATCACCCTGCTGGCCACCTATATCGTCAGCGAGATGTTCGACATGGCCCACCATCCAGCCGCCGCCTTCATCATGGAAGTGATCGTCATCACCTCGCTGGTACTCATCATCGGAGAGATCACCCCGAAGATCGTCGCCTCCAAACGACCCGTCAAAATAGCCCGCTTCATGGCACGTTCCCTTCAAGTGCTGATGGTGCTGTTCAAGCCACTGAGCAAGCTGCTGGTCAACTCCACTTCTTTCATGGACAAGCATCTGGAGAAGAAAAAAGCGGAGATCTCCATGGACGATCTGTCCACCGCCGTTGACATCGCCACCGAAGACTCCACGCCATCCGACGAGCGCAAGATGCTGAAAGGCATCGCCACCTTCACCGAGAAGGAAGTGAGCAGCGTGATGAAACCCCGCATCGACATCATCGCCGTAGAACACGACATGCCATTCCAGGACATGCTGGCCACTGTCATCCGCAGCGGCTTCTCGCGAATTCCCGTCTATGAGGAAACCCTCGACAAGGTCTGCGGCATCCTCTATGTGAAAGACCTGCTGCCCTACCTCGACGCCCAGTCGTACGAATGGCAGAGACTCACCCGTCCAGCCTTCTTCGTGCCCGAGAACCGCAAGATCAACGACCTGTTCCAGGACTTCCGTGAAAAGAAGATCCATATCGCCATCGTGGTCGATGAATACGGCGGCACCTCGGGACTCATCACCATGGAAGACGTCATCGAGGAGATCGTCGGCGAGATCAACGACGAGTTCGACAACGTGAAACAAGAACAGCATTATACCAAACTGGACGACGAGACGTATTTATTCAAAGCTCAGACCAGCATCGTTGACTTTTGCAAGGTGTTCAACGTGAGCGAGAACTATTTCGAGCCGATGCAGGGCGAGGCCGACACCTTGGCAGGATTGGTCCTGGAGATCGAAGGACGCATCCCAGAGGTGGGCTTCCAATTCGACATCGAGAAGTTCCATTTCGAGATCACCGAAGCGGATGAGAGGAAGATCATACAGATTAAAGTGAGGAGTGAGGAATGAGGAGTGAGGAATGGAACAGCGAAGTCCACAACGATGCGATGCGAGTTAAAGTGAAAAGTGAAAAGTTGACTATGAAAAAAGCAATAGTGTTATTGGCCATGGCTATCGTGGGAAGCTTGATGGTTTCCTGCGGGGAGCCCGAACGGCCGCTGCCAAAGCCGAAGGGTTATTTCCGCATCGATTTGCCCGAGAAGGACTACGTGAAAGTTGATACGCTGTTGAAATACGCTTTCGAGATCCCCAGCTATGCGCAACTCACCAACGATCCTTTCGCACCCGACGAGAAGAACTGGGTGAACGTGGAGATGCCTGACTTCAAGGCCTCCATCCACCTTACCCACAAGGACGTGAAAGGCAACCTGGGCGAATATCTGGAGGATGTCCACACCATGCTCACCAAGCATCTGCAGAAAGCCAGCGGCATGAACGACAGCCTCATCGTCAACCCCGAGCATAAGGTTTACGGCATGATGATCGAGATGGACGGCAAAGGCGTGGCCACTCCCCTTCAGTTCTACCTCACCGACAGCACCGCCAACTTCGTCCGAGGCGCCTTGTATTTCAACTTCGTACCTAACAACGACTCGATGCAGCCGGTGATTGATTATATCCGGCAGGATATCGACAGGATGATAGGGACGTTTGAGTGGAAATGATTTTGTTTGGCTGCCTAACGGCAGCCTATTTTTTTGTACTTTTCCATCATGGGAAAAGCGGTAAACAAAAAAGGCTGCCAATAGGCAGCCTTTCCATTTCAATAATCAAAAAAGATTATTTGCCTTGTTGGCACTGATGGCCTTCTTCGCCTTCGTGCTTGCACTGGTGGCCTTCACCTTCGTGGTTGCCACACTTGCCTTCGCCCATGCCCATGGCGGCAATACGTTCGAGGACGAGGTCCTTCTGCTCATCGAGGCTCATGCTTTCGATGTTGGCCCACTTTTCCATGACGGCGTCCATCTTGGCTTTCATCTCGGCGCATTTGGCTTCGCATTCGGCCTTGGCTTCTTCAGTCATTTCGGCCATCTTTTTCTCACAGCCTTCTTTCATTTCGCCAGCCTTTTCGCAGCATTCCTTGCCTTCAGCCTTCATTTCAGCCATCTTGGCATCCATGTCAGCGAAGAGGGCGAGAGCCTTGGTAGTGAGTTCAGCCTTGGCGGCTTCTTCCATCTCATCCCACTTGGCAAATTCAGCCTTCAGGGTGCAGAAGGGGCAGTGATGTTCCTCAGCAACTGCTTCTTGTTGAGGTTCTTCTTGAGGTTGTTGCTTGGGAGCGTTGTTGCAAGCCACCATGAAGAGGCAAGCCATACCCAGCATTAAAACAATCTTCTTCATTTTTTTAAGTTGTTAAGTTTTGTTTATTTAGTTGAATTGTTGTACTCAAATTTTGAGCGCGCAAAATTAGTAAAATTTATTATTGAAGCATAAAAAAAACACTTTATTTATTTTTCTTGTAATAATGGCGTAAAAAGTTTATTTTTGCACCCACTTTTGAAACGAACACAAATCATTATCACAATCAAACAAAACTAATAAAAATGGCAGAAAAGAAATTCATGACATGTGACGGCAACTGCGCTGCTGCGCATGTAGCCTACATGTTTAGTGAAGTGGCCGCCATCTATCCCATCACTCCTTCCTCACCGATGGCCGAGTACATCGACGAGTGGAGCGCAGGCGGCCGTAAAAACATCTTTGGCGAAAACGTCAGAGTGGTCGAAATGCAATCCGAAGCCGGTGCTGCCGGTGCCGTTCACGGTTCCCTGCAAGCTGGCGCCTTGACCACTACCTACACGGCTTCCCAAGGCCTGTTGCTGATGATCCCCAACATGTACAAGATCTCTGGCGAGCTCCTTCCAGGCGTGTTCCACGTCTCAGCACGCGCCTTGGCCGCTCAGGCCCTGTCCATCTTCGGCGACCACGCCGACGTGATGGCTTGCCGCCAGACCGGCTTCGCAATGCTGGCTACCAGCTCAGTCCAGGAAATCATGGACCTCGCCCCTGTGGCACACCTCGCCGCTATCGAAGGCCGCGTGCCATTCGTGCACTTCTTCGACGGCTTCCGTACCTCTCACGAGATCCAGAAAGTAGAGGCAGCCGACATGGAGAAACTCCGTAAGCTTGTAAACTACAAGGCTTTGAAGGAATATCGTGAACGCGCTCTGAATCCCGAACATCCTGTGACTCGCGGTACTGCCCAGAACCCCGACATCTACTTCCAGACCAGAGAGCTGCAGAATAAGTACTACGACGCTCTGCCCGACATCGTGGCCAAGTACATGAAGCAGATGAGCCGTATCACTGGTCGCCAATATGCTCCGTTCGTTTACTACGGTGCCAAAGACGCTACCGACATCATCATCGCCATGGGCTCAGTCAACGACGTCATCAAGACCGTCATCGACAAGGAAAACAAAGCGGGCAAGAAGCTCGGTCTCATCACCGTCCACCTCTATCGTCCGTTCAGCGTGAAGTACCTCATGGACGTCATGCCAAAGACCGTGAAGAAGATCTGCGTGCTTGACCGCACCAAGGAACCTGGCGCTAACGGCGATCCGCTCTACCTCGATGTGGTGGAAGCCTTCAAGGATGTCAAGAAACAGCCTATGATCATCGGTGGCCGCTACGGTCTGTCCTCAAAGGACACCACTCCCGCCCAGATCCTGGCCGTCTATAAGAACCTCGCTGCCGACAAACCGATGAACCAGTTCACCGTGGGTATCAAGGACGACGTCACCCGTCGTTCGCTCAAGGTCGGCAAAGAGATCTCCATCCTGCCGAAGGGCACCTTCGAAGCCAAGTTCTACGGCCTCGGTGCTGACGGTACGGTGGGCGCCAACAAGAACTCCATCAAGATCATTGGCGACAACACCAACAAGTACAGCCAAGCCTACTTCGACTACGACTCCAAGAAGTCCGGTGGCTACACCTGCTCGCATCTGCGTTTCGGCGACCAGCCCATCCTGGCTCCTTACCTCGTCGGCACGCCTGACTTCGTGGCGGTCCACGTCCCGAGCTACCTGCGCAAGTACGACTGCCTCCGTGGCCTGAAGAAGAACGGCACATTCCTCTACAACTCGCCTTGGAGCGTTGCTGAGACCAAGAAGCATCTTCCCGACTACGTGAAGAAGTACCTGGCCCTCAACAACATTAATATGTATATCATCGACGCCACCAAGATCGCCGCTGAGATCGGTTTGGGCAACCGCACCAACACCATCCTCCAGAGCGCTTTCTTCAAGATCTCGGGCGTGATTCCTTACGACCTGGCTGTGGAACAGATGAAGAAGTTCATCGTGAAGAGCTACGGCAAGAAGGGCGAGGACATTGTCAACATGAACTACGCTGCCGTGGATCGCGGCGGTGAGATCACCAAGGTTGAGATTCCTGCCGAATGGGCCAAGCTCGACTGCACCACCGACTTCGTATTCGAGCACAACGATGCCGATCCCGAGTTCATCAACAAGGTGATGCGCCCGATGGTCGCCCAGTGCGGTAACGACCTGCCTGTGAGTGCTTTCAAGGACATCGTCGACGGCACCTTCCCGGCTGGTACCACCGCTTACGAGAAGCGTGGCGTCGCCACCGTCGTTCCCGAATGGAACTCCAAGAACTGCATCCAGTGCAACCAGTGCTCGCTGGTCTGCCCTCACGCTGCCATCCGTCCCGTCGTCATGACCGACGCCGAGCTGAAGAAGGCTCCCAAGGGTATGGACGCCATCGACATCAAGATGCCGAAGGAACTCGCTGGTATGCATTTCAGAATGCAGGTTTCCGTGATGGACTGCACCGGCTGCGGCAACTGCGCCGATGTGTGCCCCGCCAAGGAGAAGGCCCTCGTGATGAAACCGTTCGAAAGCCAACTCAACGAAGCCAAGAACTGGGAGTACGGTCAGAAGAAGGTCGCCTACAAGGACAACCTCCTCGACAAGTACGCCAACGTGAAGAACAGCCAGTTCGCTCAGCCGCTGTTCGAGTTCTCGGGTGCCTGCGCCGGTTGCGGTGAGACACCTTATATCAAGACCATCACTCAGTTGTTCGGTGAGCGTATGCTCGTCGCCAACGCCACGGGTTGCTCCTCCATCTACGGTGGTTCCGCTCCTGCAACACCTTACTGCAAGAACAACCGCACGGGCAAGGGTGTGGCTTGGGCCAACTCCCTGTTCGAGGACAACGCCGAGTTCGGTCTCGGTATGGCCACCGCTACCCGCAAGATGCGCGACCGCGTGGAGCGTATCATGAAGGAAGCCATCGCCAACTGCAAGTGCTGCGGTCCTAAGCTGAAAGCCATGTTCCAAGAGTGGATCGACAACCGTGAAGACGGCGTGAAGACCGCTGAGCTGGCTCCTCAGATCCTCAAGGAATGCGAGAAGTGCGGCTGCGACTACTGCCAGCAGATCATCGACCTGAAGGATCACCTGGTCAAGAAGAGCCAGTGGATCTTCGGCGGTGACGGTTGGGCTTACGACATCGGCTTCGGCGGCCTCGACCACGTGCTCGCCAGCGGCGAAGACGTCAACGTCCTCGTCCTCGACACCGAGGTGTATTCCAACACCGGTGGTCAGTCTTCGAAAGCTACCCCTGCCGGCGCTGTCGCCAAGTTCGCTGCCTCTGGTAAGAAGGTCCGCAAGAAAGACCTCGGCATGATCGCCAAGAGCTATGGCTACGTCTATGTCGCTCAAGTCGCCATGGGCGCCAACCAAGCCCAGTATTTCAAGGCCATCAAGGAAGCTGAAGCTTATCCAGGACCATCACTGATCATCTGCTACGCTCCGTGTATCAACCACGGCATCAAGATCGGCATGGGTCACTCACAGCTCGAAGAGAAGCTCGCCGTCGACTGCGGTTACTGGCACCTCTGGCGCTTCAACCCCGCTGAGGAAGAAGCCGGCCAGAACGGCTTCCACCTCGACTCGAAGGAGCCCGACTGGAGCAAGTTCCAGAACTTCATCATGGGCGAGGTCCGTTACAACTCGCTCGTGAAGACCTTCCCGGCAGAGGCAAAAGAATTGTTCGCCAAGACCGAGCAGTTTGCCAAGCTGAGATACGAAGGCTACAAGAAGCTGAGCGAAGGAAAGTAACCAAGGTTGTTTCCTGAATGACAAAAACGGCGCATCTAAAAAAAGACGCGCCGTTTATTTGTTATTTTTGCAACGATAAAACAACCGAAATAATCAAGAGCCTGATTTGGTTTCTAAAGAATACAGCGATGAATTGCATTTATAATACTTATTATAAAGCGGCTTTTAACATTCCGTCAGCAAACTGGAACTGGATAAATGTAAAATGGATTGTCAAAGATTTTTCTTTTGTAAAAAAAGATGAAGTATTAGGCTCTATCATATATGAAGAATATAACCGGTTGTTGGGAACTACAAAAGAACATGTATTCAATATAATATCTCCCAACGATGGTTTTTTCTATATTATCCAAAATAGTGGTAGCTTCGTTATCCAAAACGAAGGTATTCGTAGTTGGGATAACAAATTACTAGCAAGTGTTTTTGATAATAGTCAAGAATTATGCTCCTATTATTTTTGTTGCGAGGGCTCTGCGTTAGAAACGGATCCGTACACTGGACTCCGAAGTATTGTCTTTAATTATTGGGACGGCTTTCATAGAAAAGAGAATCCTGATGAAATTATGTTTGATAATGACGATTGTTTTAGAGTTATTTTCTACGAAGAGAAGATGTTGTTCTGCTTCGACATAAGCAATAAACTCAAATTAGGAGATTGTCTTTCTTTATTATTTGACGATGGAAAAATCATAGACTTCCCGATTACGACAAAACCAAAAAAGATAAGTACTAATAGATGTGAAACTACTTTTGTCTCTTACAAAGAAGATGTTGAAACGCTGCTATATTCAACCTTAGTTTCGTATCGGGTGAACTTCAAAGACGAATCAATGCGTCCCAAGACTGTCACAATTGGGGATTCTTTTCTAGATGGCCCAGAAGCTATTCGCACATACGTAAAGAGTCATCTTGATGTAATCAAATTTCTGGTTCCAGATTATCAGTTACCACGTCGTACAGTTGTAAAAACTCCGATAGAATACATTTTCAATTGGTGTTATGTTTACATAATGCGCGATAACACTAACGGTTATCACAAAATAGGGATTTCCAACAAACCGGAGTATAGAGAGAAGACATTGCAAAGTGAGAAGCCATCAATAGAGATGCTTGCCTGCAAGAAATTTCCAACACGAAAAATTGCCGAAGCGATAGAATCCGCTTTGCATACTGCATATAGCCAGCAACGAGTTCGTGGAGAATGGTTTAATCTTAACGATGAGGATGTTGCGGCGATAATTGAAACGTTGAAATAAATAACAAATGGAACAGATTTCTCCAAAATATATTATAAGTCTGATAAACAAAATTAAATCAGAGTTAAAACAGCAATATTCAAGTTCTGATATTCGCGCCTATCTTACAAGGTGGATAGAGTATTATGATGCTTTTAATCAAAATTTTGGTATTTGTCTAAATAATAATGGTGATTTAGATTTAGATGCAACACTTCACAATATTGATGATGAAACTTTGCTCAAGATCGCCATAGACTTAGAAATCGATACTCCCGATTTTCTTCCGAGCATCCCTATCTTCAAGAATGAAGTTAAGTCATCTTATAAAACAGCAGGAAAGACCTTTGAATTAGCATGCAAAAAAGTCAATGACGAACCTGATATTGCGGTGTCTTTAGCCAACTCTGCACTTGAAAGTATTATCAAAGAAATACTAAAAGACAAAAGACTATTTGATGACCTGTATAACGATAATGATACATTATATAAACTAACCGAGAAATGCTTAAAAAAGCTAAAAGCGCATCCTTCACAACACATTCCTGATGAAATTAAAAGGATTGGGAGCGGGTTACTAAAATGTTGTCAAGCAATTGAAGATATTCGAAGTGACGAAACATTGGTAACACACGGAAAAACAGATACTGATATTGTAATAGAAGACCCAATTTTGGCATTTTTCATTATTAATGCAGTATCCACAATTGGTTTGTATTTATTAAAACTTTACCAAAAGGACTATCCAATTATTGATCAAGAGACTGAAATAGAATTGCCATTTTAGTTATAGTTTGGCTGTCGGGTTATGACTGCCGTTTGGATGAATATTAGATTTTGGTTTTCGGCTGCCACGGTGTAAAAGACTCAATAGGCAAAACTGCGACAGCTTGTCGCAGTTTTTAAGGAAGCACCCGAAAACTGCTACGGGCGGTAGCAGTTTTGTCACAAGCACTTCTCCAACACCTGAAATAGAGGTTATTAGAAATAATTGATTCAAAAATGTAATTTTTTTTACAAAACTCTTGCAGAGTTAAGAAAAAAGCATTATCTTTGCTATCGAAATACACGATCCGAAACTTTCAATTTACAAAACAGGCTGAAATGTCAAACAAAAAATCAAAACTGGAAAGTGATTTTGAAGCCATCATGGACGGATATCAAGGCGACAATCCCCTTCTCCAACGAGAATGGGTTAAGCGAGGGGATTATTACGAGCAATATTCCGTGTATGACGAAAGCCTTGTTACCGTAAGCGGAATCCTTCATTAATAAGATTGCGTATGCCGAGTTGGAGTGAGATCTTTAACAAGTTCTCCAAAACCAAGGAAGCGGAAAGAATTCCTTTTCTTGTTAAGGAGAAACAAAAATACCTAGATGAGATATCGAGGTGCACTGGCCGAAATGTAATTACCTATTATTCCGGATGGTTACAGAAGCCAACTGCGTCGGATGTTTCCATCAACGACAAGGACATTAACGCCTTTATGGAAGCCGTCTATAAGCTCGACAAATCAAAAGGCGTCGATTTAATATTACACACCCCCGGCGGTGAAATCGCTGCAACCGAGAAAATCATCAACTATTTACACTCCATTTTTCAAGGTAATATAAGAGCAATTGTCCCACAAATGGCAATGTCGGCCGGCTCGTTGGTCGCAGTCTCATGCAAAGAAATCATGATGGGGAAACAATCGTGTTTAGGTCCCTTTGATCCTCAAATTGGTGGAATCGCCTGTCAATCCGTATTGAAGGAATTCGAAAAAGCCAAGGAGGATATTAAAAACAACCCTCATGCTCTTGGACTTTGGCAAGTCATCTTTTCAAAATACAATCCAACCTTCTTGGTTACTTGCGAACAAGCCATCGAATTATCTGACGATTTAGCTGATGAGATTTTATCAAAAACCATTTCAGAAAAAAGCAAACGAAAAGAAATCCTGAAAGCGTTTAACAACAACGACACAACAAAGGTTCATAGCAGACATATTTCAAAGGAAAAATGCAAAGAAGTTGGTTTGACAATCATTGACATGGAAGACGACCAACATCTCCAAGATATGATTCTAAGTCTCCATCATTGTTACATGATCTATTTGGAACAAACCGTGGTAACCAAGATTGTCGAAAACAACATTGGTGGTTGTACGATGCGATTATTAAACATCGGAAAATAAAGTATTCTAAAAAGTCGGTGCATGTGCATTGGCTCTTCTATTTTTAATTCATGAAAAAACCCTTCTCCATCATCCGCAATGTCTTAGCCATACTTGGTGGACTTGCCATTATTGCTGCTATCATTATTTGGATCATATCGCCAAACTATGACGTAGAGGTAAGCAAAAATAACATTGGCTTGTACAAAAACAGACTTAAAGCCTTGCGCTCTTCGGGGGATTATGCTAAAGACACCAATGTGTTTTCTATGCAAATCATTCAAGATTCAGTCAGGGCAAAGGAAATTCGCGATTATTTCCAGTTGGACACCCTCTTTCCGGAAAATGCCGACACCTGGGAAAAAGCCGTTGCGATTGGCAAGTTTGTTGCCTCGAACATCCCGCACGACAACCAAAGGAAATGGCCCGAACATGTTAACGCCATAGGATTGTGGGAATACACGAAAGAGGTAGCTCCCGCTTTCAACTGCCGCCTTCATAGCATCTTGACATTTGAACTGCTTCTCGCTGAGAACATCAAGGCAAGGTATATCACTTGCATGCCCCAAGACAAAGACGATCCGGATTGTCATGTCGTCAATGAGGTATGGCTCCCCGAACTAAACAAATGGGCTATGATAGACTCCGACATGGGTGGACATTATGTATCAGACTTGGACGGCATCCCCTTGTCACTCAAAGAAATGCGAGAGCATTACATTGCCGGCAAGAAAATGAGGATGCATCCAGCTTTTGGCCAAGGCAGCAGCAAAGTGGACGATTATTATGCTTATATGGCGAAAAACACCTACTGGTTCGCATGCTGGGGAACGTTATCGTATTATCAAGAAGACTATAAGGTTGAAGATGTCATCCGCAACAGTTATATCAATTTAGTTCCCTCTGGTTATGAACCGTTCGATATAGGAGGAGGCAATACCATCACCACCAATGCAGATCTTTTTTGGGAAGCATCGTTTTTGGATGCTCAACCCGTCTCCATTAATGAAACTGAGTGAATGGAAATAATATTTTTACTATCTTTGCGTTTTGAAATCATCTGAACAATACTAATTTTCAATACCATGAAAAGAAATCTGATTCTAATGGCAGCACTGCTGCTCACATCAACACTGATGACCAGCTGCTTCAAGGAAAAAACCGACACCAGCAAGCAAGGTCTTTATGTAGGCATCATCGGATTCAACCAGGATTTGCACATCAAACCGCTCAAGATCCTCAACGAATCAACGCAAGAAGACATGATCGACTTTATCAACGGACTCAGCATGGAAAGCGGAACCGCCCTCTACCATGCCGTGAACACCGCCCTCGACAAGATTGAAGCCGTCACCCCTCCCGAAGACCTCATCAACGTCTCCATTGTGACTTTCACCGACGGCTTGGACATCGGATCGTATGCTTTGAATGACAACTACAACTCTGGCGAAGAATACCTCTCAGCCGTCCACAACCGCATCAACACCCTCACCATAGGCGACAACCAAATCCCCATCTCCGCCTATGCCATCGGCGTCAAGGGCTCCGACATCTCCGACACCATCGCTTTCAAACAGAACCTCAGGAAGCTCTCAAACAACCTCGACAACGTGTATGAAGTGGATAACATGACGCAAATCGGCAACATCTTTGCAGAAATCGCTCAAGAACTTTACAACCAAAGCTATTCGTACGACGTCACTTTGACAACACCCGCTCTGGAACAAGGCATGATCAGGTTCACCTTCGACAATATCGACTCCGCCGAAGAATCGCAGATGTACATCCAAGCCATGTACACCCGCGAAAACAACCAAGGCATCCTCTACGAGATCCAGTATGTCGGACTGCAATGCGACGACACCAATGCCATTTATGCCACAAGCGACGGCATGATGGACAGCTTCAGCTTCACCAACCTCTACACCGAAGACGGTTTGGAAGCACCCATCACCTCGACCAAAGAGTGGACGTGGAATCAAAACTATGAGTCGTGGCAGCGCTGCAGCGAATTCACCCCGAGCGGCAACACCACTAAACACGAAGAGTTCAAAAGCGCTATGATCATGCTGGTACTTGACTGCTCAAGCTCTTTGGGCAACGACTTCCAAAACTTGAAGAACGCTGCCAACCAATTCATCCGCACCCTTTCCGGGAACGTCCATCAATAAGAAAGAATTCAGAAGACAGAAGGAAGAAGTCAGAAGAGATTCTGGCTTCTTTCTATATTATCGATAACGATTCCCAGCCTCAGGACAAAGGCCTCCTCGGTGGCAAAGCCGATGTGAGGCAACATGATCAAGTTCGGGGCATCAAACAGCGGATGATCCGCTTTCAACGGTGGCTCGGTGCCATATACATCGGTGGCCGCACCGGCAATCAAACCAGATTTCAAAGCATCCGCGAGGGCCTGCTCGTTCACGACAGGCCCTCGCGCTGTATTAATCAGGATCGCCGACGGCTTCATCAGCTTCAACTCCTTTGCCGTGATGAAGTCGCGGGTCTCGTTATTAAGCGCAATGTGCAAAGTTACAATATCCGACTCCTTTAACAAAGTTTCCTTGTCCACGAAAGTCACGCCATCGACGGTCTTGGGCGTGCGGTTCCAGGCCAGCACCTTGCAGCCGTATGCGTTGGCCAGCTTGGCAACTCGTTGGCCAATATTGCCCATGCCAATGATACCAATGGTCTTGCCCCCGATCTCACGGCCCGGCATGATGCCCTTTCGCTGGCATTCTCTGGTGATACGGTCGTTCTCCACCACCTTGCGATACACATCCACCATCATGGCAATTGCCAGTTCAGCCACAGCTTCAGTAGAATAGCCGGCAGCATTCTTCACGACGATGCCGCGACGCCGACATTCCTCCATGTCGATATGATCCAAGCCCGTGAAGGCAATGGACAGCATCTTCAGCTTGGGACAAGCATCGAGGAAGTCCTTTCTCAAAGGAATATTGCTCTCGATGACGATCTCTGCGTCTTGGGCTCGACGAATCATCTCGTTGAGATTCTCGTTACGATTGGGATAAATGACGACTTCATGGCCTTGTGCCTTCAATCCAGCACAAGCCTCTTCGATCAGGCTGACTTTCAGCCCAAGGGGTTCAAGGAATACGATTTTCATTATGTTGAGTTGTTGATTTGTTTAATAAATCATTCCGCAAACCAAGACTTGAATTCTCCAACCCTGGCTTTGCTCACGATGATTTTCTCAGGAACCGGCACCGAAAGGTTGATCGAAAGCTTGTTACCGAACCAAATGGACATGTCCTTGACCGCGGCGCGAGAAATGATGAACTGCCTATTGGCACGGAAAAAGACCTCGGGATCCAACTGCGCCATGATGTCGTCCAACGTCTGGTTAAGATAATAAGTATGCCCATCCATCGAGATGGCCTTCACCGTCTTGGTGTCGATGAAGATGTAGGCGATATTGCTGGTTGCCAAAGGGATAAGCTTGTCACGCTCAGGCAGCAGGAAACAGGTCTTGTACTTCTTCTTCAGATTGCCCATCTGCGCCAGCAGCCCTTCCAATGAGGCCTTGTCTTGGCCCGACGATGCCGCTGTCAAATGCTGGTACTTGCTCAACGCCCGTTCCAAATCAGCCTTGTTGATCGGCTTGAGCAGATAGTCGATGCTGTTGACCTCGAAGGCCTTAAGCGCATATTCATCGTAGGCGGTCGTAAAGATGATCGGGCAGGTGATCTCCACCTTGTCGAAGATGGCAAAGGAAGAACCATCGGCCAGATGGATGTCCATGAACACCAAGTCGGGCATCGGGTTCTCCTCGAACCACTCCACGCTCTCCTCGATCGTCTGGAGCACAATACCGACCTCCATCTCGGGGTCGATATCTTGTATCAGCGACTGCAACGCCTGGGCCGCTACGCTTTCGTCTTCGATGATGACAGCTTTCATGGGCTTATTCTTTTGAGTCAATCAATGGCAAAGTTACTTCAAAACAATTCCCGTCGTTCACTATTTCAACCTCCACATCCCACTTCAATCGATAACGCTCCGCGAGATTTGCCAAGCCGATGCCGTTGCCCGGCTCTTCCATGATCTTGGGTTGGATGGGATTGGAGACTTTCAACACCCCAGTAGGTTCGGTGACAATGCTCACCTGCAACGGCTGCTTGCCACTGATGACATTATGCTTGATGGCGTTCTCCACCAAGCCCTGCACCGAAAGCGGAAGCACCTGATACGGAAGGAACTTCGGATCCACCTGGAAATCAAACTTCAGATTGTCCCCATAACGGATCTGCATCAAGTTACAATAGGCATGGACACCTTGCATCTCTTGTTCCAGGGTGACCACCTCCTTGTTCTGTAAAGTCGATCGAAGCACCTGCGAGAGCTCCTGCACATAGCTCTGAGCCTTCTCTGCATCCATGCCGATAAGCGACTGCAAGGTATTCAAAGAGTTGAACATGAAATGCGGATCCATCTGACTCTTGAGTGCCTCGTAGTGCGTAGTGATGTTTTCAGCCCGCAGCGATTCGTTCTCCACGGTGATCTGGTTACGTTCGTGAAGGGTCTTCAACAGTTGGACGATCAAGATGACGATTGCTGCCAATAGGAAGTCCTTCACGAGACCGTTTCGGATGATCCTTGGCATGAAGCCTGGCTTGGGCTCAAACCTTTCCATCCATATCGGAAGAAAGTTGAAAAACACACTGAAGGCAGCGGTGATCACTAGTGAGCCGACGACGATCCAAATCAACCGGATATAGTTTTTCTTGAAGTCGATACGAAGCATCCTCTTGTTGAACAGGAAAACAAAGAACACCATGATGAAACTGCACGCCGTAAAAGTCAGCACACGAAGGAAGTTGAATTTCCCTTCCGGCATGGGCTTTGGTTCGGAAAAGAATAGGGTGTCGCCGAAGAAGGCCGACAGGGAGAACAGCAGATGGAATCCCACACTGACTGCCAATGAAAGCAGCAGGAGGTTCCTCATCGAAAGGAAAGGAAGGGTGTTTTTACGCTTGATCATAGCGCAAAGATACACAATCCCAATCCTTATAACAAAACAATTGGGCGAAATGGGGAAAAAAGCCGTTGAAACGTTGTTTGTGGGCGCTCACCTCACGGTTATTCCACCACCACCAGATAGTAATTCTTCTTGCCTTTCTGCACCAAGATGTATTTGCCGTCGATGAGGTCGTCGGTGGTCATCACCTTGTCCAGCGTGACCTTGTCCTTGTTGACGCTCACGCCATTACCCTGAACCATCTTACGGGCCTCGCCCTTAGAAGGGAAGATCTGCGTGTTGACGGCCATGAAATCCACGATCGGGATGCCAGATTGCAGCGCGTCCATAGAGACCTGCTCCTGAGAGACGCCATCGAACACGTCGAGGAAGGTCTGCTCGTCAAGCTTTACGAGGGCATCCTTGGTGGCTTTGCCGAAGAGGATGTTGGAGGCTTCGATGGCGGCATCCAAGGCTTCCTGCGAGTGGACCATCACAGTGACTTCTTCGGCCAGGCGCTTTTGCAGCACGCGGCGGCCTGGATCTTGCTTGTGCTCTTCAATCAAGGCATCGATAACCTCTTTCTCCAGCGAGGTGAAAATCTTGATGTATTTCTCGGCGTCCTCGTCGCTGACGTTGAGCCAGAACTGGTAGAACTTGTAAGGCGTGGTGCGCTTCGGGTCGAGCCAGATGTTGCCGCTCTCGGTCTTGCCGAACTTCTTGCCATCGGCCTTGGTGATCAGCGGGCATGTCAAGGCAAAGGCCTCATTCTCGAAGCCCAAGGTCCTACGAATCAGCTCAGTACCCGTGGTGATATTGCCCCACTGGTCGTTGCCGCCCAGTTGCAGCTTGCAGTGCTTGTGCTGGTAGAGCCACAGGAAGTCGTAGCCTTGCAGCAGCTGGTAGGTGAACTCGGTGAAGCTGAGGCCGTCGCGGGCGGTACCGTTGAGGCGTTGTTGCACGCTGTCCTTGGCCATCATGTAGTTCACGGTGATGTGCTTGCCTACCTCACGTGCGAAGTCTAGGAAGGTGAAGTCCTTCATCCAGTCGTAGTTGTTCACCATCTCGGCGGCGTTGGGCTCTTTCGACTCGAAGTCGAGGAACTTCGCCACTTGCTTCTTGATACATTCCTGGTTATGACGCAGCGTCTCTTCGTTGAGCAGGTTGCGTTCCTGGCTCTTGCCCGATGGGTCGCCGATCATGCCGGTGGCACCGCCCACCAGGATGATGGGTTTGTGGCCGCAACGTTGCAGGTGACGCAGCATCATGATGCCGCAGAGGTGACCGATATGCAGTGAGTCGGCTGTCGGGTCAGTGCCGAGGTAAGCCGTTACCATTTCTTTCTGGAGGAGTTCTTCCGTTCCTGGCATCATCTGAGCCAGCATTCCGCGCCAGCGGAGTTCTTCAACAAAGTTCTTCATTGTTTGGAGTTTTGAGGTGCAAAAATACAGGAAATCGGGGAATAATAAGGAATCTTCATCGAAAAACTTATTGGAATATTAGGTTATATCACCGAAAATGCCTCAACCGACAATCCATATTTTGAACCACGTTGCCGCCATAAAGCCACGAGTCGGCGAAGTGGAGGTTGCCTTTCGGGAACATTTCTTCGTAAGCCGGAATGAAGACCATCTCGGGGTCGAGGTCGAGGCAGATGGTGGTGTGGTTGTAGAGATAAGTCCGTGTCGGGCAGGGAACAATCAAAACGCTGTCGCGGGTGTCGTTGTATTTGGCCATGCCCAGATGGAACTCGGCGGGAATGGTATCTGTAGTCATGTTCCATGATACAGGATTAACGCCCACCACATCACCACGTGACACCCTACTAATGGCCGTGGTATCGGTCACCGAATTGAAGATGATCAAGCCTTGCATGATATTGTCGGTGGCAGGTTTCAAGGCTTCGGGATAATCATTTAGCTCTTCTGCAGTGACATGATAGCCGATACAATAAGCCGCCACCATCTGTTGACGCTGTTCCTCGGTCACACCATGCTTTAACAGCTCAATCAGCATTTGCGAGCCTTGGCTGTGCCCCATCAAGAAAAAAGGACGGCCATGGTTGAAGTGTTCCATATAGTATTGAAAGGCGTCGTTGACATCCGCGGCAGCAAATGCAGCAAGTTTTGCTAAAGTGTCGGCAGGTTGCGAATAGGCTTCAAAAATCATCTGCCGATAATACGGCGCATAAAAATTATATTCACCATACAACATCTTGTTGAACCGTTGGTTACCATTAGCCTCCTCTCGCACCTCAGGCAAAGTGATGTCGGCAAACCAAGAGGAATCGTTGTCCTGATATGAAATCGCGGAGACCGTCGGATACACATAGAAGACATCTGCCGCATGGCTTTCATCGCCAAAACTGTACCAATAGGTGGTGTCGGAATAATCAATAACAGTATTACTAGTTGAGGTTTTTGTCTTATTCGAACACGACAGAAAGGCCAATGTCGCTAGTGCTGGAATCAAAATTGAGAAACGAGATGTTTTCATTATTTTTTGTGAATTAATGATTTGCATTGCTCCTTTACAAATTCAATGATTTCCATGCCGCGTTTCTTGGGAATGCGGATGGACTCACCAACAGCGAGCATGTCGGCGATGGTGGGTTTGCCATTGCCGTTCACCATGGTTGCGTGATCGCCGTTGTAGCCCTCAGGAACAGGGGCGAGGTCGTAAGCAGGAGCCAAACGCCAACTGCCCTCGCGACAGATGAAGCTGAAATTCTTGGCATGATCGTCTTTGTTTTCAGCAAACACATTGAAAGCCATCAACCGAAACATGGCCTCCACCTGATGCGGATCCTGGGTCAGAAAACCAGTGAGGTGCAACAAGGTTTTGTAATCAAGCTTCGGGAAGTCGATGGCTTCATTCAGCAAGGCTCCCGCTGTAGCCACATGAAGGCGCTCTCCGTTTTCAACATCAAAACGACGAGTGGCGAAATACTTTCCATCAAACAAACGGAAATCAGGCACTTCGATGCCGCATTGTCGGGCCATCTCGTTGTATTTGTACTCCTTCAAGCCAAGATCCTTTGGATCGTAAGTATGCCTGAACTTCACCAACCACTCACCATCCTCATCACGGTAAAGGCATTTTGGGCGACACCCTCCCGAGTTGCCGCTTTTGTAATAAAGGATTGCAGCATCCTTCTCATTTTTTTCGGAGAGAACTTCCAACGCCAGCTGCTGCAAATGGTCGAACGACAGCTTTTCGTCCACGCCGCCCATGCGCGTCTCCGGTTCATAGCACAAGGCTCCCATTCCCGTGCTGCCTACAATGCTAAGACGTTGCAACGGTGTCAGTTGCGATTCGTCAATGCCCTGTCGGCGCAACATCCTGTTGAGCAGATAACGGCCATAGCCATCGGGAAGACTGTCTTCGAAAATGCCGAAGTTACCCCAAAACGGACGCTCTGGCGCAATGAACAAATCCGACTTCAAGGGCAGATCCAATGGAGAGATGGAGAAACCCGTGGCCAGCCAGTCCTTGTCATACCTAAAGACACAACGCTTGCCATCAGGTGTCATGGTCAGTTCGCCCACGGTTTTTCCATGGTATTTGACGAAAAGCTTATCGATTGAATTCATTTCTACCACGTTTTCTGTTCTTGTTTTTGTTAATGGTATCCAATTCCTCCATGGTGGTATATACCGGCTCTGTCAACAGCGACTTCAACGCGTCGGTGTAGCCCAAGGCCTTGGCTAATGCAAGGAATCCTATTAATGAGATGCTGTGATGTTGCTCGAACTTGGCGATGGTAGGTGCCGGCACCCCACTCATCATCGACAGGGCACTGCGCGACAGACCTTTCTCCAATCGGCGACGTTTCACATTTTCGGACAAACGAACTGCAAGGTCATCCGCCGTATCCACGTTAAAATCATAAAGTAAATGCATATTATCGTATCTCTAAAACCTAATTGATCAAAATAATAAATATTATTGTATTCGATTGCAAAGGTAATAATTCAATTGTAATTAAATACAGTTTTTTCATTGAAATCTCAATATTATTTCTCAACTTTGCAACCAAATACGGTCTTGAAAGAAGAACACAACAATTCAACAACTCAACAAATCAACAATTAATGAAAAGAGACGAAAAAATCTTTGATCTGATACGCCAAGAGAAAGAGCGTCAGATGCACGGAATCGAGCTGATCGCTTCTGAAAACTTTGTCAGCGAACAGGTGCTGGAAGCCATGGGTTCGGTCATGACCAACAAATACGCCGAAGGTTACCCGGGCAAACGTTATTATGGCGGTTGCCAAATCGTTGACCAAAGCGAGCAGCTGGCTATCGACCGCGCTTGCGAGCTGTTCGATGCCAACTTCGCCAACGTGCAGCCTCACTCGGGCGCACAGGCCAACATGGCTGTGATGCAGGCCATCCTGCAACCTGGTGACACCTTCATGGGTCTCGACCTTTCACACGGCGGCCACCTCTCACACGGCAGCCCGGTGAACGCCTCCGGTATGCTCTACAAGCCAGTAGCTTACCATGTCAGCAAGGAGACCGGTCGTGTCGATTACGACGAGATGGAGAAGATCGCCCTCGAGTGCAAGCCGAAACTCATCGTGGCCGGCGCTTCCGCCTATAGCCGCGACTGGGACTACGCCCGCATGCGTGACATCGCCGACCAAGTCGGCGCCATCCTGATGGCCGACATCAGCCACCCCGCTGGCCTCATCGCAAAAGGCATCCTCAACGATCCTCTGGACTACTGCCATATCGTCACCACCACCACACACAAGACCCTCCGCGGTCCCCGTGGCGGCATGATCCTCATGGGCGAAGACTTCCCGGATCCGCAAGGCCGTACCACCCCGAAGGGCGAAGTGAAGATGATGAGCGCATTGCTCAACAGCGCTGTGTTCCCAGGCATCCAAGGCGGTCCGCTGGAGCACGTCATCGCCGCCAAGGCAGTGGCCTTCGGCGAAGCCCTTTCCGACGAGTACTTCGAGTACATCCTCCAGGTGAAGAAAAACGCCGCCGTCATGGCACAGGCCTTCATCGACAAGGGTTACCAGGTCATCAGCGGCGGTACCGACAACCACTCCATGCTGATCGACCTCCGCGGCAAGTTCCCGGAGATCACCGGTAAGATGGTGGAGAACACCCTCGTGCTGGCCGACATCACCGTCAACAAGAACATGGTGCCGTTCGACAGCCGCTCGCCGTTCCTCACCTCAGGTCTGCGTGTCGGCACGCCTGCCATCACCACCCGCGGCCTGAAGGAAGACAAGATGCCTATCATCGTGGAGATGATCGACGACGTCATCAGCGCCATCGACCCGGTCGCCAAGACTGCTCCGGACACCAAGATCAACGCCGTCAAGGCCGAGGTCAACAAGATGATGAAGGACTATCCGCTCTTCGCTTGGTAATCATCAACAACAACGAAACGCCCGGTTCTCTTGAGTCGGGCGTTTCTTTTAATCTTAATAACATGAAAATAATTAACTTCGCCGAAAGCAACAGCGTCATCAACCAATATGTGGCCGAGCTGAGGGATGTAAACATCCAAAACGACCGCAACACCTTCCGCCACAACCTGCAACGTATTGGCCAGATGATGGCATACGAGGTGAGCAAGACCCTCTCTTACTCCAAAAAGGAAATCCAAACGCCACTGGCCATGGCCAAAGCCAACACCCCAGACGACGATATTGTGCTGGCCACCGTGTTCCGCGCAGGATTACCATTCCATCAAGGTTTCCTCGACGTGTTCGACCATGCTGGCAACGCCTTCGTATCGGCTTATCGCTACTATATGGATGAGAAGCACGAGGAAGTTGGCATCAAGGTGGAATACCTCGCCGCACCCGATCTCACCGACAAAACGCTGATTATCGCCGACCCGATGCTGGCCACGGGAGGCAGCCTGGAACTGGCCTACCAGGCGCTCTGCACCAAAGGCATACCGAAACAACTACACCTCTGCTGCGTCATCGCCGCACAAGCCGGCATTGACAATCTCATGAAACTGTTCAAGCCTTTGGACAACGTCACGCTGTGGTGCGCCGCCATCGACCCCGTGCTTAACGAGCACAAGTATATCGTCCCGGGTCTGGGCGACGCGGGCGATTTGGCTTACGGAGACAAGATTTGATTATTTCACCACGTCGAGGCATTCAATCACTGCCTCAACCATGTTGTAAGCGCCATCATAAACGTCCTTTATGGTGGCGTTTAGCATATATGCCGGCGTGGTGAACACCCGCTTCTCATTGTCGGCACACACATCACCGTTCTCGGTCTGAACGTGGTTGGCACCCCATTCCCTGACGTGTTCAGCTACCTCAGTGCCTTCCGCGCCCAAGGTGACGCACACATCGGGGATGAGACGGGCCAGCATCACAGGAGCAATGCACATGGCACCGATGGGTTTGCCTGCCTCATTCATCTCCAAGATGGCGCGTGCCACGTCGGGTTTCACCTCCATGGCAGCCCCTTTGAAAGCATAGTCGCACAGGTTCTTGGCTGCACCGAAACCGCCGCTGAAAAACAAGGCATCATAATCCTCAGCCTTGAACTGCTCGATGGGCAGAATGTTGCCGCGAGCAATGCGAGCGGCTTCCACCATGACGTTGCGCTCTTCTTTCATGGCCTTGCCAGTCGCATGGTCGATGACATCCGCCTGCTGACGGCTTGGGGCAAAACACTGGTATTCACAACCATGCTGATCAATGGATAACAACAAGGAGACGGCCTCGTGGATCTCGGCACCGTCTTTATGGCCGCAACCGGCCAGGATCACTGCAAATCTTTTCATTGTTTATTTATCTTATCATTACTCGTTGAATGGCATCTCCATCTGCCGTCTGTGCCCTAAGGAGATAGATACCCGGAGCAAGACGGTCCACATCCAACTGGATCATGGTTTCGTTCACCCGTTTGTCCATGACGACCTGGCCCAAGCTGTTCATCAGCAAGCAACGGCTCATAGGTGTCGCAGAGACGACAGTCACCTGTTGGGATGCGGGATTGGGATACACGTTGACTTGGGGACATGCTTCCGATTCGGCTACTTCCGTAACGTTGATAGTACAGTCGATCGTGGTCAACAGCAAATTACCATGTAAATCGGAACCGCTTTCATAAATCACCGTTCCGTCCTCATAGCTGAAGGTGAAACTACACTCTTCGTCATGGCTTCCATTGATCCATGAAAGCCTGATCTTATAGCCTTTCCGATTTGAAAGCATATAAGTAGCCGAGGAGCCTTCTGTCAGCTCATACAACTTAGGCGAAGTCCCGTCTTGGAAAAGCATCTTCAAGGCGGCGCCTTCCCAGCCGTTACCACCTGAATCACGCAATTCAAGCACCAAGTTGCATAGGTTCACCAACGAGATGGTCTGACTCTCGCTGACACCAGCATCCTGCAAAGACACCTCCAACTCCAACATCTCACTCTCCGACACCGTCTCGGGCACCCATACCATGAACTGGCATGTCACTGTTTCACCCGCCTCTATGCGCTCCAGATTGATTTCCTGTGGAGAAAACAGCAGCAGGGGATTGGAAGATGCGATACTTGCCACAGGGGACTCGGCGGCTGCGCCGCCGACGTTCCTGAAGGTCACGGAAACATCAAACGAACTACCCGAAGAAAAACCTTCGCTCCACGAATAATCCACATATTCAAAAACAGGCTTGGCAACGGTGACATAGAAGTCCGCATTGACTTGGTCGCCGCAATCGGCCGTGGTGATCATCCTAAACCGCTCACCATCATAAACATCCGAAGAGGCTTTTACCCTAAATGCATTAGGGATGACTGCCGTACCACCCACGGGAATGGATTCATTCACAATACACTGGGCGTTCAGCACCTCCATGTGCTGGTCGGTCGCTTGCAGCATCAGCTGAGTCCCGTCAGGAACCACTTGGTCGCCGACATTCTTCACCGTAACGCTGAGCTCTGTCTCTTGGTTATAGGGGAACCGTACAGGATCGGCATTCGTAACCATCAAGAAAGGCTGCCCGGGAGTGGCTATTGGAATATATTTCATATAGGGAATCCTTTGCGGCTTGGTGACCACCAGCTCCGCAAAACCGCCTTCGGCGGCAGGTGTGATCGACAGCGTCAGCTCATCGTCTTCCCCCACCATGCCGCTGCCGAGCAACACGCCATCCTTCGACAGGCCCACCCATGAGCCAGGCTCCGCCTGAAGCGAAAAGGCGTCGGACCCGAGGAACAAGGTGGGCTCATGCGTCACAACATTTTCAGTGCCACGGGTGTGGTAAGTGACCAAGGAAGGATCGCCCAACACGTTGTAGGCTTCCCAATAGTACTGTGCCGCATCGCTCCAACCATGGTTGCACGCCTCCGTGACGGCAAGGTTGCCGCACAATACCAAGCCGCCAGCCGAGACATATTCCTCTCCATGCATGGCATCATAGGCACCCGAGGTCGTTTGACTCATCAAAGGAGTCTGACCCAAGTTGGCGTTGGTGATGTGATAGGCACCCATGGCCCACCAAGCATCCTCATACCAATAGGTGCTGGGAGCCGAGCCCAAATAACAAACGGCACCTTTCTTGTCGGCACGCACCCACGACTCACCAACGCATTCGCCATAACCAAACTCAGACGACTCACAACAATTTCCGACGGCTAACGGATAGAAGCCCTCGTTATGCATGCTTTGAATGGTCGATGCCGACAAAGCGGGCGTCCCCCACACCGTCTCGCTGCAATGTGCAGTATAGTTGATCATGCTCACCGAGATCTTGTCATCCTCATAACAACCTTCATAATCGTTTGGGCCATAGTATGGATACACCTCAGCATAGCCATTCCCCTCATTAAACCAGTTCTCCATGCCATAACGGATGGTGGGCTGGGCGATCTGGGCATTCCAGTAGTCGTCCCATCCAGCAATCAAGGTGACACGGTCCAGGTAGGAAGGATCCACGAACTGATACTGTTCATAGTATAAAGTCTTCTCTATCTGCGGCATCAGCTGTTCCACGGTCTGCGCCGAGAATCGTCCGTAATACATCTCCGGGAAATAGTCGCCATCGACACTCGCGTAATAGAGGTCGGTCACCTTTTGCGATGACATTCCTATATAGGTGGGAATCTGCTGCGTATCGCCCACAAACAGCACGAAACTTGGCGCTGGATCTTCGGGAGTGGCACTGTTGTACAGCCCATGCAAATACGACTGGATAGCACCTTGGGTCACACCGATCTCATCGGTAAACGACAGCAGCACCTCAAAGCCTTTCCGAGTCTTCCAACGGACCAACTCGTCAAGATATCCATCAAACATGCGGTCGGCGATGATGACATATTTCACTGGATAGCGTGTGAGATCGGGATGGTCGGGATAGTCCCTGCTGACGCCTTCGTTGAGAATATTGTCCTTGATGAAGTCGAAATAAGGAGAGCGTGTCTTGGCCTTGATGTCGTGTGTGAGTGAAGCGTCGGCACCCGAGAAGCGAACTTCCAACTCGATGTCGTTATACACCTGGATCTTGTTCTGCACTGGATTATAGCGCACTGGCGCCACCGTGACCCTGGCGATACGATAGCCTCTCAAGGTCCCCAGCACCTGCACTCGGGCAAGCTCTTGTCCGAAGTACTCGTCACGGCCATAGGCGTCCTCATTGATGACCAGCGGCATGGCTTCCGGCACGTCGTTTTTCGAGACTGGCGGCTGCATCGGCATGATCTTCCCGATGCCATAGTCGGCGAGGTCGTACTCTTGAAGGGAGTAATTCGTCACCACTGCCGTCGCCTCGGCGCCAAAGGGGATCTCAATCAGCCGTTGCGTGACGGGCAACTTGGGTTCACCAACCTCGCCGTCAAAGAGTCCACCCTGAAGGCTCAACTCATCGAAACCACCCTCTTGACGATGGCAGTGCGTCGTTTGCAGCTGGGCATAATGGCACACCAGACGCAGACGGTCGATGTTATCCTCTTTCTTTTGGATCTGATCCCGGGCACGACCCAAGTCGATCTTCTGTTGTGCATAGAGCCCGTTGACGGATCCCATAAGAATAGCAAATAGCAGTAATATACAGTGTTTCATGGTAATTAGATGATTTCTTTCTTCCCTGTCGAACGACAAAAGGATATCGACAATGGGCTACAAAGATAGTCACAAACCCCCATTGCTGGGGTGTGAAAAGAAATTTTTTTTGTTTTTTCCTTGTATGTCCAAAAAAAGTTCTATTTTTGCAGCGCAAAACAAGCAAGGGGGCATTAGCTCAGTTGGCTAGAGCGCTTGCATGGCATGCAAGAGGTCATCGGTTCGACTCCGTTATGCTCCACCAAAAAAATCACCGCTGAAGTTTCAGCGGTGATTTTTTTGATGCTCAGTCCAATCTGTTATACATACTGATATATCGATATGATATAGAAGACACCTTCCTCAATCACAGGAGCATCTATTGAAAACACAAGGTTGCTGTCATCCAAACATTCCAATAGAAGGTATTCTCCTCCCCCATTGTATTCTTTTTTGGTAACGGAGAACTTCCGCTCCCCTTCGATCACATCCTTTTGTGACAGCATTTCATAAAACTGATTTGCATCCTCCTGGTTGATGAAACATAGGTTCTGATTGATGGAAGTAGCTGTAACCACCTCGTAATAATAGGCGTGGTCCGATGTGTTTTTCAAATCATAGCCAAAATCCAGCTTATCGCCTTTCTCGATGTCCTTTCCAAACACCACTACTTGAAAACCGGCATCCCCTTCATAAACTTCATCGCCCTCAACACTTTCATACCCTTCCATATCTTCTTCCACTTCATCTTGGTAAAGAAAGGTCATGCCGCACTTGGCAGCCGCAGCTTCGTCGTTATGGTTGATCAAATCCACGAAATCTTCAGCAGAGAACAGGTCGAAGCCTTTGTTTTGCTGCACTGTTTCAACAGGTTCGGCATTTTCTTTTTGTTGTCCGTTCTTGTTGGACTGATTGCAACTGACGGCAAACAGCAGGGACAATCCGATTAATAATAGACTTTTCTTCATATTACATCTGTTTATTACGTTGATACCGATCTCTGTGACTCAGCCTAGCATCTCCTTCACCAGCTGCGAGACCTTGGCGTTGTCGGCCTTGCCGGCGACTTGCTTGGTGGCGATGCCCATCACACGTCCCATGTCCTTGATGGAAGAGGCACCTGTTTGGGCGATGACGTCTTTGATGATGGCGCGAAGCTCCTCTTCGCTCAACGGCTGAGGAAGATATGCTTCGATGACGGAAGCCTGGAACTTCTCTTCGTCGGCAAGTTCCTGACGGCCGTTCTGTTCGTAAATGGCCGCCGACTCCTTACGTTGCTTCACCAGTTTCTGGAGCAACGCCATCTCGGTGGCTTCGGTGAGTTCAACATTACCGCCCTTGGTCTTTTCCAGCAAGATCTGGGCTTTGATAGCCCTGAGGGCTTCCAATTTCTTTTGGTCGCGGGCCAGCATAGCGGCCTTGATGTCGGCCATTAAGGTAGTTTCGAGGGACATATTGTTTAGAATTTAGAAGACAGAAGACAGAAGTTAGAATGCAAAGATAAACATTTTTTCTAATTCTCCAAAACCATCGCCGAGACCACGGAGTTAAAGTCCTAAAGAGGTGGAACAAATCCAACCCGTTGAAGGATCGGTCGCAAAATCATGAAAAAAACCATACCTTTGCGCCATGAAAACCTCCATCACCAACCGCGAGATCTGGCGCATCGCCACTCCCATCATGCTGGGCAACCTAGCGCAGACCGTCATCACCTTCACCGACACGGCCTTTCTCGGGCATCTGGGAACCAACGAACTCAGCGCCTCCATGATGGCAGGTTTGTATTATTTTGTCTTCACCACCCTGGCCATGGGCTTTGCCATCGGCATTCAGATCTTCATCGCGAGACGATATGGCGAAGGCGACTTCAAACGCATCGGAGTCGTGTTTCAGCATGGAGCACATTTCGTGTTGGCCTTGGGCGTGCTGCTGTTCTGCATCCTGTTCTTCTTCAGTCACAGGTTGTTACATGTGATCATTGAATCGGAGAACATCTATGTGGCCGCCGATGAATACCTGAGGTTTCGGCAGTTTGGCATCTTCTTCGTGGTGTTCAACTTCTTGTTCCGCTCCTTCTATGTCGGCATCAGCAGCACACGGGTCATCACCTATTCGACCCTCATCATGGCCGTGGTAAACATCTTCTTTGACTGGGCTTTGATCTTCGGTCATGCAGGGTTGCCCGAGATGGGCATCGGCGGTGCAGCCTTGGCTTCATTGTTGGCTGAAATCACGGCATTCTGCTTCTTCTGGATCTATACCTACATCAAGATACCGCATGAGGAATATGGCATGTTCCGTTGGCATAAGATGGAGCCGCAGCTATTAGGCAACATACTCAAGGTGGCTTTTCCAAGCATGATACAACGTCTGTTCTCGTTCGGTGCATGGTTCATTTTCTTCGTCTTGATTGAGAAGATGGGCGAGACAGCCATCGGGGTCTCATCGGTGGTGCGCAGCACCTATATGATCCTCATCATCCCCGGCATCGCCTTCGCTTCTACGGCAAACACCCTGACGAGCCGCATCATCGGCGAAGGGAAACGTGACGAAGTAATGGGGACGATATGGAAAGTGGTGAAAAACAGTTTCCTATGCTCAGTCGTTTTGGTCGCAGCGACCTCTGTCATTCCTCATTTGGTCCTTCAAATCTATACTGATGATTTGGTATTGGCACAGGCAGCCATCCCTTCGGTTTATGTGATCTGTGTCGCCACGCTGTTGGGTGCCTTCTCAATGACCTTCTTTGAGGCCGTCTCCGGAACGGGCAACACCTCCGCGGCCATGGCTTTGGAGTTTGGCGTGCTTATCGTTTACATCGTTTATGTATTCCTGATGTCCAAGACCTCTACCATCGCCAGTGTCTGGACGGCCGAATGGCTTTACAACATTTCCATGGGTTTGATCTCGCTTGTTTACATCTGGAAGGCGAATTGGTACAAAAAAGTGATCTGATCCCAAAACAACAGCGACACGATGAATGCCAACAACGACCAACGGAAACTGGACGAACGTTATCGGATGATGACGCAAGCACCTGTCAAGCGGCTCATCCTCAGGATGGCGGTACCCACCATCATCAGCATGTTGGTGACGAGCATTTACAACATGGTGGATTCGTTTTTTGTGGGTCATCTGAGCACTGAAGCGGTGGCGGGCGTGGGTGTAGCCTTTGCCTACATGGCTTTCATCAACGCATGTGGTTTCTTTTTCGGCCACGGCTCAGGCAACTATATTTCACGCGCCTTGGGTGCCCGCAGAACGGAGAGTGCAGGTAAAATGGCCGCTACTGGGTTTCTGAGTCCGTTGATCTTAGGTGCCGTGGCAGGTGCGTTGGCCCTTGTCTTCATCAACCCCTTGACACGTGCCCTGGGCGCCACCGAACAGATTCAGCCCTCCGCCAACGCCTATATGCGTTATATCCTCCTTGCCACGCCTTTCATGATGTCGGCGCTGACCATGAACAACCAGTTGAGGTTACAAGGCAACGCCCGTTTCGGCATGATCGGTATCGCCTCGGGTGCCGTGCTCAACATCATTCTGGACCCCATCTTCATCTTTGTGCTTGACATGGGTGTCAGTGGAGCTTCGTTGGCTACCGCTGTCAGCCAGTGCTTTGGCTGGTGTGTCCTGCTGTGGGGCACTTCACGCGAAGGCAACGTACACATCCAGCTTCGAAACTTCACGCCTACCTGGGAATATTACAAACAGATCATCCAAGGTGGACTTCCCTCGCTGGCGCGACAAGCTTTGGCGGTGATCGCCACCATCTGTCTCAACCGCATGGCGGTGCACTATGCCAATCCCGGCAACGAGGCTTCTGCAGTGGCAGCCTTCTCTATCGTGACCCGTGTCATGATGATGTGCTTCTCCGTGATCGTCGGTTTCGGACAAGGGTTCCAGCCTGTTTGTGGCTATAACTACGGCGCCAAGCTCTATCACCGTGTGAAGGAGAGCTTCCTGTTCTGTCTCAAGCTTTCCACTGTGGTGCTGATCATCTTGGGCACTCTAGGTTACATCTTCGCCCCTGATGTCATCGCCCTCTTCCGCAGCGAGGACCCTGAACTGATACGCATCGGAAGCCACGCCATGCGCTGGCAATGCATCGCCTTTCCTCTGATGGGGATCTGCACAACGACCAACATGCTGCTTCAGAATATCAACTATACCTGGCAAGCCACTTTCCTCTCAATGTGCCGACAAGGCATCTGCTTCCTTCCTGCGGTCTTCATCGCCCCTTGGCTTTGGGGACTCACCGGACTCGAAGCTGCCCAAGCCATCGCCGATGTCATGACCTTCATGATCTCCCTGCCATTCACACTCTGGATCATCCGCAAACTTTCAGTCCAAGAAATGAATAATAAATAGTTAAGGGTGTGACTATGCCAATCGGATCATCGACCGTTGCGAGACAATGGTGCCATCACCAAAATAGTTCTTCGGCAACACCGTCGGCAAAAAGCATCTGTTCGTCGGTGAGATAAAGGAACTCCCGAGTTCGGGAGAGACGTCCCTGGACAATTAGGGGCTGGGCCTGCCGTTCACAATACTCGGAAAATCGTTCGCCCATTTCCCGTTTCAGATATTTAAGGTCGATGCCCCACATCGTGCGGAGCCTCAACATGACGTATTCGTCATATTGTTGTTCAAGCGTGAGCATCTCCTTCTCTTCTGACTTCTGACTTCTGTCTTCCACGTACTCCTCCAAAGACGAGCCATTCCATTGACGCGAAACGCCATCGAACGAATGCGCCGAGGGCCCGAGACCGAGATAGGGCGTTCCGAACCAATAGCTGGCGTTGTGACGGGAATGCATCCCTGGCTTGCAGAAGTTGGATATTTCGTAATGCAGAAAACCGTTCTCGGCAGCCTTGCGACACAGGATCTCATAGTCGCGCACCACGTCCTCCTCGGCCACAGGAAGAGCCTTTCCCATCTCGATCTGCTTGGTCAAAATGCTGTTGGGTTCGAGGGTAAGGGCATAAGCGGAGAGATGGGGGACATCCATGCCAAAAAAGAGATCGAGGTTACGGCTCCATTGGTCGGCATCGGATGTGGGCAAGCCATAGATCAAGTCAAGGCTGATGTTCTCAAAGCCTGCTTCCTTTGCCCAACCCACACATTCAAGCGCATGTCTTGAGTCGTGACGCCGGCTCAGATATTGCAAGTCGTTGTCGAAAAAACTCTGGATGCCGATGCTGAGCCTGTTGACACCGATGTATCCCAACCCTTTGAGATAATCCAGGGAGAGTGTGTCGGGATTGGCCTCCAACGTGATCTCAGGATCGGGTTCCACGTTGAATTGCGCTCTGATCAAGTCAAGCAACGCATCTATTTCTTCCACCGACAACAAAGAAGGTGTTCCCCCTCCAAAATAAACGGTACTGACCGTTTCGCCGCGAAGATAGTCCTTTCGTGAAACAATTTCTCGTTTCAAAGCCTCCAAAAACGCACTTTTCTTTTTTTGCGACGGGATGGAATAGAAGCCGCAATATGCGCATTTGGAAAGGCAAAAAGGAATATGGATGTAGATGGCAGACATAAAAAAAGAAGTCAGAAGACAGAAGTTAGAAGTAAGAATGCCTATCGGCGTCCAACTTCTTTCTTCTTACTTCTGGCTTCTCGCTTCTTTCTAATTATTTCTCTTTCTTGCAGCAGCAACCGCCAAGGCACTTGTAGCAAAGGCCAGCGATGCAGGCACCGACGAGCGGAGCCACGATGAAGAGCCAGAGCTGAGGCATGGCCAGCGGGTTCTCCGAGAAGATGGCAACGCCGAGTGAACGAGCGGGGTTCACAGAAGTGTTGGTCAACGGGATGCTGATGAGGTGGATGAGCACCAAGGTAAGACCGATGGCGAGACCGCCGAACTTACCGTTAGCATGACGGTCGTCGGTAACACCGAGAATGACCATCAAGAACACAAAGGTCAAGAGAGCCTCAACGAGGAAGGCACCCCACATAGTTGTTTGGAGATAGCCACCAGCAACATCGGCAGCACTGAAGAAATCGCCATAACCATTGGCGGCGAACGTGCCAAGCGTCATGCCAGCTGATTTGGCAATCACCATCAACAAGCAACCGGCGATGATACCACCGATGATCTGAGCCAGCCAGTAAACCAGCATCTCTTTCAAGGTCATGCGGCCATTGGCCCAAACGCCAAAGCTGACAGCGGGATTCAGATGGGCACCAGAGATGTGACCGATGCCGTATGCCATGGCAACTACGGTAAGACCGAAAGCGATGGCAACGCCAAGGAATCCAACATGTCCGAAGATTGCTGTACCGCAACCACCGAAAACAAGAACGAATGTGCCGAACAATTCAGCAAAGAACTTTTTACCAATTTTCATAGCAGTTTGATTTTTAATGATTTAATAGAATTATTAAGTGATTGATTCAATACTGACAATAGGATGCTCTCTCAAAGACACTGCAAACCTACGAATTAAATTCTATATTTGCAAAAATATTTCTTTCATGTTTTGGCCCGTCCTTCTCATCGTCTTCATCCTCATCGCCATGGCCGTCACCTCCATCGGCATCAAGATGTTCGTCAAAAAAGACGGTAAGTTTGAGCGTCGCTGCGAGAACGAGGGCAGCGAGCATTGTGTCTGCGGAGGCAAAGGCGGCGAGGCCTGCCGACACTGTCCAAAAAAGACCGACGAATGATTCAAGGCCGTTTTTTTCCGTTTCATTCAAAAGAAGTCGTTTCGGTGTGCTTTTTTTGCTTTACTTTGTTTTGTCAATTCAAACACGAGACTCATGTATCGCAAACTCCTATTAATAATAGCACTGCTGATGACAGGTGCCACCATGGCCCAGGAAAGCCACTCCTACCAGTTCACCTTGGAGGACTGCATTCGCTACGCCTTCGCCAACAGCTATGAACGCAAGTCTATGGAGCTGACCGGGGAATCCCTGGAAGCTTCCTACGAACAATCGAAGATGCAACGTCTGCCTAGCGTCAGCGCCTCCGCCAGTCAAAACATCAACAACAACGCCAATGGCTGGTCCTCGTCAGGCAACATCGGCGTAGGTTCTTCCATCACTATCTATCAAGGCGGCAACATCCGGAACACCATCGAGCAGAGCCGACTCAACCTGGAACGCAACGAAGCCCAGATGGAACGGTACGACAACCAGATCACCACCCAGATCTTGCAGGCCTTCCTCAGCATCCTCGGCAACCAGGAACTGCTAAAATACCAACTCGAGGTGCTCAAGACCAGCGGTGAACAGTTGAAACAAGGCCGAGCCAGGCACCAGGTGGGTTCCATCCTCGAGAGTGATTTGCTGTTGCTCGAATCGCAATACCTCAGCGACTCGAACAATGTGGTTGACACCCGCATCAACATCGAGAACAACCTGCTCGACCTCAAGGTGCTGCTTTCGATGAGTCCCAACGACGACCTGACCATCGTCACCCCCGACACGGAAAACCTTGATGGACTCAAGGATTCGCTGCCCACTGAAGAAGAGGCCATCCAACTAGCATTGGATTATATGCCCGACCTAAGGATGAGCGAATATGACATCCAGCTTGCCCAGAAGAACGTCGATATGGCCAAGGGCAACTACCTCCCCACCGTCTCCGCCAACGCCAATGCTGGCATGGGGATCCTCTCTTTCGACGGTAGCGGCATGAACCACTGGTACAGCACCCCCACGGAATCGGCCGGCATCTCCGTCAACATCCCGATCTTCAGCCGCGGCACTACCAAGACCAACGTGAAGAAGAGTAAAATCGCATTGGAGCAAGCCCAGCTCGACTATGAGCAGACCCAGCTCAGCGTGCGACAGACCGTGTCGCAAGCCTATCGCAACGTAGTCTCGGCCTTCAATGCCTTCAAGGTGTCGCAAGCCCGGGAGAATGCCTACAGCAAGAGCTTCGAGGCTTACAACCTGCAGTATCAATATGGCAACATCACCACGGTGGAGCTGCTGCAGCAACAGAACAACTACCTCAACGTGTTGAACTCCTATATTCAAAACAAATACAGCCTGCTCATGAAACGAAAGATCCTGGATCTTTATATGGGCAAGGGAGTGGCCTTGTAAGTGAGGAATGAGGAGTTAAAAGTGAAGAGTGAAGAGTTAAAAGTTAAAAGTGAATTATAAGATATGAGCGAAAAGAAAAAAAGTAAAAAATGGTGGATCATTTTGGGAATCATCGTGTTGGCGGTGGTTGTTATCCTCATCGTCAAGATGACCAAGTCGGCGAATAAAGAGCTGGTGATCCGCACCCATGTCGTCGGTGAATACACCGTAGAGAACACCGTCACCGCCACGGGTACCATCGAGCCGGTGGAGACCGTTGAAGTCGGCACCCAGGTATCGGGCAAGGTGGAGAAGATCTATGTCGATTTCAACGACGCAGTCAAGAAAGGCGAGTTGTTGGCTGAGTTGGACAAACTCACGCTGAACCAAAACGTCAGCCGGGCCAAGGCGAGTCTAACCTCCGCCGAAAGCCAATTGAACTATGCGAAACTCACTTACGAACGTACCAAACAACTCTATGAGTCCAACGCAGCCACACTCGCTGCCTATCAGGAAGCCCAAAACAGCTACACCCAAGCCCAGATGAGCAAGAAAAACGCCCAGGCTGCTTACGACCAGGCCAAGGTCGATCTGAGCTATGCCGAGATCTACTCGCCCATCGACGGCGTCGTCCTCGATCGTGCCGTGGAGGTAGGCCAGACCGTCGCCGCCTCGTTCAGCACGCCCACCCTGTTCACTCTTGCCAGGGACCTCACCAAGATGCAGGTGGAGGCTTCTGTCGATGAGGCCGACATCGGGCAGGTGAAGATCGGACAACGGGTAACGTTCACCGTCGATGCCTACACCTACGAGACCTTCGAGGGCACGGTGAACCAGATCCGCATGAAACCCACCACCACCAGCAACGTGGTGAAATACACCGTCATCATCGAGGCTCCGAACCCCGACCAGAAGCTCTTCCCCGGCATGACCGCCAACGTGACCATCGTCACCGAAGAGGAGACCGGGTTGGCGGTACCTTCCGAGGCCTTCAACTTCACCCCTGACGAACAAGTGCTCAAAGCTATGCGCAAGGGCGATAAACCCGAAGGAAACCGTCCCATGGCGCCGCCTCAGGGCGAACAGCCTCAGCAGGACATGAGACAATCCTCCGACCATAGCATGGTATGGCTGAAGAAAGGCAACCAAATCGTCCCGCAACCCGTGAAGGCTGGCATGAGCGACGTCGCTTACCGCATCGTGGAAGAAGGCCTCCAAGCCGGCGACTCCGTAGTACTCTCGGCACAATATGTCGTCAAGGAGAAACAGGTAAAGAAAGGCGACAACCCCTTCATGCCCGGCCCTCCCGGAAGGAACAAGAACAGCAACAGCAAGGACAACAGTAACAGCAAAGCCCCTAGCGGCGGTCCAGGAGGCCCGATGTAAGCCATGAGCGAACAATCCATCATCAAGGTTGAAGGTCTCAAACGCACCTTCATCGTCGGCAGCGAGGAAGTGCATGCCCTCAAAGGCGTGTCGTTCGAGATCTGCCAAGGCGAGTTCGTGAGCATCATGGGCTCCTCGGGCAGCGGCAAATCGACGCTGCTCAACATCCTGGGATGCCTCGACCAGCCCACTGCAGGCGAATATTATATCGATGGCATCTCCGTTAGGGAACGATCCAAAAACGAGCTCTCCGAGATTCGCAACCGCAAGATCGGTTTCGTGTTCCAGTCGTACAACCTGCTACCCCGCACTTCCGCCCTGGAGAATGTGGAGCTGCCCTTGGTCTATAACCCCGACATCTCGCACCGTGAACGTCACGAGCGGGCGCAGCACGCCTTGGAGATGGTGGGCCTGAAAGACCGCATGGAGCACATGCCCAACCAGCTCTCCGGAGGTCAGCAGCAACGCGTGGCCATTGCACGTGCCTTGGTCAACGACCCTGTCATCGTGTTGGCCGACGAAGCTACGGGTAACCTCGACACCCGTACCTCCTACGAGATCATGAGCCTGTTCCAAAGCCTCCATGAACAAGGAAAGACCATCGCCTTCGTCACCCACGAATCCGACATCGCCGTGTTCACCAACCGCACCATCTTCCTCCGCGACGGACACATCCTCCGCGACGAGCCTGTCAGTACTAAATCGGCGGCAGATGCCCTCGCCGCCCTCCCCGTCGAAAACGATTACTAATTCCTCATTCCTCACTCCTAATTCCTCACCCCGTGGACATCCTAAACCTCATAAGAATATCTGCCAAAGCCCTGTTGCGTAACAAGACCCGCACCGCCCTCTCCATGTTGGGCATCGTCATCGGCATCGCTGCCGTCATCGCGGTGGTCAACCTCGGCGAGGGCTTGAAGCAAAGTACCGCCAACCAGCTCTCCGACATGGGCACCAACCTCATCATGGTGATGCGTGCCAACCAACGTCGGGGCGGCATCAGCATGGGCTCCTCCAACGTCGAATCGCTCACCGTACACGACTGTGAACTGATTGCCCAAAACGCCAAGAACATCACCATGGTCAGCCCGGTGGTCAATAGCGCCGGACAGATCGTCAACGGCTCCAAGAACTGGTCGGGCACCGTCTATGGCGGCACGCCCGATTATCTGGAAATACGGAAATACGAGATTGCCACCGGCGTGAACTTCACCGACGAAGATGTCAAGAAGTACGCCAAGGTGGGCTTGATCGGCCAGACTATCGTGGAAGAGCTCTTCGACGAGAACGAGGATCCCATCGGCAAGACCATCCGTATCGGCTCCATGCCCTTCAAGGTCATCGGCACCTTAAAAGAGAAAGGTGAGAACGGCATGGGCATGGACCAAGACGACATCGTCATCATGCCCTATTCCACGGTGCAGAAGCGCATGTTGGGTATCAACCACATCCAGCAGATCGTCTGTTCCGCCGCCTCTGAGGACGTGGCTGAAGAAGCTGTCACCGAGGTGGAGACGATCCTCCGCGCCTCGCACAAGATCCCCACGGGGGGCAACGACGACTTTGAGGTGCGCACCCAGCAGGAGATGCTGGAGATGATGACCTCCATGACCGGCATGATCACCACGGTGCTCATCGCCATCGCCTTGATCTCGTTGCTCGTCGGTTGCATCGGCATCATGAACATCATGTACGTCACCGTTACCGAACGCACCAAGGAGATCGGCCTCCGCATGTCAATCGGCGCCAAGAATGCCGCCATCCTGATGCAGTTCCTCACCGAGAGTATCATCTTGAGCCTCATCGGCGGCGTACTGGGACTCCTCCTGGGCATCGGTCTCTCCTACGTGGTGGCACTGGTGATGTCGCTCCCCTTCGTTATCAATGTGCTGTGGATGTTCATCTCGTTCGTCTCCTGCGCCATCCTCGGCTTGATCGCCGGCTTCTTCCCCGCCTTGAAGGCATCAAGGACCGACCCGATTAACGCACTGAGATACGAGTAAAAAATGCGGTCTTTCAACGTCAAAAACTAATAGTAGTAAGACATGGCTCGACAAGTACCTGAACCAAAAAGAATGCTTATCTTTGGAGCCTGAAACGGACAACCCGACCGACATGGCAAAGAAGACCAAGCAGCAGCTCGAGGAGGAACTCAAGAAGGCGAAGGAGGAGAACAAGCGCCTTAAGGAGGCTTTGGAGCTGGAGAAGCTACGTTCACGAGCGTTCGACACGATGATAGACGTGGCAGAGAAGAGCTTCAACATCCCGATAAGAAAAAAAGCTGGCACCAAACAGTAGACCTGCTGCGCACGGAGGGTCCCAAGGCATCCTTGGGGACACTGTGCGGGCTGTTTGGTTACAGCAGGCAGTCGTACTACAAGTACGGCGGAGACGACTTCAAGCCGCTGGCCTTGGAGCCGATCCTTGTGGAGCGCGTCAGGCATTACAGGGAGGAGAACCCCAGGCTGGGGAGCGTGAAGCTGTGGCTGATGCTGAAGAGACAACTCGACGAGACGGGATGCTTCCCGGGGCGCGACGCCTTCATCGAGATGCTTCGCCGCAACGGGCTGATGGTGCGGATCAGGCGTCGTCACCACTATGTGACCACCGACTCCAGCCACAACCTTAGGAAGTACCCCAACCTCATCAAGGGGCTGGCGGTGACGGAGCCCAACCGTGTGTGGGTTAGCGACATCACCTATATTGAGACGAAAGAGGGCGTGCTGTACCTCTCGCTGGTGACAGACCTCTACTCGCACAAGATCGTCGGCTGGGCCATCGGCCCGACGCTCGAAAGGGAGTATCCGCTGGAAGCCTTGCGGATGGCTTTGGCGACGCTGCCCGAAGGCGACCTCCCGACGCTCATCCACCACTCCGACCGAGGCTGCCAGTACTGCAGTACGGACTATGTCGATGCTTTGCGTGAGAGGAAGATACAGATCAGCATGACCCAGACCGGAGACCCGCTGGAAAACGCCGTGGCGGAAAGGGCCAACGGCATCATCAAGACGGAGTGGCTTTACCACATGGAGCCGCTTCCCGAGGAAAAGTGTCCGGACACCGTAGGACGCATCATCGCCTTCTACAACGACGAGAGGCCGCACATGAGCGTAGGCTACCAGACCCCTTCGGAAGCCCACCGACAAAGCGGGGAACAGAGGAGGTGCTGGAAAAACCCGTGGGAAAAACCGAAGGAAACGGAAAAAAACGCCTATCTTTGACCCGCCAAACGAAAGTCACGACGGTTTACGCCTACGGTGACGGAAAACCCGGCGGGGCATCGAACCCCGTCGGCTTTTGCCAAACGAAAAGCCACTCTGGATTGTCCTGCGGTAATGGAACGGCATGACAACCAGTTTAGGGATAGTGAGGCAAAAGAGCAGAAAACCGTAAACCCGTCCAGGGATAAGTGTGAAAAAAGGATGAAAGGCGAAAACTTGTTTAGGGATAGGTTCAAAACTTGATGAATACTTGTAAACCATATTAGTTTAACCTTCCCAAATCCGTCAACCTTTTTCAGGGAAAGTCAATATTTTATTGTTTTCCGTAACTTTTTTACAAAAAATGCAATTATTTTTGTTGCTATATAAAAAATTATCTCTATTTTTGTAGGGTAATAACAAAAATTCACAAAAATGATACGAGAATTTTGGGTAGAAAACTTTCTGTCAATTAAGGAACGACAAACCTTGAACTTTGAAACGAAATCAAAAGAAGACGATTGGGCTTCTGTGGATATGGGTGGCGAAAAACGTGTTAATAAGATAGCTGTAATCTATGGCGCAAATGCCGCGGGAAAGTCAAACATGCTCATGGCCATACAGAATGTTTTTGAAATATTGTTTTACCCAAGAACCAATCGGCAAAAACCTGTAATGACAAGAAGGCCGTTTGCTTTAAGTCAAGATGAGCCGACTCGGTTGTTTGTTTCTTTTTATGCCAACCATATAAGATATGATTATTGTGTTTTATATACAAAGGATCATATCATAGACGAGTTAATGGAATGGTATCCAAAAGGTTCTAAATCCCTTTTCTACGAAAGACATTATGTGTCGCAGGAAGCACAGGCGAGTATAAAATTTGGTCCAAGTTTAAATCTCTCTTCAAAAACAAAAGATGCTTTTCTACAGAATACCCTTAATAGCCACTCGGTTTTGGCTTGTTTTGGGAAAAACTCATTTAGTGAAGATGCTAAACTATTGGCCGACCTCTATTATTGGATTGCATCATATATGCATGAGATAAACAGTCAAAAGGATTTGTTAGAGAAAAGACTGAAGTCCATAGAGGCAGATGAAAATGCAAAGCGATTCTATCTTCAATTGTTACAAAAAGCGGATTTCAATATCGTTGATTTTTACACGGAGACAGTAACAGAGAAAATCCAAAGTCCTAGGCTTTTGTTATTCGATGACGATGCCCATGCTTCTGAAAATGAGACGATTCAATTTAATCGAATAAAAGTATATTTTATTTGTCAAGCAGGAAAAGATAGATTTACATTAAGCTATGACGAACAATCGGAAGGGACCAAGAAGTTTCTATCGAATCTGTCAGCTCTTTATAGCGCTGTAACAGAGAATCATGTTTTTCTTTTTGATGAAATCGATTCTGAATTGCATGATGATTTATTGCTGTTTTATCTAAACACATTTCTTATGAATTCAAAAGAGTCTCAATTGATATTCACAAGTCAGGAGACTTCTTTGTTGAGTGAAGACGTTTTGAATACCCATCGGGATTATGTATTTTTTGTGGAAAAAAACCGAGAAGGAGCTTATTCCGAATACACGCGTGCAGATGAATATGGGCTGCATAAGAATCTTTCGCTTTATAAGTCTTATAGGAATGGCCGGTTAGGAGCCATTCCGCAATTGGGTTCACCTTTGTTATATTTGGAAAACAATGAAGAAGATTAAGGATTCCATAGCAGTAATTGGTGAGGGATTGACGGAGTATTATTATTTCAACTCGTTGAAAGATGATTTCCGTCAAATCAACATAAAACCAAGCTATCCTAAGCATTCAACGGGTTTGGACTATCTTGAGCAAGAAATTGATAAGGCGATTGATGCGGGATACTCATTGATTATCTGCGTCATTGATATGGATAACAAGAAAGAGGGAGAGGAGAAGAGTGAATACGCCAAATTTAAGAGCCGTTTACAGGGTATCCATTTTACAAAGAAACCTCGAACGAAATATGAAATAAGGTTCATCGAAAACGAACGGTGTACTGAAATCTTTTTCTTGTTTTATTTCGCATACACAACTCGGTGTTTCCAAAATCAACCAGAGTTGCTTGAGGCATTGAACAAAAAGTGTGCTTATGAGAAAACAGAAGAGTTTTTCAAAAAGCACTCGCTTCATCAGTATTTTGAGAAATCGGGCGGTGATTTCAAGAAAGCCTTGCGCAATGCAGCAAAATCAATGAAAGAAAAAGAGGAAACAGGAAGAGATCATACATACTCTCAAATGGCAGAACTGTTTGAAGCGTTGGGGATTAAAAGTGAATGAGATATGAATAAATTTAACAAGCATGAATGAGTTTTTTATATTAAAGAAAGATAAAGAATACGTTTTAAGTAGAATAGACGAGATAATTCAAAAGTATCAAACGGTTAATTCTACGACTAACGTGCAGCGAAGAGCAATCATGAGACAATGTTGTCATGATATTGATTGTATGTTAGACGAATGTTATGAACCAAGCCTTTTGGGAGTTGCTAAATGTAAGCAAAAAACCAATAGATGTTTTCGTGTTGACGACCCATTGCTTGTTGATGCGTCGTTTTATGTCCTTGGTCAGATGCTTTTTGATTTGAAAGCAAGGACATGTACTGCTATTCCTTTAAAAGATTACCCGTCTTGTCGTAAATTGGTTGGGTTGTCAACCGAAGATGTTATTTCGAAAACTAAGGATCTGGTGAAGAACGATATCGTAAAGGCAGGTGTGTGCTTTTTGTTGTTGGGATTAGGCGTTGGCGATGCCATTAGTATTGCGGAGATTAAAAAGCTATACCAAGGTTTCTTGGATGAATTGCAAAAAGAGATAATGGAGAAAAACAATGGAATAAATCCAGTGGAGCAAGAACTTATGGATTGGTTTAATGCGGAAATTGGTTATTGTGATTTGGCTATGTGTAAGGCAGGGCTAAGTATTGGAGAAAATACCGCAGAACTTATTACTATTGCCCAAAAGAACATTGAAAAGTATGAGAATCGTTCCTTGAAGGGGAATGATAGTATTAGTTAAAACGCATAATATGTTTAATAAAACATGTATTATAAAAAATGAATCTATATTATGGAGATTAGGGAAGGCTACAAAAAGGGGAAGTTTACACCATTTATAGATAGTTTATTCAATCGAGGATTAAATAGTACAAATAGTAATTAAGTTTATTTATTTTAAGAAAGCAGATCATATACTTTTTCCGTAATATATGTGAAATGTGATAAAACAAAGCTTTTTTATGGAAAAGATGAAATTGCGAGTAAAGATATTACTTTCATATAGTGTTGTGTTCCCTGACAAACATGAAATAATTGAGGATTTGTTGGCAAATGTCCCGTCAAAAAGTGCGGTTGAGTTTGTGGCATCTATTATCTCTTGGAAAAATCGGCAGCTGATTACGCAACAAGAGCTAGAGATTTGGACACCGTGGTTACTTCAATGCAGAGGTAATGTTAAAAACCCAATAGGAGATTACATGAATGGTGAAAATCCGCAGAAATATGTTCTTTTGGATCGATACGCCTTGCTTTCACTATTGGATAAACTGCTCTGTCATTACAACGATGAAGCAAGAAAACTTAGCATGGATGACTATTCCAACCTACTGTTGTCTTACCTCATATGTTGTGACCAAAGACTTGAATTTGAAAAGAAACTACCAAATAACGATATTTCTGCTGAAGAGTTTGTTAAACTATTCTTACCCAAAGAATTGAAATATAATAATATTGAGGCTGAAAGGGACTATCGATTACAACTGATTCTATGCTATTCGCTTCTGATGGAGTTCCCCAAGGCAGATAATAAATTTCACGAATATGTGGATGCTTTCTGCAACGGCATAAATATGACTAATCCTAAAGAATACTTAGACCATCTTTTTATGTTTAACTTCGATTTGATGGGTGCCAAGCAGGGATCATGTGTGATGGAAATAGATGAAAGTGATTGGAAGTCAAAAAACTTCATAGAACACTTCTCTCTAGATGTTCATACCTATAAGCATTCGGAAGACTTTCATGAGTTTAGAGAATGTCCGGTTTTAAAAACAGGTCCACGCAGATATGTATTCTTATTCACTAAGTTGTTTTTGGATAAAGCTTTTACTGGCCTACTGTTTGATATGGCAACTGCTTTGGAAAATCAAGGTGTCTTGAAACCTAAGAAAGCATATGCAGATTTGAAAGGCTTTTTGGGAGAATACTTCAGTGAGAAGTACCTGTTTTACAATATTATGCAGAGATGCTTTGGACAAAAATATTTTAGGTGGAAAGGAACAGAGTTAAACTCGCGAATAGGTAATGGAGAACCAGATTACTATATGAGAAGGGGAAACAGGGTGTTTATCTTTGAATGCAAGGATACGCTACTGGCCAATAAATATAAGTTGAGTGGTGATTATGACAAAATAATTAAAGGCATTGAAGAGAAGTTTGTTTCTAACGAGAATGCGGAACCAAAAGGAATTTCACAACTGGCTAATGTCATCGAGAACAAGTTATCACAGATACTAAATGATGTTGATAAGGATTCGCCTGAAGGAGTTAAGTATATATTCCCAATTCTTGTTTACTTTGATGACTGTTTTGATCCTGAAGGGGTAAATTGGCATTTGAATAAGCGATTTAAAGAGATTATTTCCAGAGGGACGGTTTCACCAGACTATGTTGTGAAGGATTTGGTGATGATTAATATTGAACTATTAATGAGGTTGGAGGACTTTTTTGCTGATGACAAATTGAAGCTTGCTACTTTAATTAATTCATACATAGACTATAAGAGCCAAACAGAGTTAAACCAAGTATACCCATTCAATAAGTTTTTGTTTCAGGAAGCACGAAAGAAAGGATATGAATTGAAAAAGACAAAGTGGTTTGATGAGATTTATCAAAACATGGTTGATATGGATAAAAAGGTGAAAAAAAATGAAAAGGATATAATATAACAGAATCAAAGTAGAATTATGCATTTGAGAAAAGTTGATTTGAATGACAAATGAGGGAATTCAAAAACTTTTCGCCATTACAAAATATAGTGTATCTTTGCACCCATAAACAACAACTAAAACAAACACATATCGAATAAAGGACAAATAGATAAATACATAGAATAAAAGCGTATTCGCTCTTTAGGTAAAGTCGAAATCTGGACAATTTCAACTATGCTACACTGAAAGCGGAACGCTCACGGTTATCCGTGGGCTTTCTTGTTTGTAGCATAGGGTAGTCCAGAACCTCGACTTTAAACAGAAGTTCACGGATTTTTTATGCCCACACCACACGAAAACAAATCACAAATCAAAAGCCGCCAACGGGTGGCTGACCATGGCGAGGTGTTCACCAATCCACGCGAGGTGAATGCTATGCTTGACCTTGTGCGCGACGAGTCCTTTCGACTCGACAGCCGTTTCCTTGAACCCGCCTGCGGAGATGGTAATTTTCTGATTGAGATTCTGCGTCGCAAACTCTCCCTTTTGAAAGACATTAAAACCCAAACGGAATGGGAATTCAAGAGTCTGATTGCCGTAGGTTCCTGCTATGGCATCGACATCCTGCCCGACAATGCCGAGGCTTGTCGAGAGCGGCTGTTTGCCGAGGTAATGGACCAAAAGAGCAAAAAGGATTGTTCAGACGGTTATGAAGAAAGTCTCCGATACATGCTGAAAAAGAATATTGTTTGTGGTGATGCATTGACTTATCGCACAGCAAAGGATAAACCTATCACTTTTAGCGAATGGACGCCCATCGCCGGCAGTATGCAGTTCTCTCGGCGTGACTTCCAATTTGACTTTCTTGTCACTCAAAGCCACCAGTACAGCCTTTTCGATGAGCAGGGCGAAGCGCAGAGCTTTGATGAACCGGTGCGCACCTATCCTCCTTTGCATTACACCCAACTATATCGATATGAAGAACAACTATAGTCCCGATATCCTTAACTGCTTGGCCAATTTAAGCAGTGATGAGGTCTTCACCTCGCCCGAGTTGGCCAATCGAATGCTCGACCTACTGCCATCCGAGTTGTTCTGCTCCAGCAAGACGCGATTCCTCGACCCTTGCAGTAAGAGCGGTGTCTTCCTGCGCGAGATTGCCAAACGATTATTGACGGGTCTGGAAGAGCAAATTCCCGATTTGCAGGAACGTATAGACCATATCATGACAAAGCAGATCTTCGGGATCGCTTGTACTGACCTCACTGCCGAGATGAGTCGTCGCACGCTTTATTGCACCAAACAGGCTAACGGAGAATATAGTGTTACTACTGCATTCCACGATGCACAAGGTAACTTACATTACGATCGCTGCCGCCATACGTGGAACGCACAAGGCAGGTGTGCGCATTGTGGTGCCAGCAAAGACGAGTATCTCCGTGCCGATGCTCGCGAGACCTACGCCTATCCATTTATTCACAAAAGTATCAAAGAAATATTCCATAAAGATATGCAATTCGATGTAATTATAGGTAATCCACCATACCAACTAAGCGACGGAGGGAATCGCAACAGTGCATCTCCAATATACCAGTTGTTTGTAGAACAAGCAAAAAAGCTGAAGCCACGTTACCTAATAATGATTATTCCTTCGCGCTGGTATTGTGGAGGCCGGGATTTGTCGGATTTTAGAGATTCAATGCTTAAGGACGGTCATTTAAAATACTTGTATGATTATAAGTATAGTAAGGATTGCTTCCCAGGAATTCGAGCCGGTGGAGGTATTTGTTACTTTCTTTGGGATATTAATTATAGTAGCAATTTGGTAGAGTTTGAGCCAAATGGCGAGGAGAAAACCATAAGAAAGAAACTAGATTATGGACTGGATTTTTTCATTCGTGATAATATGGCCGTAGGAATTGTAGAAAAAGTAAGGGCAATTGATAAAGAGACTATGACTTCAAGAGTATGGACGCAAAAACCTTTTGGATTTAGAACAAATTACGAAGACTTCAAACCAAAAGGAGAAGTAAAACTATACACCAAGAAATCACATACTGGATATGGATTTGTGAGCAATAGAGATATAGAAAAGAATGCCCAATACATTGATTATTGGAAAGTTGTGACATCACGTTCAACATCAGTTCCAGAAGAGGATAACGGACAAGTCCTTCGTATTTCTCAAACATTCATTGCAGAGCCTAATTCTGTTGTGACAGAGTCCTATGTAGTGATAGATGCTTTTAAAGAAAAGAGATTGGCTGATAATTGTATGAGCTATGTTAAAACAAAGTTCTTTAGATATTTATGTCAACCTACAATAGTATCACCAGATGTTTCCAATAGAACATTTGTACTTGTCCCTCTTCAAGACTTCTCCCACCCCTGGACAGATGAGATGCTATACAAGAAATACAACTTGGACAAGGACGAGATCGCCTTTATCGAGAGCATGATACGCCCAATGGAATAAAACATACATATAAATAGAACGTTCTTTGAAATTTTTAGGAGAAAAGCCTTGCGAGGTTTAAGAAAGATGTGTATCTTTGCAAAAAAGAAATCAACTTTCATGGAACATAAATATTCACAAGCGGAATCTGAAACACCAAAGGTTAGCGAGCCTGTCATTCCTCGTGTATGCTCTATCGAAGAGGCTCAGCTCAATAGTATGACTTTTGACCAATTTACTGGCAAGTTATATGCTATGGTGGATGCCTTTTACAGCACAAGGGATAGCCAAAATCATTAAAACACTTTTTCTCCTAACGATTTCTGCATAAGGACGTTCGCTTATATAACGTAAACGAACAAACTAACCTATTATGCAGACCACAGAGCAAATCCTTCCTGAAATGCGGAGAGCAGTGCCGCAGATATACATGTACGACGACATCGCCTTTCCAGGTTGGATCAAGATAGGGCAGACAGGCCGTCACGATGTGAACGAACGCATTGACGAGCAGCACCCCATCACCGAACCCTACAAGACCTACCACCTGCTGTGGCACGACAATGCTTTCTATGCCGATGGCAGTGGCGAGAGTTTCAGCGACCACGACTTGCATGAGTGCCTACGTCGTATGGGCAAGGAACTTATCGGCGAATGGTGCAGATGCTCATTACGTGAGGCACAAGCGGCATACGTGGCAGTGCGTCACCGTGACACTGAAGTGGAAACGATACGTGACCTCGACTATACGATGCGTGATGAGCAGAAACAAGCCGTACAACAGACAGCGAACTATTTTGCCAAAATGGACAAGGAAGAGCCTAACCGCCCCAGTCACTACCTGTGGAACGCCAAGATGCGTTTCGGCAAGACTTTCGCCACCTACCAACTCGCAAAACGCATGGGGGCGAAGCGGGTGTTGGTACTCACCTTCAAACCTGCCGTGGAAGACTCGTGGCGCGACGACCTAATGCGGCATCGCGACTTTGAAGGTTGGCGGTATTACAGTAGTCGAATGGATGAACGCTTTCCGTCGCTGTCTTCGCCAAAGCCATTGGTGGTTTTTGGTTCCTTCCAAGACTATCTCGGCAGAGACCGCTACGGAAATATCAAGCCAAAAAACGAATGGGTTCACGCTATCAATTGGGATTTGATTGTGCTGGATGAGTACCATTTCGGCGCATGGAACGACAACGCCAAGAGTCTGCTCGACCTTGGGGATGCCGAGGCCAAAAAGCGTCAGGCAGAAGAGGATGAGGTGATGAGCGAAAGCGGCATTGATGTGGAAAGTGGACGTGCTTGGGACGACAGCGATGTGCCCATCACCGGCAAGCATTACCTTTATTTAAGCGGCACACCTTTCCGTGCCCTTGCTACGGGCGAGTTTATCGAAAACCAAATCTTCAACTGGACGTATCAGGATGAACAGGCACAAAAAGAGGCTGTCGGTGGCCCCTACTTGGAGATGCCCACTATGGTAATGATGACCTACCAGATGCCGCAAGACCTCGGCGCGATGATTGAGCAGTGGGACATGGATGGCTTCGACTTGAACGAGTTCTTTAGAGCCACTCCGGCTCCCCCTTCTGGGGGAGTCCCGCGAAGCGGGGAGGGGGCCTGTTTTGTCCATGAAAAGGCGGTGCAGAAATGGCTCGATATCATCCGTGGCAAAGCCCCCATCTTCGGCGATGGCAGTTCGCCCCTCAATGTGCGACCGGCATTGCCTTTTGAGGACACGCGTTTGCTTGACCTATGCAACCATACGATGTGGTTCCTGCCGAATGTGGCGTCGTGTGATGCCATGGAAGCGTTGCTGCATCGTCCCGCCAACGGATTCTATCAGAACTACACCATCATCAACTGTAGCGGCACCAAGGCCGGTATCGGCGTGGATGCCCTCGGTCCGGTACGTGAGGCTATGGGCGACAACCCCTTGAAAACACGAACCATCACGCTAACATGCGGCAAACTGACCACAGGCGTAACGCTGCGTCCGTTAGGAGGACTGCTAATGCTGCGCAACTGTTCAAGCCCCGAGACCTACTTCCAGACCGCTTTCCGGGTGCAAAGCCCATGGACGGCCACCGACAAGGACGACCCCACGAAGAAAACCATCCTCAAGCCTACTTGCTATGTGTTCGACTTTGCTCCCAACCGCGCTCTGCGCGAAGTGGTTACTTATGCCAACCAGCTCGATGTGGATAGCAACCGCCGCATTACCGACAAGGTGGACGAGTTCATCAACTTCCTGCCCATCCTCCAGTTCGATGGCAGTTCAATGAAGCGGGTGGATGCCACCGAAATCCTCGACTTTGTGGACAACGGCACCAGCGGTACCCTGCTGGCACGTCGTTGGAACAGCGCACAACTGGTGAATGTCGATAACGCCACGTTGCAACGCGTACTTGACAATCCAGAGGCTTTGGCCACCATTATGAAGATTGAGGGCTTCCGTGCCTTGGGCGGCGACATCATCGAAAGCATTGTCAACCGTGCCGAGAAAATCAAGAAACTGAAACGTGAGGTTGGCGACAAGCCCGATCCGCGAAAGAAGAAGGAACTGACGCAAGAGGAGAAAGAGTATCGCTCCAAGCGGCGAGAGGTACAGGAGAAACTGATGAAGTTCGCCACCAGAATCCCCATCTTCATGTACCTCACCGATTATCGCGAAGAAAGCCTCGAGGATGTCATCCGCAAACTTGAACCCAGCTTATTTGAGCGCGTTACGGGCTTAACCATTGACGATTTCGACTTGTTATTAAGAGTTGGTGTCTTCAACCGCGCCCAAATGAACGATGCCATCCTAAAATTCCGCCGCTACGAGGATGCCTCGTTGACCTATACTGGCGTAAATCGCCACGAGTCGGATACAAGAATTGGCTTGATGAACAGCACTGTGCCTATTGAGGCACTGCTGAACACTTGATGTAAAGCACCACGATCAAAACGACGAGGAAGCCATTCCTATTGAAAAAAAACAATAATCTATTGATTAACAATAAATTAAGTTCACCAAAAGAAAATAATTCGAAAAAAGCCTTGCCATAATCAAAAAAGGTTGTACTTTTGCAGTCGCAAACGATGCTTCCGTAGCTCAGTTGGTAGAGCACCTGACTCTTAATCAGGGTGTCCAGGGTTCGACCCCCTGCGGGAGTACTGCCGAAAAGCCGTTGAGAAATCGACGGCTTTTTTTGTTGTCAAAACTATAGCACCCGCTCGGTAACGACTCGCCACTCCCCTGGCTTCAAATCGCCGAGTGAAATGTTGCCGATCTGCACGCGGATGAGACGCAACGTAGGAAAACCCACCGCCGCCGTACTATGACGTACCTGACGGTTCTTGCCCTCGACAAGGGTGAGCCTTATCCAACTGGTGGGGATGGCAGCGCGGTAACGGATGGGTGGCACCCGTTCCCATAGATCTTCCGGCGGCACGGCCATCACTGCCTTGCAAGGTTTGGTGCGATATCCTTTGATGACCACCCCTTTCGACAGCTGACGCAAAGCCTCCGGCGTGATCTGTCCGTCCACCTGGACAAGATAGGTGCGAGGATGCTCAAACTTCGGATCCAGCAACTTCTTGACAAGCCTCCCGTCATCAGTCAGCAGCAAGGCACCTTCGCTGTCGTGGTCCAGGCGCCCAGCGGCATACACGCCGGCAGGGAACCCGAACTCGTCGAGGGCCCGGTGCCCCGCTTCGGGGGTAAACTGGCTTAACACGCCATAGGGTTTGTTGAACAAGATTACCATCACTGATCCAGTATTAAAAATCCCTCAGTAGCGAACGTCTCCAACTCATTCTTCTCGTTGACGAAGATGTAATAGGCCTCCACACCCGCCAAGGAGTTGATGAGGTCCAACGACCGTTCCATGCCCATCACCATGCAGATGGAGGCAAGTGCGTCGGCCCAGGTGGCGTTATCTGCCATCACCGTGGCACTGAGCACGTTGTGCTCAACAGGATAGCCCGTCGTGGGATCTATGCAGTGGGAATAGCGCTTGCCGTCGCGCTCCACGTATTTACGGGTACTGCCCGAAGTCACCAAGCCCTTGTCGCGTAAGGCTACACGAACCTGGACGGCACGTTCCGAGTCCCAGTTGGCGGCAGGTTTCTCAATGCCCACCACCCAAGGCTTGCCATCGGGTTTGCCGCCGCGGGCCATGATTTCACCGCCTGTATCGACAAGATAATTCATTACACCTTGTTGTTCCAGAAAAGCAGCAATGAGATCCGAGGTATAACCCTGAGCCACCGCATTGAAATCCAGCTTCATGTTTGGATTCTCCTTGACGATCTTGCCGTCTTCGATCCGCACTTTCCGATAGTCCACGAACAGCTTGAGGCTGTCGATAAGCGCCGGCGTGATGCTGTCGCCGTTTTTCGCGCTGAAACCCCACGCCGACACCAACGGTGAGACGGTAGGATCGAAATAGCCTCCCGAAAGTCGAGCCGCCTCCTGTGCGATGTTGAAATTGTCAATGAAGATGGCGTCAAGCTCCACCTTCTCGTTACGGTTCACCTTGCAGATGACCGAGCTGTCCACCCAGAGATTCACCGAGAGGTCCACCGCATGAAAGATCGAGTCGATCTCACGCTGGAAGTTGCGTCCTTGCCCGTCAAAATACGTGACAGCATAATACGATCCTTGCGCCAAGCCCTCCAAGACAATCTTTTGGGGTTGTCTCGAACAAGACGACAACAGCATCACAACCATCAAGGCAACCAAACTTCTTCTCATAACCATATTCTCGTTTTTCATCGTTCAACTACAAACTGAATGTTGCGCTCCATTTGAACGCGAGGTTGTCCCAATACCTCGGAGAAGCGTATGCACCAAAGCGGGAAAACACTCCTGCACCGATCTTCATCAATGGAAGACTCAATAGGCCCTTGACGACAATGCCACCCTCAAAAAACCCGTTTTCCATGGTCTTGAAATTCACAAACGACGGATCGCCATCCGGCCTTCTGTTGCCCCATCCGAAATTTCCCACCAAACAAAGCTGGGGCTGGAACCACGAAACGTCAGGTGTCCAAAGCATCCCTTGGAAGTCGTGGCCGACGAACAATGCCACAAAACGGTCACAGAAAAACTCGCTTTCGCCCATAGTGGCAAAACATCCGGGAGAGTAAAGTCCAAATGGCTCATACGACCCTAAGATATTGAAGGTCTCCAGCACCGGACAACCCTTCGACGCATATCCCGCCTGCAACAGCAGCGACGACTTGCCCCAATAATGGGTTTGGAAATCCTTCTCCACCTGCAACTTGAATCGGTAAAAATCATATTCGCCGTCCAAAAAGCCCTTGAGCGAACGCTGGCAAGAGAGCCAAACGATAGGATAATCGGTGCCCAGGGACTTGATGCCATTCGACATGCCCACGAACTTCTCCTTGTATGCGAAACGGATCTTGACCTCTGCCATGGTAAGGTGTGTCGATGGCATGGTGTCGAAAGGCTGGAGATGATAACGCCGCTCGCTGCATCCATAGGTCAGAAAAGCCTTGAAATGGCGGGCAAACCGGGTAGTGTAAAACCACTCCATCACGTTGCCACGGGCCATGACATTTTCGTAAAAAGTGTATCGGTATTCGTTTTCCGAAAGCAGACTGCTGCCTTCGCCGAAGCCGCCGAACTCGCCCATCGCCCATGACTTATGGGCATAGCGCCAACCCAGCTCCATTTGACTTTCGGGATAGAGCATCAGCTTCCCTTCAACGCCATAATCGAAATCCCTCAGCCTTGTCCAATAGCCACAGAAGCCACCGAGACGCAAAAGCTTGTTGAAACGATTGTTCGTAGAGAGATGCAAGCCAACATAGAAGCCTCGCAGTGCAGAATAGCGAAACATACTGCCGAGATTCAGGTCCACAGGTCCCAGCGGCAACGACGATTCCTCCATCAGCTTGCTACTCACGCCCAGCACCCTGTCAAAGATATCATTCCCCTCCGTCAAAGAGTCCATGAAATGATAGGTGTTCAAGATCCTTTCTGTCAGGGAATCGATGCGATGCTGGGTCCAAAAGGCATCGTCACGGTAGGCAGCCACTTCCGGGACCTCCACTTCAACTTCCGAAAACGCCTTATTGGAAAGAACCGGATGCAGCTCGACATCCGAGACATAGCTCTTTCCTATGGCAACCATGGGGAAAGAATATCCATCCAGATCAGCCACCACACTGGGAAACACCAAGTTGGTATTCAGCTGTTTCGGAAACCATTGCCCTTCGACTTTTTGGTACAGTTGCTGGATGCTGATGTTATAGATCCCCCCTTGCTCGTTGGGAGCCGCTTTCACGCTTTGCAGCGCCCATCCGTCGGAATGGATGGTCATGGTGCCGCGCAAGCCATTGAAGGTGCTTCCCCGGAAAGGATGGAAAGAGATCACATAGAGCGAGTCAGGCCCCCAAGCTGGCGACACCGATTCGAGGGTAAAGAAATAATGGCTTTTGCTGTTCTGGCTGACGGGATTGACATAATCCGTCCCGGCAATGTTCACCGTTTCGCCGTAAAAACTGGTACTCTGCATCTTACTGGCAAGATACACCGCTTGTGCGTTTTTCGACCCCGACATCTTGGTGCCCAACACGTTCTGACGGAACTGATCCGGCGAGCGGAAAAGCACTTCCGAATACGACTCCATGATCATGAGGTCGCTGCGTTTCAGCAAGCTGTCATAATAGGACATCTTCTCCGTTTTTTGAATCGTATCCAAAAAAACGTTAAAGCTGCTGTCAATGGTGATCACCATCTGGTCATAGATATGATAACGGTATGCATCCAACGAATTCGGATTGTTGTCCTTGCGATGGGCCATCACGCTGTCGATGATACGATGGGCTGGATTCTCCCCTGCCTCGACGGTCACTTCGTTCAGCTGAAACGTTGTCGGTTGCAGTGCGACATTCAAACGATGTTGTCCGTCAGCCAACACGGTGTCCACTGTCTTATACCCCAAGCACGAGAACCTTAGGCTGCGAATCGGGTCTGGACAGTTGATTTCGTATTTCCCGTCGATGTCGCTGATGCCGCCACACTGTCCTTCGTTGACCATCACGTTCACAAAAGCCAACGGCTGCCTGTTTTGCTTGTCGGTGACTTTCCCGCAAATCACTTGCTTTTGGCCAAATGCAGCAACGGTCACAAAGACAAACGCAGCAAGGAACCTCCATGCCAAAGAAAGCGGGTTTCGAATGGGTTTCATTCTGAATCGGAGATTTTATACACCACCTCGTTGTCGCGTTTCATGAAATACTTCTCACGGGCGATGCGCTCCATGCCTTCGGGATCTTCTGTCACCATCCGCAAGGAGTCCTTATAAAGGGCGATATTGGTTTCCAAAAGCTCAATCTCCGCCTCTTGTTCCTTCAGCTCACGATGCAACTCCACTTGCTTTTTCAGGTTGAACTGGTCAAAGAAGACTATTACCAGCACGAAAACCACGGTGGCAATCACATAACGGTTGGTCAGTTTCTTGACAATTTTCCTGAAGGTCATGGCATTTCAATATTGTTTTGCAAAAGTACAAAAAATGGAAAATAAAACGTACTTTTGTAGGCAGAAACACATCAAACATTTTTTATCATGAAAAAAGCGATCGCTACCACCAAGGCTCCGGGTGCCATCGGGCCATACAGCCAGGCCATTGAGGCCAACGGACTCCTGTTCATCTCCGGACAACTCCCCATCGATCCTGCCACCGGCGTCATGCCCGAGGGCATCACCGCCCAAGCCGAGCAGTGCATGAAGAATCTGGAAGCCATCCTCAACGAGGCAGGCTGCACTTTCGACAACGTGGTGAAGTCCACCTGTCTGCTGGCCGACATGAGCTATTTCGGCGACATGAACGCCGTCTATGGAAAATACTTCAGCGGTGCTTGCCCTGCACGCGCTGCCTTTGCCGTCAAGGAACTGCCCAAGAAGGCCTTGGTGGAAATTGAGATGATTGCCGCGAAATAAAGATCGAAGCGGATCCGCTATTGGTTTTGCTTCTTCAGTGCGTTCTCCGCTTCCTTGATGGTGGCACGTTCCCCATTGATGAAAGCCACCACGAAGGCATCGCTGAAACCGAGTTTGCGCACCTCCGCCTGCCGCTCGGTGGCTTCTTGTTTCGTCTTGAAGTCACCCGAAGTGTAACGATAGGCGCCGTTGAAGAAATACACGTCCACATCCTTCACCTTGGCGAAGGCGCGATCGGTGACAGGGACTTTGACGTCACGGGTCGCTATTTGCACCTTGAACGAAACGGCGGGGCCCGAAACGGATTCGGGCGCGGTCGCAGTCTGTGGGTCGGCATCCACTACAGGTTCTGACACAACGGGTTTGTTTTCAACAGGTTCCGTCACAGCAGGTGTGGTCTCGACTGGTTTCGTCTCAGCGGGCTTGTTCTCAACAGGTTTGGTCTCAGCAGGCTTGTTCTCAGCGATCGCTGGTGGCTCTTTAACCGTCAGATTCTCCCCTTCAAAGCTTGCCTTGAAGTCACGGAAAGCCCGATAGATGGCGGAAGCCATGTAGGTCTGCCCGTCAGAGGAAGCGAGGAAGCGTTCCTCGGAGGCGTTACTGATGAAGCCCAACTCGATAAGGATGCTGGGCATGGCCGTCTTCCATAGCACAAGAAATCCCGCCTGCTGTACGCCACGGTCCTTGCGTCCCACCCGCTTCGAAAACTGGTCTTGGACGTTGGCTGCCAACTGCAAACTCTGGTTGAGGTATTCCTTTTGGAACAACGAAAGTGCGATATAGGCTTCCGGACTGTCGAGGTCGAAGTCGCCATACTGTTCACTGGCGTCTTCCTCATACAAGATGGACGAGTTTTCTTTCTTTGCCACTTCGAGGTTGGCAGCGTTTTTGTGCTCACCCAGAACAAAAGTCTCCGCGCCCACTGCCGACGCACCCTTACTGTCGGTCGAGTTGCAGTGGATGGAGATGAAGACATCGGCATTGTTGCGGTTCGCGATGGCGGCACGTTCGTTCAAGGTCACAAACACATCCCTTTCGCGAGTATAGACCACCTTGACATCAGGAAGGTTTTTCTTGATATATTCCCCTGTCAGCAGGGCAACCGTCAGGTTCAAGTCCTTCTCCTTGCTGATGGCACCCAGAGCCCCCGTGTCCTTGCCTCCGTGGCCGGGGTCGATGACCACCGTGGTGATTTTCTCGCCACGCTGTGCCCATAATGCCAGCGGAAGCAGAAAAACGAGCAGGAACATACCAAATTTTATAAGCTTTCGTTGATTCATAACCGTCAAGTATTGAGAGATAAAAACTATATTTGCACCGATTTTACTAATTTGGCACAAAAATAATCGTTTTTTACTTGGAACGCCGCTCACGACATAATATTTTTCAAGTATTGGCATTTTTCCTGTCGCTTACGACGGCCTGTATGATCCATGCCTGCAAGACACCATCCAATGTGGTGAGTCCCGACAAGGAGCAGGCACCCGCGCCCCCTCAGGTTGACACGCTTTGGCTGGAGCCAGTTCCACCCGTCAAACCAGTCATGGAGGAGACCGACGACGACACGCTTTCTGTTGCCATCGATTCGTTACTGGAAACCGACGATCCGTTATTGCCAGCCAACGACACGCTTCAAAACAACAACGATTCCTTGTCGCAACCCATAAAAACCGTTCGTCCCCCAAGGAAAAAAGACTCCCCCTTCGAGGTCAAGGTCACTCGCACCGCTGTCGATTCCGTGGTGCAGGACATGAAAAAGAAGATCCTCTACTACTTCGGTAACGCCGTGGTGAAATACGATGACATCACACTGGAAGCCAACTATCTGGAATTCGACTTAAACACCAACGTGGTCACGGCAAAGGGCATCCCGGACTCCACGGGTAGGCTTCAAGGCACCCCCAACTTCACCCAGGGTGAGACCAAGTTCGAAGCCGAGGAGATGTCGTATAACTTCCAGACCAAGAAGGGCATCATCCGCAAGGTGTGGACCGAAGAAAGCGGCGGATACATCCATGGCGAGAAGATCAAAAGGATGGACGACAACAGCATCCACATCCGCTCGGGAGGCTTCACCACCTGCAACCTTAAGGAGCATCCCCACTTCCAGTTCCGTTTCAACAAAGCCAAGATCATCCCCAACGACATCATCGTCACGGGTCCCGTATTCGTCACTATCCAGGACGTGCCGTTGCCCATCGGGCTGCCATTCGCCATCTTCCCCAACTCCAAGGGACAGAAATCGGGACTCATCATCCCCACCTACGGTGAATCAGCCAACCGAGGCTTCTATCTGGAAAACGGCGGCTATTACTGGGCCATCAACGAGCACTACGACTTGCAGATCCTGGGCGACATCTACACCCGTGGCAGCTGGGCCATCAAGCCTACCCTGCGCTATGCACAACGCTACAAGCACAACGGATCGCTCGCCTTGGGATTCGCCGTCAACAAGATCGGCTCCGAAGGCGCCGCCGACTACGACGAAAGCATGGACTTCAAGGTGAAATGGACCCACAAGCAAGATCCAAAAGCTCATCCGAGACACAACTTCTCAGCCGATGTCAACATCATCAGCTCCAACTTCAACAAATACAACGCCACCACCTCCAACGAGTACCTCAGCAACACCTTCAAGAGCAGTATCGCATACCAAACCAACTTCGGTGGCAAGGTCTATCTCACCCTCAACGCCAGCCACAGCCAAAACACCCTCACCAAACAGGTCACCGTCGCCCTGCCCGAACTGACACTGACCGCCAACCGCATCTATCCTTTCCAAAAAATCGGGAAGGCTGGCAAGAAACATTGGTACAAGGATCTCAACATCAACTACACCATGAACGCCAAGAACTATGTCTCTGGCATCGACACCCTGCTCTTCCCCAGCGGATGGATGAACGACCTCTCGGGTTGGTTCGAGAACCTCCAGAAATACACCCAGAACGGCATCAAGCACACCATCCCCATCAACCTGCCCATCAAGCTCTTCAAGCACTTCACCTGGACCAGCTCGGCCACGTTCAACGACTATATGTACTTCAACCGCGTCGAACGGCAATGGAATGTCGCCGACAGCTGCTTGCAGGTTGACACCATCAGGGGCTTCCGCAACATCGTGGATTTCAACTTCACTAGCAACATCACCACCAAGGTCTATGGCATGGTCAACTTCGCCAAAGGCCCTATCCGAGCCATACGACATGTGTTCACCCCTACCATCGGCTTCTCCTATCGACCCGATTTCAGCGACCCGAAATGGAATGTGTACAACCAATACATCGATGCCAACGGAGAGACACAGGTTTACAACATGTTCATGAACGCCCTCTACGGAACGCCGTCGCCAAACCGCTCGGGACAAATCACCTATAGCTTCAACAACACTTTGGACATGAAGGTGCCGTCAAAGAGCGACACCATCACGGGCATGAAGAAAGTGGTGCTGCTTGAGTCGCTGGGCTTCTCCGGCAACTACGACCTCACCCAGGACTCGCTTAACTTCTCCTACATGTCGGTAAATGCCCGTACCACGCTGTTCAAAAAACTCAAAGTCACTTACTCCAGCGTGTGGGATCCCTACGTCATGGACTCGCTTGGCCACCGTGTCAACCGCTTTGAGATCATCGAGAACCGACGTCTCTTCCACAAGAACAACTCGGCATGGAACTTCAGCCTCAGCTGGTCGTTCAGCCAAAACGACCTGAAGAAGCTACAACACAACGACGGCGAACAAAGCTTCGAGGACGACATCACTCGACGTGCCACGGGATCGGAATTCGTCACCCCCGGAGAGCTTGACGACATCCTCGGCAACCCCAACGCCTATGTCGATTGGACCGCACCCTGGTCGCTGACCCTTAGCTATAACCTGCGGCATTCGTCCAACGTGACCTATGCCGCCTTCATGGGCATCGCCACAAACCAGATTGTCCAAACCCTCACTGTGAATGGCGACGTCAGCCTCAGCCCGAAATGGAAAGTCTCCTTCTCCACCGGATGGGACTTCACCAACCACGGCCTCTCCTATACTTCGCTCAACATCTACCGCGACCTGCATTGCTGGGAGATGCGCTTCAACTGGATCCCTATCGGTAACTATAAGAGTTGGAACTTCACCATCAACGTGAAGGCACAAGCACTGCAAGACCTAAAACTGACGAAGAAAAAAGACTTCAGGGATTATTGACAACCAATCAACTATATAACCGAACAACTATGAAAAAACTATCACTCCTATTGATTGCGATGGCCCTTGGACTCGGGGTAAAGGCGCAATGTCCTCTTACGACTGCCATTGACTTTACGGCCACCGACTGCCACGGCACCGAAGTCCACCTGTTCGACATCCTCGACGGTGGACAATATGTCCTCATCGACTTCTTCTATTACAACTGTGGAGCGTGCAACACCACGGCACCCATGATGGTGCAGTCGTACCAGTCTTTCGGTTGCAACATGCACGATGTGTTTTATATGGAAATTTCCGACAGGGACTCCGATGCAGTATGCCAGAACTGGGTCGCCAACTACGGCGTGGAATACCCCACCATCAGCGGTGCAGCAGGAGGCAGCACTATCAACGACCAATATCTGATTGGGGCCTTCCCCACCGTGATCCTCATCAGGCCCGACCGTCAAATCGTGATCCAAGACCTATGGCCTATCAACAATGTCCAAAGTGTCATCACCGCTTTGGAGAACCAGGGCGTGGAACAGCATTCTTGCGTTGCGTCACCTGAGGTTGCCATTGGCATTGACTTAGTTACCGAGACGGAAGTCACCGTCACGTTCACCCCCAACGAGGATTGTGCTTCTTATGCCTACACCATTGCCACTGAAAGCGAGATCCAAGAATGGATGAGCATAGCAGGTCTCGCTCTCCCTGAATACCTATGGAACTATGGCATCCCTGGCTCGGAAACCCTTTCCCATACTTTTAACGGATTGACTCCAGAAATAGAATACACTATCTATGCCGTGCCCGCCGACCTCGACGGCAACCTTGGTGAGATGGCCCAAGAAACCGTCACCACCACCTCGGGCGGAAGCAGCGAAACCATGCCCGACTTCACCGGCACCGACCTTAACGGCAACGAAATCCATCTCTATGACATCCTTGATGCCGGTCAGGCTGTGCTCATCAACTTCTTCCTCACTGGTGATCCTTTCAGCGAGGACGTCATGGACGACATGACCGAAGCCTACCGCCTCTACGGCTGCAACGGCCACGATGTGTTCGTCATGGAGATCTCCCCCAACGGCCACAACAGCGATTGTCAGGCCTGGGCGGAACAATTCGGTGTGGAGTACCCGACCATCAGCCGCGACGGAGGCGGCAACACTATTGTCCAAAGCATTCCGGTGGCCCTGTACCCCGCCATCATGCTCATCCGTCCCGACCATACTATTGCCAAACGTGACATTTATCCGCCGACGCTGGAATACATCATCGATGCCATGAACATCGAAAACTACCAACAGGCGCCTTGTTACGAGGAGACACTGACTTTCAGCACAGACAATATGGAGCTGCCTTATATCTCCGGAGCAGAAATCACCGTTTACAACAACACCTCGGAAGATGCCGTCATCCATCGTATTCAAGAAACCAACGACTGGAACAACTTCTGTCTGATTACTTTCTTTATCAACGGCATAGAGTATGGCAATTGTCCTGATGGCCTTGAAATCGCTCTGCCGAAAGGCGATTCCCTTTCCATGGAAATGTTGTGCCTGATGGTTGGAAAGAACGATCCTGACTATATCGAAGACCTCGTCACTTTGTCAAGCAACTTGCCTGACGCCAGTTTCACAGTGATGATAGAACATGCGTGGTCGATAGATGAAAACAAGGTTTCAACCACACTCCGACCCAATCCCGCTAACAATGTCGTGACTTTGAAAGGCGAGGATCTCGGCACGGTGCGCGTCTATAACTCCCTTGGCCAAAAGGTGGACGAACTGAAGGCCGAAGGCAACGAACTCCAGATCAACACCACCCGCTATAGCAACGGCGTCTATTTCGTCAAGACAGGTGAAACCGCCTTGCGTTTCGTAGTTACCCATTAATCTTACACTCTTAGCTTTTACTCTTAACTATGAAAATCCTGATCCTTCGTTCTTCTTTCCAAACTGATGAATTCGTCAAGGAGGAATATGCCGAACTGCTGCAAGGGATGGAAACTGCTTGCGGCGTTGAATGCTGCATCCTCGGCGATGATGCCGCCTCCATCGAACAATGGAAACAACATCCCTATGTGCCCGACGCTATCATGGTCGCCACAGGCGGAGTGGAAAACCTGTTCAAGACCGTGTGGTCAACGATCGACGTAGAGACGTTGTGTGCTCCATCCCAACCGAAAACCGTCACGCTTATCGCCGACGGACGCAACAACTCACTGGCCGCTTCCCTGGAGATCCTGACCTGGCTGGGCCAAAATGGCCTGCAAGGACGCATCCTTCATGGAACCAACGAGGAGATCGTGAAAGCCCTGCGGGCCACGTCTCCCCTGAAAGGGCTGCGTGTGGGCCTCTTCGGGAAACCCTCCGACTGGCTCATCGCCAGTGACGTGGACCGCGATTTCCTGTTGGAACAATTCGGCGTCGAGACCGTTGACATCGACCTGCAACGCCTCATTGACGGTATCAAGGCCATCCCACAAACCGACGCCGTGAAGGTGGCACAAGCCACCGTGAAACGCGCCAAAGCCGTCAAAGAACCCTCTTGCGCCGACATGGTGGAGGCAGCCAAGGCCTATCTCGCCATCAAAAAGATCTGTCAGGAAGAACGCCTCGAAGCCATGACTATCCGATGTTTCGACATCGTCAAGACCTGCGGCACCACTAGTTGCCTAGCCCTTGCTTTGCTTAACGACGAAGGCATCGTGGCTGGCTGTGAGGGCGACATGCAAACCTTGATGAGCATGCTGCTGGCAAAACGCCTGCTAGGCGAAGAAGCTTTCATGGCAAACCCATCCAACCTCACCGACCACAGCACCATGCTCGCCCATTGCACCATCCCTCTCAACCTATGCGACGAAACGACTATCCGCTCGCATTTCGAGTCGGGCATCGGTGTAGCTATCCAAGGTGTGATGCCTTTGACCGACTACACCATCTTCAAATGGGGCGGACCGCAACTGGATCGCTATTTCGTCGCCGAAGCCCAAGCCATCAAAGCGCCTTACAGCGACCATTTCTGCCGCACGCAGATCACGCTGAATGTGGATTTAAGGCCGTATCTACTGAAACATTCCATCGGCAACCATCATGTGATCATCAAAGGAAGACATGCGGAGACCATTAAACAAGCGATGGAAAAACTTAGAATTAAGAATTTAGAATTTAGAGATTGACCGTCTCTCTCTAAAATTATTTCCTTAACTGAATCCGAAACGTAGTGCCTTGTCCCAAGACAGACGATTTCACAAAGATCTTGCCTTTGTGATACTCTTCGATGATACGCTTGGCAAGTGAAAGCCCCAATCCCCAGCCTCGTTTCTTGCTGGTAAAGCCGGGATTGAACACCTGTTTGAACTGTGACTTCGGGATGCCTTTTCCCGTATCGCTCAGGTCGATGGTCACCTCATCGGCTCCCTCCACAAGTTCCAGGGATATCTTGCCTTTGTCGCCCATGGCGTCGATGGCGTTCTTCGTCAGATTCTCAAGCACCCAACGGAACAGCGACGGCACCAAAGGCAAGACCAACGACTCAGTAGGCAACTGGATGTCGAATTCGAATTTCTTCGAAAAACGATGCTGGAGATAGTCCATGGTATCCTTGATGACCGGAATGATGTCGGTAGGCTCCAGCACAGGCACTGAGCCGATCTTCGAGAAACGGTCCGTCACCACCTGCAAGCGTTCGATGTCCTTCTCCATCTCATCGGTCCCGGCAAAAGGCTCCTCTTGCATCTTGAGCAACTCGACCCAACCCATCAGCGACGACAGCGGCGTGCCCAACTGATGCGCCGTTTCTTTTGCCATGCCAGCCCACACCTGGTTCTGTTCCGAACGGCGTGCCCAGCTGAAAAGCAGATAGGCGATCAACAGATAAAGCCCTACCACGATGAACTGGATGATGGGGAAGTATTTCATCTGCTCCACCAGATCGGTAGTGCGGTAATAGATATATGCCTTGCCCGTATTCATGAAGTCGATCTCAAGCGGATCGTTCTCCGAGCGCATCACCTCCAGCTGATGTTCCACATAATCAGCATTGAGCATCTGAAGCGAATCGAGGTTGCCATAGCTAAGGATCTTGGTACCATCGGCATTGGTGATGATCACTGGAGCACCCACCGCATTGAGGGTGATCTCCTCCAAGAAATGGTCGATCATGCCTTCGAGCACTGCCTTGAGTTCCGTGTAGATCATCGACTCGTTATAATACAGCCACTGGATCTGTCCGAAGCCCGGGTTGATCTTGATGGGAGAGAACTTCGAATAGGCCTTGCGCATCTCTGCGTCAAACAGCTTTTTATCTTTTTGGTCGTCAGGGAGGTTGTTCGAGAACATGATATTCCCTTTGTCATCCGTGATCACAAGCGGGATGCTGATGTTGTTCTTGATGATCTCAAGATAGATGCCTGTGTTGGCGTCGTTGGAGAAGTCGAGCACTTCGCGATAAGCATGTGCCAAGAGGTTCACGCGCAGTTTCTCCTGTTCACTGACCTTGCCGAAGAACTCCTCGGTGGTTTTCATCATGCCTGCATGTTGCTCCATGGCGGCGGCCCACATCTTCACCTGGTTGGTCTCCTGTTCGGCAATCGACTTCACGAGGTAGTTGGTGTACCACAGCGATGCGCCCACGATGAGGAGTGCCACCACGGCGAGTGCCCATTTCCAGCGTTTCTTGTTTGCGTAGAGGTTCATTTGCGGATTTTTATAGCGCAAAGTTACTAAAAATATGTATCTTTGCAGTTTGTATTCGACAAAAACGCTCTTTATGGATTATAATTTTACCGAGATCGAAAAAAAGTGGCAGCAGTACTGGCACGACAACAAAATCTATAAGGTCGATATTGACCACGGCAAGCCTAAGTTTTATGTCTTGGATATGTTCCCGTATCCTTCGGGCGCAGGTCTGCATGTGGGCCATCCGCTGGGTTATATCGCCTCCGACATCTATGCGAGATACAAACGTCTGAAAGGCTTCAACGTGCTGCACCCGATGGGCTACGATGCTTACGGTCTGCCCGCCGAGCAATATGCCATCCAGACAGGCACCCACCCCGCCGTGACGACCGAGAAGAACATCAACCACTACCGCGAGCAGATGGACAAGATCGGCTTCTGCTACGACTGGGACCGCGAGGTGCGCACCTGCGAGCCAGGCTACTATAAGTGGACCCAATGGACCTTCTTGCAGTTGTTCAACTCCTATTATTGCAACCAAGCCAAGCAAGCCCGTCCCATCAGCGAGCTGATGGAGGCATTTGGGGCCACTGGCACTGAAGGCCTCGATGTGGCCGAGAGCAAGCCACTGCACTTTACCGCTGCCGAGTGGAAAGCCATGAGCGAGAAGGAACAGCAAGAGGTGCTGATGAATTACCGCCTAGCCTACCAGGCCGAGGCGATGGTGAACTGGTGCCCCGAACTGGGCACGGTGCTCGCCAACGACGAGGTAGCCGACGGCCTCTCGGTGCGTGGAGGCTATCCCGTGGTCCGCAAGTCGATGAAACAATGGCTGCTCCGCATCACCGCCTACGCCGACAGACTGCTTGAAGGCCTTGAGACGGTCGAATGGAGCGAGTCAGTGAAAGATGTGCAACGCAACTGGATCGGCAAGTCGATGGGTGCTTCCGTCATCTTTAAAGTCGATGGCAAGGACATCGACCTTGAGGTGTTTACCACCCGTGCGGACACCTTGTTCGGAACGACCTTCATGGTGCTGGCACCTGAACACGAGCTGGTGAGCGAGATCACCACCTCGGCGCGTTGCGCCGAGGTGGAGGAATACATCACCCGCACCAAGAACCGCAGCGAACGCGAGCGCATGGCCGAAGTCCGCAAGGTGAGCGGCGCCTTCACGGGTGCCTACGGCATCAACCCCATCACGGGTGCCAAGCTGCCCATCTGGATTGCCGACTACGTGCTGATGGGCTACGGCACAGGCGCCATCATGGCCGTGCCTGCCCACGACAGCCGCGACTTCGCCTTTGCACGCCATTTCAACCTGCCCATCATCCAAGTGGTGAAGAAACCCGGCACCGAGCCGACCGACCCCTCCACCTGGGAAGAAAGCTTCGACGCCAAGGATGGCGAACTGGTCAACTCAGGCTTCCTCAACGGACTGCCAGTCAAGAAAGCCATCCTGCGCATGATCGAAGAACTTGAGATACTCGGCGTAGGTACCGGCAAGACCAACTACCGCCTGCGCGATGCCATCTTCAGCCGCCAGCGTTACTGGGGTGAGCCTTTCCCGATCTACTACAAGGACGGCATGCCTTACGCCATGGACGAATCAAAGTTGCCTCTGGAGCTACCTTCCATCAACGAATACAAGCCCACTGAGACGGGTGAGCCGCCTTTGGCCCGTGCCAAGAACTGGGTCACCGAAGAGGGCTATCCCATCGAGACCAACACCATGCCTGGCTTTGCCGGTTCCAGTGGCTATTACTTCCGCTACGAAGACCCGCATAACAATAAGGAATATTTCAGCCGCGAGGCCAACGACTATTGGCAGAACGTCGATCTCTATATCGGCGGCGCAGAACATGCTACCGGCCACTTGATCTACAGCCGCTTCTGGTGCAAGTTCCTTTATGACGTCGGTTTGTCGTGCAAGGAAGAGCCCTTCCAACGGATGATCAACCAAGGCATGATCCAAGGCCGTTCCAGCTTCGCCTATCGCGCCAACATGGAGAAACTCTGCGAATACGGCGTTTGGCGACATATCAAAGACAACAAGCTGGGTGTGAAGTTCGAGAAGGACTTCAAGGACGGCCGCCGTCGCTTCGACTTCTTCTGTCCTGAAAAAGGCATCCTCATCGAGATTAACCGCATGGGAGCCCTCGAGAAGGTAGCCGAACCTTGGGAAGAATATGCTGCGTCGAAAGGATACAAGCTCCTTCTCGTTCCGATTATCGATGTGGTGAACGACTACATAAACGGCACCAACAAAGTCGAGCAGAAGATCAAGGATCTCATCGCTGGCAAGGATGTCCCAACCTTTGTGGAAGGCGAGGCCTATCACGGCGGTCCTCTGTTCATCTCTAAGAACATCGAAGGACGTGAGGAATTCAGCGATCCCATCCATGTGGATATCAATATGGTGCGCAACGACGTGCTCGACGTGGAAGCTTTCCGCCAATGGCGCGATGACTTGCACGATGCCCAGTTCCTTTTTGAGAAAGACAAGGACGGCAACGACATTTTTGTCTGCGGCTCGGAAGTCGAAAAGATGTCGAAGTCGAAATATAATGTGCAGAACCCCGACGACCTCGTGGAGAAATACGGCGCCGACACGCTCCGTCTCTATGAAATGTTCCTCGGGCCGCTTGAGCAGTCCAAGCCATGGGACACCCAAGGCATCGAAGGCACCTTCCGATTCGTGCGCAAGTTCTGGAGACTGTTCCACAACGAGAACAACGAGTTCAACGTGAGCAACGAGCCCGCCACTGCACCCGAGTTGAAGAGCCTGCACACCCTCATCAAGAAAGAGGAAGAAGGCATCGAGAGCATCTCGTTCAACACGGTGGTCTCTGCCTTCATGATCTGCGTCAACGAGCTCAACGACCTCAAGTGCAACAAACGCGAGATTCTGGAGCCCTTGTGCGTGATGATCTCGCCTTACGCTCCTCATATCGCCGAAGAACTGTGGCACCTGCTGGGTCACGACACCTCGGTGGTCAACGCTTCGTTCCCTGTCTATGACGAGAGCAAGACTGTGGAGAACAGCTTCAACTACCCTATCAGCTTCAACGGCAAGATGCGTTTCAACATGGAACTGCCCGTCACCATGACCGCCGACGAGGTGCAAGCCGCCGTGCTGGCCGCTCCCGAGTCCGCCAAATGGATCGAGGGCAAGCAGATCCGCAAGGTCATCTACGTGCCGAAGAAGATTGTGAATATCGTGGTTGGGTAGTTATTTACACCATTCTTTGGTGAACCACAATTCAAAAACGGGGTCAGCAAAAACGATTCTCTGCGGCGTTTTTTCTATCAATTCCTTTTTTGTCAACACGGTAATGATTCCTGCGACATTGGATTTTGAACCCAGATCAAAGTTAGCCAAGACTTCTTTAGAAGTGAAATCAGAGTGTACACCTTTGGCGACGGCTTTCAAAAAGTTCATCTGGAAGGCAGTCAAGTTCTCAATTTGTTGCAAAAACAGCTGTGAGTTTTGATTCAGCATGTCTTCAATGGCAGTTTCCAAAGTGTTCTCATCCGCCTTTTTTGTGGTATTGAGCATGACGTTCCATGCCAGTTGCTGAACATAAGAGGATTGGTTCTGAACTGTCGAGCAGATCTTTTCGATAACGGCGTCGGAAATACTCATTTTCTTTTCCTCAAACTTCTGGCGTATAAAAGGGATCCAGTCTTCCGTAAGGATAGGTTGGAGAAACATGATGTCGCCAAATTGATAAAACGGCATTCTCTTGTTTTGAAAGAGGTTGGTTAGCAGGTGCTTTTTGCTTCCAAACAAACAATACGAGGCGTTGCTTTGCAATTGCCAAACGCCACGCATCCTCTTTTGAACGCTGAGCGAATCGGGAAACTCTCCAACCTGTTGGAATTCATCAATGCAAACGACAATGTGCTTGCCTACTTTAGCGGCTATACGTTCGGGTAGTTGTAGAATCTCCTCCGGCGAGTAGTTTTTTGGGGTAATGCCAAGGGACAACGAAAGCTCATTGTTGGGATCAAGACCAAATGAAATGGTTGGTGACAAGCGCACCAGAAATTCCTTGATGTTTTTCATGATGGCCTCTGTTTTGCCAGCGGTTTGCTTCATAAGGGCGGCGGCAAACTTGTTGTAGAACTCATACTCGTTGCGACAGTCGTAGATATCCATATAAACCGTCACAATATTTTTATCAACAAGCGTCTGGACCTTCCGCACAAGCGAGGTTTTGCCCATTCTTCGCGGAGAAATGAGGATCATGTTCTGCCCGTTTTCGAAGTCTTGCTTCAAACGCCTGGTTTCTTTTTCACGATCCGTAAAGTTGTTGCCTTCAACGGCTACACCATAAATGAATGATTTTTTCATGATGTTTTTCTATTGATGCCGCAAAAATAAGACATATTTCTTTAGTCCGCAAGTTTGTGGTCCATAATTTTGTGGTCCACAAAGTTGTGTACTGATCTAAAGGTCTGTCTTTATTAGCGTTTCCGGATTTCGAATACCACGGCATGTGGCATCTCAAATGAGCTAGGGAAGTCGATGCGGTAACGACCATCAGCCTCCTTGCGAAGGGAGGCTTTCTTTTTACTGCCCAATACTTTGACTTTTCCCGGAATAAGTTTCAAATCGGCAGCATCAATCCAATAAGTATCCGGCACGGGGCTCTCCTGCTCATCCAATAGGAAGATGGCATACACCTTATTACCTTTTTGAGTGAAACGGAACTTGCCGTAGGTGTATGGATAAACAGGCTGTGTGCCGTAAATAGCTTCGCCGTTGACCTTCATCCATTCGCCGATTTCTTTCATACGTAGCAAAGCGGTGTCAGGCAGGTTGCCATCAGCATCGGGGCCGACATTAAGCAGAAAATTGCCACCTTTGGCCACGATATCGCACAGCAGATGGGTGAGCTTGTTGGTGCTCTTGTAGGTGTCGGTGGAAACATACGACCATGAGTTGCCCATCGACATGCAGGTCTCCCAAGGATACGGCAAAAGGCTGTCTGGCACCTGCTGCTCGGGTGTTTGATAGTTCTCGTACTTCCCTCCTACCGAGCGGTCCACAATGATCAGATCGGGATTGTTCTCACGGGCCATGGCAGCGATCTTGGGCATATCCACATCCTGGATGTAGCCTTGGCAACCCAACCACGGACGGGTCTCGTCGTTCACGCTCCATTCGGGACGCACCCAGCCACCGTCCAGCCAAAGGATGTCGATGTCGCCGTAGTTGTGGGTGAGTTCCTTGATTTGACGGAAAGTGAAGTCCTTATATTTCTGAAAACGCTCGGGATGTACAGTCGGGTCATAGTTCACGTTGCGGTCAGGGGTGGCCCATTCGTGCGCCCAGTAGTCGTCGCAATGCCAATCGGGCTTGGAGAAATAGAGTCCTGTCCAAAAACCTTTTTTGCGAAAAGCATCGACCACTGCCCCAGTGATGTCTGCTTTAGGATTCGAAGAGAAAGGACAAGAAGGATCAACTGTAGAATAGGTGGTTTCCTTGGTGTTGAACATACAGAAACCGTCGTGGTGCTTGGTTGTGAAAACCACGTACTTCATTCCCGCATCAGCAGCCGCTTCGGCCCATTTCGAAGGGTCGAAGTTCTTGGGGTTAAAGGTCTTGTTAAGGTTTTGGTAATCTGTCTTGTATTGATAATAATCAGCACCGTCGCGGTTGATCCAAGGCTCGTTGCAGATGGACCACGACTCCACGACTTCCCATTGGGCGTACATGCCCCAATGCATCATGAAGCCGAACTTCAAGTCCTGCCATTGGCTGATGCGGTTGGTGATAACAGGGTCGGTTTCAGGTTGTTGGTCGGTTTGGGCGAAAGCGGGGTTCAACGCCAGACTCGCAAACAAAACCAGGATCAATGCTTTTTTATTCATGGACATAGGATTTTTATGACGCCAAAGATACAAAAAACCACAACTCACAGGACATCCTGTAAATTGTGGTTTCAACGCTATTTCAAAGTTGCTATTTAGGCACCCATCATCATTTTCACTTCCTTGGCCTTCACGGTGTAGATGTGGCCTTTTTCGTCGCAAAAACACATCGTTCCATTATGACGGCTGCGCATGATGACGAGGCGTCGGAAAGATAGGTCGAGGCCAGTCATCAGCTGTTTGGTCAGATCGGAGACCTCGTTCTTTTTAGCATTCACTTTTACTGTTGTCATATTGTCTAATCATTTTAAATTTCTCTTCATTGTAAACCTTCACGGAATCATGGATGCTTCCTTCCGCCACCACCTCACGAGGGACGACGGAGTTATCAATAAGGATGAAATAATCCACTACCGGAAAATACAACCTAAATAGGTTACGGATGCCCATAGCATAACGGCGTCGAACGATGTGCTCTTCAACGTTGTGACCACCGTTTTTCACCCTTTCGGCAACACGCTGAAGGGCGAGTTCAGGGCTTTGCAGCCAAAAATAAATCAATTTGATGTCGTAGCCTTTTTCTTGCGCCCTCTGCACCAGCGCATGGTACGATTTTGTGGCCAGCGTGGTCTCAATGGCAAAGTCAGCGTTGTCGGCAATGAGCTTCTTGATACGTGAAAGCATCAGCCGGGCAGCGGCGACCTTGGCGCTGTCAGGATTGAGCGGGTTGAGCCCTTTTGCGATCTCGTCACAATTGACGAACTCACGGCATTGCAGCGTCTCCGGCAATACCGTCATGGATGCAGTGGTCTTACCAGCTCCATTACAGCCTGATATGATATACAGGTTCGACATTAAACTAAAAACTCTCTCTCGTTTTCAAACCCCGCCTTTCTCAAGGGCGGAATCGTACAGCGAAAGTCGGGATGACAAGATTCGAACTTGCGGCCTCTTCGTCCCGAACGAAGCGCGCTACCGGGCTGCGCTACATCCCGAAACTTTCAGACTGCAAAAATACGATTTTTTAATAATGCAAGACAAATCTTTCCCGTTTTTTTTCAACAAAACGAGCTTATCATGATAAACCGATGATTCCCAAATGCTCCAAGAGAATCTTCGAACCAATGAGTATCAATATGATACCGCCGACTATCCCAGCCGACTTCTCGAATCTCGAACCAAACACATTTCCGATGCGGACGCCAAGAATGGAAAACAGGAAGGTGGTCACCCCGATGATGAGCACCGACGACCAAAGCTTCACTTGAATGCAGGCAAAAGAAACGCCTACGGCAAGGGCGTCGATACTGGTGGCAATAGCCAACAGCAACATGGTTTTGAAGCCAAGTGAACCATTATCGGATGAAGAAGCCTCGTCTTCTTCCTTCCTCGACAACGCCTCACGAATCATGTTGGCGCCAATGAGGAACAACAAACCGAAAGCGATCCAATGATCGTATGCCTCGATATATTGCTGGAACTGAGCCCCAAGGAAATAGCCGATCACGGGCATCAGCGCCTGAAAAAATCCGAACCACAAGCCGCATGTCAACGCAAGGCTCCACGAAAACCGCTTGGAAGTCAACCCTTTGCAGACCGACACCGAGAAAGCATCCATGGACAGGCCTACGGCAATCAACAGAAGTTCAATAAAAGTCATATTGTTTGAATTGTGGCGCAAAAATAACACATTTTCGTCCTTTTATTGATAAAAACCATATTTTTGCAGTTTGTAGAGCTGTCATATAGTGGCAGCCGCAAAAATTACCAATATGAGAAAGACCTTACTATTAATGCTTGCCCTTCTGTTGGCGGTAGGCGGCATGGCACAAGAAAAGAAAGCCAAGAAAGAAAAGACCTATAACGAAAAAGGAGAAATCATCAAGAAAGGCTGGAACTTCGGTCCCCTGCCCGTGGTGGGTTACGATGCCGACCTAGGCTTCCAGTACGGTGTTACCTGCGATATCTTCAACTACGGCGACGGCTCGCGCTATCCCCGCTACAACTACAAGTTCAACGTGGAGGCCTCGCGATACACCAAAGGCTCCGGCGTGTTCCGCTTCTATAGCGACATGCCTTACGTCGTCAAGAACACCAAACTCTTCTTCGACGTGACCTATTTCTACGCCAAGAAATATGAGTTCTTCGGCTTTAATGGTTATATGGCCGGACAAAACAGTCCCTACTCTAGTTTGGAGAAAGATGGTTTCCATTTCCTCAACCGCAACCAATTCCGCTTCGTAGGCTCTATGCAAAGGCCCTTCTTTGGCGTGCCCAACCTTTATTGGACAGCAGGATTGGCCTACTATAACACCAAGGTGGACCGCATCAACTTGGAAGGCTATGAGGGTCAAGTGACGCTTTACGATTTATATGTGAACGACAGTTGCATCATCAAACCCGACGAGGCCCATGGCGGCAACACCACCCAGATCCGTCTCGGCATGATCTACGACAGCCGCGACCACAACAGCGATCCCACAAGTGGCATTTATGCCGAAGCAACCCTCGTTGGCGCTCCCGACCTCATCGACCGCAAGGGCTATGGCAACCTTTCATACACCTTTTTGTGGCGGCAATACCTTCCTTTGAATCCCGTAAACAAAGACAAACTGACCCTGGCCTACCGTATTGGTGCTCAGGGCCGTATCATAGGCCAAACCCCATGGTATATGATCAACAACCTGAACACGATGTTCTTTCAAAAGATGTACACCGAAGGCTTGGGCGGCAGCGTGACCATGCGTGGCGTGAACCGCAACGGTGTGATTGGTGAGGGCTTCGTCTTCGGCAATGTGGAGTTGCGTTGGCGCATTTTAAATTTCCAATTCATCAATCAGAATTGGCAGGTGGCGTTGAATCCTTTCTTTGATGCGGGAATGGTAACACAAACGTTCCGTGAGGAAGAAATGAGACCCACCGACCCAAATACCGTCTATCCTATCTGGTGGAGCGGACAGAACGAAAGGCTCCACATGAGCGCCGGCTGCGGCCTGAAGCTCATCATGAACCGCAACCTCATCGTGTCGGTCGACATGGGCAAGGCCCTCGACGAACGCGACGGTGAGAAACTCAAAACCTTTATTGGGTTCAATTACATTTTTTAAGAAGTCGGAAGACAGGAGGAAGAAGTCAGAAGAGCTTGTTTAGATTCAGGTTTCGGTATTCCTTGCGGAGCTTGGTCTTGAAGGCCCAGCGGATGTCGGAAACCATCCTACGGACAAGTTCCTGGTAATCGAACCAGATGTCATAAGAGAAGAACAACGCCACTGCCCCTGCCAAGGCCCAATACCAAGGCAGCGTGCAGAACAGCGCGATAGTGCCACCGATGAACACCAGCGGCGAGACCAGCATCTTTCCCCCGAAACACACCGTGTTGCTCCAGGCGGGATCCTTTAGTTTCGACTTGATGATCAAGGTCGGGATCCATACGATGGCATTGGCAACCGTCGATGCCACAAAATAAGGGAACCCGACAATAGCCACCAGCAGCTTCCACAACGAGTTCAGCAAGGGACGCTTCTTCGCGGTAGAGGTAACGGAGATCTTGTTTTTCACCCGATCTTGGGAAAACTGCATCACTCTCTCGAACAAGCTCTTGGCTTCTTCGGGATGCTCCTGCTGGTATTGCTGAATCTTCCCTACCGTAGCACGATTGCGAAGCATCTTCTTATACAAGCCTCCAGCCCGTTTCTCGTTCTTCATCTTGACAATCTCCCATGTAGCGTCATAGTCATCATCGTCAGGAATATAGGTGATCAGCTTGGAGATGCGTTCCGACATCATGGCTCGGAGCTGGTTCATCAGCACCGCCTCGTTTTCCTCAGTGCTTTCCTTGATGAAATCCGTCACATTGATGGGCTCACCGAAATGCACCATGCAGGTAGAACGGTAACGGAAATAATCGCCATATTCAATGCCGACCGGAACAAGATAAACCGGCTGATCCTTGCCAAACTCACGGTTGGAGTCCATCGCGATATGGAAGATACCCTTGCTGAGTTGCAGCAAAGAATGCTTGGTTCTATGACGCCCTTCGGGGAACAAATACAGGCCCACCTGATCGTGCACCACATCCACCGCCTGCTCCATCGAGTCCGTGTTGTTTTTCACCGCAGCCACACCATTACGGATCCGGAACAAAGGCAAAATACGCATAAACCGCAATATCTTGGCAACCTTGGGATTCGAAAAGATATCGCCACGTGCCATGAAGACCTTCTTGTGATGACTTGTGGCCAGCACCACCAGCGCATCCATCAACGTGTTGCTGTGATTGATGCCGTAAATCAAGGCGCCATCCTTGGGCAACTTCTCCTGTCCATGAACCTCAAAACGCCTGTAAGAACGGCGACAGTTGAAATCCACGAACGGACGCAAGAGGGAATAATAAAAATTGTTATCTTGTATCTTTCTCTTTCTATCCATGAGATGAAAAATAATCGGCTGCGAAATTAACAAAAAGTTCGTCTATATCAACATTTACCGTATTTTTGCCTTGCAAAACAGACCATTATGAAGTTTTTTCTGAATGCATTATGCTTTCTTTGCGGATTTCTTTGCCTCGTCGGATGCAATCATCCCAAAGAGGTCGTGCCCGAACCCATCGTGGAAGAGGAGCCCATCGACACCCTGACCGCGCTGGATCACCTGCAGGAACGGGGAACGCTAAGGGCAGTAACCCAAAGGCAACATCTCAACTACCGCCTCATTGAAGGACGTCCTTCTGGCTTCCAGTTTGAGTTGCTGGACGATTTCTGCGAAGATGCCGACCTGAAGTTGAACTTGCTTGTCAACGACAGTCTTGAAGAGTGCTACCGTATGCTCTCAGAAGGCAGCGTGGATCTCTTTGCGGGCGAAGTCGATAGCGTGGACTTGCTCGACAGCACCTATTTCCACCTTATCTTGAAGACTCCCGTGGCGCTGGATAAGACGATAGCATGGGTCATTCCCAACCATGACGGCGACAGCAGCCTATTCTTCCTCATCAATTTATGGATGGACGACTTCCAAAAGAAGGACATGAAAAGCAGTTTCTATCGCTATTTTCCAGGAGGAAGAAGCAAAACGGTGTCCGAAACGGTTGACAGCAAGCACATCAGCCCTTACGACGCCCTCATCAAGACCGAGGCTGAACGGATACACTGGGATTGGCGCTTGTTGTCCTCCATCATCTATCAGGAGTCACGTTTCAAACCCGACTTGGAGAGCGATGTGGGCGCCTACGGCCTGATGCAACTCATGCCCATCGTGATGGAAACCTACGACATCGACTACGACTCTCCGCCAGAAGACCAGCTGGTGGCAGGAGGCAAGTTGCTTCTCCATATCGACCACGAATTGCCCGAGTGCATTTCCGACAGCCTGGAACGTCAAAAGTTCATCCTCGCATCATACAACGCAGGACTCGGCAACGTGCTCGAAGCAAGGAAAAAAGCGGAAAAACAGGGAAAAGACCCCAACCTCTGGGACGACAACGTCGAACGGTACATGCCCCGTCAGACTTACCGTTTCGTGAAAGACGTACTGAAAAGATATTCACATTATCAAGCACTGATAGAACCATGAAAAGACTTTACACCTTATTACTATCCGTTTTACTGACCCTTACAGGCCTGCATTGTCAAGCTCAGTCTTTCGAAGGCGGTCTCATGGCAGGCGTAGTAGCTTCGCAAATCAACGGCGACGGCTATGGCGGATACCATCAGATCGGCTGGACGGGCGGCGTCTTCGGTCGTATCCCCACCGACGGACCAACGTCATGGCAGATGGAACTGAAGTACTCCCTCTTCGGAGCGCATTCCAGCGTGGAGGAGATCGATTACGGGATGGCACCCATGGACATCCGACTGCACTATATCGAGCTGCCCATCATGTTCCGTTACAACCTGTCACAGTTTCGTATCAACGAAAAGACCTTGGATTTCCTCACCTTGGAGTTGGGGCTCAGCGGAGACTTCCTGGCAAAAAACCTGCAATCAGCATACAACGACGGAGGCTATTCGAATCCTTCATGGCTGTTTTTCTCGGTCACAGGAAATGTGGGTGTGCAGATCGACCTCAACGAGCGTCTCGGCGTCAACATCAGATCGATGAACTCGCTGACTCCATGCCGTTGGAGGCCGGAATCCCCGAGCATTTTCTACGGTCATTATTACAATATCGTGCTGCAGGCCGCAATCACCTATACGATACGGCCCGCCAACCTTTCAGCATCGAATAACACAGAGTATTAGAATGGTGCAAAGGTAACGCCGACCGAAAGCGGCATGATACGCGGGGCGTCGTGTCCAACTTCGAACACCGGCACCAGCTGCATGGCGCAGAAGGCACTCACCCACTTGTATCCGACACGCAACGTAGCTGCATAGGCATAACGCTCCACGTTGCTGATATAGCAATACTTCTCGTGAATCCTCACGCCGTCTTCGTTGTTGCCGACAAACTTCGTCTTGGCATTGACCAAAAGTCCGAACTTGAATCCCACACCGATCTTCCAAGCGTCCTTGATGCGGAAGCGAAGTTCCAGAGGCACTTCGATATAGTTACAGTTCAGCTTATTACGCTTGAATCCGTCCTCGCCTCGGTATTGTTGGAATTGCAATGTGTCAGTGGTATAAGGATTCATGATCCTGCTATATGAGAAATAGTTGTGCCCACTATAGCCGACTCCCAGGCTGACCGTATGCTTGGTGCTCTCTCCCAAGGGGAAGTTATATGTCAGCGCGCAGCTGAAGCCTTGGTTAAACATTCGGGCATCCCAGTTGTCGTTGGTGGACAGTTGGAAATCGTTGAAAAAGTCAAGGTTCATGGTCACCTTGTTATCCGTCTTGTTTGCGATCAGCTGGGCATAGCCGCTGACAGAGAGGATCAAAGCGATCCCGATAAAAAGCAGTCTCTTCATAGTAGGGTACACTCTTCGTTTTGAGATGACAAAAGTACGAATTATTTTCAAATCTTTGGGATATTGCTGGAAATTTGGGCACGACGGTCCAGCAGGGTATCGATCTCTTCATCGCTGAGATTCGGGTTTTTCAGCTGTTCATCGATGGCCTCGATCAGTGAGACATTGCGTTGCGATGCGTCCGACAGCGCCATGAGTTCCTGCTCTTTCCTGTCAATGATCTCCTCTGGCGACACCGTCGGAATCTCCTCATCCGCTTCCGGTCCCAGCTGTTCGCGTAGCTGTTTCACGAGGGTAGAGACCATCATCTTGGTGAACGGATCCACATGGATCATCTCCACCTTGAAGTCCTCCTTGAGGTTGTCGAACTGCACCATGAAAGCCTTGATCTGCTCGAGTTGCTGTGAGTCCATCCCGGGGATATCACCTATTGATTCCTTCTCGACCAGCTTCTTGAAGAGCCTGAAGAAGTCTTCCAATTCCTTTTTAAAATTCTCGTCTTCCATAAAAATCGTTTTGCAATGGACGCAATGCATGACAAATATCGTGCAAAGGAAAAGAATTTTTCCGAAAGAAGGTGGATTTATGACAAAATTTCCGATTTTTGCGATATGGATTTCAAGACTATCAAGATACAATTAGGGGAAAGCGTGGCTTGGGTCAACTTCGACCGCCCTGAGGTGCGCAACGCGCTGAATCAGGAGATGATCCGCGAGCTCACCGAAGCCATCGACTGGTTGGGAAGCCGCGACGACATCCGTGTCATCGTCCTCAAAGGCAACGGCAAGGCCTTCTGTGCCGGAGCCGACTTGGCCTATATGAAAGAGATGGCGGGATACGGCCATGCCCAGAACATGGCTGACGCGGAACGGCTCTCTAAGCTGTTTCGTTCGGTTTATTATTGCAACAAGGCTGTCGTCGTCGTCGTCCACGGTGCCTGCATCGGCGGCGGCAACGGAATCGTTGCCGCCGCCGATGTGGTGATCGCCGAGACCCGGTCGGTCTTCGCCTTCTCGGAGGTGCGGCTGGGCATCACGCCTGCCACCATCTCGCCTTTCGTAGTTCAAAAGATCGGTCTTGCCGCCGCCAAGGAGCTGATGCTTACCGGACGACGCTTCACTGCGGCCGAAGCCAAGGCCTTCCAGCTAGTGAATGTAGTGGTGGATGAAAACGAACTGATTGACACCGAAAGGCAATACATCGATCATTTCATGCACGCCTCACCCGATGCAGTGGCTGAATGCAAGAACCTGTTGCGAATGGTGAGCAACACTGCCAACCCTTACAGCTCGATTTTCTATGAGACCTCCGCACTCATCGCCAACCAGCGCATCTCCAAAGCCGGCCAAGAAGGCATGGCAGCTTTCTTCGAGAAGCGGAAACCTGAATGGGAAAGGTGATTAGGTTTTAATACAAGAAATAAGATGAACACGAAAAAAATAAATAAAGTCCTGATAGCCAACCGTGGGGAGATCGCCGTCCGCATCATCCGCACGCTACGGCGGCTTCATATCGAGTCGGTGGCGGTCTTTGCCGACAACGATGCCGAGGCCCTGCACCGCCGTCTCGCCGATGAAGCCTATCCTCTAGGCAACGGCACCCTCAAGGACACCTATCTTAATATTCAGAAGATCATCGACGCCGCCTTGGATGCCGGTGCCGATGCCATTCACCCTGGATACGGGTTCCTCTCCGAGAACCCCGAGTTTGTAGAGGCTTGTGCCGCCAACAACCTCATCTTCATCGGCCCCAACGCCGACACCATGCGCCTTATGGGCAACAAGATAGCAGCCCGTCAGTTGGCCATCGACAACGGCATCCCCGTCACCTTCGGCATCACGGGCGACACCAGCCAGATCCTGGCACAAGCCGATGTCCTGCCCTATCCCGTGCTCATCAAGGCGGCAGCGGGCGGTGGCGGCAAAGGTATGCATATCGTCAACTGCAAGGAAGACCTGAAAGAAGAGTTGGAAAGGGCTTCGCGCGAAGCAGCCAACTATTTCGGCGACGGCACCGTCTTCGTGGAACAATATCTTGAAAAGCCACGCCATATCGAGGTACAGATCCTCGCCGACCATCATGGCAACGTGATCCATCTCCATGAGCGCGAATGCACCATCCAGAGACGCTACCAAAAGATCATCGAGGAGTCACCCTCGCCGACACTCAACGATGAAAAGCGGCAACAGCTGCTCGACACCGCCTTGAAGCTCTGCAAGACCATCGGCTACAAGAACGCCGGCACCGTGGAGTTCATCGTGGACCAAGACCTGAACTACTATTTCCTGGAGATGAACACACGCATCCAGGTGGAACATCCCGTCACCGAGATGCGCACTGGCATCGACATCGTAGAAGAACAGATCCGCATCGCACGCGGCAAGGAGATGGGCTGGACCCAAGACCTCATCCAAGCACAAGGTCACGCCATCGAGTTGCGTATCTATGCCGAGAATCCCGAGAATGGCTTCCTGCCCACCCCAGGCAAGGTGACGGCTTACCACGAACCGCAAGTCCGCGGCGCCCGTGTGGACTCCAGCATCGACGGCACCTGCACCATCAGCGAGGCCTACGACCCCATGATCGCCAAGCTCAGCTGCCACAGCAAGACCCGTCAAGCGGCCATCGAGACGGCACAACACGCCTTGAAAGAGTTCATCATCCAAGGTTTGACTACCAACAAAGCCTACCTCTGGGAAGTGATCAAAAATGAGGATTTCGTAGAAAACAAGATCGACACCTCGTTCTGTGCCACACATCAGGAAACGCTGCTGAAAGCCTTAAATGAAAGTCGTAATAATTTGAATGTCAATGATATTGCAGCATCGTTCCTGCTCTTCGACTTCTTCAAGAAACGCATCGAAAACCATACCGAGAATGTTTGGGAGGAGATCGGATACTGGCGTTTCCACAGCCAGTTTACCATCGATGTGGAAGGCCAAAAAATCCCTGTCCATATTAACCGAACCGGCAACAAAAAGCTGGAAGGTTGCATGAATGGCAAGCCTTTCACAGCCGAGTTCATCGCCTACAACAAACCTCAGCTGAAGATCATGCTCAACGGCCGGACGGAGGTGATCTATTGCTCCGTCAACGAGGAACAGAAGACCATCGTCAACTTCCACGGTCTCAACTTTTCCTGTTTCCGCACCGACCAACTCAACGACACGCTCGACTATTCAAGGAAGAACGAGACCAACGACAAATCGACCCTCATCTCTCCCATGCCCGGAAAAGTGGTCAAGATCAACGTCAAAGAAGGCGACGAGGTGCAGAAAGGCACTGTGATGATCGTGGTGGAGGCCATGAAGATGGAAAACAACATCACAGCCACCGCCAAGGCCAAAGTAAAACGCATTTTGGTCGCTGAAAATGAAATGGTTGACAATAAAAAGCAACTTATTGAGTTAATTTAGAATTGAGAATTTAGAATTTTGAGATATGAATTTCGACCTCACCAAAGAACAGGAAGCCTTGCGGCAGAAAGTACGTGAATTTGCGGAAGCGGAGGTAAAACCCGTGGCTCGCTATAACGACGAACACCAGCATTTCGATACCGAGCTGACCCTCAAGATGGGCGAGTTGGGTCTGCTAGGCATGACCGTCCCGAAGGAATACGGCGGTCACGGCTGGGACAACCTCAGCTACATCATCGCCGTGGAAGAGCTCGCCCGTGTGGACGGCTCCACCGCCGCTACCATCGCCGCCGACAACTCGCTGGGCATCGGTCCCATCAAGGACTATGGCACCGAGGAGCAGAAACGCAAGTACCTGCCTCAGCTGTGCAAAGACAAGCTCTGGGGCTTTGGGTTGACCGAGGAGGACGCCGGTAGCGACTCGCGCGGCACCAAGACCACTGCCAAGCTCGAAGGCGACACCTGGCTGCTCAACGGCTCCAAGATCTTCATAACCAACAGTGCGACGCCGATCACGCTCGGCACCAGCGTACAGGCCGTCTCGGGTGAGAAAGACGGCAAGCCCGAGTTCACCGCCTTGCTCGTGGAGAACACCGCCGAAGGCTTCACCCAGACTCCGATGGATGAAAAGATGATGTGGCGTGCCTCCAACACCGGCAAACTCGTGTTCGACAATGTGCGGCTGCCCAGGGAATGCATCTTGGGCGAGCCCGGGGAAGGCTCCCACATGATGCTGGCCACCCTCGACTCAGGCCGACTCTCCATCGCTGCCATGGGCCTGGGATGTGCACAAGGCGCATACGAGATGGCACTAGCCTATTCCAAGAAACGCGTGCAGTTTGGCAAACCCGTCTGCAAGTTCCAGGCAGTAGCCTTCAAGCTCGCCGACATGGCCATGAAGATCGAAGCGGCACGCAACCTGCTCTACCACGCCTGCTGGCTTAAGGATCAGCACCGGCCTTTCGGCAAGGAAGCCGCCATGGCCAAGCTCTACTGCTCCGAAGTGGCCGCCGAGGTTTGCGACAACGCCGTGCAGGTCATGGGCGGTCACGGACTTCTCAAAGAGTTTGACATGGAACGCTTCTACCGCGACCAACGCATTCTCCAAATCGGGGAAGGCACCTCCGAGATCCTGCGGCTAGTGATTTCCAGAGCCATCGGCTGCTAACTAAGAGATAAACATTGTTGAATAAACCGACTCAAAATGAAAATACTCAACTACATCGCCATCATCGCCATCATCTACAGCGTGGTGGCCGCCATCTACAACAATCGAATCCGGAAAAGCAACAAAGGAGACAAGACGCTTGCCAACAGCATGTTTTTGTGGCTCATTCCTGTCATTTACCTCGTTGTTTCCAGTTTTCTTACCATCATCCCCGCACAGGAATGTGGCGTGGTGATCACCCCCTCTGGCGTGAAACAGCACACCTATTACACAGGATGGCACCTGATCCTGCCTTGGTATGAGGTACAGACCATGGACAAGACCGAGCAGGTCTATACTTGCGCCAAACGTACCGAGGTCAGCCGCAGCGACCCGGAATACAAATCCTACAAAGCCGAAGCCACACAAGCCGAGACCGTGTGGACCCCAACCATCGACGGTATCAAAATGGGATTCGACATCAGCGCGTCTTGGCGTATCGACCCGGAATATGCCTGGTGGATCTACGACAACGTGTCGGAAACGGACGGCAAAACCAACGGACGTTTCTATTGGCTCGAAGAAAACGTCATCAAGCCCAAACTGAAGTCGGCCCTCGCCCTTACCACCAGCAAATACACCCCCATCCAGGTCTATAGCACCAGCCGCGAGGAGATCCAGGCATTTGTGCTTGAGAGGATGAAAAACGACATCAGATCCTACCACCTCATCCTCGACCAGATCGACATCCGCGAGGTGTACTACAACAACGAGTACGAGACCGCTATCAACCAGAAGAAGCTGGAGGAACAGAAGGCCCTCACCCTCTCCGAGGTCACCAAGCAGAAGGAAGAGCTCAAGAAACAAGCCGAGATCGAGAAAGACATCCAGATCCTCAACGCTGAAGGCGAGGCCGAGGCCCTGAAGATCAAAGGCGCCTCCGTCTCCAACAACCCCAAGATCGTCCAACTTGAATGGATCAACAAATGGGATGGCAAACTGCCCGAGATCATGACCGGCGACGGCAATGGACTGCTGCTGAATATAGACAAGTAATTTAGAATTGAGAATTTAGAATTTAGAGACATGAAGTGTCGCATACTACTAATTATGCTGATGGCGATGAGCTGTTTTGCTTTCGCCGCACCACTGAAAAACGTCGAAGTCCGTCTGACCCAGCCTGACGGGCAAGTCATCAACTGCTTCGCCTCGGGCGATGAGTTCTACAACTACCTTCACGATGCCAACGGCTTCACTATCGTCCGAGGCGAAGGCGGCTACTATTACTACGCCACCCGCGACACCAATAACAACGTCGTCCCTTCCACATACGTGGTCAATAGCGTTGACCCCGCCTCCGTGGGTTTGCAACCCTACGTGAAGATCTCCAAGGAGGAATACTATGCCCGCCGATACGAGCGTGAAAAACACATCCAACGGCCTCAGATGAGGAAGAAAGACAGAGAACTCAACCACGGACTTTACAACAACCTGGTGGTCTTCATCCGCTTTGCCGGAGACACCTACCACACCAACAACTTCTCCACAGTCGAAGCCATGTTCAACGCCGACGACTATGAGGCCAACTCGCTGCACAACTACTACCATCACACCTCTTACAACCAACTCGACCTTCGGTCGCATTTCTTCCCGCAACCCGAAGGCGAGACCATCCTCTCATACGAAGACATCTATCCCAAACAATACTACCAGCCATACGACCCCGTGACCAACCCCATAGGATATCAAGACGGCGAGACTGCCGACCGCGAGTTCTCCATGCTGGAACGCGCCATCAACTACATCGAGGACATGGTGCCTTATGACATCGACCTGGACTACAACGGCGACGGCATGGTTGACAACGTGGTGTTCGTCATCAAAGGCGAGCCTGGCGAATGGGCGTCGTTGCTCTGGCCCCACCGCTGGTGCATCTACGACCGTTACGTTCCCCTGCACGACCTTCAGGTTTATGACTTCAACCTTCAGCTGGAGCAAGGCGGCTATTTCAATGTCAGCACCTTATGCCATGAAATGTTCCACTCTTTGGGCGCTCCCGACCTTTACCATTACAGTGGCGGCATCGACCCCGTGGGCTCTTGGGACCTGATGTGCGGCACCACTGAGCCACCTCAACAGACCAACACCTACATGAAATACAAGTACGGCAACTGGGTGGACGACATCCCCGTCATCAACTCCCATGGCTCCTACGAGCTGGAAGCCGTCTCATGGGAAGGTGGCCGACGCAACGGCTACCTGATATCCATAGGCAACCCCAACCAATGCTTCTTCGTCGAATACCGTGACAGGAACAATGTCTTCGAAAGCAAGATCCCTGACAGCGGAATGCTGGTCTATCTAATTGACACCCGCTTCGACGGCAATGCTTCCTGGAATGGCAACGACTATCTTGACGAGGTCTATCTTTTCCGCCCAGGCGGAACCACTTATCAGGCTGGCAACCTCGACCAAGCCTATTTCAATGAAGAGTCGGGAAGGACATCCTTCAATATTGGCTCCGATCCCCACCCCTTCATCCACAATCAACCCTACGACTTCTACGACTGGCCGGATCAAATCACCAATATCAGGAAGACGGGCGACCGGATGTGTTTTGACTTCATGCCATACGACGGAGAAGGAAGTGCCCCAGGACCAGAAAACTTCGTTGCCAATGTCAACAGCGTGGAACACCAGGTAGAGCTTTCTTGGAATGCAAATCCCAATGCCGGCTACTATAATGTGTATCGCGACGGCGTTACCATTGCAGAAGTCACTGACGCCAATTTTGTCATTCCCTATACTGAGGCTGACCATGGATTTCATATTTATAGTGTGCTGTCTGTTGATTCAGGACTGATGCACGTTTACAGCGCCGAATCCAAAGCTTGGGTCATCCTTGGCGACTACGAGACCATCAACCTCAGCATCATCTGTGACTCGCCCCATGGCACCAAAGGCGGCGAATTGGAAGTGTCGTTCGACAATCCCGACATGAAGAGCCAGTATCTTACCATCTACGAAGGCACGCATAATGAAGCCCAGCTGCAGGTGCCAGCCAACACCGAGGTCACCTTCCGCTGGATCGCCGGTTTCGACCCCGAAAGCCAAGGCATCCGTGTCACAGCCACCAATGCAAATGAAAACGGGGAAGAGACCCTTTTTGATCTCGAAAGTCCCGAAGCAGGGGTTCTGGCTACCCATGTCGTACCTGAGTCGGGATTGGGTGTCATGTCGCCACAACACCTCACCGCCACCGCCGAGGACGGCAACATCCATCTGCATTGGACCATTCCCACCGAGAGTAATACATTCAGCATTTACCGTGATGGCATTTGTCTCGTCCCCTCCATGACAGGTTATGAATTCCATGACAATCGGCTCGCGCGATCGGGCACATACCATTACCAGGTCTTCAACGCTCAAGCATCAACCCTTTCTTGGAATCCCGACAACCAGGTCCAGGGACTCGTCATGACCTATTCTTGCGAGCCACCTCAAAACCTTCAAGGAACCCACTATGAAGACAGTCAGCCCTACAACGAGCTCACTTGGGAAGCTCCACAATTCATTGGACACGGAATGCTCGCCTACGATGACAATTATTTTGTTGACCAGATGGGCTCCAAGACTCAGAAGTTCGGCATCAAGATCGACCCTGAGCTTTTAACTGTCTTCGAAGGATTGCCCTTGACCCATATCGAGATGTTCGACTGCTCAGCAGGCAACTATACTTTCAAAATCCACAGCGGCGAGACCCCTGACAATAACAACCAAATCTACAGTCAGACCCATGAGATGACCGGTTCGCAAACCTTCGTTAGGTTCTCCCTTGACGAGGAGGTGCCTTTCGACACCACCTTGCCACTTTGGATCTGTGTCGAGCCAAACAACGTGGAACATCCTGCACCATACGGTGAATATGTTGGTGTACCCAACAGCTGCATGGTCAGGGTAGGAGGACAGTGGCGACCCATCACCTATTACAGCCAATACCTCTCTTGGTTGTTGCGCACTTATACTGCTACCGCTCCGGGACGCGACCTCAGCTATAAGGTCTATGTAGGGCCCGAAGAGGCTGAAGACTACCAAATGAGCATCCTTTACGACAATGTCAGCATCACCCAAGTCACCCACCAGAACAACGAGAATCTCAGGTACAACGTCACTGCCATCTGGGACGGCAAGGAGACAGGCTTCTCGAACAGTGTGTTTCTTGGCCCTAGCGTGAATGTCGAAGAACAGATGACACTTGAAAACGATTGTTTCGCATACATCAACAACGGCCACCTCATCATCAATGGAGAAGGAACCGTCCAGGTGATTGACCTAATGGGACGACAGCTGTTCAGCCGCGAAGTCCATTCTGACTTCCGACTTCCGACTTCTTGCTTCCCCGCCTCCGGTATCTATGTGTTGCGCCTCTTCGACAACAACCAGGTCAAAACCCAGAAAATTGTTGTCAGTGAAAATTGAAAACTGATCATTGAAAGGTGAGATTTATTTCTTATCTTTGCAGCTTCATTTCAAAACAGCACAATGAAAGAGAGCTACAAAGAATATAAGCAGCTGAATCTCACTGAGACTGCCAACGAGATCCGCAAATATTGGGAGGAAAACGACACCTTCCAGAAGAGCCTTGACAACCGCGACAAGGACAATGCCTTCGTGTTTTTTGAAGGTCCGCCGAGCGCCAACGGCACCCCGGGCATTCACCATGTGATGGCCCGTACCATCAAGGACGTGGTGTGCCGTTACCAAACCCTGCAAGGCAAGCATGTGGTTCGCAAGGCTGGTTGGGACACCCACGGCCTACCTGTCGAACTTGGCGTGGAGAAGAAACTCGGCATCACCAAGGAAGACATCGGCAAGAAGATCAGCGTTGACGACTACAACCGCGCCTGCCGCGAGGAAGTGATGAAATACAAGGACCTTTGGGACGACCTCACCCGTAAGATGGGATACTGGGTCAACCTCAACGATCCATACATCACCTTCACCAACGACTACATCGAGACCTTGTGGTTCCTGCTGAAAGACCTGTACAACAAAGGCTTGCTCTATAAAGGCTACACCATCCAACCCTATTCGCCCGCTGCCGGCACCGGACTCAGTTCCCATGAACTGAACATGCCTGGCTGCTACCGCGATGTGAAAGATCTGACTTGTGTGGCGTTGTTTAAACTGAAAAATGATGTACGGCTGCCACAGTGTGACAGCCCTACGTATGCCATCGCTTGGACGACCACGCCGTGGACCTTGCCGAGCAATACCGCCTTGTGTGTCGGTCCTAATATCGACTATGTCCTGCTGAACACGGTGCATCCTTACACCGAAGAACCTTGCCAGATCCTTATGGCCAAAGCTTTGGTGGAGACCATGTTCAAGGAAGCCCCTGAAGTTGTCAAGGAATTCAAGGGCAAGGACCTCGTCGGCATTGAATACGAACAGCTGATTCCTTGGGTCAACCCGGGCGAAGGCGCGTTCCGGATCATCCCTGGCGACTATGTCACTACAGAAGATGGTACAGGTATCGTCCACATCGCACCCACTTTCGGTGCGGACGACAAACGCGTCGCCGCAGCCGCAGGCATCCCGCCCTTACAGATGATCGACAAGGACGGCAAGCCACAGCCTATGGTGGACCGCACAGGCAAGTTCTTCCGCATCGAAGACCTCGACCCCGAGTTCGTAAAGAACTGCATGGACATGGAAGCCTACCGTCCATACGCCGGCCAGTTCGTGAAAAACGCCTACGACCCCACCAAGACTGAGAAAGACAAGTCGTTGGATGTCGATATCGTGGTCATGCTGAAAGACGAAGGCAAGCTCTTCAAGAGCGAGAAACATACGCACAACTACCCACACTGCTGGCGCACCGACAAACCTGTGCTCTACTATCCTCTCGACAGCTGGTTCATCAAGACCACGGCCTTGAAAGACCGCATGATCGAACTCAACAAGACCATCAACTGGAAGCCCGAAGCCACTGGCAGCGGACGTTTCGGAAACTGGCTGGAGAACCTCGTGGACTGGAACCTCTCCCGTTCGCGCTACTGGGGCACGCCATTGCCCATCTGGCGCACCGAAGACGGCAAGGAAGAGATCTGCATCGGCAGCGTGGAAGAGCTTCGCAACGAGATCGAGAAATCCATCAAGGCAGGATTCATGAAAGACAATCCGTATGCCTCCGCCGATTATACCAAGTTCGATCTGCACCGTCCTTACATCGATGGCGTCATCCTCTGCTCTGCAAGCGGCAAGAAGATGTTCCGCGAACCCGACTTGATCGACGTGTGGTTTGACTCGGGAGCCATGCCTTACGCCCAATACCATTATATGGGGGAGAAGACGGAAGACGGAAGACTGAAGACAGAAGGTGGAAGACTCCCTTTCCCGGCAGATTTCATTGCCGAAGGCGTTGACCAAACCCGTGGCTGGTTCTTTACGCTCCATGCCATCGCCACGATGTGCTTCGACAGCGTAGCATACAAAAATGTGATCTCCAACGGCTTGGTGCTCGACAAAAACGGCAACAAGATGTCGAAGCGTTTAGGCAACGCCGTGGATCCTTTTGGCGCCATCGAGAAATATGGTGCCGATGCCGTGCGTTGGTACATGATCACCAACTCACAGCCGTGGGACAACTTGAAATTCGATGAGGCCGGTGTCGATGAGGTGCGCCGCAAGTTCTTCGGAACCTTGTACAACACCTATGCTTTCTTCGCCCTGTATGCCAACATCGACAAGTTCCACTACGAGGAGGCCGATCTTCCGATGGCAGAACGTCCTGAGATTGACCGCTGGATCCTCTCTGAACTCAACTCGCTGATCATCAACGTCAACGATGCTTATAAGAGCTATGAACCCACTCGTGCCGGCCGTGCCATCCAAGACTTCGTGGACGCTCACCTCAGCAACTGGTACGTCCGCCTCTCACGCCGCCGTTTCTGGAGAAGCGACGACGACAAAGACAAGCTCTCGGCATATCAGACCTTATATACTTGCCTGGAGACCGTGGCCCGACTCAGTTCGCCCATCGCCCCGTTCTTCAGCGAGCAACTCTATCGCGACCTCAACAACGCCACTGGACACAACAAGGCCGAGTCAGTGCACCTGACCGACTTCCCCGTGGCCGACACCAAGTTCATAGACAAGGCTTTGGAAGAACGCATGGAAGCCGCGCAACTTATCTCCTCGTTGGTGCTTTCGTTGCGCAAGAAAGCCAACATCCGCGTACGCCAGCCCTTGTCAAAGATCATGATCCCCGTGGCCAATGAAACGATGAAAGGCCAACTCGAAAAAGTCGCCCACCTCATCATGAGTGAGGTCAACATCAAAGGCATTGAGTTCCTGGCTCCCGACAACAACATCCTGGTGAAGAACGTGAAGCCCAACTTCAAGACCTTGGGGCGAAAGTACGGCAAGCAGATGAGACAGATCACCGCTTTCTTCGCCAACATGAGCCAAGACGAGATCCACGCTTACGAGAAGAACAACGGTACCCATCTTGACGTGGATGGTGTCGATGTTGAGTTGACGTTGGAAGACGCCCTCATCGCCACACAGGACATCCCTGGCTGGGCAGTCACCTCCGAAGGCAACTACACCGTGGCTTTGGACATGACCATCACCGAGGACCTGTTCAACGAAGGCCTCGCCCGCGAGATCGTCAACCGCGTCCAGACCCTCCGCAAGAACTCCGGCTTGGAAGTCACCGACCGCATCAACATCTTCATTGAGAAGAATGAGAAGATCGAGCCCGCCGTCAAGGTGTTCAGCAGTTACATCTGCGCCGAGACCCTGGCCAACGGCATCGAGACTTCCAACCACCTTGACGGCGAGGTGCTTGAAGACGAACTTACAGAGAAAGTCAATGTCAGAATGAAAATTCAGAAAGTGTAAAAAAAAACTTGATTTTTAATGAAAATTAACGTATTTTAGCACTTTCAAAAAAATATATCAACTATGGACGAGAAGAACAAAGTAGCACCGACCGTGAGATACTCCGATGAAGAACTGGAAGAGTTCAAAGTGTTGATTTTGGAGAAGCTGAAACAGGCACAAGAGAACCTTGAGATCCTGAAAGAGAACATCGCCGGTGGAGAACATAGCACCGACGACACGGCGCCCACCTTCAAGATCCTGGAGGAAGGCTATTCGGTATCGCAGAAAGAAGAGAACGCCAAGTTGGCTTCCCGCACTGAAAAATACATACAAAACCTCGAATTCGCCTTGATGCGCATCGAGAACAAGACCTACGGCGTTTGCCGCGCCACTGGCAAGTTGATCCCGAAGGAACGGCTCCGCTGCGTTCCCACTACGACAATTTGTCTGGACGCTAAAATGAAGGAAAAGAAAAAGTGACCCAAGGAAAACGCAAAGGCCTCACCGCCTCATTTTTGATCATCCTCATCGTCCTGTTTCTTGACCAGTTCTTCAAGATCTGGGTCAAGTTGCACATGACTGTAGGTCAGGAGATCCCCATATTAGGCAATTGGTTCAAGTTGCTCTTTATCGAAAACCCCGGCATGGCATTCGGCTGGATGGGGGGTGGTGGCACTATGAAAGCCATCTTGAGCATCTTTAGGATCATTGCCGTAGTGGTGTTGTTCATCGTGCTCTTCAGGCTCTCCAAAAAGAACACTCGCTTCGGCGTGATGTTCGGCATCTCGCTCATCGTGGCAGGTGCCATGGGCAACATCCTCGACAGCATCTTTTACGGTCCACTCTTCAGCGAGAGCACCTACTCACAGGTCGCCACATTATTCCCTGACGGCGGAGGTTATGCAGGATGGCTGCACGGGAAAGTCGTCGATATGCTCTATTTCCCGCTCATCGACATTGCACGAGAGAACAATAGTTGGCTGCCCAACTTCTTTTTTGGAGAAGACGGACACTTTATCTTTTTCCGTCCCATCTTCAACATCGCCGACGCGGCCATCACCATCGGGGTATTTTATATGATCCTCTTCCAATGGAAATGGTTGAAGAACATTTAATAATATGTTCTTGAATATAATGAAATAGGGTGGCCTGCAGGCCACCCTATTTCATTTCCGTCAATAGAACGCTGATCAGAACTCAGTTTCCATTTCCATTTTTTCAAGATCGCTCTCGGTAAGAGGAGTCGGCTCGAAATCCTTGACGCTTCTCTGTCCGTGGTCCGGGATGACGAAGGTCAGCGTAGGATCCATGCTCAAGCTTGATCCAGTGCTGGGAGAACCTCCCGGGAAGGTGGCCACAAACGGATTGGCGACACCATTCTCCGTGGCAATCAGCTGACCACCGTAGAACACCGAAAGGGTGATGTTGGTGGGTTCTTCAGCCGTATCGCAGTTGCTCCAGATCACAGCATACACCTTGTAGAGACCGGGTCTCACAAAAGCGTCTTCACCGTAAGTAACATTTTCAGCCCAAACTTCAGAAGTGCTGCAACCGGCATTGGAATCCAAATCAAGCTTACCACCATTACGGCTGGTTCTATGACCATAATAAATATGGCGATCACCGTAAGTCAAGGTGTCATTCTCAATCTCAGGCTCAATCACATGGAGGTCGATGTCCTTGTGCTGGTCGAAGGTCATACTGATCTGAAGTTCACCCGTACCCACAGTGATCAAACCAATATTGTTCTCCCATATATTTGAGACGTTGCCGTCTATGTCAAGGATAGCGACTTGGATGGTGAAGATTCCGTCTTCTCCAAGGTCAATGCCTTGGTCAACAATCATCACAAAGTTATACGAGAAATCCCTGTTGTTGTTATCGGCAGGAACCTCATAATAACCCACTTGATTATTGACGGCAACATAAATCTTCTGTGCTTGAATAGGAGAGCTCACTCTGACGTAGGCGGAACCTCCAGGGATGACATTGCCACCCATCTGGACATCAATATCATAGTCCGCAGTGGCAGTTGGCATGTCGTCGCTAACCAAAACAGCGTCAACAATGTTGATGAATTTCTGAATCGTGGTCTCTTTATCCTTACCACAACTCACTGCTAAAATGGCAACGGCGATAAGCAGACTGCCAAGAAAGATTGATAGTTTCTTCATAATAATAATTTTTAAAGGTTTAGGGTACAAAAATAATAATTTTATTTGAAATTACAAGATTCTACATAATTTTTGATAAAAATCGGCCCGGTAATTACAATTTCCATTCCATTTTGCGAATAAAGTGTTAATTTTGGAGCCAATAAGACAACAAACACAATTTATCATGAAGAAACTGATTCTGATCCGTCACGGCGAAAGCCAGTGGAATAAACTCAACCTGTTCACGGGTTGGACCAATGTCGATCTATCTGAAAAAGGCATCCAAGAAGCCATTGAAGCTGGTGAAGTTTTGAAAGAAAACGGCTACAAACCTGAGATCTGCTTCACCTCCTACCTGAAACGCGCCATCAAGACCTTGAACTATGTACTTGATGAAATGGACATGGACTGGTTGCCCGTCTATAAGACCTGGAGGCTGAACGAGAAGTCGTATGGCCAGTTACAGGGCTTGGACAAGAAGATGACGGCAGAGAAATACGGTGACGAACAGGTTCGACTTTGGCGCCGTGCTTTCGACGTACGCCCTCCGGCGTTGGAGATGAACGACCCCAAGAGCCCTCGCATGGATCCTCGCTACGCCGAACTCACCGACGAACAGATCCCGCTGACCGAAGCGTTGTGCGACACCATCGAGCGCGTCATGCCCTACTACCAAGACCACATCATGAAGGCCTTCGAAGACCATGACCAAGTGATGGTGGTGGCCCACGGCAACAGCCTTCGCGGTGTCGTGAAAGTGCTCAAAGGCATGTCGAACGACGAGATCATCGCCTTCAACATCCCCACCGGAATCCCGTACATATTCGAGTTCGACGATCAGATGAAGCTTCAAAAAGACTTCTTCCTCGGCGATCCTGAGAAAGTCGCTGCCCTTATGGCCGCCGTCGCCAACCAAGGGAAGAAATAATTCTAAATTCTAAATTAAAATGGCAAGGTGGATCATTCCTGATATTCACGGTTGCGCCAAGACACTCAAGTCGTTGGTGGAAAGCTTCCTGAAAATCACCAAGGAAGACGAATTGTTTTTCCTTGGCGACTTTATCGACCGTGGACCGAGAAGCAAGGAGGTGATCGATTACCTCATGGACCTTCAAGAAAAGGGATACCGACTCCACTGCCTCAAAGGCAACCACGAAGACTACTGCATCAAGGCCTGGGAAGCCGACCAGAAATGGCATCTCTTCAAGCCCGAGATACAACGTTCATGGGAAAAAGTGGGCGCTTCTGCGACCCTCAAGAGCTTTGGTGTCAAGCATCCCCGTGAGATACCCCAACAATACATCGAATGGATGCAAGGGCTCGAATACTACCACGAGCTTGAGGATTATATTCTCGTCCACGCGGGGATGAACTTCAACATCGACAATCCATTTGAAGACCTTCGTAGCATGATTTGGGTCAGGAACTTCAAGGTCGATTTCAACAAAACCAATGGACGCCGCATCATCCATGGACACATCCCTGTCGATTACAGCTTCATCGACCACGTCATCCATCACCAAAAAGGCTACGACTTCATCGCCTTGGACAATGGGGTCTTTTGCACCGAGCAAACCGACATGGGCAACTTGATGGCTTTCAACCCCGATACCAACGTGTTGTTCGCCCAGACCAACCTCGACATGTGATTCAGCGTGACGCCACCGACACCGCGTTACGATACCGACGGACATTGCCATGCATATCGAACACCTCTGTGACCAGGACATAGATACCCAGTGACACTCGGTTGCCACGGTTGTCCAGACCATTCCAGACAAACTCTCCCTCTTTCGCTACCAATTCGCCTCTGACTAGATGACGAACCATCTGTCCATCAACATTGAAGACATAGACATTCATCGTACAGCCCGCCTCTTCATAGGCATAGATGACCTGACAATGGTCATCTATGCCGTCTCCGTCAGGCGAGAACACCTCCGGCAAGATCCTTACCACACCTCCTTCCTTTATTTCAGATTCTTGTGCCACAACAGCCATCGAGTTTTCATAGCCCGGCGTCCCGAAATGCACCGACTCGGCAGCAGAATGCCAGTTGTCAGGTTGGGACGATGACACTTCCCACGACACCCTTTCAAGCGACACTCCTTTGGTCTCCTTCAACAATGGATAGTGCATCGACTCCGAATAAGCCATCTGATCCACCACCACTCCCTGACGGCTCATCAAGACCACTGTAGCGCCAGCATTCGGATACGAAGGGAAAGACTTCATATCCACATGAGCTCCGAGATCACATCCATATTGTTGCGTCACCAGCAATCCATCAGTTGACAATAACATATAGGTATGAGGTAGAAACAGCGTAGGGTCGGACGAGATTTCTTTCAATACCGTGTCGGCGGGATTCGGGAAGGACTCCTTGATCACTCCCAGCTTCAGTTCTGACAAGTCAAAAGTCTTTTCCGAAACATTATACAGCTCCACATAATCCACTCCTGGCTCAATGGGATCAAAGAGGATCTCGTTGATAAGCACCTCCGAGGCACCAATGGCAAATGGGATCCCAAAGGAGATCTCCGCATCCGCTCCGATGGGATGGCCGCTACAGTTCTCCACCTCGCGCACCGCCAAGGTGTAGAGAGCACCTTCCTGAAAGGGAGTCTCAAAGAGCAACTCCACCGACGTCGCATTCAAAGGGTTGCAGATCACCTCAATGGGATGTGATCCCGTCTCCATCACCTGATAATGGGAAGGGTCGCCAAGACTCGATCTGTTCATCTGCTGGTCAAACCAAAGCAGCACAATGGCATCACCCAACATGCTCACCCGATCCAAAGACGGCTGAAATGCATTTGGTGCGTTGACAGCGTTTTCCCTCCCCGGGGTCCCTCCCGAGGGATCGGTGGAAGCCGTCCAGTTGTAGGTGCCGGCGCAAGGGTTATAAGGATCAATCTGTTCCAAGGACCACCCTCCTTCCTTTTTCTCCGCATCGTGGTACCATGTGTCGTTAAAAGAGACCTCCGACACCACGGTCCCGTCGGGCGACAGGAGATGCAAGGCGGTGCCGGCATTGGCGATGGAGAAGCTGGAAAAGCCGCATGTCGGGCCGAAAGACGACAGCGCCGATGCCGCATCCGCCTTGCACAGGATCAAGAAACCCTGTGGGTCGATGCCCACTGCAGGAAACACCCTCTCCGTGGTACCGACCTCCAAACGCCAGCCCGTCAAGTCGATGGGAAGTGCTGTCGTGTTGAACAGCTCCACATATTCCCATTCGGGCAGCCCTACGGGAGGAGAAGGATCGGCCATGATCTCATTGATCACCACATCGTTCTCCATGGGGACATATACTGCAAAATCACACGTCATATCATCCATGACATTCTCCGACAAATCGCAGATTCCCCTCACCGTAAGACGGCAGTTCACATTGATAGGAAGCGGCGGATGAAAAGCCAGCAACACCTCGGAGGGTCGGGATGCAAAACACACCGTATCCGGCACGAGCGTCCCAGGCTCCACTTCGTATCGCGTCGCGTCCAACGCCGACATAGAAAGCGGCTCGTCAAAACACAACAACAGATGGCTTGCATCCCTCACCTCCAATCTCACCAACTCGGGCGGCAACATGTCATAGACGGTCGGCCCGATATAAATATCATCGAAATAGAACTTGCGCGCATTACTAGAGGTGAAAAAAAGGTGAAAACCGAAATAGCCTCCACAAAGGCTGGTGCTATCAATACCCTCCGCCTCGACCATGTAATTACCCATATTCTCGTAATCCGTCCGCAACGTCCAATGCCCCTCTCGATCACGGTTCACTTTCACCGCTACTTTGAAGGAAGTGGCAATGGCCGCCGGCGCACCCGCACAGATCAGATGATCCCCTTCTGGATCCTTCCTAAATAACTCGATGGCATCTTGGCTGCCTGCTGCGCCAAAACGCATGAAATAGCCGTATGTGGCATGACGAAGATCGGCGGTATCGGCCACCAGCCAAACCTCAGCATAATTGTTGCCAGAAGGACTGAAAGCCTCCCGGATCCAAAACCGCCATTCCGTTTCTCCTTCGCTTCCAAAGCCTGAAGCGGGTATGTCATAGCGCACAGAAAGCCATGCCTCTCCGGCAGTAGTCGCCGCCGATTGAAGCTGCAATGCATTGTTGACGGTGAAACATGAGTCTGTTCCCACCCATTCAGGATCCCTGTTGAAGTCTCCGTCAGAGAAGTCGTCAACAACCTGAGCGGTAACTCCAAAAGAGAGAAATAAAAAAAGGAGCACTGTCATTCTCATATTTTCAGTATTTTTGCCCATTGCTTTGTTTGCCGCAAAAATACTAAGAAGAATTTGTTTTTATACAAAAGTTGAATAAAAATCAAATAAAAATGAGAATCGCCGTGGTGGGGGCCACTGGACTGGTAGGCTCCAAGATGTTACAAGTTCTTGACGAACAGAATGTTAAGATGGATAAACTGATTGTCGCCGCCTCAGAGAGGTCAGTCGGCAAGGAAATCGTCTTCAGGGGCCAAAACCACCGTGTTGTCAGCGTCGAAGAAGCCATTGCTTCACGTCCCGACATCGCCATCTTCTCCGCTGGCGCATCCGCATCCAAGCAATATGCTCCCCAGTTTGCCGCCCAAGGCACATACGTGGTTGACAACAGCTCTGCCTGGCGCATGTTTCCAGAGATCCCATTGGTGGTGCCCGAGATCAACGCCGACACGATCACCAAGGACACCCACATCATCGCGAACCCCAACTGCTCCACGATCGAGATGGTGCTGGCCTTGGCGCCGTTGCACAAAGCCTTTGACATCAAGCGATTGGTGATAGCCACCTACCAAAGCGTGAGTGGAAGCGGCTTGAAGGGCATCAATCAGCTTGACCGCGAAGAGGGACACATGCCATGTATCCCCACAACACCCAACGCATATCCTCATCAAATCTATAGGAACGTCCTGCCCCATGGCGGCGACTTCTGCCCCAACGGCTACACCACCGAGGAAGAGAAACTCGTGAACGAGACCCGTAAGATCCTCAGGGCTCCCCAGATCGCCATCACCGCCACCGTATGCCGCGTGCCCGTCACAGGAGGCCATTCCGAAGCCGTCAACGTCGAGTTCAACAAGCCCTTCGAACTCGATGAGGTGAGACGGCTGTTGGAAAACTATCCTGGCATCGTGGTGCAAGACGATCCCGCCAACAACGTGTATCCGATGGCCATCAACGCATACGATAATGACGAGGTCTTCGTAGGCAGGCTCCGCCGCGATTTCAGCATAGCGAACGGTTTGAACTTCTGGGTTGTCAGCGACAACATCCGCAAAGGCGCCGCCACCAACGCGGTACAGATTGCGCAATACCTCATCAAGAACATCTTATGAAAGTCATAAAAACCCTCATACAAGCCCGCGACATCAAGAATGCCGTTGTCACCATTGGCACCTTCGACGGAGTGCATCTCGGCCATCAGGCCATCTTCAAGGAGATGCGTCGTCTGGCCAAGGAGATAGGAGGCGAGACTGTCGTGGTCACTTTCCATCCCCATCCCCGTCAAGTACTTGACATCGGGACTGACACCCTGCGATTCATCTGTTCGCAAGAAGATAAGCTGGGCAAATTCGAGGAGTTCGGCATCGACAACGTGATCATCATCCCTTTCACGAAAGAGTTTGCCAGTACGCCATCGGAACAATTCATCAAACAATACATCATCGACCGCATCCATCCCGCCGTCATCGTGGTGGGCTACGACCATCATTTTGGGAAAAACCGGATGGGCGATTTTGAAATGCTGAACGAGCTGGGGGCAAGATACGGCTTCAAGACCATTCAAGTGGAGGCACAAGACGTCAACGAGGTGGCTGTCAGCTCCACCAAGATCCGCAACGCATTATGGGTCGGCAACGTGCTTTTGGCCAACCAGTTGCTGGGTTATCCCTATTCCGTGCAAGGAACCGTGATTCGCGGCAATGAGATTGGTCGCACCATCGGATTCCCCACCGCCAACCTTGACATCCCCAAAGAATACATGATGATCAACAACCCAGGAGTATATGCCTGCAGGACTGTCATCGAGGGCAAGACCTATCAGGCCATGGCCAACACTGGCTTAAGACCTACCATAGGCGACCGTGCCGACGGGGATTTCATCATCGAAGTCAACATTTTCGACTTCGACGGCGACCTCTACGGAAAGACCCTAAAAGTATGGTTTCTTGACCGCATCAGGGATGAGGTGAAGTTTGAAAGCCTGACAGCGTTGAAAGCCCAGTTAGAGAAAGACCGAGAGCAGGTAAAAGACTATTTCTCACAACATCTATCATGAGGTTTTGAATTTTGTTGGATGCCACAAAGACAATTATTATTATCTTTGTGGTTCCAAGTAATGTTCATTGGAATACAAACTTTAACACGATTGATATGAAACGAATCCTATCGGCTTTAATGGCATTGGCTCTGGTTTTCGCATTTGGAAAATCCCAAGCCTGCACTAACTTCTTAGTCACTAAAGGCGCTTCTGCTGACGGATCTTGCATGATCTCATACGCCGCCGACTCACACGTCTTGTACGGAGAGCTCTACCACTATCCCGCCATGAGTTATCCCGAGGGGGCTTTGCGCCAGGTCTTCGACTGGGATGGCGGCGCCTATCTCGGCACCATCCCCGAGGTTGCACACACCTACAACGTCGTGGGCAACATGAACGAATGGCAGGTAGCCATTGGCGAGACCACCTACGGCGGCATCGAGTCACTTTATAACGGCCAAGGCATCATCGACTATGGCAGCCTGATCTACATCGCACTGCAGCGTTCCAAGACTGCCCGTGAAGCCATCAAATGGATGGCCGACCTCGTCTATAACTACGGCTATGTCAGCGAGGGCGAATCCTTCTCCATCGCCGACACCGAAGAATGTTGGATCCTTGAGATGATCGGCAAAGGCCCTCAGAACAAAGGTGCCGTGTGGGTAGCTCGCCGCATCCCCGACGGCTATGTCTCAGGCCACGCCAACCAAGCCCGCATCACTACCTTCCCATTGGCTAAGCAAAACAAGACCAGCATCACCTATAAAAACATCGACAAGCTCTTGACCGACAAGAGCATTGATTGTGTGTATGCCGACGACGTCATCAGCTTCGCCAAAGATGCCAAGTTATACAAAGGTCCAGACGAGAAATTCTCTTTCTCCGACGTTTACAACCCCGTCACTTTCGATGGTGCCCGTTTCTGCGACCTCCGCGTATGGGCCATGTTCAACAAGGTCATCAACGGCATGAACCAATATTGGGGCTATGCCACCGGCCGCGACATCAAGCGTGCTCAGCCTTACACCAAAGACATGTGCCAGACACCCGAGAACTTCCCCACCAACCGTATGCCGCTATGGGTTCAACCCAATAAAAAAGTCAGCTTGCAGGACATGATGGACTTTATGCGCGACCATCTTGAGAACACCGAACTCGACATGTCGCAAGATGTCGGCGCTGGTCCCTTCCACTGCCCCTACCGCTGGCGTCCAATGGATTGGGAAGTCAACGGCGTGACCTACGTGCACGAACGCACTACCGCTACCCAACAGACCGGTTTCTCTTTCGTGGCCCAATGCCGTGGCTACATCCCAGCCCCTTACGGCGGTATCATCTGGTTCGGCGTGGATGACGCTGCCAACACCGTCTATTGCCCCATGTACACTTGTCTCAACGTAGTGCCAGACGGCTTTAGGGAAGGCAATGGATCCATGTCGGAATGGTCGGAGTCGGCCGCTTTCTGGATCTTCAACCAGATGAGCAACTGGGCATACACCAAATACGACTACATCCATCCCGAAATCGAGAAACGCCAGCACGAGTACGAGAAGAACTACATTGAGAAACTGGTGCCTGCCATCGATCAGGAAGTGAAACAGATCACCGACCAAAGAGAGGCCATTAAGGTTTTGACCAAGTTCTCGAACATCCAAGCCGACGAACTGTGCTACAACTGGAAAAGGTTCTATCAAGATCTATTCATGAAATACATGGATGGCAACCTCAACACCGCTCAAAAGCCCACTCCCGGACAGAAATACACGCCCATCAAAAGCGAGCATCCCAAATACAGCGATGAGTATTACGAGATCCTGATCGAAAAAACAGGTGATAAATATAAGGCTTATTAAAGAAGACAGAAGTTAGAAGTAAGAATTATGACAAACCCAGAAGAAGTAAAAGAAGAAAAGAAATCGCTCAATTTCATTGAAGCGAAAGTGGAAGAAGACCTCGCCAACGGCAAGAACGGCGGACGTGTGCAGACGCGCTTTCCCCCAGAGCCGAACGGTTACCTCCACATCGGCCACGCCAAGGCCATCTGCCTCGACTTCGGCATCGCCGCGCAACATGGCGGCGTGTGCAACCTGCGCTTCGACGACACCAACCCCACCAAGGAGAACATGGAATATGTCGATGCCATCAAAGAGGACATTCAGTGGCTTGGCTACCAGTGGGGTAACGAGTATTACGCCTCCGATTACTTCCAGCAACTCTGGGATTTTGCCATAGAATTGATTAAGAGAGGGAAAGCCTACATCGATGAACAGAGCTCTGAGGAGATTGCCTCTCAGAAAGGTACGCCTACACAACCTGGTGTCGAAAGTCCTTATCGCAACCGTCCCATAGAGGAGTCGTTGGATTTGTTCTACAAGATGAACAACGGTGAGATCGGCGAGGGCAAGATGGTGCTTCGTGCCAAGATCGACATGGCCAACCCGAACATGCACTTCCGCGATCCGATCATCTACCGCGTCGTCGATACCCCGCACCACCGCACAGGAACGAAATGGCACGCCTACCCGATGTACGACTTCGCCCACGGACAAAGCGACTACTTCGAGGGCGTCACCCACTCGTTATGCACCTTGGAGTTTGTGGTACACCGTCCCCTTTATGACCTATTTATCGACTGGCTCAAGGAAATCCGCGGCGAGGGCGACAACATGGATGACAACCGTCCACGTCAGACTGAGTTCAACAAGCTCAACCTCAACTATATTCTATTGAGCAAGCGCAACCTATTGGTATTGGTAAACGAAGGCCTCGTGAGCGGATGGGACGACCCGCGTATGCCCACAATCTGCGGCTTCCGTCGCCGTGGCTACACCCCCAGCGGCATCCATAAGTTCATCGACAAGATCGGCTACACCACCTACGATGCTTTGAACGACTTCGCTCTGATGGAGAGCGCCATCCGCGAGGACCTCAACGCCACCGCTACCCGTGTGGCCGCTGTGGTCAACCCCGTGAAGCTGGTCATCACCAACTATCCCGAAGGACAGGTTGAGGAAATGGAAGCCATCAACAATCCTGAAGACGAAACGGCAGGTAGCCACAAGATTGCCTTCAGCCGTGAGCTGTGGATTGAGAAGGAAGACTTCATGGAGGAAGCTCCGAAGAAATACTTCCGCATGACTCCCGGCAACGAAGTGCGCTTGAAGAATGCCTATATCGTGAAATGCACGGGCTGCAAGAAGGACGCCGACGGCAATGTGGTGGAAGTTTACGCCGAATACGATCCCGAGACCAAGAGCGGTCTGCCTGGGGCCAACCGCAAGGTGAAAGGCACCATCCATTGGGTAAGCTGTGAGCGTTGCCTACAGGCCGAGGTCCGCATGTACGACCGCCTTTGGAAGGTAGAGAACCCCCGCGACGAGCTGGCCCGCTTGCAAGACCAAGGTCTGAGCGCCCTCGAGGCTATGAAGCAGATGATGAACCCTGACTCACTGGAGGTTCGTCCAACGTGCTATGTGGAGGAATTCCTGGCCGACGCCAAGCCTTTGGATCATTTCCAGTTCCAGCGCATCGGTTACTTCACCGTCGATAAGGACACGACGCCAGGCCACCTGGTCTTCAACCGCACCGTAGCGTTGAAAGACACTTGGGCGAAAGCACAATGATGAAAAAAGGGGTCTCACGACCCCTTTTTTTCATTTACCAAGTTTATAGGTCACTGGCAGCATGTATCTCACTCTGACCGGCTTGCCGTCCATGGTGCCGGGCTTCCATTTCGGCATACCCTTGACAACGCGGACCGCCTCGTCGTTGAGGTCTTGCTTGGAGGGTTCAGGCCTCACCGTTTCAACCTCGGTGACTGAACCATCGGCTTCGACCACAAACTTCACCATGACTCGGTACGTCGCTTTGGTATCCATGTTCATGTATTTCTCAGGCACAGTGATATTCTCTTGCATATACTTGTCATGGCATCCATACCGCCAACATACTCGGGCATGGTTTCAGGGGTATCGTAAATCTCTGCATCAGTTTTTTGGGTGGTCGTTGCGCTTTCATCCAACTTAAAACTGATTGGAAGGACATAGCTCACTCTCACCGCCTTGCCCTTTTGCATACCCGGTTTCCACTTCGGCATGGCCTTCACCACACGGACCGCCTCGTTGTCAAGCAACGGATCAACGCTTCTCATTACCTTGACCTCGTTGACCGAACCGTCTTTCTCAATCACAAAACTGAGGAATACCCTGCCGCTGATGCCTTTATCCTTAGCTTCTTCGGGATACTTGATGTTACCGGAAAGATAGTTCATCATCTTCTCCATCCCACCGGGAAATTCAGGCATCACCTCAACGATATTGTAAATGCTGTCGTTGTCCACGTTTTTGATCTTGACATTCGTGATTTCTTTGATGTCGATCTCATAAACGGTCTGATCCGTTTTTTTCACTTGTTGCGCTGTCGCTCTCGCATTGATAATCAGTAATAACGCCAACACGGGCAACGTTGCCAACAGCTTCCACCAGAAGCCCTTGGCCTTTTCATGTTTTGTAATCATTTTGATGCGTTTTTTGGTTAAGATTAAACTGAAATTATTGCTCATGTCGCTGAAATCGACGGCCGTGCACTGCTGCAAGATCAGCATCATGTAGTTTCGTTTGTCGGCTCCGTTAGCCACCACGTCATCGTCGGCGATGTACTCATGGAGGCTCTGGAGTTCTCTTTTATAGAAGTAAATGAAAGGGTTGAACCATTGGAAGATCTTCATCAGTTCCACCATCAGGATGTCCCACGAATGGTGATGCGCAATATGGCTCAACTCGTGGCGGACGATAGTAGGATCGACTTGCTCATCGGTGAAGAAGGCGTACCGAAAGAAGGAATAGGGACCATGCTCCTTGTGCGTGAAGACCATGGTGTAGCCGTCCATCTTACGCTTGGGCGAGTGGATAATCATGACAACCAACTTACCCATTTTGAAAAGAAACAGCATGCTCATGACCGCCACACCCATTAAATATATGGCAATCAACACTTGCCAAACGGTGACATGCATCTGGGCTGGTCCTGAGATCACCATTTCGGGCAAGGTCGTTACCGTCGTGTCTCCGTAAGAGACGGTGATCTCATTCAACAAAAAGCCGTTGAACAAGTTCCGTTTTAGAGCCACCACGTGAGGCGAACTTTGACCCATCAACAGGCCAAACAGAGGCAGGGCTAACGAGAACAGCATGGCCGTGAGCAGATAAAAACGGTTGAACTGGAACCGGTTGCTGTTGGTGAACAGCAGACGGTAGGCCAGCCAAAGCACCATCAAGCTGATGGCGACAGGCAAGAGATTGTGGGTGAAAAACTCAGTTGTGTTCATGGCTTACTTCTTTTCGTCGTCGATGGCATCGTCAATCATTTTCTTTAAGGTTTCCAGCTCCTCGAGACTGAAGTTCTCCTTCTTGGCAAAGGCCGACACCAGGTCGAGGTAAGAGTTATTGAAATACCGTTCCACCACGCTGCCGAGGAAGTTTTGCGAATACTCCTCTTTGCTTACCACAGGACTGTAGCGGTTGGCCCGGCAGAAGGTCTCATGCTTCACGAAGCCTTTGTTCTCAAGGATCTTGATGACAGTCAACACCGTGTTATAAGCTGGTTTCGGTTCTGGAAAGGCCGCCATGATCTCGTTGGCGAAACCTTGACCGATGCCCCACAGCACCTGCATCACTTGTTCCTCTGCTTTTGTCAACTCTTTCATTTTTATGTAGTATTAGTCATTTAATAAATAACATTCAAAGAATCTAGGCGAAGTTCCTCTTCAAGGGTCAATTTGAAATAGTTGTCACGGATGACGAGGATCTCCATGCCGGGTTTCTCCACCAAACTCCAAGGACATTCATCCAACAGGTTGTGTTCGCAGTCGAAATCGTTCAGCGACTTCATCTTGGCGAGGTCGGGCAGTGCCAGGAGTTGGTTGTAACCCACGCCAAAACGTTCCAAGCGATCCATTTCAACGATCCAATCAGGCAGGAATTTCAACTTGTTGTGGTGGATATATAAGTATTTCAAGTTTTTCAGGTTCCGTATTGTATCAGGGATGCATTCTATCTCGTTGAATGCCATAAAGATCTGTTCCAAATTCTCCAATCCACCGATGAAATCGGGGATTTCCTTGACATGGTTTTTATAGAAGTCGATTTCGCGAAGCGAAGTGAGTTTTGCGATGGGTTGTGGAATCTCCGAGAAGTCGTTCTCATAGAAGATGATGTTTCTGATGTTTTTCAAGTCACCGAAGGAGGCTGGCAGCGCGCTGATATTGTTTCGTGCCAGCACAAGACATTTGCATTGCAGAATGCCGATGTTACTGGGCAGTTTCTCGATGCCGTTGTCGGTCATCAGAAGGCGTTCCACCTTTGCGAGATGACGGATGTCAGCCTTTGTCAAACGCATTTGATTCTTGTTCAGGTTAATTTCTTTCAGGCTGTCAAGTTCGGTGATCCATGCGGGGATGTGTTTGATGTGGTTCCCCTCGAGATTTAGGGTTTCGAGGTTTTTGCACCTTTTTATATAAGAAGGAATGCGTTTCAGATTCTGATTGCTAAGGGATAGCTTGGTGACACCGTAATCCACGAGGCGGTTCGTCGCGCAGGATGCCAGCAGCGACAAGGTGAAAACAAGGATTGATATGTACGAAATCTTTCTCATTGCAGGATTATAACGCTGCAAATATACATAATATTTTAATTTTGCAACTATTTTTTTAGTTTTTTATTGATTTTTTTCTAATTTTACCTTTTTCAAGGTTCGAACCCTGGTTGGGCAACAAAAAAATTCGATTTTTTTCTTGCATGAAATAAAAAAAACGTATTTTTGCAGCCGATACAGATGCCCAATGGTGTAATTGGCAACACGACTGACTCTGGATCAGTAAAGTCCAGGTTCGAACCCTGGTTGGGCAACTTAAACCGCTACGATTTGTTTCGCAGCGGTTTTTTTATTATGTTTGCATCATCCTAATCCAACGATCATGAAAAAACTCCACCTACTCTTTGTCATGGTGGCCATCAGCACATTGGCCATGGCACAACCCACACACTTCATCACCTTCAACGGCACCGACCAGTATATGCGGATTCCTCATCATAGCGATTTCAACATCGCCGCCGACCAAAGCTTCACCCTGACTGGCTGGGTCAGGAACGAGACTTACACCTCCTATCCGCGTTATGTGTGCAAACGAGATATGACGGTCACTGCTGCGGGTAATGAACGCACAGGTTATGAGTTTTTCGGAACTGGAAATTCCGGCCAGTCACTGGGTCTCAACACCCCCACTGCCACTACAGGACACGCACTCTCCGTTTATACTGGAGTGACGATACCGGCTGGAGAATGGATGCACTTTGCCCTCATTGTGGACCGCACCAACAACGTCATCAGAATATCCCATGACCTTAACACCCCCGACGACTGGTCAGCTGCATTGAACAACTGGTTCGTTGCCAACACCCATGATGTATTCATCGGTGCAGGCAACAGCGGAGGTCAGCCCAGCAACTTTTGCAACGGCTCTTTTGGCAACATCCGTTTCTATGGCAAGGCATTAAGTCACGATGAGGTCGTGACCGACTATTATCACGATAACCTTTCTGAACTCACTGCCGAAATGCAAACCAACTTGTTGGCTGCCTACGACTTCAGCACCGACCATATCACAGGCAACCAACTTGCCGACCTCTCCGGCCACGGGCATAACGGCGAATTGGTAAACTTCAACTTTGGAGGTGCCGAAATCCTTGACGTGACGCTTTCCCAAGACACCCGTAAAACCGGACGCAGCAACGCCAACGAAGTCATCCTCAAAGCGGCAGTGTCCTACGGCGGCACCAACGCCACGGAAAACCTCCAGTCCATGACCCTCAACCTCGAAGGTACCACCGATGTCAGCGACATTAAAATGATAGATGTGTATTCTACGGGTCCGGTGAATGCCTTCGATCCTCGCTTCCCACAGACAGCCACACTGATTGGCAGCATCAATCCCGCTTTGGGAGATTTGGTTTGCAGTCTCGAAGGCACCCTTGCTTCTGGTACAAACTATCTCTGGATCACAGCCCACATCTCCGATAACGCTGTTGAAGGCCATTGCATCGATGCCTCGCTGAAATCCATCAGCACGACCAGCCAGACCTACGAGCTCAGCAACCCTGCTCCTTCTGGAAGCCGCGAAATTCTTCTTGCCCGCACCTTGATCTATCAGCCTGGCGACTATAGTTCCGCCAACTACCGCATCCCAGCTGTCATCACGGCCAAGGACGGAAGCATCGTGGCGATCACCGACAAGCGCAAATATAACGAAGGCGACCTGCCCGAGGACATCGATATTGTATGTAATCGTAGCACAGACGGCGGCCACACTTGGAGCGAACCCTACACGATCGCTTTGGGCACTGGTGTCAACCACGGCTATGGCGACTGTGCCGTGGCCTGGAGCAACGACGACAACGGCCTTATTGCAGGCTTCGTGGGTGGCCCGGGATTGTGGTATTCCACACCCACCAACCCCATTCGTTCCTATATCTCAAAGAGCTATGACAATGGCCTGACTTGGTCTGAACCAAAAGATATCACCGACTATATCTTCGGCGCCAATTGCATCGTCCCCGAACATCAGACTTGGCGCGCATCCTTCTTTGGCTCAGGCAATGGCCTGCGAACCTCCACGGGTCGCATCATGTTCGTGGCCGCCATCCGCGAAGGCTCAGCCCAGTCGCTAAACAACTATGCCGTTTATTCGGACGACAACGGCGAGACCTGGCATGTATCGGGACGCGCTTCCACTGCAGGCGACGAAGCCAAGGTCACCGAACTGGCTGATGGCCGTATCTTGATGAGCATCCGCCACGGAGGCAACCGCTGGTACAACATCTCAGAGGACGGCGGAGAGACCTGGCAACCCACTACTTACACCTGGTACGACATCACGGCACCAGCTTGCAACGGCGATATGATCCGATACACCTCCGTCAACCACGGCGATGACCGCAACCGCCTGCTTCATTCCGTGCCTTATGGCAGCTCTCGGGCCAATGTGTCGGTCTATATAAGTTACGACGAAGGAGAGTCTTGGTCCATCCGCAAATGCATCGTGCCATACAGTTCGGCTTACTCTTCACTGTGCATCCTCCCCGACGGCACCATCGGCCTTTACGTTGAGGAAGCCTACGCGGGCGCATCGGGTTATTCGACGGTGTTTTACAACTTCAGTCTAGATTGGCTCACCGACGGCCAAGACCATTTTGACCCGACAGGAATTGCCGAAAACCAAGGACAAACGGATTCCTTGAAGATTTATCCCGTGCCTGCCTCATCTATCATCACGATTAACACTGATGATATGGAGACTATCAATATTTACAATGCAATGGGGCAACTCGTCAGGTCGATTCCGACTAAAGGAGCTTCTAAGGTCCGTGTTGATGTTTCTGAATGGGCTTCGGGAACCTATTTCGTTGAAGGCATTGATGGAAGTTTCAAGAAAGCCGGACGATTGGTAAAACAATAACTGGATTTATAAACTCATCTTGATCCTCGAAGCGAGGATATCGACTACCACGGGGCTCGAGCCCTGCGGCAAGATGATGTCGGCATAACGCTTGGTGGGTTCAATGAACTGCTGGTGCATGGGCTTCACAAAGGTCTGGTAATGGCGCAGCACCGCCTCCCAAGTACGGCCACGCTCAGCAATGTCGCGATGGATGATACGCATCAAACGCTCGTCACTGTCGGTATCGACAAACACCTTGATATCCATGCGTTTGCGCAACTCTTCGCTGTTCAGCACCAAGATGCCTTCCACAATGATCACCTCGGTAGGCTCTACATGGACCACTTCCTCTGAACGAGCACAGGTGACATAGGTGTAGATAGGCATCGGGATGGTCTCACCTCTCTTCAAACGATCCAAATGGTCGATCATCAAGTCCCACTCGATGGCATCGGGATGGTCGAAGTTGATGTGCAGCTTTTCCTCTGGAGAAAGATGACCATTGTCGTAGTAGTAGGCATCCTGCGAGATAACCGAAACCGAATTGTTGGGCAATTGCTTGACAAGCTCTTTGACGACGGTGGTCTTGCCTGAACCTGATCCGCCTGCGATACCGATAATTAACATGTTATTGATTTTTTTGAATGCACAAAGATAAAAAATAAAAAAAGAGTATCTTTGTATGGAAACATAAAAAGATTAAAAAAATGCGTAAACACTTCATCCACACCCTATTAGCATCATTGATCCTATCGGCTCCCTTGTTGTTTGCCCAGTGTTCCAACTACACGCCCACAGAAAAAGACCTTCCCGTCGAGACTTTGACCGAGCTCCAGACTGCCTTCCCCAAGGCTGCTTACGTCGAACTGACCGAAACGGCAACATACGCCGTGAAGGACAACAAAGGCAAAGTGATCGGCACAGTGTTGCTCTCCTCACCTTTTTCAGATGACATCAAAGGCTTCAACGGACCCACGCCTCTACAGATCGCCCTGGACACAAAAGGCAAGATCATTGAAGTTAGAGTGCTCGACAACGACGAGACACCCGGCTTCCTCAAGAAGGTCATCAATGCCGGCTTCTTGGAGTCATGGAACGGCCTCACCGTAGAAGAGGCCCTGAATAAAGAAGTGGATGCCGTCAGCGGAGCCACTTTCTCCTCCAACAGCATCAAGAACAGTCTCAAAACAAGGTTGCAGGCTGTCAAATAAAGCCTCTCCCCCTAAGAGATACGGGAAACTCTTTGGTATGATTCTTGTATTTTTTTGCTCTACGGATCTTTTCCGCAGAAGATTTCGTCTTCCTATTTCAGAATACTAAAAACTACATACTATGAAAAAGGCCATCTTATTCTTAGCTATAATCTTTGCACTGGCCGTTACAGCCGATGCACAACGAAGCCGAACAGTACACCGTCACAAGTCAACACATAAGTACACCACCACGACCACCAAACCCCGACCGAAACCCCATACTCTCGCTCGTTTCCACGATGACATCGGAGAGCTCCGGATCCACCTTATTGGTGAACTTGGCGTCTCCGACCCAATTGGCATCTTTTGGCATGAATATCCCCACCACTATAGCGTCGGCTGCATGAGTGAAGTTCAGGCCGGACGCCTGCTCAGCCTCGGAATGGGTGCTGAATACTATGGCACGAGAAACATGTTGGGCCATTATGAAAATTCTGCCTTTCTGAACACAATTCCCATCTACGCCAATATCAGGCTCAGCACCCCCGGATGGAGCACAAAACTCTTTGCAGAGGCACGTGTGGGATATGCCATCCCCACCAACCAGGCCTATATTGGCAATCCAGGTCGAGTAGTGTCCGCAAAAGGTTTCTACACAGGTGCAGGCGTAGGTTTTAATTGTTACGGAAACAGCATCAGCTTCGGTTTTAATACCATTGACATACGCAACGCAGAACCCAATCAGCCCATACTTCACAATGCCTCAGGCGCAGAGAGTATGGTCACCGATATCTATATCCGATATTCCTATGCGATTCCTGCAAATTAAAAAAAAACATTAAAGAAGAAAAGGGCGGCCGATCGGCCGCCCTTTTCAGTTTATAGGTTATCCTTGAAATACTGGGTGATCTTGGTGATCAGATGTGCCCGATCCATGCCATAGACGTTGTGGTCATGGCCGGGATACACGAAGTAATCAAGCTGCTTGCCGTTGTGAATGCAATTCTCCACAAAGACCAGACTGCTCTGCCACATCACCACGGGGTCGGTAGTGCAATGAATCATCAAGAGTTTCCCTTCAAGCTTGTCAGTCTTGTTCTCAAGGCTGGTAAGCTCATAACCCTCAGGGTTTTCCTGCGGCATGTCCATGTAACGCTCGCCATACATGATCTCGTAATACTTCCAATCCAACACAGGACCGCCTGCCACACTCACCTTGAACACCTCGGGATGGTTGATCTTCAGTGAGGTTGACATGAAGCCGCCATAACTCCAGCCATCGCTGCCGATACGTTCGGCATCAACGTATGGCAGGGTCTTGAGCCATTCGATGCCCACCATCTGGTCGCGCATCTCCAACTGACCGCACTGACGATGGATGCATTGTTCAAAGGCCTCGCCACGATCGGCGGAGCCACGGTTGTCGAGGGTAAACACCAAGAAGCCTTCTTGAGCCAAATAGTTCAGATAGATGCCTGCGCCAGCCGTCCACTCATCGGTGATTAGTTGGGCATGAGGACCGCCATACACATAGACAATGACGGGATATTTCTTCGAAGAATCGAAGTTATAAGGCTTGATGAGACGGGTATAAAGGGTTTGTCCATCCTCGGATTTCAATGTGCCAAGAGTGGTCTCACCGATGTTATAGTCTTTCAGTGGATTCTCAGCTTCATGCAGACGGGAAACCATCTTGCCTTTGGCATCTTGCAAGTCCACATTGTAAGGCACATCGGTACTGGTATAATAGTCGAGGAAGTAACGGCCGCTCTTGGAAGGCATCACATCGTGGGTGCCATGCTCTTGGGTGAGTTTGGTGACCTTGCCGCTCTTGATGTCCATCATATAGCAGTGACGTTCCAGCGGGCTCACCTCGGTGGAGCGATAATAGATCTTGGTGCCATCCTTGGAGAAGCCATTGAAGTCGGTGATCACGAACTCGCCCTTGGTAAGCTGTTTCACCTGATGTTTGCTTATGGTGTAAAGATAGAGATGGTAGTAGCCGTCGCGCTGTGCTTTCCAGATGAACTGGTCGGGATTGTTGGGCAAGAAGTAGGCGGGGCCTTGGGGTTCCACATATTGCTCATCACGATCCTCAAAGATGGTTTGGATGAAATCTCCCGTGATGGCATTATATTCATTGAATTTCAGATGATTCTGCTCGCGGTTCAGCACACCGATATAGATACGTTTGTTGTCGGGGTTCCAAGTGATGGCCGTGAGATATTGCTCTACGGGTTCACCCGTCTTCACGACGATTTCCTTTCTCGTTGCCATATTATAAATATGGAGTGTCACCTGATGGCTGGTCATGCCGGCCATGGGGTATTTGATTGGCTTGGCGGTGGCGATGCGTTCGTCGATATCGACCAACGGATAGTCAGTGACCATGCGCTCATCCATGGAGTAGTAGGCCAGCTGCGAGCCGTCGGGCGACCAGAAGATGCCGCCTTTGATAGCAAACTCGTTACGGTGCACACTCTGTCCTGCCACCACGCCTTCGGGGTTGTCGGTGATCTGGACCTGTTTGCTTCCGTCAGCCACAAAGAGGTTGTTTTTTATGGTGTAGGCAACACGCATAGTAGCATCGCAGATGGATTGATTCTCGGCATCTTTCGGCACTGTGGTCATCCGCTCCATTTTTTTTGACTTGATATCGAAACGGTTCAGTGCAGTGCCGTCCTTACCCATGGAATAGAAATAGCATTGACGGTCATTGAGCCAAGTCAGCTGTGGGATACGGCGCAGGCTGTCGATGCCGGCTTCACGGGCATATCCATTGAGTTCGTCCAGTGTCAGGAACACCCCTTCGTTTTTCTTGCCTGGGAGCATGGTGATGATCTCTTTGTCCTTGACCTTCATCAAGATGTCGGAGTCACCTACCCATTTCAATTGGTTGGGACGTTGGGCATAGAGGCTTCTATTGTTATAGGAAGCGTCAGCGGGAGTGAAGAATTTCTTTTCCTGAGCGCCAGCGTTGAACGCCAGGGCGAGGAGGAGGAATAGGAATAGTTTTTTCATTGTTGATCCATTTGGAATTTGGGGCAAAGATAAGAAAAAACGTTATTTGTCAAACAACAAGAAAAACCGCTTTGAACGCTCGCCAAAAGAAACAACCGCCATCAAAATGCTCTGTGAGTTTAGTGGTGGCGATCATTTTGTCAAAGTCCAGTGACCGCACTGATGACTTCGGGGGCAATCCCTGCTTCCTCTAGCCTTTTTGCCATGGCTTCCTTTTCCAACAGCCGACCTTGTGCGAGACCTTCCTCACGACCTTGTGCGAGTCCTTCTTCCCGTCCCTCGAAACGGGCGGTATCCACGATGTCCTCCTCATAATGGCTGTCGTACAGGTCGTAGTCGTAGCGTTTCCTGTCTTCTTTGCTTAGGTTGAGCACGTTGAGCCGCTCCATGGCTTCCTTCAAGCCCGGAACCTTCGTCTCGGGGTCGATGTAGCCCCACTTGAAATAGCGCATCCACTCGCCCAACGCCGTGTCGGGATTCTCGTCGTCGAACTTCTTCACGCGGAGGATGTAGTACTCCGGGAACACATTCTTCGGGTTCACCATCCTCAAGCCTTCGCTGGCCTTCCCGCTCATCCGCAGCGTGTCGCCCGTGTTCACACCCCGAAGGACGCTCTGACCGTGGTATAGGTAGTCGCTCCCCTCGCCCAAGTTGAAATAGACGATGTTCACCGAGTACACCTTCTTGATCTGGGAATAGTCGATGCCCGTGTCGATATGCTCGGTGATCGTCTTGGCCGTGCTGAACACGATACGCTCCAGGTAGTCTGTCTCCGACGCCTGCTGAATCTCGATGAGGAAGATCTCCCCCTTGCTGTTCTTGGCCTTCACATCCACACGGTTGGCCTTGGCCGTGCGCCGCTGGCGGTTGCTCTCGCTCTCAAGGAGCTCGATGATGGTTACTTTCTCTTTCAGGAGGGCAGTCAGGAAACCTTCGAGGATGACGAACGAGGCCTTGTCGCGAAGAATGTTTTTCGCGGCCCAGTCAAAGCGGATGACATTGTCGGTTTTCTTCATGGCGTGATGGTTTAGAAATTTTCCGCAAAAATACGTTATTTTTTTACATCACACAACATTTTTGAAGAAATATTTTACAATCCTTTGACTAATCCTATTCACCCTCCAAATACTCAAATATCCCGAGGACAACCCCTTGGCCTTTGTTGTCGGCACCAAGGGCGGGTTGTGTGAACTGATGCGCCTATGATCTTCTTACTTCTGACTTCTGTCTTCTTGACTTCTTTAAAAATACAGATCTCTCTCGCCCTGCTTGATGCGCTCAATCCTTGCCTTCAGCTCGTCAAGGAACTTCGGATCGACGTTCTTGAAGTTGTTCTCGATGCACTTCCAGCCCTTGGCGGCGACTTCGGGCGTGGCGTAGTCCACCAAGTATTCAGTGAGGGTGAGGATGGCGTTGGGGGTACAGTAACGCTTGATGAAGCCCGGCACGCTGAACTCCATGAAGTGCTCTCCAGTACGGCCGAGGCGGTAGCAGGCGGTGCAAAACGAAGGAATGAAGTCGTGATCGAGGAGCTCGTCAATGGTCTCGCCCAAGCTGCGATCGTCGCCGATCTTGAACTGCTCGCGGTGCAGGTTCTGGTTCTCCTGCTTGTCGCTGTTCTTCTCTTCCTCTTCGTGATGGTACTTGTAGTCGCCGATCTGCAGGTTGGTGCCGCCATCGATCTGGGAGATGCCGTATTCGATGGCCTTCACGCGGAAGGCGGCATCCTCACGGGCGGTCAGGATCATGCCGGTGTAAGGCACGGCCAGACGAAAGATGGCAATGATTTTCTCAAATGTATCGTCGTCAACGAAATACTTCTTATCGATACTCAAACCTGAAGCGTCCTTGATACGCGGGAAGGAGATGGTGTGCGGACCCACGTTGAAGCAAGCCTCCAGGTGGTTGGTGTGACGAATCATGGCCAGCACCTCGTAACGCCAGTCATATAAACCAAAGAGGATACCCAGACCGTTGTCGTCGATGCCTGCCTGCTGGGCGCGGTCCATGGCGGTCAGACGCCATTCATAGTTGCCCTTCAACGTATTCTTCGGGTGGTAGTCGTTGTAGATCTCGGGGCAGTAGGTCTCCTGGAAGATCTGGTAGGTGCCGATACCTGCCTCTTTCACGGTGCGGAAGCCTTCCACATCGAGTGGAGCGGCGTTGATGTTCACACGACGGATACTGCCTTTGCCTTTATGGGTAGCGTAGGTCACCTTCACCGTATGGGCGATGTACTCAGGTGAATACTTCGGCGACTCGCCATAGACAAGGATGAGGCGCTTCTGGCCGTCTTCCTCCAAGGCTTCCACGTTGCGGACCAACTCTTCGTCGGTAAGGGTGGTGCGGATCTGCTCCTTGTTGGAGGAGCGGAAGCCGCAGTAGGAGCAGTTGTTGACGCAGTAGTTGCCCACATAGAGGGGGGCGAACAGCACGATGCGGTTGCCATAGATGCGGCGTTTCAGTTCGCGTGCGCCTTCCTTGATTTCCTCTACCAGCGCAGGGTCAGTGGTGTTGACCAGCACAGCGGTCTCTTCAAGGGTCAGACGATTCTTGTCGAGAGACTTTTGGATGATTTCGTGTACCCTTTCCGGGGTGCTTTTGGTGTTGTTGATGTAATCCCAAATCTCTTCCGAAGAGATAAACGGCTTGTTGGGCTCGTCTGGGATACGGCATTTTTCAGGATTGAATTTCATTGTTGAGTTGTTTATTTGTTGAGTTGTTTATTTGTTGTCGCAATGACGGCTGTCGCACGGTTGAAGATACCGGTCATAAAGGCGATGGCCATGCCATAGTTGCTGATGGGGATGCCTGCTTGGACGGCGAGGTTGGTGCGGTTGACGAGTTGTTTCCGTGTAGCCACGCAGCCCCCGCATTGGATAGCCATGGCGTATTGGTGAATATTATTAATGGGTGATAGCCCAGCCACATAGTCGAACTGGATGTCCTTGCCCGTGAACTTGCGGATCAAGTTGGGAAGTTTCACCCGTCCAATGTCGCCGCAGCTGATCTCATGGGTACACGATTCAAGCATCAAGATCATGTCGCCATCTTGAAGTTGAGCCAAATGCGGCGTGCCTTTCAGGTAATTCTCGAAATCACCTCTTAATCTCGCCAAGAGGATGCTGAAGCTAGTCAATCTCACGTCTTCGGGAACAATCTTGCTCACAATGGCAAAAGCCTGTGAGTCGGTAACCACCAAATCAGGGCGGGGCATGTTTGTATCGAAATACTGTTTCAGATTGGTTTCTTTCAACACAGTGCAGATGCAATCGTTGTCGAGCACATCGCGGATGGCCATCACCTGAGGCAGGATGAGTCGTCCTTCGGGAGCTTCGGCGTCGATGGGCGTCACCAGCAACACCAAGTCGCCGGATTGGACAAGGTCGCCCAACATGGAAGCTTTTTTATAGGCGCTTTCAGGGATGGCTTCTTTCAGTGCTTCAACAATGGGTTGCGGGTCATCTTTCAGGACGTTGAGGTTGATGGCGTCACTATTTACCACACCCTCAAACATGTTGTTGACCAAAACGTATGGCAACGCATATTTCTTGAATTGTTCGATGATCTTTATTTCGGGTTCGCCAAATCGGTTGTCGGCGACCACAAGAACCGCACAGTCAATCTCCTTCAAAGTCTGATAGGTCTTCTCCACCCTTTGTTTTCCAAGTTCCGAGGCATCGTCGATACCGGCGGTGTCAATCAAGACCACAGGCCCGATGCCGAAGATCTCGATGGATTTCTTCACTGGATCGGTGGTGGTGCCAGCTTGTGCGGAGACGATAGCAGTGTTTTGTCCCGTCAGTTTGTTGATGAGGGAGCTTTTACCGCTGTTGGTGCGGCCATAGATGCCAATATGTGTGCGTTTCATGATTCTTTCTATTAACCACGCTGTTTAACTACAGATTTTACAGATATTTTGGATTTCTATCAAGATCTAAAGGATTTAGCAACTTCGTTGCGGATTTTACGGATCTGTAGTTCCTTTTCATTGTTAGTTTTAATTTGTGGAAGCAGCGCCGATTTCACCTCAATGCCCTCAATGCGTCCGAGCTGTCCTGTGAGCGAACCAATACGGTCAGTGGTTCCCTCGAAAACCACGGAAATCAAGCTGTAATTCTGTCTTGGAAAGCCTTGACGGCAAATAATAATGTCCGCATGGCGCGAAAGCACCTCGTTAAGTTGCGGTGCGGATTGACGGTCACCCACATAGATGATGACGGTACCGATTCTCTTTTCCATTTGTTAGATACCTCCGGATCAGATGTTATGTCATTCCACGGCGGCTTTGATGTCAACTATTAGTCTTCATCGCAGTATGCCATGGATGATTGTTGTTATTTTCGACTGCAAAAATACAAATAATTCGTATTTTTGCTACATGAAAATAAAAATTACCATAGTCCTGTCGTTTGCATTGGCGTTGCTGGCTGCTTGCCAAAAGCAACCCGAGTATCCCATCGAGCCGGTGATTAGCTACCATGGTCTCAGCTACTTGATGGCTGCCGACAGCACCTTGACAGGAGAGGTGATACTCAGCATCGGCTATACCGATGGAGATGGCGACCTTGGCTTGGACGACAGCGACAGCATCTATCCTTTTGGGAACCAAGACCCCCATTACTACAACCTGCTCATCGACTACTTGAAATGGGACGGCGAGCAATATGTAGAGACCCCGCTGCTTAGCTGGAACCAACAGGTCCAGGCTTACGACACCATCAGCTTCAATGCACGATTCAAGCGACTGGTCTTCTACGACGAAGTAAAAGCCATCTCGGGAACCATTGAATACAAAATGTTGCTGCTCAACCCACTCTCTCCGACCGACACCGTCAAACTTCGGGTTCATGTCATCGACAGGGCATTGCATGAAAGCAACACCATCGAAACGGAAGCGATTTGGTTTAATTGAGAATTTAAAATTTAGAGATATGATGAAAAAGTTCTTTTTGATGATCGTCATTTTTGCCTTGATTGGCAACCTCCACGCCCAAAATGCAGGCGAGAATTTCGACGTAACCCATTATGAGATCCAGCTCTGGGGTTTCGACTTCAGTGCCCACACCCTGCAAGGAGAGGCTTTCATCACCTTCACGGCAACCGAAAGGGCTGAAACCTTCGTTCTGGAACTCAAGACCTTGACCGTTACCGACGTGGCTTGCGACCTGTTCAATGTGGATAGTTTCGAACAGTGGGACGACCAGCTGACCATCCACTTTGACGAGCCCATGGAAGCCGGTGAAAACGCCATACTCGACATCCGTTATGGAGGCAACACTTTCAACGAGTCGTGGGGCGGCGTTCACTGGTGGGGAAGCAACTACGTCTATAACCTCGGTGTAGGCTTCGAAAGCCAGCCGCACAACCTCGGCAAGACCTGGTTCCCCTGCGTGGACGACTTTACCGACAAAGCAACATACAGCCTCTACATCACCGTCAATAACGACATGAAAGCCATCTGCGGCGGCAACTTGATCAACACTTTCGACAACGGCGACGGCACCTCCACCTGGTATTGGGATGTACCTCAAGAAGTGGCCACCTATCATGTTTCTTTCGCCATCGGCGACTATGTGAAATGGGAAGACACCTACCACGGCATCGAGCGCGACATCCCCGTTGAGGTGTATGTGAAGCCGGGACAGATCAACAGCGTCCCCGGAACCTTCGTCCACGTGAAAGACATCGCTGCTTTCTACGAAGAGTGCTTCGGTCCCTATCCCTTCAACCGCATTGGATATGTTTGCACGGGACAAGGCTGCATGGAGCATATCGACAACATCGCAGTGACCTCAGGCGTCATTACGGGCAACACCACCCAAGAGGAATATGTGGCACACGAACTCTCGCACATGTATTTCGGCAATCAGGTCACATGTTCCACTGCTGGTGACATGTGGCTCAATGAGGGATTCGCCCAATTTGTCGGCATGTTTTACCGTGCGGGCGTCTATGGCGAAGCGAATTTCCAAGAAGAGATAAAGAAGACCATCAACACCATCACCAGCTGGTGCAATGCCGAGTCCAACTGGATCCCTTTGAACAATATGCCTCTCGACATGACTTACGATACCAAGGCCGTCTATGAACGGGGCGCTGTTGTCGTCAACACCATGATGAACTACCTGGGACGCGAGACCTTCCTTGATGGATTGCGCCACTACCTCGAAAACTACAACTATGGCGCTGCCACCTCCGAGCAACTTCGTGATGTCCTCACTGAAGCCACCGGCATCGACATGAACGGTTTCTTCGACACCTACGTCTTCTGCGGCGGCATGCCCCATTACGAAGTCAACATCGACAATATCACTCAAAGCGGAGACCAATACGAAGCCCAAATACGAATGACCTACCAGCATGTGGGCCCCTCGCATGTGGGACAAAACAACCGTGTGGAAGTTACCTTTGTGAGTGCCGACGGACAACTGCAGACGGAGAAGATCTGTTGGGACGGACTGGAGAGCGAACAAACAGTCAGCCTTGATTTCGCTCCCGTTGCCGCCTTCGCCGACTACTACGATCATTATCTTGATGCCAAGTTCGACGAGAATCTCATGGCCAAAGAGCCTGAAAACCTTGCTATCAACAAATTCAAGATCAACGTTGGAAACGTTACCGACTCCGTAATGATTCGTCTGGAAGAGCATCTGGTCGGTCCCGACAACGATCCCGAGATCCCTGCGCTGACCATCTCAACACGTCACTACTGGAACGTGCTGCGCCAAGACTTCGGCGATGCCTCGGTAAGCGGAATCCTCACCTTCAACCTCAACTCTGACGGCGACATCATCGAAACAGCAAATGACTCGGCCGTGCTTTTGTACCGCTCCAATCCACTTGAGCCATGGCATACCATCCCATATTCCTTCCAAGGCCAATGGAAGAATGGCAAGTTCGACTTCGACAACCTCCAAACAGGACAATATACCATCGGTGCCATCGACAAGGAACTCTATGATGTGAACGACTTTTGCGAAAAACACCCCAGCCTCTTCCCCAATCCTGCCAACGACTTTGTCACCCTGCAATGGGGAGGGCCTGACAACGGCTGTGTCAAGGTTTACAACCAACAGCTTCAGCTTGTGAAAAGCATCCCCTACCGCAACAGCGACAAACTGACATTCAACGTCAACGACCTTGCTGCCGGTATCTATTTCGTTGAAAACCATCGTATTTTACAAAAACTCGTTATCCAATAACCATGAAAACACTCAACATCTTCATCTGCTTGATGCTCGGCGCATTGTGCTTCAGTTCCTGTGAAAAAACCAAAGACAATACCTGGCAACGCTTCTATGGCTTTTCGAAAGAGGACATCGTCGGACATTACGAGGCCAATCCCGACACCACCTGCTACTCTGAACTGCCCACGGAAGGAGTCGTTGTCTATCCCAACACGATTATCGATATCACTTCGATGGACGGTGATCTCGTCAAGTTCCACATCGTCATCCCCAATACCATCAACAAATACTTCACTGGTTTGGCTGTCATCAACGAAAGCGACTCCGAAATCAGTTTCCACAACAACAATGAAGACGTTCACATGACCGTGTATAAGAACCAACAAAACCAAGTCCGACTCCATGGCCGTGAACGCCGATGCAGATACGATGCGGAAGGAGAGATCATCGATTGCATCATACATGGCTTCGACGTCATCCAAGTCCAAGAATAACCTTTAAATACAAACAACGATGAAAAAAACATGTATCATAGCTGCAATGCTGATGGCCTTTGTCACGATCAGTCATGCCCAAGAAAAAACCGACTTGAGGCTCTTGGAGAAAGTGCTTCATCCGACATCCCTCCGTAACAGTATCGCCCCAGAAAAAGTCGGTTATCAAACCAATGATGGTGGCGCTGTGATCAGTTTTCGCGATGAGTTCAGCTACGACGAAAACGAATTTTTTCTTTCAAACATAACAACCTACATGGAAGACCTGGGGGAATGGATACCTTATTCCATGAAGACTTATGATTACAACTACAACCTCGTGCCCACGGAAATCCTGCAACAAAAATGGGACGGCAGTTGGATCAACGACCAAAGAATCCTCCTCTCCTACAACGACGATGACTTCATGCCTTTGGTCGAGGAAGAGGTGTACCAGCAATGGGAAAACAACAACTGGGTCAATGTCCGCAAGCTCATCTACAGCTACGATCCCAATAAGATGATTCTAGTCAAGGAATGGAACGGAAACAGCTTCGAGAACAGTTATCTTTATACCTTCGAGAACACTTTTAATCACACTTCTGTGTTGTTTCAGTACTATCAAGGAGGCGCTTGGCAGAACCAAGAAAAAACAGAGATTAGCTACAATGGAAACAATGAAATAACGGAACAAATCTACCAAGAGTGGATTAATCTCGAATGGAACAATGTCGAGAAGACCAGTTATTGGTATGATGACCCATATAAGTTAAACAAGGTCGTCAAGACACTATGGGAAAACAACGCTTGGTCGGATGACAAGACCAAGATCATCAACTACACTTATGACTGGATGGGCAACTCAACCCATGCATACTGCCAATCCAATTACGGTGGTGCCGAAGAGTTCAACACCGACATTGAGATATTCTACAATGAAGGGGAAAGCATGACCTATGAAAACGTCAAGGAATTGACAGTGAAATATGTTGATGTCACCAGGTTACAAGAGCATCCCACTGCCAGCCAGTTCATCATCGCCCCCAACCCGATCGACGACCGGATCCAGATCAGCGGTGAGCAGTTCATGAAAGCAGAGGTTTATACCTTGACTGGACAAAAAGTGTTGGAAAGCGTCACGCCCACGATCACACTTAACGGCATTTCTTCGGGCGCCTATCTGCTCAAAATCCAAGATCGAAACGGTCATGTGGAAACCCAGAAAGTACTGGTTCGCTGATCGATTTCAGAAATGCCATAAAGAAAGCCGCTCCATAAGGGGCGGCTTTCTTCTTTCTTCTGTCTTCCGACTTCTAAAAGAATTACATCATCAAGAACGACATCATCACACCGGCAGCAACAGCCGATCCGATCACGCCAGAGACGTTCGGAGCCATGGCATGCATGAGCAGGTGATTCGATGGATCGTACTTCTGACCTTCGACTTCGACGACACGGGCACTGTCAGGCACAGCCGACACACCGGCAGCACCGATCATCGGGTTGATCTTCTCCTTCAAGAATACATTCATCAACTTGGCTCCCAGCAGACCGCCAGCCGTAGCCACGGCAAACGAGCAGGCACCCAAGATGAAGATCTTGATGGAGCTTGAGGTCAGGAACACCGAAGCTTGCGTGGAAGCACCCACGGTGAGACCCAGGATGATCGTCACAATGTCGATCAAAGGATTGGCAGCCGTGTTCTGCAAACGTTTCACAACACCCGATTCCTTGATGATGTTACCGAAGAACAGCATACCTAACAGCGGCAAGGCAGTCGGGCTGATGAAAGTGGTCAGGATGAGACCCACGATGGGGAACATGATCTTCTCGGTCTTGTTCACCATACGAGGCGCCTTCATCTTGATCAGACGCTCTTTCTTCGAGGTCATCAAACGGATGATGGGCGGCTGAATCACAGGCACCAAAGCCATGTAGGAATAAGCTGCAATGGCAATAGGTCCGATAAGGTTACGGGTGCCGTTCATGCCGTTGGCCAAACGTGAGGAGAGGAAGATGGCGGTAGGACCGTCAGCACCACCGATGATGCCAATGGCACCAGCCTCACGCAGGTTAAAGCCCAAATACAAGGCACCAATAAACGTGATGAACACGCCGAGTTGTGCAGCGGCTCCCAGAATCATCAGTTTCGGGTTGGCGATGAGCGACGAGAAGTCGGTCATGGCACCAATGCCCAGGAAGATCAAAGGCGGGTAGATGCCTTTGTTCACACCGAAATACAGGTAGTTGAGCACACTGCCTTGTTGGTAAAGACCTGTCTGGAGGTTCAACTCACCAGCTTCGAACACTTGATTCAAGAACAGCTTCACTTCTTCGATGTTGCCTGCAGCAATACCCACTTTGGTCAAGTCCATCTTGTCAACCACCTTGATGGCTTCGCTCAACACCATGTGTTTGTCGCCTGGATTGTCGCCAAAGACACCCAGCAACAGAGCCTTGGCGGTCTCCAGGTCGAAACTGAAAGCTCCCGAGTCGATAGCAGCCTGTGCGTAGTTGACGGCATCGGCAAGGTTGACTCCATACCCTTGGAAAAATGGGATGTTACCACAAATGATACCCGTTCCGATAGGGATCAGCAGCATGGGCTCGAACTCAAATCTCACGGCAAGGAAGATGAAGATGATACCCACAATGATCATGATGAGGTTACCCAACTTGCAATTCCTGAAACCGGTAAGGATCCAGAACTTACGCAAGCCGTCCTTAAGTTGTTCCGTTGTGGATGGGCGTTGTTCTTCGACGGAAAGCGTTTGCTCCTCTTGCGGTTCCGTCATGGCATCGACCATGGCAGCTGTCTGGGCATTGCTTTCTTCCAAGCTCATCTCGGTAACCGAATCGGTTTGCTCCGTCAGATCACTCACCCTAGTGGCTAACATCGGGTTGTTGACCACGACGACATTCAGCAGCAGGAGGATGAGCAAAGAGGCGAGGATCACCGCCGGTCTTCTATAGATACTTTTCTTTCCCAACATGGCTTTATCCAATTACGATTAACACATCACCTTGGAGCACATTGTCGCCTTGACGACAGTTGATGGCGGTAATGGTACCGTCAGCCTCGGCCAACAGGTTGTTCTCCATCTTCATGGCTTCATACATCAACAACTTGTCGCCTTTCTTGACGCTGTCGCCTTGATGTACAAAGATTTGCATGATGGTACCTGGCAGAGGAGCGGCCATCTTGTATCCGGCGCCACCAGCGGCAGCGGCAGGTTTCGGGGCTGCGCTTTGCGTTGAGGCACTTGCAGCGGGCTTGGCGGCAGGACGGGCAATCGGAGCGACAACCGGAGCAGCCTGTTCTTCCATTTCCACTTTATATTCCGTCCCGTTCACATTGACCGTGGCGATATTGCCCTCAATGTCCTGGACTTCCACTTCGTATGGTTTACCACTAATAGTGAATTTGAATTTTTTCATTGTTCTAAAGATTAACGTTTCCAGTGTCTAACTCCATAGTTCTTGTCATTCCACGAGGTGTTTCTTCTCTCAATGGTAATGACGTTGCTTTCTTCGTCATGAAGATTGGTAGAGAGGTACAAGGCCATGCCAATTGCGGTAAGGATCTCGTTCGGAATCTCACCTTCGGCGGTCTTCACCACGGGTATCTCCTTAGGTTTGTCGATCACCTTGGGAGCATCCTTCTGGGCATCCTTCTTCGTGAAATAGGCTGCTACACCACGGAAGATGAACGAGAGGATGAACAGGGCGATGATGACAATGAGAAAACCTGCGATGGTGACGATCCATCCCTTGGTAAAGTCAACGTCTAAGATTACTGATAGGAATTCCATTGCTCAACAGATTATAACGGGATGTTGGAATGTTTCTTCTCAGGATTGGCCAAGCGTTTGGTCTCAAGGGTGCGGAGCGCGCGGATCACACGGAAACGGGTGTTGCGTGGCTCAATGACGTCGTCGATATAGCCGAACTTGGCAGCTTCGTATGGGTTGGCGAACTTCTTGGTGTATTCATCCACCTTCTGGGCAATGAACTCGGCGCGTTCTTCGGGATTGGTGATCTCTGCGATCTTCTTTCCATCAAGAACTTCAACGGCACCACTAGCGCCCATCACAGCGATCTCAGCAGTCGGCCAAGCGTAGTTGACGTCGTTGCGGAGCTGCTTGCAGCCCATCACGAGGTGAGAGCCGCCATACGACTTACGCAGAGTGACGGTGACCTTCGGCACGGTGGATTCGCCGTATGCATAAAGCAACTTGGCACCATGGACGATGATACCGTTGTACTCTTGACCAGTGCCAGGCAGGAAGCCAGGAACGTCAACGAGGGTCACAATCGGGATGTTGAAAGCGTCGCAGAAGCGAACGAAACGGGCACCCTTGCGGGAAGCGTCGCAGTCGAGCACACCAGCGAAGAAGGCCGGGTTATTGGCCACGATACCCACTGGCATACCGTCGAATCGGGCGAAGCCGACGATGATGTTCTTTGCGTAGTTCTTGTGGATCTCAAGGAAGTCGCCGTTGTCAACGATGGCGGTGATGATGTCGCCCACGTTGTAAGGCTTGTTCGGATTGTCAGGAATGATCTGGTTGAGGGCATCTTCCATACGGTCGATGGGGTCGTTGCACTCCGCCAGCGGAGGATTCTCCATGTTGTTCTGCGGGATGAAGGAGATGAGTCTGCGGATGATGGCGAGACCTTCCTCTTCACTTTCGGCAGCGAAGTGGGCCACACCCGACTTCTGGCTGTGGATACGGGCGCCACCGAGGTCGTCAGTGGAGACATCCTCGCCGATGACGGTCTTCACGACTTTCGGACCAGTGAGGAACATGTAGCTGCCGGCATTGGTCATGATGATAAAGTCGGTGAGGGCAGGTGAGTACACAGCACCGCCGGCGCAAGGACCGAAGATGGCAGAGATCTGTGGGATTACGCCAGAGGCGTTGATGTTGCGTTGGAAAATTTCAGCATAACCTGCCAGAGAACGGGAGCCTTCTTGGATACGGGCACCGCCCGAGTCACAGATGCCAATGACGGGAGCGCCAACTTTCATGGCTTGATCCATCACCTTGCAGATCTTCAGCGACATGGTCTCGCTCAAGGCACCACCAAACACAGTGAAGTCCTGGGCATAGACATAGACGACACGACCGTCGATGGTGCCATGACCGGTAACGACACCGTCACCAAGGTACTGTTGCTTGTCGAGACCGAAATCTACTGTACGATGGGTCACGAACATGTCCGTCTCTTCGAAGCTGCCTTCATCGAGCAGGATGGCGATACGTTCGCGGGCAGTCATCTTGCCCTTTGCATGCTGGGAGTCAATACGCTTTTGGCCACCACCGAGACGGGCCTCTCCGCGCTTTTCCAGCAATTCTTGTATTTTCTGTTCAATTAACATGATTGAATGTATTATTTGTTTTTGTTTTCGCAAAGTTCAGTCAACACGCCGAAAGTGGATTTCGGATGCAGGAAGGCGATGCTGAGACCTTCGGCACCGCCGCGCGGGGCTTGGTCGATGAGGCGGATGCCAGCTTCCTTGGCTTCCTCAAGCTGTTCCTCGATGCCCTCGACGGCGAAGGCGATGTGGTGCATGCCGCCACGGCCGTTGTTCTTCTCGATGAAGGTGGCGATGGTGCTCTCGGGGCTGGTGGGTTCCAGCAACTCGATCTTGGTCTGGCCGCAGCGCAAGAAGGCGGTCTTCACCTTTTGGTCGGCAACCTCTTCGATGGCGTAGCACTTAGTGCCAAGCAAGGTCTCGAAGAAAGGAATCGACTCTTCCAAGCTGGTAACAGCGATTCCGATGTGTTCAATGTGAGTGGGATTCATGATTTATTCGAATAAATTAATAATAAACACGTGTTTTGAATTCGGGTGCAAAAGTACAATTATTTCCGTGGTCTTCAAAATGATATCTTCACTTTGTCGCAATTAACGCGCCTGCCGCACCAAACGAACCGATTTGCCGCCGAAACGACCGCTCTCTAACATATAAAAGCCGTTAGTGCCGAAATACACGCTATGGGAATAGGAGGCATTGCTGTGGGTTGACGACCAGTAGTAACCTCCAGTGCCCACCTGGAAGCTCGAAGATCCATAGCGTGTGCCTCCCGCTGGCAGGAAGACCGCTCCGTTCGTCTCCAACACAGACCACTGCGCCGCACTAATGACATTACTCGTGTAGCTCGCATTGGTTTGGTTGGTGTTGTTAAGCGAATAGTAGGCGGCGCTCCAAGCATCGGGCAATAGGATCACGCCGTTCACACCATTCACCTGACCCACTGCGAAACGGATTCCCGACGGGGTAGTACGTCCCACAAGGATGTAATCCCATTCCGACTTCGTCGGCGTACGCCAGGTGTGGGTACTGTTACCACCATTGCTGATGGCGTTATAGCCCCAGTCGGCCTGACCCGTAAGGTCTTCGAGGTCGTAGGTCTCCTGACCGTAGGCGTAATAGTCTGCGTCCACCATACTCGTACTCCATGGCTGATAACAGGTGGCGCCATGGTTGTAGCCTGACGTGGCCCAACCGAACAGGTCTATCCATCCGTTATACGTAGAGGAGATACCGTTGTTGTCGCTGCCGATGATGTCCCACTGGTTCTCCGCGAAGCGCCATGTGTTGGAAGAGGCCTGATACTGCAGGTTGCCTTGCGAGAAGATCACCTGTTGCGTGGCATTGATGGAGAACGCGCCGGCGAGTGTACCCGACGGGTTGTCAGGGTTGTCACCTCCGCCACCACCGCCGTTCGAGAGGGTGTGGAAATGCAACTCCGGCCCATGGAATGGCTCTCCGTCTTGCATCTGGATATAGGACACAAAGTAATACGTTTGGTCAGCTTCAAGTCCATTTACCGTTGCCGTAAACTCACCTAATCCGCTCCCCGAAGCTTCCACGATGGTGACACCTGGATTATTCGAACTTACGTAAGGCGATTTACTATAGCAAAAACCTCGCTTTTGAATTGGGAGCGTGGGCGAACCTTCCACTTTGCCTTTTAATACCACTGACGAACTGGTGATACTCGATTCTTCCACAGGATACGTCGTTAAGATGGGAACAGCCGGATAGACATGGAAATTCACCACATCACCATAACCAACGCCATAAAGCGTTTTAGCATAAGCCTTCACATAATAATCCTCTCCTACTTGTAGTCCGTGTATTTCACAGCTGAAATTATCAGGCGAATTACCTTGGTAAACCACAGCGTCACATCCAATGCTACCATAGAAAAGCCCTTCAGGCGACGTGTCATACAAGAAACCACGTTCCTTGATTTCTGACAGATTTGAGAACGTCACTTGAGCTTGAGCAACAGCTGTCGATCCTAATGCGTCAGGAATCTCCAAGGTTGTCACCGTCGGTAAATTAGCAGTCATGAATGAAAATTCCTGACCATAACCAATAAACCCCAACCAGTTTTTCGCATAAGCCTTAACATAATACTTCGTATAGTTCTCAAGACCTTCCATTTGGGCTGTATAAACTGTTACGGGAATATCAGCCAATGAGCAAATGTCGTTGACCGTGGGATTGGGATGCGTACTATAACAAATGCCACGTTCCGATATGGTATGCGAACCTTCGCTGACTACTGTGCAGTAAACAACTGCAGAATTCCCTGTGATGTTTCTAATCGAATCCGTGGAAACCGTTGGCGCCTCTGAAACTGGGAAATCAGCAACCACTGGCAACGTAAATGTATTCAACGCAGCGAAAGTAACGACATCCAAAAAGAGATCCAACCCACTACAAACGCTACCAACACCTGGTATCGCCTCCATAATAAGTTCGAAGGGATAATCCGTCAGCACGGTTTGCAACACTTCTGGCATCTTTGCATTGGCAGCTTCGACAATCCTAGTCCAGCCATCAATTCCATTATGACTCTGCACACGAACCAAATCAACAAATGCACCATCATGCAAGAAAACATCGGTGATCGATTCTATCGGAATCAAACCGACACCTGGAATAAGCGAAATACCATCGTATAACATGTACACAATGGCCCAGATGCAAGCCGTATCATCATCCTTAGGAGACAAAAAGCCAATCGAGTTGACCGTTCTTGGCACCTCAAAAGTCATATTTTCATAAGAGACATGCGTCAATTCCAACAGATATTCCGGATCATTAATCACTCGTTTGATTTCACGATACAGTTGTAAATAACCCAACCAGTTTCCAGGCATGGTCAAAAAGCCAATCTGCTCAGCCAATACAACAAATTGCGACGTACCCATGGGGGGCATGTAATAGGGATGTGCGCCCTCTTTCGGAATAAAAACACCGGTGTTTTCATCCTTATATCCCTCAACAATACCTATAGAAGTAAACTGGGCACTATAGCCATTGCATTTGATCATCCATCGCTGTGGATTTTCAAGATATTCCGAATCTTGGATCACCAGCCGGACACCGTGACTGTGATTGGGATTAAAATACGGCGGATCCAACTCCGTTGAAGCGGCAGGCTCGCGGACCTGGCTCGGTTCGTCATCAATGGCCGAAAGCTCGTTATAGAAGAAATCGAACGCACTGCGAACCGCTGGCTGAATCGCCTCTTCATCCAGATAACCGAGTGAATTGACCGTGTTCCGAATGGACTCCTCAAGCTGTAACACACAGGGAAGATCGGCAACGGATTCCTTCATCTTTTGCAATACTTCATCATTTCCATCGAGCATATTGAATGGCAACAGACGTAGCGCAATGTACAGGGCGGTTTCTTTAGCGCTAACCTCCACTGGTTCTTCTGAACTACGTTTCGAGTCTCTCTCAATAGAGTGAAGCGACAGATACACCATCTTGCCATTCTCGGCATTCTTTGCCATCAACAACGTACTGGTTCCAATGGCAAAGTCACCATTCTCATCGGGGATGGCATCTTGGACAAAATTAGTCACGATAATGTCGTTAGCAACCATGCCGTTGGGAATCTCCACGTTACCGTTGATGGGCATCTCAACTAAAACATCGCTGCAGTACTTCACCGTATTGCGCACCACGGTAACATCAGCGGCAGCCATCACCTTGGTGGCGAGTACCATAGTACCGTCAAGCACCTCGACGGTAAAACCACTAGCCAAGGTGCCCGGAGGCAGCATTACAAAGACTGTCGATGCCTCGGCGCTCAGCGTCAAGTTGCATTGCACAGTGACCTCATTGGTTCCCTGGCTTCCTGAAGCTTCCAAGAGTACGGGTTCATTAGCATTGCATTGGTTAACCTCGAAACCACCCCACAACTTCTCGGAACTGTTCTTTGAAATGACACGAACAGCCGACACATGGGTGCCATCGCCTTTGAGACGGATACCCAAGCCACCGCACAAGTTCTTGAACGACAGCGTTCGGTCGTTGGAATAGGCGAGCATCAAGTTGGTGCCTTCACCAAAATTGCCATCCTCAGCGATGGTTTGTGTGGCCGGAAGGCTGTACCTAGCCCGGTCGCCTTCCAATTGCGCCGTCGAAGGATAAGCGGCGATGAAGGGTCCGACGGTATTAAAATCATTCGTCGTGGCAAACGTCCCTTGTGCCGTACCTTCACCCGATTGCAACGTGAAAACCGATGTCTCATGGTCGGCATTGGCAAGGACCATCCGGTCACCCGCCTTCCAAACCACATTGCCTGGTACCAGCGTGGTACGGGTACTCATCTGCTCCATGGAGGCGGTAAAGATAGCTTCACCTTGGTTGTTATTATTGTTGTCGTCGTCTTTGTTGCACGAGGCGAGAGCAAACACACCCGCCAACGCAATGAATAACAGATACCGTCTTTTCATAACACTTCTATTTATTATTTATGAACTTTCCTAACAAACTCATCCACCTCGGGAACACCACCCTGGTAAACAAGGTAGCCGTTGTAAGGCTCACGCGGCGTGATTTCGCTGTTGACGGGTGTGAGCATGATCTTTTTCACCTCTTCCCTATCGTGCGTTTGGCCCAAAGCCCAACCCAACTTGATATAGGCGGTCTCGGCAAGCATGTTGCCTGCCGGGATAATACCACGGTTCATTAGGTCACGACCCGTGTCGTAAACAAACATGTGGGCGTATCCCCAGATGGTCTGAACGGTCATGTATTGATGCACGCCCTTCTCGGTAGCACGCTGGATGGAATCGAACATGCCGCGGTTGACATGACCAAGTCCCGTACCATCCCAAATGATACCCTTATAGCCATTATCGACCAATGCGTCAAGCACATCGGGTTTCATGCCGGGATAGTAGTAAAGGATGGCCACACGGTCGTCGAAGGTGGGAACGATCTTCACGTCACGATCGGCACGACGGTGATTGTATTCCTCCTTGATCGGCACCACACCGCGCTTGCGATCGACAGTAGCCACTGGCGTGTCGCCAATGGTGCGGAAGGTGGAACGATAACTGGAGTGCATCTTACGGACACGGGTACCGCGATGCAGGAAGCCGTACTCGTCGGAGGTGGGACCGAACATACAGACCATCACCTCGGCTACGTCGCCGTGACCGGCGGCGGTCATGGCATGCATGAGGTTAAGGGCGGCGTCGGACGAGGGACGGTCCGATGAGCGTTGTGAGCCCACCAACACAATCGGCACAGGCAAGTTCTGGCACATGAAAGTCAAAGCGGCGGCAGTATGGGCCAACGTATCGGTACCGTGACCGATGACGATGCCGTCGATGCCGTTCTGGATCTCCTCACCGATCTTCTTAGCCAAGGCGATGTACTCCTTGGGTGACATGTTCTCGGAGAACACGGCAAACACCTTCTCGGTATCGAGATTGCAGATGTCGGCCAGTTCCGGCACGGCGCCGTAGAGCTCGCCAGGCGAGAAGGCGGGGATTACCGCACCAGTGCGGTAATCCAGGCGGGACGCGATCGTACCGCCCGTGCCGAGCAGCTTCACATGAGGAAGTCCGTCGGTGTAAGGAAATTCCTTCTCAGGAATGTGATAGTTGGCTTTCTTGTAATCGGTCTCGACCATACTGGTGATGGTACTGATATCGACGCCGATGTTATAGCCCGTGTTGACCTTCATCACGATATGCTGGTCGTCCTGGAAGGCGGCGCGAGGCAGGATCGTGCCTTTGAAAAGCCCACCAGTGGTTTGGCACTCGGCCTGACTCCATACACGGCAGTTATATTTCTTGAGCACCTCCAACGAGGCACCCCAATATCCTTGGAAAAAATCTTCAGCCATAATCTTTTTTATTTGATAGTGTTAGCCAATTCTTTCAAATCAATATTACCAACGGCCTCACGCATCTGACCCATGATCCAATCGCGCTTGTTCACTGCGGCATGGAATTTCTTGTTGGGGATATAAGCGGCCATCAACTTGTCACGTTTCTTGCTCAAGGTCTCCTCGGACGCTCTTCTGAAGCCAATGGTCCTGAGCACTTCCTTCATATCCATGGAAGCGTCGCCCACCAACGTCGGAGCCATGTTCCAAGCCAGACGGTAGTTGAGTTTCTCCTTCTTCAAGAAGGCAAAGAGCTTGTACAACGTCTCGCCATTGAATTGCGATTGCGGATTCTTGCACATCAAGTTCTTGAGCCTCATGCCCACGAAGCAGCCCAGCATGCGGCCATCCACGCCCAGCTTCTCCACGATGTCGTTCATCGTCGGGAACCAGTTCTTGGTAAAGATGTAGGTGAAGCAATCTTGCGGCACATTCCACTCTTTCAGTTTGTAATAACGGTCGATGATCTCGGTGGGCAGTTCCTTCTTCATGGCTTCGATCTCCTTAGGATCCAACGGGATCGGAGCCGAGTCGGTATCGGGATACATGCGGTCGGCACCTGGCAGCACGCGTTCAAAAATAGTGATGCCGTTGCAGATGGCCTTGCGGGTCTCTTTCGGCACTCCGTCGAAGGCCATGAGACAACGCTCTTCAATAGTCTCAATGGCAGTAGGCATGTCGTTCTTCGGTCCCCAAATCAGCACCAAGGCATCCTTGTCGGTAGCGTGAACCTTCTTGCCCAGCTTATGCCATACCGAAGGCTCCAGCACTGGCTCCAACATCTCGTCGTGAAGCATGTTGGGACGTTCGAGACAGGCGATGACTTTCAAACGGTCGGCAATTTCGTCGGCAAACATCTTGCCCGGTTGGGTGAAATGTGAGAGCACGCCACGGAAGCCAGGCAACTTGACGACCTTCAAGGCACCGTCAGCAGCCTTTGCGTCACAAATCGGAGCATAGTCGGTCTTGAAGCCCACATCGGCAACTTCCACTTTCCAGTTGTTCTTTTTCAAGGTCTTGCTGAGCTTTTCGGCCAACTTTACCAGTGACCATTGACGGAAGCATTCGTTGTGCGAAAGTTCAGGGATCCACTTGGCATGTTGCACACCTTTCAGCTCCACACGGGTGCCGCCCTTGCAGCTCACGTTGACGTCCTGACGACCAGCGCCCATGCCCGTGCGGACTAAACCCGTGCTACGGCCCAAGAAACGGATGTATTCGCAGGTCTCACGCAACTCATCAGGGTTCTTGCAGTCGGGGTAAGTCACGGTCTCAATCAACGGCACACCTAGACGGTCGGTCTGATAGATGCGTCGATGACCGATGTCGCTGATTTCGCGGCAAGCATCTTCTTCGACACTCAGTTGGATGAGTCGAATGTCTTTCTTAGGCATTCTCAGCAGGCCTTCCACACCCACGATGGCGGTACGTTGGAAACCTGTCGGGATGGAACCGTCGAGGTATTGCTTACGTGTGATGTGCACTTCGCCCACGATGTTGAGGTTGGAGCGAAGGGCGATGATGATGGCGTTATGCAGCGCCTCCTTGTTGATGGGGAACGGCGGCGTGTCATCAATGTCGTAGGTGCAAGCTGTTTGGTTCTTGATGCGATAGACGATCTCTTTCTTCGTCTTGAACTCCATCAAGGCAGTGCCGTCGTATTCACCCAACTCCGAAAGCGTGGGGCGCATGTGACGGATCAGTTCGGCGTCGTAGTCCTCAAATTTGTTGAATTTTCCAGCGGGGCAGTGGCAGAACAGCTTCTCCTTGGTCTTGATCTGCTGGTGCACTTCCAGTCCCGACATGAACCCAATGCGGTTATAGTCCTTCTGGGTGGCTTTCTTGCGCTCCACGTAACCGGCCTGTTTTCTGGTCTGCTCGTAGTTAGAGCGCGGATCAAAAGTAGTGCTCATATTCTCAATTTTAACTTTTACTCCTTAGTTTATAAAGAATCGGCTAAAATAAGAAAATATCCGATTCGTTTTTAAAACCGCTTTTGAAATCTTTTCAAAAAAAGCTATTTTTGCCAAAATTTTCATCCCATGGAAGACAACTATCAACTCATAACCAAAACCGTCGCCGGCCTGGAAGAAGTGCTAGCCGCCGAGATCAGGAACTTGGGTGCAAAGAATGTCCGCATGATGCACCGTGCCGTCATCTGTGAAGGCAACAAGGAGATGATGTATCGACTAAACTACAACGTGCGCACAGGACTGAAAGTGCTGAAACCGTTCAAGACCTTCTTCGCCAAGAACCCCGACGAACTCTATAAAAAAGTGCAGGAAATACAATGGTGGGAGATGCTCCGCACCGACCAAACCTTCTGCGTCGATGCCGTAACAAGCGGACGTTTCTTCACCCACTCGCAATATGCCGCACTGAAGGTCAAGGATGCCATCGTCGATCAGTTCCGCGACGAGGTGGGACCGCGCCCGAGCATCAACACTTTGAATCCAGATTTGCGCATCAACTTGCACATCCGCGAAGACAAGGTGCAGATCCTCTTCGACAGCTCCAACGAGAGCCTGCATCACCGCGGTTATCGCAAACAGGTAGATAAAGCCCCGATGAACGAAGTGCTTGCCGCTGGACTCATCCAACTATCGGGTTGGAAAGCCGACTGCAACTTCCTCGACTGCATGTGCGGTTCAGGCACCCTACCCATCGAAGCGGCCATGTACGCCATGAAGATCCCGGCAGGCTACTACCGTAAGCAATGGGGTTTCATGAAATGGGACGACTGGGATCCGGAACTGTGGAAACGCATCAAGGAGGAAGCCGATAGCCAGATCTGCGAGTTTGACTATGAGATCTGGGCTTCCGACCGTTCGCCCAAAGCCGTCGCCATCGCCGAAGGCAACATCGGCAACGCAAAGCTGCAACACGACATCCATCTGATGAAGAAAAACATGGAGGATCTCACCCCACCTGAGGAAGGCGGCATCGTCATCATCAACCCGCCATACGGCGACCGTTTGGAAGAAGATGACATCGACCAAGTCTATGAAAACATCGGCAACACCCTAAAACACAACTTCCAAGGCTATCAATGTTGGCTCATCACCGACGACGCCGTAGCACTAAAACACGTCGGCTTGAAACCATCCGCCAAAATCCCCGTATGGAACGGCCCGTTGGAGTGTCGGTTCGTGAGATTCGATATTTTCGCTGGAACGCTGAAAGAGAAAAAAGCTCAAGAAAACCAATGACCATCACCGTTCCCTAAACCCCCAAGGTTTACGGAAGAGGTCGTGTTTTGCCCCAGACGAAAGCCTGACCGTGTTAGATACGAGAATATACGACGAAAACAAGCCGTATCCTCCTTTGATATTGCTGTAACTACTCATCTGGTTGAGCCCATTTTGCATTTCCTGAATGGTTTGATAGTAATTGTGAAGATCCTCCCCCGCAGCCGTGATAGAAACGACAAAGTCATCGATATAGCGAATCACATTGGGATGATTCTCGTCCCAAACAGTGTCATTTCCTATAGCGTTTTCCATCACATTGAACAAGGAGTTCACCGAATAATAAAGCCAATGTAGATTTGTAGTTCCCTCAACTCTTTCGTATGCGGTAATGGGTCTGATACCAAAAGACCAAGACACCTCTTTCTTGGTAAAAGGTTGACCAGGATGCCCCTCCCAATAGTAGAATCGCATTCCAATTTCATAAAGCACCGCATCTTCCGTGGAAGAAAAAATCAGCCTTGAATTGACATCGCTCGGGGCGGACTGAAAATTCACTATTGACACGCCAACCGAAATATTAGCGTCCACGATATTTGTCTCAGAGGTAACTGTATCAGCGTCAGGTTTTACAACATACAGCTTATAGCGGTATTTGTCGTTGCCATTTTTGGTATTGAATCGCTCGGTGGTATAGTATAGTTTCTGGTGAGGTGAGTAAAACAAACCTTCTTTCTTGTTATGAATGGTCAGGGTGTCAAGATAAAACCTTCGACCCGTGAATTGGTATTGTTGATCATTCGTTTTTTTCAACTCGTCGATAAAGACATCAAGCTTGCCTGGATAATTGCTGGAATCATATACCTGTGCCACTTCTACGGCATTGATCGGATTGTCGTCGTCACCGCAGAAAGCCCTTGTGATCTTGATGTAATTGGTATCCGACTTGGCAGAGATAAGGCCATAAATGATTGGAACATCCTTGTAGTCGGCATAGAGATCGACATCGGTGCTGCATGCAACAAGGAAAGGCACGAGCAACGCGATAAATAGAATATGCGTTTTCATGTTCCTCATCATAATTCTTATTATTAGTTGAACTGATTCATCGTTCTATCCGGCCCTTGAACCACGAAGCTCTTGATGGCTTCGACGGCCTTGTCAACGGTTTCGTCAACAATGGGTTCTTCAGAGGGTTTCCATTGGCCCAAAACGAAATCGACCAGACGTCCCTGAGGAAAATCGTTGCCAATGCCGAAACGCAGGCGGCAGAAGACGTTGGTGCCCAATTTCTCGATGATATCTGTGAGGCCGTTATGGCCGGCATCGGCACCTTTCTTGCGGAGTCGGATGGTGCCAAGTGGTAAAGCGATGTCGTCGTTGACGACGAGGAGATTCTCGATGGGTATCTTTTCCTGATCCAGCCAATATTTCACCGCTTTCCCACTAAGATTCATGTAGGTGGTGGGTTTGATAACCACCAATGTCTTGCCACGGTACTTCATCTCCGCGACTTGGGCGAGGCGGTTTGTGGTAAAGGTTGCCTCCAGATCCTTGGCCAGTCTGTCAGCGATGCGAAAACCCGAATTATGCCGAGTGTTTTCATATTCGGCACCTATGTTTCCCAAACAAGCGATCAAATATTTCATTGGTTTTCGTTGGATACAATAGGGGCGGACATGCATGTCCGCCCCATAGGTTTTATAATGTGATCCGCGTTATGGGCGGAACTGGGATCCGAAAAAAAGCGGACACATAGATCCGCCTACGGATTATTCTTCGGACTCTTCCGTTGTAGCGGAAGCGCCACGTGCGGCACGGACCTCGACGATAACCTGGTAACCGGGGGTGACCATGGTCACGCCTTCGATGTTCAGGTCGCGAACCTTGATGGAGTCAAGGATGTTGAGGTTGCTGATGTTGACGGTGATGATTTCCGGAAGGTCTTTGGCCAGACCGCTGACCTTGATCTTACGGATGGGTTGCTTCAGCTTACCACCGCGCATGACACCGGGGGCGCTGCCTTCAATGGCGAGAGGCAGAACAACGGTGATGGGCTTGTCTTCCTTCACCAAGAGGAAGTCGGCGTGCAGCACGTTGTCAGTCACAGGGTGATACTGCACATCCTGGAGAATGGTGTTGTACGACTTGCCGTCGATGGTGATGTTGATGATGAAGCACTCCGGAGTAAAGAGGATCTTCTTGAAATTCTTGGCCTCAGTAGCGAAATGGATCTGTTCGTCGCCGCCATAAAGGACGCACGGCACCATCTCTGACTTACGCAAAGCCTTAGCATCTTTTTTCCCTACGTTCTCGCGAAGAGAACCGCTCAATGATACTGTTTTCATGGTGTTTAATTGTTAATTTGTTTATTTGAATAGCGAACTGATCGACTCGTAATTCTCGATGCGACGAATCACATCGGCGAACAGGTTCGCAGTGCTTACTACTTTGATTTTCTTGGACGCGTCTTTCGGCAACGGGATGGAGTCGGTGACCACCACCTCCTCGAACACGGAATTGTCCAAACGTTCCATGGCTGGACCGCTGCACACGGCGTGGGTGGCAAAAGCGCGGACGCTCTTGGCGCCATTGTCCATCATCAACTGACCGGCTTTGACGATGGTGCCGGCAGTATCGATGATGTCATCCAAAATAATGACGTTCTTGTCTTTCACATCACCGATGAGGGTCATGCTCTCGACCACGTTGGCACGTGCACGCTGCTTGTGGCACACAGCCAGGTCGCAGCCCAAACGCTTGGCATACGCCGAAGCACGTTTCGAGGCACCAAGGTCGGGAGCGGCAATCAACAGGTCGTCAATATCCATCTTCTTGATATGTTCAATGAAGACGCTGGATGCATACAGGGCATCCATCGGGATGTCGAAGAAACCTTGGATCTGGTCGGCATGAAGGTCCATGGTGATGATACGGTCAACATGGGCAGCCGTCAACATGTTGGCAACCAGCTTTGATCCGATACTCACGCGGGGTTGGTCCTTACGGTCCTGACGTGCCCATCCGAAATAAGGGATCACAGCGATGACCTTGTGTGCCGAAGCACGCTTGGCTGCATCTATCATCAGCAACAGCTCCATCAAGTTCTCAGTCGGCGGCATAGTGGACTGTACGATGAACACATGATGGCCGCGGATGCTCTCGTCGTAGGAAGGCTGGAACTCGCGGTCCGAGAACTCCACCACCGACGATTTCCCCAAGGTAGTGCCGTATGCCTCGGCAATCTTGGTTCCCAGTTCTTTGGTTGCCCTTCCGGCAAAGATAGAAACGTATTTCTGTGACATGGGTCCGATTTTGTTTACATTTCGGGCTGCAAAATTAGCTTTTTCAAGCGAGACCGCCAAACAATAATTCAAAAACCATCATATTTTTTTGTCATTTCATTAATTTTTGCAAAGAAAGTCTTCAGCAATTGAAAAAAGTTGTATCTTTGCAGCCTCGTTCCTTGAGAAGAATGCCGAAGTGGCGGAATAGGTAGACGCGTCGGTCTCAAAAACCGATGAGGTTAAACTCGTGCCGGTTCGATCCCGGCCTTCGGTACCACGACAGCCTTCAAGTTTTCTTGGAGGCTTTTTTATTTTAGGAAAATCCTTATCTTTGCGCTCGGTTTTAATCTTGAAATCAGAAATCTTAAATCTTGAAATAAAATGATTTACACACAAGAAGTGCAACATCAATGTTGCGTGAAAAAAGGCGCCAACCATCCTTGCGCTCCGATTCCGGAGGAAGGCAAGTGGGTGCGCGTCAAAGATGTGAAAGACATCAGTGGGTTCACCCACGGCATCGGCTGGTGTGCTCCCCAGCAGGGTGCCTGCAAGCTGACCCTCAACGTGAAGGACGGCATCATCCAAGAAGCTCTGGTGGAGACCATCGGTTGCTCTGGTATGACCCACTCGGCCGCCATGGCGGCCGAGATCTTGCCCGGCAAGACCGTCCTCGAAGCCCTCAACACCGACCTCGTATGCGACGCCATCAACACCGCCATGCGCGAGATCTTCCTGCAGATCGTTTACGGTCGCTCACAGTCGGCTTTCTCCGAAGGCGGATTGCTTGTCGGTGCCTCCCTTGAGGACCTCGGCAAAGGCCTCCGCAGCCAAATCGGAACCATGTTCGGCACCCTTGAGAAGGGTCCCCGTTACCTCGAGATGACCGAAGGCTACTGCACCCGTATCGCTTTGGATGAAAACAGCGAGATCATCGGCTACGAGTTCGTCAGCCTCGGCAAGATGATGGACTTCATCAAGAAAGGCGACGATGCCAATGAGGCCTTAAAGAAAGCCACCGGCACCTACGGCCGTTTCGCTGATGCAGCAAAATATATTGACCCAAGAAAAGAATAAGGAGGACAAACCTATGGCAAGACGTGAAGTTAAATTCGAAAGTCAGGAACGCCGCATGGCCAATGTCCTGAAAGTATTGAACCAATACGGAATCCAAAGCATCGAGGAAGCCGACGCCATCTGCGAAGCCAAGGGCATCGACCCATACAAGATGGCTGAGGAGACCCAGCCCATCTGCTTCGAGAACGTGAAGTGGGCCTACACCTGCGGTGCCGCCATCGCCATCAAGAAGGGCTGCAAGACCGCGGCCGAGGCTGCAGAAGCGATTGGAGAAGGCCTCCAATCGTTCTGCATCGACGGCTCCGTCGCCGACGACCGTAAGGTCGGACTCGGCCACGGCAACCTCGCCGCCCGTCTGCTCCGTGAGGAGACCGAGTGCTTCGCCTTCCTGGCAGGTCACGAGAGTTTCGCCGCCGCTGAGGGCGCCATCAAGATCGCCGAGATGGCCAACAAGGTGCGCCAGAAACCTCTACGCGTGATTTTGAACGGCCTCGGCAAGGACGCCGCCAAGATCATCAGCCGCATTAACGGCTTTACCTACTGCCGCACCGAGTTCGACTACTACACCGGCAAAGTGACCGTCGTGGAGCGCATCCCCTACTCGACCGGCCTCCGTTCCAAGGTGAACTGCTATGGCGCCGACGACGTCCGCGAGGGCGTGGCCATCCTTTGGTTGGAGAACGTCGATGTGTCCATCACGGGCAATTCCACCAACCCCACTCGCTTCCAGCACCCCGTGGCGGGCACCTATAAGAAAGAGCGCCTGCTGGCTGGCAAGCCCTACTTCTCCGTCGCCTCTGGCGGTGGCACGGGTCGCACCCTGCACCCCGACAACATGGCCGCTGGTCCCGCTTCCTACGGCATGACCGACACCATGGGCCGCATGCACAGCGACGCCCAGTTCGCAGGTTCCTCGTCCGTCCCGGCACACGTCGAGATGATGGGCTACCTCGGCATGGGCAACAACCCGATGGTGGGCGCCACCGTCGCCGTCGCCGTTGCAGTGGAGCAAGCGATGAGAAAATGAGGAATTAGGAGTGAGGAATGAGGAATTATTCCGAGTTCTGAATTCCGAATAACCTATTCCAAATCAAAGCAACCCGGCTTGACCTGAAAAGGTTAAGCCGGGTTGCTTTTGTTATCGAGTAAAAATTTATGTCACCTCACCACTACCTTCTTCGTTCTGTCGTCGATGGTAATGAAATACAATCCACTGGGCAACCTGCTGACATCCACCTGCTGGGATTCGCCGTGAATCATGCCGGTCATCAAGGTTTGACCCATCACATTGGTGATGCGATAATTGCCTTGCCCTCCAACAATGGTGATCATGCCGATAGCAGGATTGGGATAGATGCGTATTTCTGTCGCTTCAGCCATTTCGGACACGGATACAAAATCGTAGCCTACCGTCCAATTCTCTGGGAGACTGTTATCAGCGTCCAAATCAATGAGTTGTAAAAAGGCGCCCTCGCCATCGGCCTCCCAAGGCCAAGGATCGGAATCGTAATAATGCACCTGGTCGATGATGTTACCCCAAGCATCGGCCAAGACCAGATTCTCCGACTTGTTAGAGAGGTTTCTGTTGAATTGCCCGAAAGGCACTATCTGATAATAATCCATGAAAACCAGCGAATCGGAACACAACAGCAACGGCTCGTGAGGGGCAACCGTTGAACCCTCTGGGAAGTTGTAAGTCACTCCCAATTCGCGGAAATATACCCCCGTCAGGTCCACCGTCTCGTCACCGTTGTTGGTGATCTCGATAAACTCCAAACGGTCGCCTTCGATAGCCCACCAATCCTCAGGATGATAGTGGATCTTGGAAATGACCAAAGGAGGGAGATCTACATCGGCACAGCCCTCATAGGAACCAATGTTCTGGGTCAACCAGTTGATGCGTTGGTTGATCCAAGTCTTCATCGACTGCAGCTCACTGGCATGGTTGTTCATTTGGTGCCATCGCTGATTGTCACGGACAACGCCTTCACCGATCCATGCGTCGATCTCATCCATGCGCTGACAAACCATTTCGTAATTCAAAGGCTGTCCAGGTTGGGTCAACTCATTCCAGCGGCGTGCCAGATAGCATCGGAAAGTCGGGGTATCAAAAAGATCCTTGAAAAACCTAGGTCCGTTATTGTCAACATTATCAAATTGCCAGACATAGTAAAGGCTTCGGTTGCCAAACTCATCGTGTCCGTATGCCAAGTTGTAATCCCATACCGGTCCAGCTCGAAGCTTGCCTTTCCTGTCCTTATGGAAGAAGGTGCTCAACGAATACACATCCACATTGGAGCTGAACTCTGCAATCATATAAAAATCGACGAAAGACGGGATGTCGATTACCGAAGGGATGCCGTTCCCAATGGCCGTGCTGTGCTGACTGGCAACGTTTTGCAGCCGTTGAAACACATTCTTGATGTACTGGTCTTGCGCTGTTGTGACATTCTCTGGCTTGGGATAATGGTGGATGAAGTCCGCACTGGAACCCCACCAACCACCGCCGTAACCTGGCATCGTCCATGCCACCGGGTCTCCACCAGTACTCTTATCGGCCTTGGTGATATAGCCTCCTGTCACCTCAGGATAGGCATTGCAGGTTTCGTCCATCTTCTCAATGTTGACGCGACCCTTGTCCACTTTGATCTTTTCCATGAAGGCATAAAGCCCCTTATAATCGCCATTGACCATCACTTCACAATACACGCGACGCGGGGCATACTGTCCTAGTCGTTCCGAAAGCTCATACGACAACACATCACGCATTCCCGTCCGGTCAAAAGCCAAGGAATTCAACACCCAGTCATTCTCCTCGGGCATTCCCAAAATGCTGACGTTGTTGTTTGTCACATTGTCGGCTTTCAATGTCGTCAAGCCATAAGGCTTCTTCATAAGCATCTGCGAGGAGCTTCCTCGAATCTCAATGCCGATGCGTCCGTCGTAGTTCAAAAAAGCAGGGTTGTCTATATCGGTCAGATAGTTGCGCGACCCATCGGAATGCCAGATGATTTTCATCGTACCCAGCACCTTAGGCTCATCGGGAATCGCCACCCCTCCATCAGTCTCAATGACCACAATGGGCAAGTTGCTGTCGGTGAGGATCTGTCCTCGAACCCCCATAAAAAGCAACACGGAAAGCACTAGAAATACGAGCTTTTTCATCTTTCAAAAACAATGAGGCGCAAAAGTAGCAATAATTCTGCATTTTTAATATTTTTGCGCTATGGAAAAAGAAATACTATTGGGAATGACTCCTGCGGAGATCCAGGAGATCGTCGAGCAGTTCGGACTGCCCAAGTTCACCGGAAAACAGCTGGTGGACTGGATTTACAACAAACGCTGCGCCAACTTTGACGCCATGTCGAACCTCAGCAAGAAGTCACGCGAACTGCTGACTGAACGCTACGAGGTGGGGCTCTTTGCTCCGCTGAAAGCGCAGACCTCATCCGATAGCACGAAGAAATACCTTTTTCCTGCCGGCGACCTCACTGTGGAAGCGGCCTATATCCCCGACCGCGACAGGGCAACCCTTTGCGTCTCCACTCAAGTAGGATGCCAGATGGACTGTCTCTTCTGTGCCACAGGGAAACAAGGCTTCGAGAAGAACCTCAGCACCGCCGAGATCGTCAACCAGATCCTCAGCTTGCCAGAGTTCGACACACTCACCAACATTGTCTTCATGGGCATGGGAGAGCCGCTCAACAACTACGACCATCTGATGCGCTCCCTCGACATCCTCACCCAGGAATGGGCACTTGGCTGGAGTCCAACTCGCATCACTGTCTCCACCTGTGGCGTCATCCCTAACCTCAAACGCTTCCTTTCCGAATCGAAATGCAACCTCGCTATCAGCATGCACAGTCCTTTCCACGATGAGCGAATGAAACTCATGCCCATCGAGAAGAACTACCCCATCAAGGAGGTTGTCCATCTGGTGAAACAACATGATTGGCACGGACAGCGTCGGCTGTCGTTCGAATATATCGTCTTCAAAGACCTCAACGACACGAAAGACCATATCAAGGAGATGGCACGACTCTTGGGTGGGCTGCGTTGCCGAGTGAACCTGATCCGCTACCATGCTGTGCCAGGCATCGCCTTGAAGAGTCCCGACAACAATACCATGGCCTATTTCAGGGATGCCCTTAACGACAAGGGTATTATAGCCACTATCCGCGCTTCGCGCGGACAGGACATCGACGCCGCCTGTGGGCTGCTGTCCACCAAACGATGACACTGTGCCTTATTGGCCCACCTTAACCCTCATGCCGTCGGAATAGGCACTGAATTCGGGCGCATATTGGCACTGGACCAGCGCATAGCCATTGCTCAAGTTGCCTTCCTTGGTCACAAACATGCTGTATTGCAGCTGGTGCACACCCTTGCTCAGGAAGTCGATGAAGAACTCCATGTCGGTGTCGGTGTTGCTTTGATAATAACGCATGCCGTCATCGTAGTGGTATTTAGAGATCTGTTCGATGGGCTCAAAGCCTGCGGAACGGAGATCCTTTACAAAGACAAAGCTCATGTCCTGCTGGCTCTCGATGGTGATCTTCACGGTAAGCTTATCGCCTATCTTCAAGGCCTGCTTCCCGACGGGAACAAGGAGTTTGCCCTTGTCTGTGACAGTCTCCACAAACAACTCACGCTGGATCTTGAAGCCCGACTCGTCGCTCTTCACCTCATCGACAGGCACGAAATACTGACGGAACAGACCGCCCCAGACCAAATGTCCAGTGGGGTTGTTAACGGTGAGATGGCGCATCTCGTCGGTCACTTCATTGGCGTTCCAGCGACGCTGGATGAAGCCCGTACCGGCCACACCGCCTTCGGTACTGATGGGCATCTCACTGAACCTCAAAGTGACTTCCCCGCCTTCGGCGAGCCAGTCGCTGCCACGCATCAGCAAGGCATAGATGGCTTCGGCGGTGGAGGCACTGTTTTCCCAGCGGTTGGTTTGCTTCTGCGTGAGCAGCCACACCTTCAGCTGGTCGAGGGTCTCCTGGTTCTGGTCGATCTCGGCGAAAGCGCTCATGATGAGGGCATGGGTGGCGATGTGAGAGCTGAAGGAGAAATAACGTTTCGGCCAGTAGATGCCGATGGCATCATTCTTTTGGGCACATTCCATGAACGACTGTATCATCTTCTTCGCCGTCTTGGTGTCGCCCGAACGATAAAGCAACAAAGCGGCCTTGGCGCGATCTTCAAAGTCAAGGGCGGTCCAGTCCTTCTTGTTGCTCAGCCTCTCCAAGTAATACTTCTTGGCTTTGGCAAAGTCCTTGTCAGACCGCTGTTCATCAAAGAAACTAAGGGCAAACAGCTCATCGACGATGCCACTGCCGGCATGCCATTCTTCTTTGTATCTCTTCATCCAACGATAGCTCTCGGCAACGGAGTACTCCAAACTCTTCACGGCTTTCTCACAGATCCTCTCCGCCTTCCTCTGGTCATTCTTGTTCAAGAATGTCCAAGCACCCATGGACTGCAACTTGCCAAATCCAGAAAGGATATAGGCAGTAATGAAGGGACTTTCGGGCATCCCAGGGAACCAAGGCCAGCCACCGCCATACATCTGGGTCTTCTCCAGCAGTTCAAGGGTCTCGTGCTGCTGTTGTTTCAGGTTGTTGATTTCAAAAAGCGTAGCGATCCTTGAACGTTGTTCCGTCTCGCTCTTGGCCTCGAGCACCCAAGGAGTCTCCTGTAACAGGATGGCCTTCAGGTCTTGGTCTTTCTCAAGTTGCGACATCAAGGCATCGGGGGTCTCGATTTGCCAACGTTTGATGTAGGCCATTAAGTTGGGGATGTTTTGTGCGATATAAGCCGACAGGGTGTTGGCATAGAAGGCATAGAAAGCATTCTCGGGACGGTTGACCTTGACGTTTGCCAGATAAGGCAACGACTGCACGGCATACCATACAGGGTTGGTACTGAAGTTCAGTGTCAGGCTGTAGTCGCGCTCATGGCTGTCTGGGTTGGCAATGGCCTCAAAATCGAAGGTCTGTTCCGTCTCTGCCTTCACCGTGACGGGCAAGGTCTGGGTTAAGAACACCTCGCTGCTCAGCACGGGGAGCAGATGCTGCTCAGCGTCGCTGAAACTGCCGGCATAGGCAGTGAAGCGGAGCGCGATAAGGCTGAGGTCATACTGTGCAGCGACCTTCCAGCGCACCTTCTGGCTGCGGCCAGGTGCTATCGTACCCATCTGTAGTTGCTCTTCGGAGAGAATCAAGTCAAGAGGCTTCATGGTAGCGGCATCGAAGACTTCCAACTTCGCCGTAGGCGTCACTGCTTCGTCACCTGTGTTGATGACATTGGCAACAAACCAAAGGGTGTCGGTGTCGTAGAGATAACGCGGCATGTCGGCCATGATCATCACGGGCTTGGTTGCATTGAAGACATATTCGTTAGAACCGGTCTGACAATCTTTATTGTGGGCAAGCATCAGCAATTTCCAACGTGTGATGGCATCGGGCAGCGTGAAAGTGAAAGTGCAGTTGCCATCTTCGTCGGGATGCAGGTTCGGGAAGAAGAAAGCGGTTTCGTTGAAGTTCTCGCGAACCGAAGGTTCTTCCTTTTCGGGAGTCTGAGTCGTTTCCTGGGTTGCCTCACCACTTTCGTCCTCAACGCTTTCTTCTTCAACTGCTCCCATTGTATCCATACTGTTATTCTGAACACTCTTCCCGCTCGCGGCCATGTCAATAGAGGCGCTTTCTACCATGGCGCGTTCCTCGAGCACCATGCCGCCCATCTTTCTAAATAACAAATGATCAACTCGATACAGATCGAAGAATTCTGCGCCAGAAGGCAGCGAGAAATCAAAGATCTGCCCTGATTCATTGAAATACTTTGGATAGAAAGACGACAAGATGCAACGGGTTTGGTCGGCTCTAAAGTATCCTCCTCCTCTGGAATAAGGAGTCAAATACAGACTCCAATACTGGCTCGCAAACTCATCCAACGAGGCATCGTACATGCCCGCCAACAAAGAAGCATCGACGGGATTGTCTTTATAGTCCTTGATGTTGATGGTCCAAGTCTCTTCACTGCCAGGATTGAGCTTGTCGCGCTTGGTGGCAAGGGTCACATTTAGGTTCAGATTGTCGTAAGGCACGCTAACCGACAAGGTGTTAAGGTGATAATGGTTGTCTTTCACGAAGGCGGTCTTGAGCACGATCCTGTCACGGTCTTCTTCCTTCACGGTATAGCTGATCTCCTGGACGCTGTTGTTCAAGGTGATCCATTGTTCCATCCGAATCTCTGGGCCATGCAAGAGCTGCACCCACACCTTGACATCCTTTAACGAGGTGCCGATTTGGAAGCTCACAGTCTCGTCAGGGTGAGCCGTCGATTTGTCTTTCTGGATCCAGACGGGTGTGGTATAAGGTGGCTTCTTGGCGTTATTTTGGTAGATGCTGAACTCTTGTGCCGTAATGGCCAAGGTATCGTCAAGGCTTTTCAGCTCGATATAGTATTTCCCGGGTTTCAATGAGAGTTTGCCTGGGAAACAGACTACATTGTCATTGACATCTATCTTGTCTTCATAGACCAGTTTTTTGCTTCTCAGAAGATCGGTCTTGGTGAGGAAGCTATAACTTGGGAACAAGGTCTTCATCTCTTCGTCGCTGAGCACTTGACGATCAATATCGGTCCTGATGCGGAAGGCGTCAAAGAAGTTGATTTGAGGTACGTCTTCCAACCTATAGATCTTGCGTGCGACCTTGGTCTTGGCAGGCTCACCTTGCATGTTTTCCACATAGATCTTGTATTTGTCGAGGCCCGACTGTTCCATCAACGAAGCAAGGTCGGTGCTGATGGCGACCTCGTTATAGCCTGCTCGGATGACATAGGTGTCGCTATGGGTCTCGCCTTGTGCGCTGGTGGCCGTCACTTCAATCTCGTAAGTGAATACGGGTTGTTGCTTGGGTTTGGTCTTCAGCGAAGGCTTGAGGTTGAAGGTCACGGCAAACTTCCCGTTCTCATCAGTATGGCCGCTGCCATTGGCAAGTTGCTCGTCTTCCACCTCAGGGTACCACCACCACCAGCAACGCCATGGGAAATAGGTCTTGCGGATGACGCGATAGCTGTATTGCACATCGTCGAGGGCAAATCCCGCCAAAGCATCGACACTGCCGTGGACGGTGACATCGCTGTTGAGTTTGTATTGCTCCTTGACACGTTCGAAATTGATTTCAAAAGTAGGTCGCTTGTATTCTTCAACACGAATGGTGGTGCTGCCGTGTTTGCCGTTGAGATGGAACACGCCGTTGAGCAAATTGTTGGGGATGACAAAAGAGCCGTTAAAAGCACCGTACTCATCGCTGGTGAAGCTGGTTTGGGCAATCTCCTGCCAGTTGTTGTCGCGGAAGGAAACCGACTCGGAGGAGTTGGAAACAACAGCTTTTTGACCGTTTTCTGTGCGGATAATGACACCTTTAAAATAGACAGTCTGTCCCGGACGATAGATGGCACGATCCGTATAGAAATAGGTGTTGGTGTAGGAATTTGAAGGAGAGCTTCCCGTCGGGACGTAACGATCCTCATTGGAAAGCAACACCTGACTGTTTTTCCTCAGTGTGATGTTGAAACCACCTACGCCTAGACCTTGGTCAAGTACAGCGTGTCCATTGGCGTCCGATTTCAACGTTTTGACGAATCTTTTCTCGTATTCGCGTTTTTTGTCGTTGTAAACCCTGCGATAAATCTCGATGTCCACATCCGGTTCCGGCCATCCTGTCTTTCGGTCAAGGGTGACAATGTCAAGAGATTTCTCTTTTTCATCGGTGATAAAGCCCAGGCTGGAAACCTGAAAACACATGATAATGACATCGCTTTTTTCATTCACGTCCTTATCCTTGTAAAGGAGAATGTAATAGATGCCTTCGTCAAGTTGGGGAAGGGCGATAACGGTTCCATGTTCACGGAAGTCGGTTTCAGCAGGCAGGTCCAACACCTTCGAGGCAACGGTCTCCCTGCTTTCAAGGTAAGCACGACGTTGTTCGCCATATCTGTTATCCAGTGTTTGCAACTCCGACTCTTTTATCTTGACAATCCGATAGAAGGGATGCTCAAGGTTCCTATAGCGCAGTATTGCCGGGATGGGCTCGTTGGGCAGCTGGACGTCGTTCAAGCGGATGGAAAGTCGATAGTCCTTGATCTGTTCCATGGTCTGCTTGCAGTCGTAGGAGGTTTTCGGGAATGCTTTGACAGTATTCTCGCAGATCTCGTAAGCCTTACGATAATTATCGAAATAGGTGCTGTCGCTCGAGTTTTGTTCATATTGTCGGACAAGGCTTTGAGCCAAGGCGTTAGCGATTTTAGGAAAGTGCTTGCTTTCTGTGTTGTTGCGCATTAAGGTGCGTAGGGCGCTTTGAAAACGCTCAGTATCGTCAAGGATGCCGTTGACATACTCATAACGATGGTAGTTGTTGTAGAGGCAAGCTTCAGCATTCCGATTGAGGTTATAGGCTATGAGCTCCTGGTATATTTTCAGGCATTTGAAAAGCGGCTTTTCGCTATTGCCCAGGTTCACCTTAACAAAATCCTTGTCATCGAGCCACCAGTCATCCGTGTTCACCCCTGGGCCGATATCGTCGGCAGTGGCGGTGTTTTGATAGTGTTTTGCAACGCGGTGGAACATGAATTCAAACATCGTGGACTCGTAAGTCTCCCAAGTGGAGAAATACTTGTCCTCAAAGAGTTCCAAATATTCTTTAGTACTAGTTGCTTTCAGGGCTTCGACAGGTTGTAGCGCCGCCGCATAATGCTGATCGACAAGATCGAGAAATGTCTGGCGATCCCAATACTTCATCTTGACCTTGCTGAGGTCACCATCGATGGCCAAGTTGTCATCGATGTTGTTTCGGTTCCAAGAAAGGTATCGGTTGAATAGTGCGGCAATCTCCGAGTGAAGCACCGCCCTAGGCACTTCGTCAAGGATGTCGAGCTTCGATAAGGCATAGTTGAGGTAGGCCTCCTCGCTGTCGTCTTCGACGGTCTCTTTCATCACCAGCCTTCGGTAAAGAATGGTCTTGAGCAGCTGCACTTGATTGTGGTTTTTCAAGGCATCCTTCTCAATGGAGTCGAGAACCTCTTCGGCCGACTCTGGAAGGGAGTTTTCAAGATGTTCGTTAAAGAGTTTCCACATCATGCTGTATGTTTCTTTTTCAGGATTATTATTTTCAGGGTTGACGGTTTGAGATCCATTCTTGAAGGAAAGGAAAGCCAAGGCAGTCGTCAGAAGCACTGCAAAGATGACGAGTGTGTGTTTCATGGGGGTGTGTTTTATTTGGACAAAGATATGAAAACTGCAAATAGTGTGCAAAAAATGGTTATTTTTGCTTTTTTTAAATAAAGAATTCAAATGACGCAACCTTTGTCAGCCATTTGCCAACCCATTACGGAGGATCTCCAGCGTTTCGAGACAGCGTTTGACTCGTCTCTTTCGAGCACTTCTTTGCCCATGGAGACCATGTTGCGTTATATTTCAGAAGTGCCGGGCAAACGCTTGCGTCCAATAACGGTGTTTCTCGTGGCACGACTATTTGGCGACGTCAATGAAATCACGATGCATACCGCTTTGTTTGTGGAGATGCTCCATAGCGCTACATTGATCCACGATGATATTGTGGACGGCTCGGAGGAACGGCGTGGCAGGCCAGCGGTGCATGCGAAATGGGACAACCCTTCAGCAGTGCTTGCGGGCGACTTCCTCCTCGCCAAAGCGATGCTCCAATTGTCTGAAAACAACTGCCTTCCCATCCTCAAAGAAATGTTGGACACCACGTTGACCATGAGCGAAGGGGAAATGTTGGAGAATAGAAGACGGAAGACGGAACACGGAGGACAGAAAACAGAAAGCGAGTATCTTAAACTTATCACACGAAAGACAGCCATGTTGTTCCGTTCCTGTTGCGTTGGTGGTGCCTTGTCGGTGATGGATGAGAAGACAGAAGACAGGAAACAGAAGTTAGAATTGGCGGGGGATTGGGGGCTGAATCTAGGATTGGTATTTCAGATGCGTGACGACATCATGGATGCCGATGATGCCGAAGACGTTGCCATTGCCAAAAAGCTGTTGTCCACCTATCTTGACAAGACCTTGACCTCATTGGACGCATTGACCCCGATGGCAAAAAACAAGGATGCCTTGGATTCACTGAGAGATTTGGTGTATTTCTGCGCAGAACGGAATCAATAACCATTGCAAAAACAGTCCGGCCGTGGTCTTCAACTCCATCGAATATCTGATCTTCCTTCCCATCGTGGTGTTACTGTTTTACCTGACACCGCAACGTTTTCGCTGGATTCTGCTTTTGGCTGCGAGCTGCCTGTTTTACATGTGGTTCGTCCCACAATACATCCTCATCTTGCTCGTGACCATCGTCATCGACTATGGCGCTGGAATCCTCATGGAACGGTATGCAGACAGCCCGAAAAAGAAAAAGACTATTTTTGTCATCAGCATCACTTCCACTTTGTTGGTGCTTTTCGTCTTCAAGTATTTGGGTTTCATCAACGACAATTTCGTGGCTTTATGCCAAGCGTTAGGACTGAACGTCAATACCACGGTGAAAATCATCTTACCTATTGGCCTCTCCTTCCATACCTTCCAAAGCATGAGCTACGTAATCGAGGTCTATCGCGGCCATCAGAAAGCAGAGCGGCATTTCGGCTACTATGCCCTGTATGTGATGTTCTTCCCTCAGTTGGTCACGGGACCTATCGAACGCCCTGGCAACCTTCTCCGCCAACTACACGAGGAGAAACGTTTCAACGAAAACAACATTGCAAGAGGTCTTAGGCTCATCCTCTTTGGTTTCTTCATCAAGATGGTGGTGGCCGACAACCTTGGCGCCCATGTCGATCTGGTGTACGAACATCCCGAACAATACAATTCGTGGAGTGTCTGGCTGGCCATGGTGTTTTATTCCTTCCAGATCTACGGGGACTTCTTTGGCTACTCCACCATCGCCTTGGGCAGTGCCTTGTTGATGGGCTATGAGATCAGCGACAACTTCCGCTCGCCATATCTCTCGCGGAACATCGCCGAGTTCTGGCACCGCTGGCATATCTCGCTGTCCACCTGGTTCCGCGATTACGTTTATATCCCTTTGGGTGGCAGCCGTGTAAAGCTCGGACGCTGGATGTACAACATCTTGGTGGTCTTCGTATTGAGCGGTATTTGGCATGGTGCCAACTGGACCTTTCTCTTGTGGGGTCTTGCCCACGGCCTGCTCCATATCGTTGAAAAAGTGCTCCTAAAGGCCAAAGGAAACAAAGAAATCCAGTATCAAAGGCTCCGCATCATGCTTAACTTGGTGAACACCGCCAAGACCTTCCTTTTCGTCACCCTGTTCTGGGTACTGTTCCGTGCCACCGACTTCGCCAACATGAAGGCGGTGTTCAAGGGTGCTTTCACCCAGTTCGACGGCGGCCAGAGGCTCGCCGTCGAACCCAGCCTTTGGCTGTTTTTGGGACTGTTCATCCTGTTTGACATCCTCCTAAAAGACCAGCGTTTCGACCGATGGTGCCAAGGCAAACACGCCGTCTTGCGCTGGACCGTCTATGCCCTACTGCTCTTTTGTACCATCGCCTTCTCCAGCGTCAACAACTTCCCGTTCATCTATTTCCAATTCTGACCGCCATGAAGAAACTGTTGATTCCCATCCTCGTCCTCGCTGTCCTGTTGGTCCTGATGAACTGGATTTATGCCGCTTTCTTTTTCGAGAAAGACCTAATGGCCCATTCTGAGCTTGTCACGCTATCGCGAAAAGCCGCCACCGATCGCTATGAACTGGTCTATCTTGGCGAGTCGTCAAACAAGACTTATGGACATAAGGATCAAGATAAACGAAAGATCAGCGAGATGCTTGACGACGAACTTCCGGAGATCCGCTGCGGCGACATCACCAAGGAAGCGGCCCACGCAGAGGTCTATTATTATCTGCTGAAAAACATCCCCAAGGACAACGACATCCAGACTGTCGTGGTGACGATGAACCTGCGCTCGTTCGGTGCCAACTGGATCAATTCAAGTTTGGAGACAGCGCTTCAGAAGCAACTCGTACTGATCAAAGGCTATCCTCCCTTGATGGGAAGGGCATTGTTGGCTTTCAAGGCCTATCCAATTCACGATAAGGCAGAATGGAACGAGAAGGCAAAAAAGGCATGGGCAAAGGAAACTTTGGCGTTTCCCTATCCCTTCCCCTATAAGACCACTGCCGAATGGAACCGAAGCATTGCCAAAAATGGTGTCAACGATTCAGAAGGTAACCAAAGCAAGGCACTCACCGAGCTGACCGCCCATTTCGTGAAGAACTACGCTTTCCAGATTCATGACGACAACCCCAGGGTGAAGGACTTCGACCGCATCGTGAAGCTGGCCGAGAAACGAGGATGGAAGCTGGTCTTCAACATCCTGGCTGAAAATATCGACAAGGCGGAGGAGCTGGCCGGACCCGACTTGACCTACTTGATGCGCGAAAATGTCGCCTACCTCACCGATCGTTACGAGTCGATGGGCGTCGCAGTGGTCAACAACTTGGAGATGGTACGTGATTCCCTCTTCATCGACCGGGAATGGCCCACCGAGCATTATTATCAAGAAGGCCGTCTGACTATTGCCCGTAACGTGGCGGAAGCACTACGTTAAAATGATGCTAGCTTAACACAGCCGACTTCGGCAGCATCTTTTCGCAACGGTCAATGACGTCGTTAGCGAGACGGAACCCAGCGACACAAACATTTTTCTCTGGATTACCATCATAATCCATGGTGAGATGCATGATTTGATAAGCGGTGTTGACAAGTTTCGCCAGTTTCCCATCGCGTTTGTTAACAACCTCCAGATAGTCATCAATGTGTACTCTTGTGCGGCGATCCGCCCTGACGTGAAACACGGCATCCAAAGCCATCAACACCGCATGCCATAGGTAATGACCTGCCGCCCTGACATATTTCTCATCTTCATAGAGATTTAACTCCTGGTTGTAACATCCATTTTCAGCCAAGACCTTTTTGGCATTGTCCACATAACGCCTCGCTTCTTTGATCAAATCCTTTTTCATATCAACTAATTTTACAGACACGATGCAAAAATAGCAATATTTTTGGAATTGTCAATAGAATTTTTGTGGAATTTTTAAAAACAAAATAAGTAGAGACGCGGCGAGCCGCGTCTCTACTTGCTTCTGTCTTCCGACTTCTATTTGAACGCATTCTCGCTCAAGCCCTTGCCGCTTAAGGCAAGATCCTTCATGTAGCCAGGCACCTCTTTGCCAAGGTACTTATCGACATAGATCTTGGCGAGATACTGGCCGAGCATGAAGCCGTGGCCACGCAAACCGGTGAGCATACCCACCTCGGGATCGACGATGTAGCGAGGCTCCATATAGTAGCCCGCCCACACCGCGTGGAAGCCCACAGAAGCGAGGTTCGGGATCCAGTCGGCGAAGACTTCGCTGCAGATCTGCAAGAACTCCTTGCTGTTGTACTTGAGGTTCTGACGTGCCTCGAAGGCGTCGCAGTCGGGCGATGCACAGCCGATGATCTGTCCCGTGTGCAGGAACTGTTGTCCATAGACGGCGCTGAAGCCTTTGTAGTGACGGCGGTCGATGATCATGTCGAGCGAGTCGCCATTGACACCCAGATTGGGCAGACGGCGGGTGATGAAGGCCTGGTGCTTCACGGGATAGAGTTGCGTGTCGATGCCCAGCATGTCGGTGAACTTCTCGGCACCCCAGCCCATGGCGTTGACGAAGTGGTCGCAGGTGAATTCCACAAACTGCTTGTCGTGGGTGCGGACAAGTGCAACGAACTTGTCGCCGCTCTTCTGCACGAAGACCAACTCGCAGTCTTCCATCAGACGGCCGCCATGCTCAATGGCGATGCCACGGATGTAGTCGATGGTACGGCCAGGCGTAGCCTGCCAGCAGTCGTTGGAGATCAAGGCATGGCTATAGACATTGCTGTCCATGTTCCACAGCGGCGAAATCTCCTTACGGAAATCCTTCTTGTCGATCATGTAGGCATCGCTCCAGGCACGCGAGGCATCCAAAGCCTTATAGGTGGCCTCATCGTGAACGAGGTTCACGTAACGCGTCATCTTGAAGTCGATGTTGTGGACTGCCTGGATACTCTTGAAAATCTCCAAGTTGTGGTTGGCGATATCAGAAATGTCGGGGTTGGAGAAGGCGGGACGGCCACCTCCAATGCAGCGCCACGAAGAGCCGCGGTCGTAGTTGACCAACACAGGTTTCTTGCCTGCCTCGGCAAAGTAACGGAAGGCACCGCTACCGGCGATGCCACCGCCGGCGATGAGCACTTCGACGCGCTCTTTCTTCACGTCGTTGCCCGTCTGGAACACGAAGGTCTCCTTACGGTTGGGCTGATACACGTCGCCCAAGGTGACTTGGTTGGCCAATGGGGCGCGCGGCGACGACTCGCCCACCACCTCGATGCCATAGCCACGTAAAATCTGCTTGGCTCTCGACACGCAACGCTTGCCGCGGCAAGGACCCATGCCCATGCGGGTGATGTGCTTCAACTCATCGACAGAGATGAACTTGCGGTCGCCGACGGCCTTCAGGATGGTCTTCAGATCGACATCCTCGCAGTGGCAGACGAAGGCATCTTCGGTGGTGACGGTGGCGGCCGTCTTTCCGGGCATCGGGTCGATCATCATAAAACAAAGCGGTTTCGGGTATCTTTCTTTCAAGATGAATCCCTTGATGTCAGTCATCACGGGCAACTCCGTTCTCCACTTGGCTGGATCCACCTTCACGCGAACGACATGCGTCTTGTTGGGCTTGCGCATCACCTTCTCGATGATGCCGTCACACAAGATCTCGCCGTTGTTGTCGATGAGATAGACCTCCTTGCCTTCCTCCACATCGTATTCGACGGGCAGGAAGACCACATTCTTGTTGAGGTCATAACCGAAGATAGCTAGACCTGGGCAGTGGTTGACGCACTGCATACAGCCGATGCACTTGTTGTAGTCAACGACCGGTACCGTGTTGGTCGAGGCCTTGGTGATGGCGCCTTGCGGGCAGCTGAACGAGCAGGGGTTGCAGGCAAAGCCGTAGAGGCAGTCGAGCTGCACAAATGGCTTGGCCATCATGCGTTCCTTATCGGGTAGGTTAGGCTCCTCAAGGATGCGAACGGGCTTTTGTTGCGAGTCGATATATTGTCTGGACACCTCCAGATACTCTTCATAATTGTAACGCACGCCGAGGTTTTGGGCCACTTCGAAAGCGGCTTGCTTGCCACGGAGCACGGCGCTGGTGCCTTCGCCGATGCGGACCGCATCGCCGCAGCCGTAGGTGTTGAGGCCGAACACCTGCTTACCCTTGTTGAGAAGTTGGTCGTCGGGAATCAGACCTGTGCAGATGTTGATGATGTCGATGTCGGTAATGATTTTCTCTGTTCCCGGGATGGGCTTGAAGTTCTTGCATTCGGCGATGACGGCGCCCACGATGCCAGTGTAGTCCTCATTCGGGATGGCCTTCAGCAACACATGCGATGTCATGATCGGGATGCCCAGACGGCGCACACGGTTGGCCTGCACGGGGAAACCTCCTTCGTGGTCCATGCCTTCGATGATGGCTTTGATGGTTGCACCAGCCTGCATGCCTTGGTAAGAGGTCAGGTAGCCGATGTTGCCTGCTCCCACGGTGAGGACCTTCTTGCCCAGCAGGGTGTGCTCTTGGTTCATCATCTTTTGGAAGACGGCGGCGGTATATACACCTGGCACGTCGTCGTTCTCGAAGGTCGGCATGAAAGGCACGGCGCCCGTGGCGACCACGAGATGCTCCGCATCCACATAGCTGATCTCCTGAGTAACGACATTCTTCAGGGCGATGCGCTTGCCTTCCAGCAGATCCCAAACGGTGTTGTTCAGCAAAATCCCGTCATGGTTGTCGCCAGCCAGCGTCTTGGCAATGTCGAAGCCACGCATGCCACCGAACTTCTGTTCCTTCTCGAAGAAGAAGAACTGGTGGGTCTGCATGTTGAACTGTCCGCCGATGCTGGCGTTGTTGTCAATGACCAGATTCGGGATGCCCAGCTCGTTGAGTTTCTCACGGCAAGCCAGACCGGCAGGACCAGCGCCAATGATGGCGACGGTGGTCTTGAAAATCTTTACCTCGCGTTGCGGGTTCTCTGAAGGTTCGGGTTGGTAGCCCTTGGGGATTTCACACACTTCCTTCACGCCATCCACTTTGGTGATGCAAATACGGCGGATCTTGCCGTCCACGAGCATCTCGCAGGCGCCGCACTTGCCGATGCCGCATTCAAGGCTTCGGTTGCGACCCGCAATGCTATGGCTGTGGATGGGATAACCTGCTTGGTGAAGGGCGGCGGCGATGGTCTTGCCCCGCTGACCTTTTACGGTTTTGCCTTCATATTGGAACTCCACCAGGTCTTCCTGTGGGATGTCCAAAATAGGGTGTTTTTCAATCTTATACATAGCTTCAGCGTTAATGTCAATTTTTTTGCGAGGCACAAAATTATTAAAATCTGAATAATCACAAAAGAAACCGAAAAGAAATATTACTTAATTTTGTCGCCTCAGAGTAAAGCTTTTGCAAGAATGATCGACAGGAACGCAATCGGTATCGTTGGTGCCGGAAAGGTCGGGACCTCTTTGGGAGCGTATCTGGCGGCCAAAGGGCTGCCAGTGTCGGGCTTCTATGACGTGGATCCCACCCAAGCCCTCACTGCCGCTGAACAGACCGCGACCCGCAGCTATGCCTCCTTGAAGGCGTTGATTGCCGACACGGATGTGGTGCTGTTGACGGTTCCTGATGACTTGATTGAGGCTGTGTGGGAACAATGCCGTCGTTTTCCGATCTCGGGAAAGACCTTCCTGCATTGCAGCGGCGCCTTGAGTTCCTCCGTGTTCAGAGGCAGTGAAGAAGCTGGTGTCAACGTCGGTTCCGCCCATCCTTTGTGTGCTGTCAGCAGCCGCATGTCGGAAGACGTGTTTTTTGGCAAGTTTTTTGTGTTGGAAGGCGACGAAACTGGAATCGAATTGTTGAAATCTTGGATGATGAAGACTGCCAATCCGTACAAGATCATCGTGTCCGCCGACAAGGCGAGATACCATGCTGCGGCTGTGATGTCGAGCAACCTGTTCTGTGCCCTGCAGCAGATGGGCGAGGATGCGTTGAGCCAATGTGGTTTCGAGAAGGAGGAGGCGCATCGGCTGTTGTCGCCCTTGATGCTGTCGAATGTGGAAGCCATCGCCGAGCGAGGCTGTGTGGAAGCCATGACGGGGCCCGTCGAGCGAGGCGATGCCGGTACGGTGGCCAGCCATCTGGCAGTGCTGGAGGGAGCGGAACGAGAGACATACCGCCTGCTGTCGCTCCGGCTGCTGGAGATGGCTCAACAAAAGCACCCTGATAGAGATTATAATAACCTTTTGAAAGTGTTGAAGAGATGAAAAATTCTGTATTGACTTTTCGGAAGAAGAAACAAGAAGGTCGGAAGATCACCGTGCTGACCTCATACGACTACACGATGGCGAAGCTCGTCAACGACGCCGGCGTGGATGCCATCTTGGTGGGTGACTCCCTGGGCAATGTCATGTTGGGTTACGAGGACACCGTCAGCGTGACCATGGACGACATGGTGTGCCATTGCCGCGCGGTGGCACGTGCCGCCGACCATGCCATGGTGGTGGTTGACATGCCCTTCATGTCGTACCAGGTGTCGGTGGAAGAGACTTTGCACAACGCCGGAAGGCTGATGAAAGAAGGACGCGCCAATGCGGTGAAGCTGGAAGGCGGCACCCGTGTCTGCCCCCAGATCCATGCCATGGTAGAGGCGGGCATCCCAGTGATGGCCCATCTCGGCCTGACGCCTCAGTCCATCAACGCATTCGGCGGCTACAAGGTGGTCGGCAAGACCAAGGAGACAGCAGAAAAGCTCCTCGCAGAAGCCCTTGCCGTCCAAGAAGCCGGTGCTTTCTCGTTGGTGCTCGAGTGTGTGCCCATGAAGCTGGCCACATTGATCTCACAAAAGCTGGAGATCCCTGTCATCGGAATAGGATCGGGCGCAGGTTGCGACGGCCAGGTGCTGGTGGCACAGGACATGTTAGGCATGACCTCGGGATTCTCGGCCAAGTTCCTAAAAGTGTTCGCCCCTGTAGGCGAGGTGATCAAGACGGCGGTAAGCGACTATATCCACGAGGTGGAAAACGGCACCTATCCCGCCGAAGAACACACCTTTTCCATCGATGACGAAATCCTCGAAAAACTATATTGAATTTAGAATCAAGAATTTAGAGATATGATTAAAGTAGTCCATACCATTTTAGAGGTTAGAGAGACCGTGAAACAATGGAGAAAAGAAGGTCTGACCGTTGGTTTAGTGCCCACTATGGGATACCTCCACGAGGGACACAAGAGCCTCGTAGATAAGGCTGTGCAACAAAACGACCGCGTGGTAGTCAGCGTGTTCGTCAACCCCATGCAGTTCGGTCCCACCGAGGATCTCGACAAATATCCCCGTGACCTTGCCGCCGACACCCGTCTCTGCGAGTCAGCAGGGGCCAACCTCATCTTCAACCCCGAGCCGGAAGAGATGTACGACGAGGGATTCTGCTCTTTTGTGGACATGAACGGTCCCACAGCGGAATTGTGCGGCAAGTCGCGCCCAATCCATTTCAGAGGCGTGTGCACCGTGGTGAACAAATTGTTTAACATCGTCCAGCCCGACCGAGCTTACTTCGGACAGAAAGATGCCCAACAGCTGTCGGTGATCCGTCGTATGGTAAAGGATCTCAATATCCCCGTGGAGATCGTCCCCTGCCCCATCGTCAGGGAAGCCGACGGCCTCGCCAAGAGTTCGCGCAACACCTATCTGAATCCAGAAGAGCGTAAGGCTGCCTTGGTGTTGTCACGCGCTGTCAAGGTAGGACAGCAGTGTGTTGAAGCTGGCGAGCGTGACGCCCATAAGGTGGTGGACGCCATGAAGGCCTGTATCCTAGCTGAGCCCATGGCCCGAATCGATTATGTGGAGGCCGTTGAGCTGAACTCGGTGCAAAAGATTGACCTAGTGCAGGGCGAAGTGTTGTTTGCCATGGCAGTCTATATCGGGAAGACCCGTCTCATTGATAACTTCATCGTAACCATCTAAGAAAAAGGATAAAGACATGTTCACTCAAATGTTAAAGGCGAAGATCCATCGCGCCACCGTCACACAGGCGGAACTGGATTATGTGGGGAGCATCACCATCGACGAAGCCTTGATTGAGGCCGCAGGCATCCATGAATACGAGCGCGTGCAGGTCGTTGACATCAACAACGGCAACCGTCTCGAAACCTACGTCATTGCAGGGGAACGCGACAGCGGAGTGATCTGCCTCAATGGTGCCGCTGCCCGTCTGGTGGAGATAGGCGACAAGGTCATCATCATGGCATACGTCTGGCTCAACGAAGAAGAGCTGAAGGCCCATTCGCCGACTGTGATATTCGTCGATCATGTGAACAGATCGGCTCATATCGCTAATTATGAGAAACACGGTCTCTTGATCGATCAGGACGACCTTAATACAGAGTGGCAATGATGAAAGACAAGACTATCGTGCTGGGTGTCAGCGGCAGCATCGCTGCCTACAAAATTGCAGGGCTGGCGAGCTCGTTGGTGAAAGAGGGCTGTGAGGTGCATGTCGTGATGACGCACAACGCCACCCACTTCATCAACCCCATTACTTTTGAGACGCTGACGGGCAACAAGTGTTTGGTGGACACTTTCGACCGCAACTTCGAGTTCCATGTGGCCCATGTCTCTTTGGCGAAGAAAGCCGATGTCATCCTAGTGGCTCCTGCCACGGCCAATATCATCGGCAAGATGGCCAACGGCATCGCCGACGACATGCTGAGCACCATGGTCCTTGCAGCACAATGCCCCATCATCGTGTCGCCGGCGATGAACACCAACATGTACCGCAACAGCTTTGTCCAGGAGAACCTTGAGAAGTTGGCCCGTCATGGCATCGAGGTCATTCCGCCTCAAGTAGGCAGGCTGGCTTGTGCCGACGTCGGCGAGGGCAAAATGCCCGACGAAGCGGTGTTGATGGCTTATCTACGGAAGGCGGTAGCGTACGAAAAAGACCTGAAGGGGGTGCGTGTGCTGGTCACCGCCGGTCCCACCCAGGAACCCATCGACCCGGTGCGTTACATCAGCAACCACTCGACGGGAAAGATGGGCTTCGCCATCGCACGCGCCGCGCTGGAGCGCGGCGCGCAGGTGACTCTCGTCAGCGGCCATACCCCCGTGGAACCTCCACTGCTCGTGGATACCATAAAAGTGCAGACCGCTGCCGAGATGCTCGAAGCCGTACAAAAACATTTCCCTGAATGCGACTTGCTCATCAAGTCAGCTGCCGTGGCCGACTATACCCCGGCAACATACCATACCGAAAAGGTCAAGAAAAATGACGGCGAACTGACGCTGCCGTTGAAACGCACCGCCGACATCCTCCGTACCTTAGGTGCCATGAAAGCCCCCAAACAACTGATATGCGGCTTCTCCATGGAGACAGGCAACCTTGTCGAAAACTCCCAGAAGAAGCTAGTGGAGAAGAACCTGGACCTCGTCGTTGCCAACAACCTCAACGACCAAGGCGCAGGTTTCGGGGTGGACACCAACGTGGTGACGCTGATCACGCGCGACTCGGTGAAACAGCTGCCTCTCATGAGCAAGGAAGCAGTAGCACATCAGATCCTGGACCAATTGTCAGCCCTCCTTAACACATTATGATCCTCTGTCTCGACATCGGCAACAGCACCGTGTTCATGGGTCTGCTTCAAGGCTCCAAGGTGCTTTCGTTCTTGAGGGTTCCCTCTTCGTCGGAAGCCTTCGTCGGCCAAATCGCCAACTTTTTGGACGGGCACACGGTGGATCGTGTGCTGCTGTCGTCGGTGGTCCCCTCGGTGACCCCCTTGGTGGAAGAGGCTGTCCTTCAGGTGACTTCGCTGCCCTGCTCGTTGGTGAAACGCGACCTGCTTCCTCCTTTCGAGATCGCCTTGGATGAGCCCTCTTCGTTGGGTGCCGACCGCATCGCCGATGCGGCAGGTGCCATTCACGACTATGCCCTTCCCATCATCGTGGTGGATCTGGGCACGGCAACCACGTTCTCGGTGATCGACACCCAAGGCGTGTTCCGAGGCGGCTCCATAGGTCCCGGCATCTATACCTCCTTCCGAGCCATCACCGACAAAGCCGCCCAGTTGAAAGACTATCGGCTTTTAGTGCCCGAACGGGTCATCGGGACCAACACGCAAGACTGCATCAACAGCGGCATCGTCAACGGCCATGCAGCCATGATCGACGGCATGGTGACACGCATCGAAGAAGAGACGGGGATGGATTACACCGTTGTCCTCACCGGCGGCATGTCAGGAGTGGTGGCACCTTTCTGCCGTCGATCAATAAAAGTGGATGAAACCTTGATCTTACGAGGTCTATACTACCTCTACAGCTCTTCCGTCTCCTGACTATCGTTTTCCATCTCTTGACTTTCGTCTTCCGTCCCCTTTAAAAAGATCTCACCACGATCCTTGGGCCGGAACTCCTCCAGCCAAATAAACCCATCCAGATAGCGGTCTTTCTCCTTGAGATCTTTCTCAGGATAAAGGGTCTCGTCAATGTCCAGATAATACTTGATCCTGTCAATACTGTTGTCTTTCATCAAGATCTGCATGGTCTTTGACGAAGAAATGTTGATTCCGATGAGGTCGCCGTCGTCTTCGCGCAGCCACGAGATGGTCTTGGCATCACCATTCACGTCGATATGATGCAGGTTGCCTTTGCGGAATCTTGAAATCATGTCGCCGCCTTTGATCTGATTGTAACCTTCCACCGTATCGCGCGAAACCAGCAAGGCGTGTCCAAGCTGCAACACACTGTCGACGGTGTGGTTGACAATCTTGATGTCGATGCTGTCGCCCGTCATCTGCGAGCGCTCCGCCCACAGCACGGGTTTATGGCGCATCCTCACGGTGGAATCGGCCATAAAGTAGGTCATCGTGTCGCATTGTCCCTGCATATCCGACTTGTAAAAACGCACATGACGTCTGCCTATGATCTTCTCCTCGTCGTTGAGTTCCGTCTTGAAATGGTAGAACATCGTATCGGCAGTGATGTAAAGCGAGTCGCCTCCGTCGTAATAGGTGACAAAGGCGCTGTCGGTGGCAAACGAGAACCCGGTTTTCTCCCAGACCTCTGCATATTCGCCTTGGAGGATCACTTTATAAGAGGTGTCGATCATGTAGATGGTGTTCATGGCCTTGGCGAAGCCCTGCTGTCTGTCGTAGAGCAACGAATCAGCGCTCATCCGCTGAGTCTCGTTGTGCATCACCGGATTCTTGTCGAGATAGGCCAGATTGCGTTCCGTGAGATAATAGCCGTGTTCGCCTTCCATGACGTTCTCTTCGTTGACAATGGTGGTCGGGCCTTGGAACCACATTTTCTCCTTTCGGGTATTATAGAAAAGCGTATCGGTGTACATCTGGTATTTCGGGCTGGTGACTTCCACGGTCTTGAAGAATCGCAGCTCCTTCAAGTCGTCACGGTAGAAGCCAATGTCGCTGACAAGCCGTTTGTCGCCTCGGGTCGTCACGCCATGATCGGGATAGCAGGCCAGATGCAAGTCGCGGTCATAGGTCATATACTCCGTTTCAAGCAAGGTGGAGTCGTCTTTCATCCGCACCTCTTCAAAAAACTCGGCAAAACGCCTATCGCCATCGTATGTCATGGTCCGACAATACATGTCGATGCTGTCGTTGACGTTGATGTGGACGTTCTGGAAGGCATCGAAACTATTGCGGCGCTCGTAGTAATAGGCACTGTCACAGTAAAAATGGGTCGAGTCGTGGCGGATGTGCACACGACCGATGAGGCGCACGGCATCGGATCCTGCGGCTTTATGGAACTGGTTGGCATGTTCGATATGAACCATGGTGCGTTCCTTCTTGGGCTTCGCCGTCGTGTCGGGAGGCAAGAAGTTTTGTGCCGACAACAGCCCCGAAAACAAGATGAATACTATGCCTAAAAAGAAACCTCTCACCTTTTATTCTTCATCTTTTGTTCCACTTAACACGATGACTATTTCGCCCTTGACTTCTTTCTGGCTGAAGTAGGCGATCACATCTTGCAGGGTGCCTCGTACATTCTCTTCATGTATCTTGGTAAGTTCCCTCGCCACTGACACTTGACGTTCAGGACCGGCAACCTCCATCAATTGCTGCAAAGTCTTCATCAGACGATAAGGCGACTCATAGAGGATGGTTGTATAGGGATAGTTGACAATGGCCTGTATCTTGGTCTGTCTCCCCTTTTTGTGTGGCAGGAACCCTTCGAAGATGAAATGGTCGGCAGGCAGGCCGGAGTTGACAAGCGCTGGAACGAAGGCGGTAGCTCCGGGGAGGCACTCCACCTGGAGGCCGCGTTTGAGGCATTCCCTGACGAGCATGAATCCTGGATCGGAGATCCCGGGAGTACCGGCGTCGGTGACTAGTGCCATGATCTCGCCCGCTTCAATACGGTCAGCGATATGCTCCACCTGTTGATGCTCATTGTTCAGGTGGAAAGCCGTCATGGGCTTGCTAATACCAAGATGGCGTAACAAGTTGCCCGATGTACGTGTGTCTTCGGCGAGGATGACATCGACCTCTTTCAGGACACGAATGGCTCTCAAAGTGATGTCTTCAAGGTTGCCTATTGGAGTGGGGACGAGAAACAGCTGTGTCATGTCATTGCTCAAACTTACGGTGAACCAACTCAAGCAGTTTCTTATAAGCTTCGTTGTTGCTGTTCCATTGCAGCTCGATGCGAAGCTCGTTCAGGTAGATCAACGCCCCGTTGAGTGTCTTCAGGTCGTCAAGGTTCTCAATGGAGCGGTTGTATTTCTCCATGCTTCCGTTAAACAACTCGTTAACCAGCAAGAACTTGTCGTTAATGCCTATGGAAGACTTGAGGCTGAGCACTGGCTGGTGTTGAAGCATGGCGGCCAGGGAATGGTCTTCTTCGTGCTGCATCTTCTCGCCGAGGGTTTCTTCAATCTCAAAGCCTATGTCTTCTTTCTCTTCCATGTCGCCAAAGATGATGGGCTCGTAGGCCAACTCCTCCTCGGGTTGCTGTTGTGGAACCTCCACGAAAGGCTTCTCGTCAATGAAAGTATCCTCTTCAAAGAGTTTCAATTCTCTGTTGGGGGCTTCATTTTCTTCCTCCATGGATTCCTCTTCGTCCACAGGGGTTTCCTCTTCTTCGGGAGCCTGTTCTTCTTCGGCAATTTCCTCTATTTCGAGGGTCTGTCCTTCTTCAGGAATTTGTTCTTCCGAAACCTGTTCTTCTTCCAGGTTCTCGGAAGCATCGTCGGGGATCTCAGGAAAATCGATATGAGGGATCACCATTTCGATCTCGTCGCCCGTAGTATAAACATTGTTAGTATTGTCAGAAACGGACTGTTCTTCAGCGGGAGTCGTTTCGGGGGCTTCTTCCAAAGGTTCCATTTTAAAGATGAATCCATAATCCTCTTCTTTTGGAGTATCTTCCACAGGCGTTTCTTCAGGCTGGCCCTCGTTCTCCGACAAAGTTTCATTCTCGGATAAGGTCTCTACAGGTTCAGCTATTTCCTCTTCAGTTTCTATAGTATTCTCCTCCGAATCTTCTATTACTATTTCCGAATCTTCTGTCATTTTCCCTGGATCTTCCATCACTTCCTCTGATTCTCCCTTCGCTTCCTCCGATTCTTCAGTCTCTTCGTTCTTTTCATCCAATCCGAAAAAGGCGTTCAGCATCTCGGGAGCGATCTCAAGATCCTGGTCTTCTTCGGCAGGATGTCCGATGTTGATGGAACACAATTGGTCATAAATGCGGTGTGTACGGTTCATCATCACGTCGAGATCGAGGAGTCCGAGGTCTTTTTCGTTGCGGATGAGATAGTCCACCTGTTGATGTAACAGGCTGATTTCGTGTTTCAAAGAACTTAAAATCTCTTTTTGCTCGTTGAATGAGTCGTTCATATCGGTTTTATCTTTAATTTTGCTTTGAATGAAACGCTAAATTACAAAGATTTCAAAACATACACGGAATGTTTCTCGAAAAAGATTATCACAACAGGACGCAAGGGTGGATTGAGGTCATCTGCGGCTCCATGTTTTCTGGCAAGACGGAGGAGTTGATCCGTCGTTTGAAGCGGGCAAAGATAGCAAAGTTGAGGGTAGAGATCTTCAAGCCCGGAGTTGACACGCGCTACAGTGAGGAGGATGTGGTGTCGCATAACGCCACGGCCTTGCATTCCATCCCCGTGGAGAACGCTACGCAGATCCTATTGTATGCCAATGACGTGGATGTCATCGGCATTGACGAGGCACAGTTTCTCGACGATGAACTGCCCAACGTTTGTCAGCAGTTGGCCAACAACGGGGTAAGGGTCATCATCGCAGGGCTTGACATGGACTTCCTAGGCAATCCTTTCGGGCCGATGCCGAAGCTGATGGCCATCGCCGAGGACGTCACCAAGGTCCACGCCATCTGCGTGGGTTGCGGCGGACAGGCACAGTATTCGCACCGCACCATTGCCGGCGACAAGCTGGTGGTCCTCGGCGAGACTGAAAGCTACGAACCTTTATGCCGTGCTTGTTATCTGAAGGCAATGAACCAGAAGAGCGAGTAAACAATTATTATTAGCTTTGCACTCAAATACCAACCCTATGAAAACCTCCAAATGGATCTTCTGCGTCCTAAGCATCGTCGTGATGATCTTCCTGACAGGCTGCCAAATGCCCCAGGAAAACCATTTCGACGAGACCTTGCTTTATGGCAAATGGATTGAAGGCACCCTTCACGAGACCTATCTGGAAGACGGCGGCGGCTATACCTGGGATACCAGTGAGGACATCACGGAAGAAGAAGCCACCTATTTTACTTGGACCCTTGACAACGACCAGCTGCTGGTCGAGCATCTCCTTTGGGACAGCACCATCGTGCCAAAGATCTATACCGTCACCGAGCTTACTTCCACCGAGCTCACCTACCATGACAGCTACGGCAATGAGCATAACTTTATCCGTATCTTCATAGAGCCATGCGAAAAACACTGAAAATCATCGGCATCACCCTGGCCTCCCTCGTCGGACTCGCCCTCATCGCAGCCGTCATCGCCATCGCCACGGTCACCTCGCCCAACCGGCTGACCAAGATGGTGAAGAAATACGTGCCACGCTATGTGAATTTCGACCTCGCGCTGGAACGGGCCAACCTGACGCTCATCAAAACCTTCCCCGACATCGGCCTGGAACTCGACCAAGTAGCCATACTCAGCCCCATGGCAGGCGCTCCATCCGACACCCTCGTGAAAGCCGACAAGCTGATCCTATCGGCCGATGCAAAACGTTTCCTCAAGGACAAACAGATTATCGTCCACCAACTCCTCCTTGAACAACCCTCAGTCCTTCTCTTTACCGACACGCTCGGCCACAGCAACCTCGACATCTTCACTTCCGAACAGGAAAAAGACACCCTCGACCAACCTTTCGACTATGGCATCGACCTCAAGCAAGTGAAGCTGAGCGATGCCTCTGTTACCTATATCGACCAACGATCCAAGCTCCATACCGAAGCCCACGGCCTCGACCTCGAAGTGAACGGAACCATGAGCGACGACGACATCCAAGCCGCCTTGAGCCTGCAAGCCAACGACATCGGTCTGGCCATGAACCCGCTCCAAGGTGCGCTGCAAAAGCTTCAGCTGGGGTTTGAAGGACGTATGGATGACTTCAACCTCGTGGACGGCACCCTGACGGTCCATAGCCCCGATGCGACCCTGCAAAACGGCGACGACCTGCTGAGACACGACGCCATCGAACTTCGGTTGCCCCTACGCCTCGACCTGCAAAACCTTCACGCCACCCTCGACGACGCATCGGTGGGCCTCAACGACTACCACATCAGCCTCGCTGGCAACCTCGGGATGGAACCCCAAGGAGACATCGACCTGGACTTGGCATTCCAAACCAATACCCTCGACATCGAGGACGTGATGAACAGGCTTCCCGATGCCATCACCAAGAGCTTGGGCGGCATCGGATTCAAAGGCCAGCTGGAACTCACCGATGGCACCGTCAAAGGCATTCTCAACGACACCCTACTCCCCGTCATCACCGCCCAAGTCACCACCCACGATGCCACGATACGCATCCCTGAGATGCCCTATCCGTTCACCAAGACCGAACTCAGCACCTTACTGACGCTCGACCTCAACGACAGCATCAACGCACGCAACATTCAGCTCAACGCCGTTTGGAACCGCTCGAAATTCACCATCAAAGGAGCCCTCACCGACCTCGCCGACGACATGGATCTCAACCTCAACCTACGCTCCAACCTGGTTATGGCCGACCTCAAGGGTTTCCTTCCTTCCAATATGGCACTCAAAGGCCGCGGCGATGTCAAGATGACCCTGAAAAGCAAACTTCGCGACCTGTTGCAGGCTGTCACCAAATACCAGTTCAACAACCGGTTGAAAGCCGACGCACAGATTACCTTGAACGACTTTGCCCTCAACATGGACACGATACAGGCTCGCTCGCCCAAGATGAATCTGGAACTGGTCGTCCCAGCATCTCGCAAGGAAAAAAGTCGCAGCGGGGCTTATTTGGGGCTAAAAAGCGATATTCTTAACACCTCATTGGGCAACGGGAAAAACGCCGTCTTGGAAACGATGCATTTCTATGGCACGGCCGACCGTCTCAACAAGGGCATTGAGGCGATGCTCGCAAACTTCACGATGCAGATGGGGAGTCTCGTCTTGGCTTACGACACGATCAACGTGGACGCCAAGCAGACTGAGATCGCCTTGGAGACGACACCGCAAAACAAGAAAGGCCTGAACCTCCACACTAACTTCAAAGGGCACCAACTCAACGCGACGGCAGGTTCCTCCTACACGCTCCATGCGCAGGCCCTCAACGTGAAGGCGACGGCTCAAGAGAACAAGGGCAAGGACGACTTCATCAACCGATGGAATCCCACCGCCGACTTCACGTTGAACAACGCGGACCTCACCATGGCAGGACTGGATGAGACCATCGTGATCCCCACCATCGATTTCCTGCTCGACCCCAATGAATTGGGCTTCAAGCGAGGCACGGTAAAGATCGGAAAGTCGGACATGACCCTCGAAGGCAACGTCATCGGCATCAGCAAATGGATGGAAAACCATGACAACCTTCTGAAAGCCGAGATGCAATTGACATCGGACTATCTGGACATCAACGAGATCATGGAGCTCACCAGTGGGCTGGGTGTGCAGCCCGACAGCACTGCTACGGCCAAGACGGAAGAGACGAAAGGCGACGACCCCTTCATGGTTCCCGAAGGCATCGACTTCAACTTCGGCATCCATGCCAAGAAGGCGCTATACCGCAACTTCGACCTGAACAGCCTCGGCGGCACCGCGACGGTCAAGGACGGCACCTTGTTGCTTCGCGAGATCGGCTTCACCAACGAAGCCGCCGAGATGCAGCTCACCGCCATCTACCAGTCACCACGAAAGAACCACCTCTTCCTGGGCATCGATTTCCACCTGCTCAACGTCCAGATCTACGACCTGTTGCACATGATCCCCGAGATCGACACGCTAGTGCCTATGCTAAAGACCTTCGACGGCGCAGGAGAGTTCCACATCGCTGCACAGACCAACCTCAACTCGAAATACGAACTGAAGATGTCAACCCTGCGCGCCTCTGCCGACATCGAAGCCGCCAACCTGAGGGTACGCGACATCGCCTCGTTCACCAAGATCACCGACTTGTTGAAGGTGAGCACCAACGGGGAATACAAGGTTGACAGCATCGACATCCAGATGACGGCTTTCCGCAACGAGGTGGACCTTTGGCCGTTCCAGATCGCGATAGGGAAATACAAGGCCGTTGTTGACGGGCATTACAACCTGAACACCATCGGCGAGTACCATATCTCTGTCACTGACTCGCCCTTGCCCACGCGTCTCGGCTTGAAGATTGCCGGTCCGTTGGACAACCTTAGTTACAGCCTAGAGTCGTGCAAATACCCCCACCTCTACCGTCCCGACCGTCGCAACGAGACTGAGGAGCTGGTGATGCAACTCAAGCAGAAGATTGCGGAGAGGTTGAAGGATAATGTATTATAAGCAAGAAATCCTAAAGACGTTATAGAAACAAATCGAGGCGGCCCTGTTGGACCGCCTCGATTCCACTTATAGGGCGATTGTTATTCCTTGTTGAAGAACTTGGAACCACTCTCCTTATGCACCAAACGGACCGCATGGCCGTTGTCGGGTGCCATCGGATAGTCATCTTCCAAATAGGCATAATTATTAGTGGTCTTAAAACGGATACCCCATGAAGCGGCACTCGTGCTCATTGATGACGACCAATAAGCTCCGTGATCTTGATCCGCATTAGTACCTCCATCGAAATCAGTACCGTTACGATAACCAGCGCATGGCAGGAAGATGGCACCGGCGGCTTCAGCAGCCTTCCATTGTGCCGTAGTATAATTGTTGTTATTCCATTCAGCATGATTGGAATAAGACACGATGGTCGTCGTTGAACAGTCAGGAAGAATCACAAATCCTTTCACACCATTCACAATGGCCGTTCCACGCTTGGTGTTGTAATCCGTACGTTCGCTTAACAGATATTTCCATTCGTTATGAGTCAAGGTCTGCCACCAAGCAGTGTTGCCCGGCTTGCCAGAGTTGACGATGCTGTGCGTCCCCCATTCATGCCAATCATTATATTGGGAATTCAGCACAGAATGCTTGGTCGGATTGTCTCCAGTGCCATAACCGAAAAGGTCGATCCAACCCACATAGCTTGCTTCCCCAATTTGTTCATTCGTAGAGAAGCCGGTGTCACCAGCAACGCCGTCTTGTAAAACCACATTGCCTTGACGAAGATCATTATAATGCAAAACGTCAGAACCCACCATGCCTCCCACATAGTCATACTGGTGCTTGGCAAAACGCCAGGTGCCGCCATCGGCGGTGGAACTGCCATAGTGCTTATATTGCAGGTTTCCTCTTGAGAAATAGGCCTTGTTGCCAGAGGCAGAGATTGTGAACGCTCCGCTGTGCCACACCAAGTCGATCTTGGCATCCTGGAAATAGTCGTTCAATGCGACGTTGCCCTGAATCTTGTACGTGCCATAGAAGCCGTAGGGGTCGGAGGATGGATTGAACTCGACATCCAGAGCGCCTTGGGCAATGCCATAGTTCTTGTTGTGGACGATGGCGTATCTCACTGAGTCGTTCGTGGCGTCATTGCGGTAAAGCGACACAGCGCCGTCGTTGGTCTGGCTCCAAGTGAACTCATTGCTCGACAGGTTCACCGTCACCTGGTTGTCCATGCCGTAGATGGTGATGGGCTTGGTGGTCTTGTAAATGGCATCCGCGTTGTTGTCGTTGGTGTTGGCCGACATGTTGTAGATGTTCTCCATCTTGAACTTCACCAAGGCGCACTGGTTCATGAGCCAGTTGTATTCCACGGTGTATTTGCCGTCGGAGCTGGGGAAGCTCTCCTTGGAAGCGGCATAAGAGATTACCGGCAGGGCTGCAGACTGGTCACTGAGATCGACGGTATAGCTGCCGTTGCCACTGGCTACGGTAGCTGGTTTGTTACCGAGGAAATAGAAATACAGAGGCTTGTCGCCGTCCTGGGTTGTCGTGATTGTACCTTCAAACACGCCCAATTCGTCGCCGTTCTGATCCGTGTCAGTGGAGGAAAGCGAGCGGCACTCCAACGAGCCGCAATGGGCACCGTTGTAGGCAACATAGATTACATCGCCGACTTCAAACGTCACTGGGGCGATATCCTGACTGTCGTTAGGATCGACGCCTGATCTGCTGTTGCTGCTGCCAAGCGTGAGGGTGACGTTATAGGTCTCCCCTTCGAGGACGGGCTCATTGACCTCTTCAGCGGGGTTGTTTTTCTTGCATTGAGTGAAACCCATCACCAATGCGAAAACCATAATAATTACATTAAGCTTTTTCATGTTTTTCTTTCGTTAGTTGTCCGGAGGACGACCTTTTTTCGGTCATCCTCCGGTGGTTTCACTTCATTGTTTCTTGCGTTTGCCCGCCAGGTATGCGGCACCGAGTCCTGCCAATAGCAGGATGCCACCGTCTAGCGGAGCGTATTTCCACTGGTCGTAGTCCACACCCTCGGAGAGCACCATCACCCCGATATTGGAGGTGTTCTGCTCCGCTCGGTTGTGGTTGGGATCCTCTTCGGTGATGATGATCTGGCCGAAGGTCGTCCCCACCGCCATCAGCATCGCTGCCGTTAAACTTATCAGTCTTCTTTTCATCGCTCTATATATTTGATTGTTTCTACTCATAGTTATCTGACCACGATCTTCTGAACCTTCGACTTCGTGCCGTCCGTCAGGCGCAGCATATAGACGCCTACTGCGTAGCCGTTGAGGTGCAGGCGGGTCTGGTCGCCGCTCAAACGCTGCGACTGCAGTACGCGGCCGAGCACGTCAACCAACTGTAGCTGGCCTTGGCCGGTGACGATCCAGTCGTTGCCGTCGAACCAGGCGAAGTCGCCCTCGCTATCCGTGTATTCATCGACGCCGATGCACTTGAACGTGATGTAGAAGCGCGATGCGTAGTCGTCGGGGCTGCCCTCGAAGGTGTAGCCGTCGCTGCGCAGCATGTCGGTGCGGATGCCCGTCTTGTTGTCAACCAGGAACAGGCTCGTGAAGGTGCCGTGGTAGGTCTCCCACGTCAGCGTGAACGTGCCTTCCTCCTTGGTCACGAAGTGGATGGGAACCCTCTCGGTGCCCTCCTCCGTGAAGAGGATGCTGTATCGCTGGTTGCCCATGTGGGCCGAAAGCTCGAAGTTGGCGTTGTTGATGGCGCGCATCTTCTTAGAGCCGCCGAACTCGGGACGGTTGAACTCGATGACGGTAAGGTCTTTCTTGCCGTTCTCGCCAGTGGCGAAGAGGTTCACCAGCGGGTAGTTCACCTTACCGCCACGGAAGTATGAGTTGGCTTCCGGGGTCGTCAACGCCATCTCGTCGTAGTTGAAGTTCACCTCCTGTCCGTGGCTGTTGGCCAGCACGAAGAAGCCCTGGTGTGGGTGCAGCGTGGCCGAAGGCAGCACCGGGTTTTCGGAGGCTCTGGTGTCGCCTGCGATGTAGTTGTCTCTCTCGGCGATATACACCCAGTACGACGACAGGCCGTTGTCGCCAAGGAACCTATTCACGTCGAGGTAGGCCTGGTACGGGTTGCCCAGCAGGTTGTAGCCCAACTCTTCGGTACCCGGGTCATGCGACTTCTTGGTCAGTGTGATGGAGACCGGGTTCGACGGGCCGTTGAGCGTACCGTTGTTGAGCAGGTAGCTGTCCTTGTCGATGGCCGCCATGTAGCCCTTGCCGGGAGTGAAGGTCGTTTCGTTCGTATAGACAATATGGTCGTAAGGCTCGTCGTAGTGGTGGTGGCTCCTGCTGTTGCGCTTCAGGTTGATCCAGTGGTACTCGGGCTCGTAGAAGCTGTAGAGGTCCCAGTTGGCGACGTTCGTCGTGCCGTTGGGCACGTAGCTGTTATTCACGCCGGTCACTTGGTTGGCTTGGTTGTTCATGGTCCATGGGTTGATGGAGTCGTTGTTGTAGGTGATGCCCAGCGGGGCGTCGGCCAACGGTGTCGAAAGCATGTGCCAGTCGTATGCCAGCGTGTTGCCGAAGAAGTCGGTGGCCGTGCCGCACGAGTTGTCGAAGCTCACGCCCACGGTGGTGTTGATGAACTTGCCAGCGCCAGTGGCCTGTTTCAGCACCACGTCCTCGTTGATGAACACGAGCACGTCTTCGCCAGGCACCTTTTCCACGTCGATGGCGTTGTCATAGACGAAGATGTAGCCTGTCAGGTCTTCGAAATCGTCGAGCAGGCCGTCGAGGCCGTTGCCGCTGCTGCTCGTGCCGCTGCTAGAACCGGAGTCTTGCGGTGTCTGGCCGAAGCCCTGGTTGCCGAGACTGGCGGAAGTACTGCTTTCAGTGCCGGAGCCGCTGCCCGAACCGCTTCCAGAACCGCTACCAGTAGAAGAACTCGATCCGCTGTTGTAAATGCTGTAGGTATCGGCATCGAAGGCACCGTAACGCAGGTACTTGCCGTCAACGGTGGCGAGGCTGTTGTCCGTCGGGAAACCGAGCACCGGCAGGTCGCCGTTGATGTATTGCGTCGTCGGGCGGAACCACTGCGTATAGGTGATGTCACCATGCAGGTTGGTGGTGTCCACCCACTGGTTGAGGCTGCTGAGCAGGCCCGGCCATGTGGAGATCTTGTTGCCAGCGTAGTGGATCGTGTCGGCCACATAGTCGCTGGTCTCTCCTTCGGCGAGGGTCACCTCATTGTCCCAATACATGTAGCCGTAGGTGCGAGGCAGATAAGGAGCAGCGTAGGTGCCATGCTTTTCGAGGGTGCTTTCTTCCTCCTGGTCGGTGATATAGCCGTTGGCGTTATCGGCGTAGCAGTGCTTGACAGTGCCTTTGTTGATGTAGGCAAAGGCCGGGAAAGATTGTCCGTCCACCACGGCGTAGCAGTTTTCGACGAGGCACTCCTTTCCGTTCTCACCCACGAGGCCGCCCGTACGGGTCGAACCGCTCATGGTGGTGTTGGCGTAGCTGTTGATGAGGTTGCCGCCGTTGAGACCGACAAGGCCGCCCATGTAGGTGTCGGCGTTCGTCGTGCTCATCGTGTTGACGGCGAAGCTGGAGTGGATCAAACCGCTCTCCACCTTACCCACGAGACCGCCCATGGCGGTGGTGCTGGCAGTACCTGCAAGGGTACCGGCAGCCTCCACATTGCTGATGGAGCCCGTGCCGCCGTCCATGATTGCGGCCACCGAACCCATGATGACAGAGTTGCCACCGACGAACTCCACATTCACAATCATATTCTCCAAGGAGCCGTTCATGTAACCAAACATAGCCATCTCCTCGTTATTCAATGGGCTATGGATACCGTTGATGACGTGGCCGTTGGCGTTGAAGGTACCTGTGTAAGGATGGATAGAGGTTCCCATCGGCACCCAGATGTTGGCATTCATGTCAATGTCATTGGCAACAACAAAGTTGGTTGAAGGCGCAGCGGTCTGTTCGTTCAAGCCGTTGACCACAGAGATGGCCCATGCCAGTTCCTCGGCGTTTTTGATGACCACAGGATTGGTTGTCCCATTGTAGGTGCTGGGTTGCTCATGCACTGCGGTAACCCAGGTACCCACCCAGAAGAGGTAGTCAGTGGAGGGTTCGTAGGGTGATGTGCTGTTAAGGGTGACCACTTTATAGTATTCGTCATCGTCGTAGATGATATAGTCTTCAGGCTCCACCGCATCTGGGTTTTCAGGGATGAGGTTGCCCAGATAGGCCGAGCCGCCTCCGTCGGAGTAGGCGATAGGGGTATAGTAGTACGAGCCCCAAGTACCCTTGGAAACACCGATCTTGGCGGATTTCAGACGGGTCTCGCCTGCTTCCACCTCGTCGTTCAAGTGGTTCTCCAAGGCGAGGATACCGTCGTTTTGCTGTGAGGTACCCACTTGGATGACGCTGTTGGCACCTTCGAGATAGACGTTACTGTTCTTTTCAACAACAGCCTTGCTGCCGTCATTGTAAGTAAGGTGGTTGTTATGGATAGTGATGGAGTCGGAAACGATGAGGGTGGCACCGTCTTTCACATACACACCAGCACCTTCGTACGTGTTGGCCAGCACAGCGTTGTGGTAGATATCGCTACCGCCGCGGATGATCATCTTACCGGCATTGTAAACGGCACCGCCGTTGCTGTTCGTGTAGTTCCACTGCAGCTTACTGTCGGCATACACATTCAGCACACCGCTAGTTTCGATGTTAATCATTGGAGCGGTAGGCACTTGGTATTTTGTTTCGTCAGGAACGAGTGCAGCGACACGGTTCTTCAGATTGTAGGCACCATCGAGGATGATGTTGTGAATGTTCATGGACTTCTCAACTTTAATCAAAGTGCCAGTAAAGCCTAAGTTATTGGGGTTGTAGGCAGCAGTATCACCCACAGCCTCCGAATAACCAACATAGTAATCTTCGGACGAAACGCCTTCAGCGTCTTTCTTCAATGGGTGTCCGCCAGGATAACGGTAAAGGATGACACCACCATACAATTCGCCGTTCCAGTCGAGCGCAGAGCCGCTGTTGGCAGTGACGGTGTTCACAATGAAGATATTGTCGCCCGGGGCGTAGTCAGTACGGTTGTAAATACCGCTCAAGGTCTTCTTAGCGGCATCGGGACGGTCGCCAGCATAGAAGTTGTCGCCGTTGACACCGTCGATGTAATAGTTGTTGCCTTGGCCACGACGCCACACCTCAACGGTAATGGTAATGTCCTTGCCGTGATCGGGCTCGTCGCCGTATTTGTAATTCGTGAAGTGCAGGGTCACCACAAGATCACCTATCTTCACCTTATCAGTAACCTCTTGTTCGCCGTCGTAGTGCAGTATGAAATCGAAAGCAGCAGGGTTACGACCGTCGGTGTAGGCCAAATGGGTGTTCGCTTGCAAACCATTCATGTCTTTGGCCGTGCCAACGTATGAATACCATCCAATCGTGTTGTCGTAGTTGGCGCTCGGCTTGATTTGCATGGAGAACTTGTCGGGGCTGCCAATATAACCGGAACCGCTTGTCCATGAAGCTGTAGTGAATTCCACAGCAGGTGTAAACGAAGCGCTTACGAAGGTCCAGTTGCTCAACTCACCCTCGGTGTTCACGTAAGGGGTAAAGCCTGGCATGACCACCTTGGCCGTATAGGTGTCGATGGTGGTGCCATGTCCGTTCATCACTGCGTAAGTTTGGGTGGTGAAGCTCTGGTCAATAGTGGTGGAAATGTCAACCGCAAGGGTGACGGTGATCTCGTCTTTCACATTGCCAATTGAATCGCATTGCTCAAAGACGATGACGATGGGATCCCAAGTAGTATTATTGCTCAGATTATTATTATAGGTGAGGCGGAACAAGATGCTCGGGTTGATAGTTTGGTCGTAGTTCGTCCATTGATTGCTGGCCAACAAGCCGTTTTCGTCGCTAGCATCGTCGCAAATCAGCAAGTTTTGGTTGCCTGAATTCAACAAAGAACCTTGCGGGATGGCCACCAAGCCGAAGTTGACGTTGGGAGCTTCGTCGATACGTGTAAGACCATTGGTGGCTTCGTTCGTTTGGGTGCCAGTTTGTCCATCCACAAAGGCAGTGCCGGCACTGTTCACATACATCCAGCCATTGTTGGCGGGAACTCCGTCAGAGCTGTTGTAAACGCCTGCGTTAACGGTGATCACATCATCGCCATAGTCAATCACTGGGAATCCGTTGATAGTCTTGATGCGGAAGTAAGAATTCTCACCACGTGAAGCGGGCAGCGAGATCTCAACATCAGCAGTGGAATAACCCACGGTAGTCTTGCCCACCGCATTGAACACACCAAAACGGTTGCTGTATTTGCCGCCGTAACGCCAAATACGGAAGTACTCCTCACCGTTCTTGGAGGCAAGGATGTGGTTCTCGTAAGGCATCTGCACGCCTGGATTGGCCACACCGCCTTGAGCGTCGTAGGTGTTCTTGTCGGCGTAGTAGCTCAAGAAACCACCATCATTTTCGTTGTCGTAGTCATCAGGGATGATGTTGCCTTGCTCCGTGCTTTGCTTCGGACGGGCGTAGGCACAGGTGTTGTTGACGTCTTCGGTCATCATGTAGAAGAAGCCTTCAAGCTCGCCATAGTTTTTACCTTCGCCGTATGCATCGAGGTACTTGACATTCAGGTAAGCACCATTGTTTACACGGAACTTGTTGTCCTTGCCTGCGGTGGGCAGGTCGGCATAGCCCACCACGGTATAGCTTGGCGTGGCGGCAAATACGTCTGTGCAGCTGTAACTGCCCAACTTCTTCACTTGATCCATGGGGAAGTCAACGAAGAGCGAGCTACCATTGGCGATGCGAGCGACATCGTTGATTTCGTATATGGTAACCTTGTCGGTAGTAAGCAGGGAGTTGACCTTGCCTTGACCAATGAAGTGGACGTGGATATTATCGGTCACGACATCTTTGAAGAACTGTATTGACTGAAGGTTACGCGTTGCCGTGGTGTATTTCTCAATGATAGGTTCATCGTCGTCATCCTTGCTACCGAAGGCAGGATTCTCCACAGCTTGACCGTAATTGCGGAAAACAAGGCTGCTGCCTTGTTCGCCAGCGTAGCACGAGGTACCTGAGCCAATCACGCTGCCACCGATGTTCATGTAACCGGCGTCGGAGGGCTTGGTACTGACGGTGTTGTAGCCAGTACCGTCGATATATACATTGGAGTAACCCTTAATGGTGCTGGCACCAAAGCTTTGACCGTCGAAGTTACCGTAGTCGGCACCAGCCCACACAGAACCATCGATAAGCAGTGAGGCAGCGTTATAGCTAATGGAGTTGGTCGGTGCCGCATTAGGTGCAGAGGAAATGGCGTTAGTGCCGATGAAGGCATACACCGAACCGTAAGTCTCGCCGAAGTAACCGGCAGCGAACACATGGTAATAAACGTGACCGCCGCTGATGTTCACGTGGTTGACGGCTTGATCCATAGTATAACCTGTATGGTCGAAGGTCAAGGCATCGTCAGCATTACGCGAACCGCCATACACATTGGCATACATGTTACCTCCTGTGACGTTGACGGTGTGGGTACCGGCAATGTACACATCCTCTCTCTTACCGAAGGCACCGCCATACACGTTGCCGGAAATATTGCCGCCCAACACATTGACGATGACATTGCCCTTGGTCTTGCCCAGCTTGCCACCGCCATATACATCCTCGTTGATGGTGCCGCCTTGGATGGTGACGGTAGAGGCAAGATTGGTTCCGTTCACCACATTGCCAGCTTCGCCACCGCCATATACGTTGTCCATGGCACCTCCGCTGATGTTCACAACAGTTTGTCCGTTGATATCGGCAGTCTGAGCCGGAATGGATCCAGAGGCTGTTTTACCCTTACCAGCGCCGAACACATTTTTCATCGTACCGCCGCTAATGTTCACATTAGTGTTGGCAGGAGTGGAAGTGGCACCCACGGTACCTTCCTCGCCACCGCCATACACATTATTGTCAATGATACCGCCTTTGACGTTGATGCGGGTTCCGGCCGCCATGTTGGTATTCGAACCATAGCCGCCGCCATAAATAGAACCGTGGAGGTGGCCACCTGTCATCTCAATGGTAGCCAGGCCGTTGATGGTACCCCATGAGTCGGAGCCACCATATACAGAACCCTCAAGATCATTATCCTGGAATTGTGGGTTCTCGACGGCGCGACCATCGAGTTCACCGCCTCTGACATATATATTCACAGTTTGGCCAATAGAGTTGTTGGAGCCGCCTTGCACATCGCCATGTATGGTACCGCCAAGGATATAGATCTCCGATTTCATGTCGGTGTTGCCGGTGAGGCCCATATCGCCACTATTGCCAGCTACGAAACCGAAGTTGCCGCCGCCATAGATGTCGCGGCCAATCTCGCATTCATCAGCAACGACGATACGCGAGCCGAACACCTTGCCGACGGTATTGGATTCCAACAGCGACCAATCGGGGTTGGCGGCAGCTTCGTCAAATCCGACCGGTGCGATACCGCAACCAGCACCGAAAATGTAACCGCCGTAAGCGCCGTTTGTGCCGTACGTAGTAGTGGCACCAATATAAGGATCGTCGGACGAGGGAATCACCTTAGCCTTTCCGCCTACATAAATCTTGGTGAGACCATAGAGTTCGCCACCAGTGTTTTGGGTACCATTGCAACCACCGGCAATCCAACCATTGATGGTTCCTCCAGTAATGACAAATCGACGATCTCCAACAGCACCAGCATAGGCAGCAGCACCATATATACTACCAAGGATAGTACCACCTTTTATTCTGATATCAACTCCTTTACAATTATCCACATCGGAATCAAATCCACCTGCAATGCTCTTGAATTCACCTCCTTCAACTAATAATCTTCTACCACCTTGATTTCCCCTTACTAAAAGGTAACCCATATAAAAAGCTCTGTCAAGACCAGCATCACCAATTGCAATGGATGACAACATTTTACCACTCTTGACAACATAATCATAATTAAGATAGTCAGTGTTGGCAGCAGATGTAAAACCAATTTCATAACCGCCTTCAAATGAATTGGTAATCTTCAATAAATTATTATTGCCATCGGCTCTGTCGTAATCGCTTCCTAAAGTCACCCTTACAATGGATTGGTCTGCAGCTGTCCCATCGTAACCCATAGCATAAACCGTTCCAATAAATCCACTTTCCAGACGCATTCTGAAATCCAATAATACATCTTCGCCAAAACTCTTTGCTCCGTAGAGCGTTTCTATCGTTCCATTAATACCCCTTCCGAAAACAAGATCGTTGCCATTGGCATTATAGATGGTCTTTTCTGAAGTACCCGTTACAGAAGTCTTGTTCATATATCGATAGCCATAACCATAACCATTTTCAATTGTAATATGATAAATTCCATCTTCTGAATAATTAGGGTCTTCTTCGACGTCGAATGTAACCAAATCATAAGTAGCGTCACCAATACTTCCCCAAGTTTGCGTGTTAGAATTATAATAATACCAAGTATCAAAAGCATTATTACTATAGGTGGCTCTCGCACGATATTGACGATACTGATATTGTGCAACTGTACTACCACCATTTTGCATATAAATGTTTTCAAACTTCGTGTTATTATTGCCTGTGAAATTTCCAGCGAGATACTTTGAGGAGCTCATTGTACCTTCTCCATCTGGATATAAACTCGAGATAGTCACAGGCTTTTGTGAAGCGTTGTTGACAGCACCAGTTTGTGCACCATTAGTTACTACGACGAAGTTTCTTTCATAGCCGTAATTGTTGTTCAACACAGGAGAGGCAATAGCCGCACTCAAGCCGTTGGCCATGGAACAAGGAACCACATTGGCCTGTGCCCACAAGGCCTCAAACTCAACTTCATTGCCTTCTTCGTTGCTGGTGATGAACTTGATTTCATCTTCAGCATTGATAGTCTCGCCTACCGCCACAGGAGTGCCATTCTTCTGGATGGTCAAGCCGCTTGAGAGGCTCTTCACACGCCAAGCGTAGAAGCCACGGTATTTGGTCTCTGGGGTAAAGAAAGAGGCATTGACAGTGACACTTTCGCCAGGCATCGTAAAAGTATAGGTGTTGCCTGAACCGTTCACACTAATTGCAATGCCGGAAACATCACCTATCACCGAAAGGGAACTGAGCGAGTTACTGCCTGAGGGAGTAGCAGTAATCGTCACAGTGTTACCCTCGGCAGCTGTTGCAGGACTTGCCGTCACCGTGCCGCCAGTAATACCTGAGGCAATGTTGACATCGTATGTGGGAACATTGACACAAATCTCAACATCATCAACAGCTGCAGAAAAATAGGAAGAAGAAACACCCGTAAAATAAAACCAAATCGAACCGCCATTTGCAATAACATATCCAAGTTCTGAAGATGATAAAGTATAAGAGCTCCATGTAGTTGTTGCATTTAATGCTGTTATACCATGGATATAACCATCCGAACCTTCATAAGCTATATATAATGTGCCTTGAGATGTATCCTCATAACGATACTTGAAAGAAATTGAGGCGATGTCGTCGTATGCTGGAGACTTGGCAAAAGCAGAACCATTAGGAAGGGCTGTCAACAACAAATAATTACCATTATTGTTACTGATGAATGAATAATTAGCGTAGTTTGATACGTGAGGGGGATAAGCATACTGTGAATTGTTGACATATCCGTGCCAACCGTCTGGCAAACTACCAGTTGCAGTATATCCCGCTGGTTCCACATCATTAAAAGTTTCCGTATTGCAGTCTTGGACATAGCCGGCTATACCTCCCGTATAAGTGATGGTGGTTTTAGGAGCAACACTAACATAGCCAGCAACGGAGGACGGAATAGTTCCATTGTTACTACCATTATTTCCATACACTCCGATGTTTGATGAAGAAACGCCATACCAATATGCACTATAATAACTGCCATTGCCAGGAGCTCCAATGCTTATCAGCAAGTTGCCGCCATTATAGCTGTAAGGCGATGTGAAAGTAATGGTCATTTCTCCGTTGCCGTCTACTGTCAATGATCCTGAATATACCGTGGTAAGTCCCGTGGTAACAAAAGCTTGACTGGTAAAACTCGATTGAGACACTTCGCCAACCTCAACAGTGAATGTATTCCCCCACGTGTGACTTGTATTAGCATTGCGATAGAATTTCAATGAGGTAATTTTGCCCCCGTTAACAAGTGCTAAATCGGATGCAGGAATGATAAACTGGGTCTTACAGCCATAGTCAGTATAATAACCATAAATAGGAGCAGTATTGGTGGTTTGCGTTCCGTCATTCACAGTGATTTGTCCCCTGTTTTCTCTCGGCTCGACATAACCCTCTTCCCTTGAGCCGTAAGTCGGTCTCACCTGGAACGGGTTGGGGATCATGGTATAAGGATAGCCTCCTGTGCCGTCTTCGTCGGCAGCTTCCAAAGTCTTCAAATAGATGAACTGGTTGCCTGGCTCGTTAACGTTCACAGCCACTTGGTTAGGCAGAACATTAGCATTAAAAGCATTGTTGGCAGGCGAAGCAGCCGTGCTGGTGGTGGTCATGGTGTTGTTGCCATAACCATAATAAGTAATCTTCACGTCTGCGGGATTCAGGCTGTGGATAGGCTGGTCGTCATCGCTATAGTAGCTCCAACTATGGTCTTCGCGGTCGTCCAAGAGCACCACGCTACCGTAGGTGCCGCTTTGCGGGTCGCCGTTTTCACCGCCCGGCACAAAGATAGCCGAAGCCACGGCGGAAGTAGTGTAACCGTCCTTCACAGCGATGGCTTTCACGGTGGTACCGGCCGGCACGCTAAAGTTGCTCCCATTGTATTGCGTGCTGGAAGTAGTGGGGGCGCTGCCATCGGTGGTATAATAGATGGTGGCACCCGTCAAGCTGCATGCCAAGGTGGTCAGGCCATTGTCACCTGAGGTCTCAAACGTGATGGTCGGCATGGGCACATAACGCGCCGTAACCTCGATGTCCACCACGGATGAGAAGATGTCGGGGCAGGTGGTACCGCGGGTGGCGATGTGGATATAGAAAGGCGTGCTTAGTGTGACATTGGTATAGTCGATATCGCCTGCGGGCACGCTGTTGGGCGTGTTGTTGGGCTGCTGGAACTCATGGTTGGCTTGCTGCCACAAGGAGGGCGCATTGGTAGCCGTCGGGTTGTTGTCGATGGTCCAGCGAATATAGTAAGTGTCGTTCACGCCCTCGGGCTTGTTGGGGAAATAGGTCGTGACGCTATTGGAACTGGCGTTAAGTGTATAAGTCGGGACCCCTGGGGGTTGGATTTTCAGGGTAAAAGTGTAAGCCTTTTCAGCTGAAGCATCACCATCCACGGTGGCTTTCACGGTCACGGTCACCGGGAAGGACTGGCTGTTAAGGTCGATGAGTTCGCCCGGAGTGTAGGTGGCGTAACTGCCATCGCCGATTTTGTATTCAATATTGTCATTGGTGTTGTCGTCATCAGTTCCCATGCTGGTGGGGATCAGGGTCACCAGGTTGTCGCAGGCGGCCATCACGGCTACCGGGGGTTGCGGAGTGAAACTGTCGGTGCGGGTGATGAGGGCTTCCCAACCTTCATCGCGCCAGTGGTAGTCTGAAACGAACCGGACGGTCATGTTCCCGTGTGAGGTCACCGTGAAGGTGCCGAAGCTGGTGGAATATTCGTTATTACAGAACTCTCCAATGAGGTTTGCGGGATCCACCGAATTGCCTTCATAGAACCTCAGCGTATCGTTGTTGATGAGGAGTTTGCTGAACGCAATCTGGATGCCTTTGCCTTCGGGCACCGTGAGGGTGAGGGTGTATTCCTCGTTGTGCTGATACCAGGTGGTCCAGTTGTACTCGTCGGCTTCGGGGGTTCCCGGGGTGAAGAGCAACGGACCGCCGGAGTCGTAGAACCAGGTTCCGTCGGCAGGCACTTCACGTGTGCCGTTAGTCATTTTAAGCACTTGGCTGGTTTGCGCTTGCGCGGCTTGGGTGAATAGGGCCATGAACATCATCATGACCAACGCTCTCGTCACGAGGCGTTTCTTCTTTTGTCTATTCGAGACCATGATTGTGTTTGTTTTGTTTTTCATAAACGGTTATTTATATTCCTAATTTATTCATTTACAATAATTTCATTAGATCTTTCGGTCGATAAGAACGCTGGCCAATGGAGTGGGAACCCGACAGGGCACAATCCACCCTATTATTTTGGCGGCGCAAAAATACAAAAAAATATAGTATAAAAGATGCTTTCTTGAAAGAAAAAAGCAAATGTCATGTTAAAAATATTTAAGTAATGAATTTTTTATGGTGAAGGAAGGATCTGCGTTAAGAACAGATAAAATAAATTAAATTGCTTTGATTTGTATAGTTATTTTATATATTTTTACTGATTATTCCAACTTTGATACAGCCATGAAACCCACAAAAGGAGAAAACACCCAATTACCCGAATACATTGAAGGTATTCCGACAGAGAAGAAAAGGAGCAAGGAACGGAGGATTTATCATAAAAATTTATGGTTATTTAACTACGAATTGAACAAATGAAAAGGATTTTTTCCGGGAGGAACTCTCGATTTGGCAGCTTCGCTGCGGATTTGTACGAATGGCGGCAACACTCTTCCTCCCCTCTCCTCGGGGAGAGGGGCCGGGGGTGAGGGCTAAATCGACTTTCCGTGTAAATCCATAATTGTTTAGATTGTTTTCATGGATCTTTGAAAATAATTTCTATTTTTCCTTGGGGATATAAAAATATTTCCATATCTTTGCAGCACTATTCATACGAATATCATGAATTAACTAAAACATTAGTAAAATGAGAAAAAGCATCCTTGAACCTATAGCGGATCCCATTGCCGAATCCCGCCGCTATGTAGAAAACGCCGAAAACATTTTAAAGAACCATGGCCAACTTGATTTCGAGACCCAGCTCTACCGCGACCGCAAATACGTCAGGATGGCTGGCAACACTTTATGGAACGGCATTTTGCTCATCCTGGACGCCGTGTTTCACATCAAGAACCTGAAACGAATCCATCCCGACATCAATGACTTCAGAAAAGAAGTCGCCAAACGCGACAACAAACTACTCAGCTTGATCAACGCCGCTTACGAAACCATCCACATCTCCATGGGGTATGATGGAGAGCTGAGCCGTGCCCTCAGTAGCGAAGGCATCCGGCTTGCCAACGAAATCATTGATCGCTGCGAGGTGATGATGAAGAAAGTGGCGTAATTGTTGAGTGAGGAGTGAGGAGGAATTTAGAGAGATACTACGAAAGGGAAACTACAGATCTCACAGATTTATGGTTATTTAACTACGAATTGAACGAATGAAAAGGATTTTTTTCCGGGAGGAACTCTCGATTTGGCAGCTTCGCTGCGGATTTGTACGAATGGGGACAACACCTCCCCTCTCCTCGGGGAGAGTGGAGAGGGTGATGTTTGTTTGATTTAACGATAATATTATGAATAATTTTCCATTATTGTTGCATGATTTAAAAACTTTCCATATCTTTGCAGCGAATCTTTAAAAAATCATCAACCATGGATAATTCTGACAAATACGACAATGTCATCCGTTTCGACTGGGCAGCCAAATACATGCTCCGCGACAAAGCCGACTTCGAAATCCTCGAAAGCCTCGTCTCCACCATCATCGGAGAACCCGTCCAGATCACCCAGCTCCTCGAAAGCGAGAGCAACCGACAGCACAAAAACGACAAAGTCAACCGCGTCGACATCAAGGCACTCAACAGCCTCGGCGAGATCATCCTCGTCGAGATCCAGTTCGCCGAAGACCTCAACTTCCTCCAACGTATCGTTTACTCCACCGCCAAGACCATCACAGAGCACATCAAAATCGGACAGGACTACCAAAACGTCAAAAAGGTCTTCTCCATCAACATCCTCTACTACAACCTCGGCTATGGTGAGGACTACCTCTACCACGGACAGAGCGAGCTCCTCGGCGTACACACCGGCGACAGACTCCTCCTCAAAAACAAAAAAACGCTACCTGGACTACGGCACGATGCCATGAACGACATCTTCCCAGAGTACTACGTCGTCCGGGCTAGCCAGTTCGACGAAACCCAGGAACCCACCAACGCCGAGGAGGAGTGGATGCGATACCTCAAGACCGGATACATCGACCCCGACACCAAAGTCCCGGGACTTCAAAAGGCACTGGAACGGCTGAAAATCACCCAGATGACCGAGCAGGAAGTCAAAGAGTACAAGGACTACCAGTTCAACCAGCGCTTCGAGGAGAACGTCATCGAAGCCGCAAGGTATCGTGGCGAGCAGGAAGGTTATGAGAAAGGTATTGAAAAAGGCCGTAAAGAAGAAAAACTAGAAATCGCCCAAAAGATGAGAACCTTGGGCATGGATCCAGCCGTCATCGCCCAACTCACCAGCATCGGATGTGAGGAGTGAGATTTGTTCTATAATTTGAATATTCTAGTATGAACCACTATAAACCACCCAAACAATGAGAGCTTTTGACAAAGAAACCGTAGTGGACCCTGTTAACGAAGCCCGCCGCTACGTCGAAAACGCAAAAAAACTACTACAAGAGCACGGAAAACTCGACCTGGAAAACCGTTTTTACGGCGACCGAAAATACGTGCGG
>JAFYJV010000017.1 GCA_017537965.1 Bacteroidales bacterium | reverse complement strand
GGGGCGGCCAATGGCCGCCCCACAGCGTTATCGTTAGCGTCGATCAAAATAATGACAGGCGTCCCTGAGTGGTCTCTTGAACCTGAACAGGAGGGTGGCACATGCCTCAAGGCTGTGGCTGAGGATGACGGTTCCTTGTCCCTTGTTGGCATCGGTGGCTTGGTTCAACAGCCCAACGTTTACTCCAACATCGAATTTGAGCAGCATGGTTGAACCTCTCGTATGAACTTGTATCAACATGCCGGCACCAGCAACTGCGCTGACGTTGAGACGGGGGCTGATGGCTGATTGGTGGGATTGGATGATGGTGTCGCCATGTTGGATGAATATCTCTTTGGTTTTCATGATGGGAGCGCCGATGGTGGGCAGCCATGTCTTTTCTTGTGGCAATAGGGCTATCGGGAGTGGGAGATCCATCTCGGGAGCGATGAAAAGATAAGGCACGGCTTTCTTGCTGAGATCAAGAAGGTAATAGGTAAATGGCACACGTAGGGCCACCACGTCATAGGCGGCTGACAATTCAACGAATCGTTTCCCGTATTCCTGAAATGAGATTTGGTAGTTGTTTTCGCGGTGCATTTTGGTGCCCCGTTGCGCATAAAAGACATCAACACCCAAGGAGAAATGTTGGAAATACCGTTCTCCACTAATACCTAGAAGCACTCCAAAGCGACCGTCATAGGAGCTGTTCTGCAAGTCGGTTTTCATCAAAATGCTCCATGGACATCCCATCTTCATCCCTAGATAGTAACCGCTTGTCAAGGTGCTGGCACTCGCACTCGACTTCAATGCCTTTTGGAACTGCTGTTGAGCGAAGCCAGTGAGCGACCACAGCGTGAGGATCAATAATGGTATCAGTCTCTTCATTGGTCTAGGGTTATTGAAGAGTTTGTCGTATGGTGTCCCAAACACATGGTAAGGAGATTCCTTCATGGATCTTTACTTCGATGGTCCCTGGAGCATACGATGGGATCTCGGGCTGACGTTCGTAATCCTTGATGAGTTTCCCAATACGATAGTTCCTGATGCCGATTATGGAGTCGTGGGCGGTTGTGTCGATGACAAGGGTGCCGGAAATCAGGATGAAGTTGGTGGGGTTGCCTGAATGGGGCTCTTCGATGGTCTCCTGGAAATAGGCGGTGAAGAGGCTGTCGTGGCCTATGATAAAGGTGGAGTCGTTGCTGCGGATGAAGATGTTTCCAGAAGGATCAATGGTTTTCAATTTGTGGTGAGAAAGATGCTCCCAGTGGTTGCTGAAATGATGATAATAGAGGGTGCCTTCGTGAGTGGGTGGATCTGTGGGGGAGAGCATGTATGTGCCGTTGGGTCCGAAGATGTAGCGTTTGCAATAGACATAATCCAGACCATTGACCATAAAGCTGAGGTCGCTGAGGTTAGGAGGCTTGGGGCCGAAGTTGACATTTTCCTCTCCGAAAGCGTCAAGAAGTTCTTGCGGAATGACATCTGACAGTATTGGAATGTCCTGTAGATCATTGAAATCCATGGAGATGCCAGAAGGTTTCTCGCAGGATGCCATCCATGAAAGGCAGAGGCAGATTGTTAGGATTCGGAAGGCTCTCATGTCGGATTATTTCAGGACAACGACTTTTCTTGTCAGGATACCTTCCTTGCTGCTAAAGGAGAAGAAATATACCCCAGGAGGAAGTTGGGGGACTTGATGACGGTGAGCTTGGTGATCAACCGTGTTTTGGACCTGGAATTGGTCGACCAAAACGCCCGTTTGGTTGAAGACCTTTACCTGCACATTCCCCATGATGTTTTCAAAAGCAAGGGTCATGTCGCCATCGTTGGGATTCGGGAATACTTGCACATCGACATTGGGACGGCTTTCTTGCAGGCCGTGAAAACTGCAGTGAATCCATTTGGAGTGGACGAATTCGCCGCATGGTCCATGGGTTTTGGCGCAAAGTTCGATAGAATCCTGTTCAAAGGTAAAGATATAAAGCAGGCAGGAGTCATTGCTCAATCCATAGGGGACGATTTGCCAGCGGTTGAAGTCGGGATCACTGAAATACCATTCGGTCAGGTGGGTGGAGGTTGGGAGGGTATGTATTCCGTATTTTTCGATGGTATATTGGAATTCGCTTCCTCCAACGACCCAGCTCTTGCCGTTTATGTTAGAGAAGTCGGGACTATAATCTAGTTGGAGTTGAAGGGTGACCGTGCTATCACATCCGTGCGAGGTAGGGATGGTGCGGGTCCAGACGTTGTTGGGATCGGTGTCGGTGTATTGATAGGTCTCATGGTTCCAGCCGAATTCCCATACATAATCGTCGCATTGGTTGGAGACGGTTTTAATGCCATTGTAGGAATGATGGATGGACAGGTCGAGGACGTATGTGCTGTCGCAGTTGAAGTGGTTTCCTCCACCTGAGTCGAAGGTCTTGACAAGATGGTGGTTGGTGGCAGTAAACCGTTCGCCGGTAACGGGCCACACATATTCGTCGCAAGCCTCGATGGTCTCTTCGTTATAGAATTCTTGATGGAACTGAAGGTTCAGCCGGTATTTGATGTCACATCCTCCCTCGGGATCGGGAAGGATGATTTCGTCTAGTGCGTCGGCGTAGTATTCCAAACCGTTCTTGTCCCATCTGAAATATGGAGTCTCATCGTGGCCATAACACTCATATCGGTTTTCTACGGGGGGCATTTGGTATGGGCCGACAGCAAGGATGAGTTTCTCTACTTTCAGGCAACCATGTTGGTCGATGGTGTCGAAATAGGCAATGTCGCCATCATTGCTGAATAACATGCCATGGAAATCATAGGATTGTGAGATGCAGATTGTGGGATCGACGACGAGGGTGTCGTTGGGGGGATAGACGGTGAGATGGAGTCGGACGATGCTGTCGCAGCCGTATTCGCTTTCGAGGATCTTGAAGGGTTGGCAGGTGTAATTGTAGGGGATGCCGAAGAAGTCGTAGCTATCGCCTTCGCAAATGAATTCAGTGAAAACGGTCTCGTCATACACTGGATAGTGATGCAGGTGCAGGGTGATGGTCTTGTTACAGCCTTGGCTGGTGAGGGTGTCGAAACGATAGTCACCTTCCGAAAGGAGTGTTTGGCCATGAAATTCGTATGGTTCACCAGAACAGACGAATACGTCTTCTTCAACGGATTCTGGCTCGTTGACGGTGACGGTCACGGTGACGTCTTGAGTGGTTTGTCCATCGCTCACATGGCAGGAGTAGGTAGTAGTCTCGGAGGGATAGGCGACGGGGTTGGCACTATGTGGATCGCCGAGGCCCAGCGTAGGGGTCCAAGAGTAGGTGAAGTTTCCCGTTCCCCCTCCTACCGTGACAAGCAGTTGGGTGCTTTCGCCGTGGCAGATGGTAGAGGGGTTGGCACTGGCCGAGGCAGTCATGGCGCTGCCACTGATATGGACGGTGACTTCATCGCTGCTGGTGCAATTTCCTTGGATGTTGGTGGCGGTAAGGGTGAAGGTCTGGTTTTGGGTAAGGGCAACGGTCTGGGTGCTGGCTTCGTTGGGGTTTGTTACCATATTGGCGGGTTCCCAGTGGTAAGTGAAGTTGCCGGTGCCTGCGCTGCCGTTGAGCCTGGCAGTTGCTCCGTATGAGATGGTCTGATCCTGGCCGGCGTTAGTTTGGGGCAAGGCATTGACGGTGACGTTTTTATTGACGGTGTGGGAGCAGGTTTGGTTTCCGCAGGAGACGGTAAGGGTTACGTTATAGGTGCCGGCTTCGGCATATAGATGGGAGGGGTTCGGCTCTGCGGAACGGTTTCCGTCGCCGAAGTTCCATTGGTATCGTGTGATGGGTTGTCCAGAAGGGTTGGTGGTGGCGGTGCTGGTGAATTGGGTTGGAGTTCCTTGGCATTCGGTGGTGAATTGGAAGTTGGAGGTGGGTTGCGCGGCCACGATGACTTCAGTGGTGGCGCTGTTGCTTTGGTTACCCACGGTGATGGTGCAGGTGTAGGTGCCTGCCATGTCAAGGGTGCAGTTCGGGCGGGTTACGTTTTGCCCGGTGGCTGTCCAGCCACCGGGGCCGCTCCAACTATATGAGGCCTCGTTTTGCGCGTTGCCGGTTAGATGTATGGTTTCGCCCACGCAGAAAGGTCCATCGTTATCCACCAAAGGTGGAAGGATGGAGCAGTCGGTGGTACCAGAGCCACCAGTCTTGCTGAAGTGGATGTTGCAAGAATGGTTGGAATAGTTGGTGATTACCATGATGTAATAATCACCCGTTTGGGCAGAGGTGGGAATGTTACAGGTCTCCGTGGAATAGGCGGAATAGCTGCAACTGACCCTTTTCGCCAAAGTCAAGCCGTTGGGGCAAGGAGTTACGGGATCGTTGAAAGGTCCCCAGCAACAAAAATCGATGTCCTCTTCCGGGGTGCTGTACATGTAAATCGTCATGCCGCCAGGGTTGGCGATTTTCATATAATACCATGCGGGATTAGGCGTTGAATGCAGACAATCGTAATTTGGCCCCGACTCCCCATTGCCAGCATTGACTCCAGCAGGAAACTCATACATGCCGTTGTCGGTACAAAACGGATCGGCATCGGCGCAATGGTTGTTTTGTCTAGACTTGATGTAGATGTCCATGGACAAAGCGAGGACAATGTCGTCGGGAAGTTCTGTTTTATAAGCCTTGGCAAGAGAAGCGGCGTCGTATTTGTCGAGTTGGAGATAACGGGATTCATGTTCGAATCGAAAATCCTCAAAACACTCTTGAAGCGGCTTATGTCCATTCTCCTTTGCCTCAATGGTGAAAAGACCCTGGTCAAGACTCGGTGTGACAGTAAAACGACAGTCGTCCAAAAGTTCATGGATAAAGATAATACGTTCGTCGAAATGGGCTATTTCTGTAATGTCGAAGAGGATCGTAGATGGATTATTACGATCTTGTGTGGGCTGTTGGGCAAGGAGTGTAGCTGTGAGCGAAAGGAGCAGTGTCCAAGTAAGAATTAGTCGGTGCTTCATAGGGATGAAGGTTTATATATAAACTACAAAAATACGAAAAAAATGTGTTTTTGTTGCTTATTAATAAGAAAAAGAGGCTTTAAAGCCTCTTTTTCTTATTGAATAGATAGTAATGGCTATTACACGATCCCCGTAAATCCCATGAACGCCAAGGCTAGGATGCCAGCGGTGATCAGGGCGATGGGGGTTCCCTTCATGCCTTTGGGAGGCTCCATCAAGTCGATGTGTTCACGCACACCGGCGAAGATGATCAATGCCAATGCGAAACCGATAGCGATGCCGACGGCATATATCACCGACTCGCCGAGGCTCAGCAGTCTGGCCGCCTCACCTTCCACAAAGGCAAATTCTTTGGTGACCACGGTGAGGGAGACACCCAACACGGCGCAGTTTGTGGTGATCAAAGGCAGGAACACACCCAGGGCTGTGTAGAGCGACGGGCTGATTTTCTTCAGGATGATCTCCACCATCTGCACCAAGGCGGCGATGATGAGGATGAAGGCGATGGTCTGCAGGAAGCCGATATGCAGCGGCTGCAGGATGTATTCGTTGGTCAGCCAAGTCACGAGTGTGGCAAGTGTCAGCACGAAGATGACAGCGGCGCCCATACCCAATGCAGTGGAGGTCTTCTTTGAAGTGCCCAAGAAGGGGCAGATGCCCAGGAACTGGGAGAAGATCACGTTGTTGACCAAGACGGTCGATAAGATGATGATAAGGTATTTCATGGCTTAGTGACTTTCTTTTTTAAGTTTGTTGACGATGGCAATAACGAAGCCGAGGCAGATGAAGGCACCCGGAGGCAGGATGAAGACCAGGATCTTGGCTGTTTCGGGCAAGATACCGAATCCGAAGATAGAGCCGTTGCCGAGGAACTCACGGATGCAGCCCAGCAGGGTAAGTGCAAAGGTGAAGCCAAGCCCCATGCCGAGACCGTCGAGCAAAGATGGCCACACGGGGTTCTTCGAGGCGAAAGCCTCGGCGCGACCCAACACGATGCAGTTCACCACGATCAATGGGATGAAGAGGCCGAGGGTCTCATAGATGTCAGGGACGAAGGCCTGCATGACCAGTTGCACCACGGTCACGAACGAGGCAATGACCACGATGAAGCAGGGGATGCGCACCTTGTCGGGGATGAAGCCTTTCAACAAGGAGATAAAGATGTTGGAAAGCAGGAGCACGAAAGTCGTGGCCAAGCCCATCGACATGCCATTAATGGCGCTGGTGGTGGTTGCCAAGGTGGGGCAGCAGCCCAGCAAAAGGACCAAGATCGGGTTTTCCTTGACGAGTCCTTTGGTGAAGGTTTGCAGATTATTACTCATTTTCAGTTCCTCCTTCCTCAGTTTCAATTACTTCTTCCGCTTCGGGAGCGATTTCCTCGGCGGGAGCGGCATTTGTAAATCGGTCTTTGTTGGCTTCAAATGCTTTATACGCCTTGTCCACCGCTTTCGAGAAAGCTCTTGAAGTGATGGTGGCTGCGGTGATGGCGTCCACGTCGCCGCCGTCTTTTGAGACCGTCAGTTTGAATGTTTCCGGATTTTTGTCAACGAACTGGTCCTTGAACTTGCCAGTCATGTTGGCGCCGAGACCAGGGGTTTCAGCGTGTGACAGCACCGAAGTGCCTTTGATGGTGCCGTCAGCAAGGAAGCCGACCATCATCTCGATCTTGCCACCGAAGCCGCCTTCGCTGGTCTTGATGGCAGCACCTTTGAAGTTGCCGTCGGCATCAAAGGCCAGGTTGCAGGGATATTGGGTGGTGACATCGGCTTCAGTGAAGCTCAGTGTATCGGCTTTATAGGAGATCTCTCCTTCCAAAGGAAGCACCTCGGCGATGGCCTTGGCGTTTTTCTTGGCTTCGACTTCGGCGATGGTGTCCTTAGTGAAGCCGTAAACCAGTCCAAGTACACCGCCTGACACTGCCGTGATGACAAACAGCGCCAAGAGCATGTTGATCAATGTCGATTCTTTTTTCTTAGCCATGGCGATTACTTTTTAGAAGGTTTGACAACACCGAAGACTTGAGGCTTGAAGGCCTTGTTGATGAGCGGCGTGAAGGCGTTCATGATGAGGATGGCAAACGACACGCCTTCGGGGTAGGCACCCCAGAGGCGGATCACCACGGTGATGATGCCGATGCCGACGCCAAACAGGATCTTGCCTTTTGTGGTCATCGGCGAGGTCACCATGTCGGTAGCCATGAAGAAGGCACCGAGGATGAGACCGCCATACACAAGATGGTACCACGGGGCAATGTACTGGGTCGGGTCGATGAGGTAGCAGATACCTGTGAAGACGAACACGGTGAGCAGGATGCTCAACGGGGTTGCGATGTCGATGACCTTGCGGGCGATCAGATAGATAGCTCCGAGTATCAAGGCGATGGCGCAGACTTCACCGAAAGCGCCGCCACGATTGCCGAGTACCATGTCAAGGAACTGCATGTCGCCTACTTGTTCCAAGGTCTGTCTCCCTGATTCCTTTAGGATACCGAGCGGGGTGGGACCCGTGACGGCATCAGTGAAGAAGCCAGCCTCGAAGATGGGAGCGGCCTTTGGCCAGGTGGTCATGGCGGTCGGGAACGAAACGAGCATGAACACACGGCCTACCAGAGCTGGGTTGAAGGGGTTCTTGCCCAAGCCGCCAAAGGCCATCTTGCCGATGCCAATGGCAACGACGCTGCCCACGATGGCCATCCAGATGGGAAGGTTGGCGGGCACGTTGAAGGCCAGCAGCACACCTGTCAACGCGGCAGAGCCGTCGTTGATGGTCAAGGGGCCTTTGATGAGGAACTTCTGAATGAGCCATTCGGTCAGCATACAGGTGGCCACCGTGACGAGGGTCAGGCGGAGGGCATACCAACCGAAATAATAGATGGCCACAAGTAAGGCGGGAAGCAAGGCGAGGAGCACTCGGTACATGATCTTCCTCGTGTTTTCCGTCGAATGCACATGCGGTGAACCGGATATTGTGTATTTATTCATAATTTCAAAATTTCAAGATTTCAAATTATTTCTGATTACGTGCCTTGATGATAGCGCCCGTCTTGGCCTTACCGTAACGGATGTAGTCGAGCAGTGGGATGTTGGCAGGGCAGGTGAACTCGCAGGAGCCGCATTCGATGCAGTCCATGATGTGGTTCTTCTCCGTCTCGTCGAAGTTGTTTTGCTTAGCCAACTTGTGGAGCAGGAACGGCTGCAAGCCCATGGGACAGGCACCGGCGCAGCGGCCGCAGCGGATACAGTTGGTCTGACGGCGGTCTTGGGCCTCTTTAATGGTCATCAGCAGGATGCCCGAGGTGCCTTTGATGCAGGGGAAGTTGGTGACCGACACGGACTTGCCCATCATCGGGCCGCCGTTGATGACATCGGTGATGCCTTCGGGCAGACCGCCAGCGGCCTCGATGAGGAGGTCGGCAGGGGTGCCGAAGCGCACACGGAAGTTCGACGGGTTCTTGACCGACTTGCCCGTAACGGTGACGATACGCTCGATCAACGGCTTGTTTTTCTGGACTGCCTCATAGACTGCGTATGTCGAAGCCACGTTGACCACGACGCATCCGGTCTCGATGGGGAGCTTGCCCGACGGCACCTCGCGGCCAGTGATGGCCTTGATGATCTGCTTCTCACCGCCTTGCGGATATTTGGTCTTCAAAGGCTGAACCTGGATGCCGGCATAGAGTTCAGGGCGTTCCTTGATGGTTTTGTCGAGCAACTCAATGGCGGGCATCTTGTTACATTCGATGCCGATGATGCCTTTGTCGGTGTTGACGGCCTTCATCAGGATCTTGACGCCGATGAGGAACTCCTGGGTCTTTTCCAGCAGGAGACGGTAGTCGCAGGTGAGGTAAGGCTCGCACTCAGCGGCGTTGATGATGATGTATTCGGCTTTCTTGCCTTCGGGGACCATCAGTTTGACGTGAGTGGGGAAGGTGGCGCCACCCATTCCGACGATGCCGCATTCCTTCACCTTATCGATGATGGCCTTGCTGTCAAGTTTGATGTCGGTGAGCAGCTCGTCAGTGACGAGGATGCCTTCAGCCCATTCGTCGTTGTCTTCGCGGTCGATGAACACGGCAGGTTTATAGTAGCCGGTATGGTCCATCACCACATCCACCTTGGCAACGGTGCCGGTGGTGGGGGAGTGGACGTTGGCGGAGACGAAGCCCTTGGCGGTGCCGATGAGCTGACCTGTCAGCACGCGGTCGCCTTTGTTGACGATGCATTCAGCCGGTGCGCCGAGGCATTGTCCCAACGGGACGATGATCTGCTTGGGCATCGGGAAGTCTTTGATGGGCTGGTCCGCCGAGAATTTGTTCTCCTCGGGATGGACGCCGCCCTTATGGAAAGTCTTTATGGGATTCATGCGGTAACGGTTTTTTCAAGTTCAACTTTGGGAGCTTCCGGGGCTTCTGTCGCGGGTGTTTCCACTTTCGGCTTCTTAGGCGGGAAGTTGACGGCGTGGATGCTGCCGCGCGGACAGACCTCAACACATTTGCCGCAGGCCTTGCACTTGGCTGGGTCGATGTAGGCGAGGTTACCTTTCATCTCAATGGCTTCGAAGGGACATTCCTTCAAGCACTTCTGGCAGCCGATACAGCCCACGGAACAGTTCTTGACGACCAAGGCGCCTTTGTCGGTGTTGGAGCAGCACACATACACGCGGCGGTCTTTCTTGCCACGTGGACGGATCTCGATGATGCCACGCGGGCAGGTTCTGGCGCACACGCCGCAGCCCACGCACTTGTCGGGATCGACAACAGGCAGACCTGTCTCCTTGTCGATGTGCAAGGCGTTGAAGTTGCATTTTTTCACGCAGTCACCCAGGCCGAGGCAGCCTTTTGAGCAGCCGCCTTCGCCGGCATACAGCGTGTTGGCGAAAGCGCAGATGTCGGCGCCTTCGTAATGCACCTTGGCAGGGGAGTTTTGGCAGCTGCCATTGCAACGTACCACGGCGATCTTTGGCTCGAAGGCGGCGGCGGTAAGTCCAAGGACGGCGGCTACCTTGCCCATGTCAGTGCCGGGACAGGCGAGGCCGTCGATGTTGCCTTTTTCAGCAGTTTGCTTCACGCAAGCTTCCGCCAAGGCACGGCAACCGGCGAAGCCACAGCCGCCGCAGTTGGCACCGGGCAGACAGGCTTCAGCCTCGTCGATCAATGGGTTCTCCTCCACCTTGAACTTCTGGGCGACGATGTATAAAATCACCGCCAACACGGCTCCGAGAATACCGAGAACCAATAGGGAAATAAGTAAAATGTTACTCATTTGTAGAAAAATTTATGTTAGTTTTCAATTTTTGCAACTTGCAAAAGTACGCATTCTCGCTTTTTCTACAAAGGTTTTTTTGTTTTTTATTCAACGCGGTATTCAAAGCGTTTTTTCAAGGCATCGCGCTTCAGGTAGAGCACCAAATAATAAGGTATCAACGCAACAATGCTGATCAACGCAGCCAAACCTTCACCTAGACCGATGCCAAGGCAGGTGAACAATACGGCAAGCAAAAGCAGGATGGGGATGAGATAGGCCAACACCGCGGCCTTGTTGCCTTGACCGACGCTCATGATGACGTTGACTTTCTGAAGCAGTTGGAACTCCTGATGCTCTGGACGGGGCACCAACAGGATCTTCTCCGCCTGGCCGCTCATGGCGCATGCACTCTTGGCATGGCAGGCGGCGCATGCACTCTGTGCCATGATCTTGATTTCCAGGGTCTCGTCCGTGATTTTCGTCACGATGCCCTCATGGGAGATGGTTTCGTTGTTATTCATATCATTTCTTGTGTTGCAAAGGTACATTTTTTTTATTTTTGCAAGTTCAACAATGCAATCAATGTCACAGGAAAAGAAAAACGGCAGGCTGAAATCGTGGCTTTTGGCCAAATACGAGGCGTTAAGGGCCTGGTACCTCAAAGACGACAACTTTTTGAGGCGGGTGCGATTTCCTGGAACAAAACTGCCACTGCTTGATGTGCTTCGCGATTTCGTCAAGCTGTTCACCAAGGGCCGTACCGTTGACCGTGCCGCCGGCGTGGCCTTCAATTTCTTCGTTGCCCTGTTCCCGCTGATTCTCTTTTTCTTCACCTTGGTGCCGTATATCCCCATCCCTCACCTCTATGAGCGTGTGATGATGCTGATCAACGACTTCCTAATCCCTTCCGGCACCCTTGACTTTGTGACCGATACCATCGACGGTATCATGAACCAGCCGCACGAAGGACTGCTCTCGCTGAGTATCTTGCTGTGTTTGGTATTCGGCTCCAGTGGCGTGGTGGCTTTCTTCAACGGTTTCCGAAATGTATATGCCAACTATGTGACCGACAAGGGATTGTCTTTGAAAAGCTGGATCATTCAAAGGATTTTCGCCATTGTCATGTTGGTCGTCATCGGTTTGTTGTTGGTACTCTCCATCATGTTGATTTCGATGGGAGGCATGGCCTTGAAGTCCCTAGTCACGCACAATATCATCTCGGTGGGCAAGTTCGTTTTCTTCCTGTTTAACTTGTTGCGTTGGGTCATTGCCATCTTTGCGCTTTGCTTTGGCATCTCGTTGCTTTATTATTTTGGCAATGTTCGTTATGATGAACAATACAAGAAGGAGCTGAAAAGGCCTACCAGAAGAGGAAAGAAATTCCGTGAATTTGTCATCTTCACTCCTGGAACAATTTTGGCGACTACCCTTTTTGTGCTGGGTACGGTGGCATTCAACACCTATATCTCTAACTTTTCGAAGTATAATGTGTTGTACGGATCTATAGGCACTTTGATCATCTTGATGCTATGGATTTGGATCGTCTCCATCTTGATATTGGCTGGCAATGACTTGAATTCGGGAATACGCCGCAATGCCATCAAATTGAGCGACTCTGAAGCCAACACCAGAAAAAAGATGATCGTCGTCGAGTCGTTGAGGAAAAACATCAAGACGCAAGAACAAGGCATCGATTATCGTCAACATAAGATCAGCAGGTTGCGCAAGGATGTGGAGGAGAAACAAATCGTCATTCACGACTTGGAGGAGGAGATCAAAGACAGTGAGTTGATTATCAAGGCGTACAAGGACTTTTTGGAACAAGAACTGCGATTAGCGGATCAGGAAAGCTTGGAGGATGATTCCATGCGTGAACGGTTGGCTTTGTCGGATTCAGAGGCATAATGTGGACGTTATGGGCATTGTAGCACGTCAAAGCATCAAAGGAACGGTTGCCACATACGTGGGTGTGGCAGTGGGTATTGTCACCACTTTCTTCATCCAGACCAAGGCGTTGCAACCAGAACAGATCGGCTTGATTGACGTGTTGTTGCAGTGCTCCATCCTTTTCGCTGGGCTGTCCCAACTCGGCACCAGTTCATCAGCGATGCGCTACTATCCATTCTTCAAGGACGAGGAGAGCCGTGACCATGGCTTCTTCGGGTGGACCCTCCTGGTGCCTGTTGTCGGCTTCATCGTTTTCTTGTCGCTGTTTTTCGCTTTCAAGGGAACCATTGTGGATTTTTTCTCGAAGGATTCAGGGATGCCTGACTCAAGTTTGTTTGGGCGATATGTGTATTTCGTCATCCCCTTGGCTTTCTTCATGCTGTATATCACAGTGTTTGAGACCAATAGCAACTTGTTGCTCCGCATCGTGTTGCCCAAATTTGTCAGGGAGGTGGGCCTTCGCGTCGCTACCCTGGTGGTCTATCTTTTATATTTTTATAAGATAATCGATTTTGATGGGGTGATCGTTGCTTTCTGTATCTTCTATGGATTGGCTACCCTGATCAATATCATCTATCTGCTGTCACTCAAACGTGTCTCTTTCAAGATCGATCGGCATTACGTCTCCAAGCATTTGAAGCGCGATTTTATCTATTATACTTTGTTCATGATTGCTGCCGCGGTGGCTGGAACGGCCATTCCCATGTTGAGTAAGTTTTTGCTCGCCGGCATGGAAGGGTTCCGTTTGGCAGGTGTCTTCACCATCGCCACCAATATCGCCGCCCTTGTCGAGATGCCTTATCGATCGCTGGGTGCCATATCGCGGCCGCATGTCTCCGAGGCCATGGCGAATCATGACGTGGCGAAGGCAGATGGATTGTGCAAGAACGTGGCGCTTCATCAGTGGATTGCAGGGCTGTTTGTGCTGTTTTTCATCTGGATCAACATTGATTTCCTTTTCGACTTGTTGCCTAACGGTGAGGTATATCGCTTGGGCAAGTGGGCGGTGTTGATCCTAGCCATCGGCAGGTTGGTTTATTCTACCCTTGACGTGTCGTTGACGGCACTTAGCTATTCGAAATATTATTATTATTCTTTGGCTTTTACCTTGCTGTTGGCGGTGCTGTCGGTTGTGTTGAACCGATGGTTCATTCCCCTGTGGGACATCAACGGTGCGGCATTGGCCAATGTGTTGTCCTATCTGGTCTATTTCTTATTGCTGCTGGTTTTCATCAGATGGAAAGTGGGGGTGCTTGCCCTTTCGAAGCGACAGCTTGCAGTGGCGGCCATTGTCTTGGTTCTCTTTGGCTTGAATGCCCTGTGGACACTTTGGTTGACGCCTTGGCTTTCTGGACTTTTCGCCAATTCGCTGTTGGGACTTGCGGTGGATGCGGTGTTGAAATCCCTGCTGTTTTTGTCCGTTGGGTTAACGGCACTATATAAACTGAAGGTTTCCCAGTCGGTGAATGATTTGATCGACAAGATGCTCCTTGTGTTGAAGAGGAAATGAAAAAACAGTATTTTTGCATGGAGATAGGACGGAAATGAAAAGGGAAAGTACAGTATCTTTGGTTTGGAAGTTGGTCAAGGGGATCTTCTTTCTTCCGACATGGCATCGTCAGGACGGCGTGAATAGGGATCCGAATTTATGGGTCTTTGGTGCTTGGCGAGGGGAACGCTATGCTGACAACTCAAGGGCGTTGTTTGAATTCGTGTTGCATCATCATCCTGAAATCAAGGCGGTATGGATCGCAAGATCGGAGGACGTTTTTCGACATTTGGATGAGCAAAAGCTTCCTGTGGTGATGGCAGATTCCCGAGAAGGTGTTGAGATGCAGCGGAAGGCTTCGGTAGCGGTGATCTCATGGGGGATTAACGAAGACATGGACGCACGTTATCTGAATGGGGCAAAGATACTTTTCCTATGGCATGGGATGCCTTTGAAAAAGATTGGCAAAGACGAGATGGCATTTAAGACCAATGCCCGAAGTCGGTGGAAACAGTTCAAGACACGGCTTCGCGAACGTGTGCTTCCATACGAATGCATGTTAGCGGTTGCTGCTCGGAAAGGCAGGCTGGTTACGGTATCCACCGCTCCGTTCTTTACTCCTTTCCTACAGTCGGCATGGCTGTTGGATCGTCCATTCATTTGGGAAGTTGGGATGCCTCGAAACGACAAGTTGTTTGATGTTGGGCACGAGAAAATGATGGAAATCTTGGACCGAGAATATGACAAACCTGTCAAGGTGCTGTATATGCCCACTTTCCGCGATCAATGCAGCGAGGTTTCCGGCTGTTTCAATCCTTTTGAGAGGGCGGGTTTTCAAGCGGATTCGTTCTGTAAGATGTTGGAGGAACAGAACATGGTGTTTCTCTATAAAGGTCATTTTATGGATCAAGACAATAGGGTTGCCTATGGGGAACGCATGTTGACGGTTGGCGACAATGATTACGACGATTTGTATCGTTTCGTGAAAGACGTGGATGTATTGGTTACGGATTATTCGAGCATCTATTTCGATTTCTTGCTTTGTCGAAAGCCCATTGTCCTTTTCCCCTTTGATCTTGATGACTATGTGGCTCATTCCAGACCGTTCTATTTCGATTACAAATTGATGGAAGGGAAAAAAGTCTATACATGGCATGAACTTGAGATGGTATTGAGAAACCGTGATTACACTGTCCCTTCTGACAAAACGGTTGCGCTTTTTAACCATTATCGTGACGGACAATGTTGCCGGCGGCTGTTTGACAAGATGCGTCCATGGGCATTTCCAACCACTTCAACAACACATTGATTGACGCTGACATGAACAAGAGACTCCTGCTTATCGGCCCCAATTTCCATGACTTCAACAAGTATGTGCTCAAGGCATTTCAAGAGTTGGGCTGGAATGTGGTATTGCAGTCGTATGACACCCCCGTGCACCCGTTCTCGTCATTTAATAAGATTCGATATAAGCTTACCTCGAATAAAGCCTCTTTAATAGAATCAAGCCGTAAGGCGTTTTCGTCTGGAATTGCAAAGAAATACAAGGAACTGAGCCCTGAGTTGGTGTTTGTGCTTAATGGAGAAATGCTTTCCCGTGATGTGGTGCAAACGATGCGTCAATCCTCAAAGGTGGTGCTTTGGCTTTTCGATAGCATCACCCGTTTGCCCTATTGCTGGGAGATGCTCCCTTGTTATGACAAGGTTTTCTGCTATGAAAAAGACGACATTCAGCTCATTAAGGATAAGTTATCCATTGAAGCGGAGTTTCTTCCCCAAGCGGTTGATCCATCGGCGTACCATCCTTTAGGCGATCCCAATAAGAAATGGGATATCGTGTTTGCGGCGGATCTTTGGAAATCGGAAAGGAGGAAATACCTCATTCAAAAGGTGGTGGCGGCGTTCCCTGATCGAAAGATCCGTATTTGGGGCATCTATAAGCCGTGGTACAAGGGCTTGTGGAAATGCCTGACTCGCGAACGCAAGGATGTTTACACGAATCGCAACGCATCCACCGAGCAACTGAATCTGGATTACAACGGTGCCGAGGTTGTGCTGAACATCCATCATGAGCAGCAGCGAAACGGTGCAAACCCCAAGGTGTATGAGATTGCAGCCTCTGGGAGCTATCAGATTTGTGATGCCAACCCCTATATCGAGACGCTGTTTCCCCATGGGGAGATCGGGCTTTACCATGACGAGGCTGAGCTGATGGAACAGATCCGATGGGCCTTGGATCCCGTCAACAAGGAGATGAAGGATCGCAAGGCAAGAGAGGCGATGGCGATGGTTTGTGCTGCCCATACTTTCAAGCACCGGATGCAATTCGTTCTGGAAACCGTCGGCTTGTAAGTTTGATGAGGATCAATCCTCAACAAGCACTTTCCTGAAACTTTCCACCACTGCATCCTCGGAATAGCGTTCCAGAAACAGCTTTCTGGAGTATTGGTTGAAACGAGCACGAGGATGTCTCTCGAAGTCGTGCAAGCATTCTATGAATTCTTCAGCTGTGTTGCAGCGGCCTCCCACTTGTCGGTCATCCACCTCATACCCCTCAAAAGCTTCGTCGGTGGCCAGGATGTTTTTCCCATACATCAATGATTCACAGGTTTTTACCTTCATTCCGCTGCCTTTGAAGATAGGAAGGATCATCAGATCGGCTTCCTCAAAGAACGGTGCCAACTCGGGAGCGTTGTTGATGACTTCAATGTTTTTCAACACGGGTTCCTCGGCTTGCAGTTTGGCCATGTTCTTGCCGACGATGCGCAACTTGACGTTGACATGGGGCAACACGTGGTTGACGAACCATAGAATCCCCTCGTTGTTGGGGGTGAAATAAGCACCGAGGAAGAGACATTGCAGAGGCTGCCTGGTCATTTCCGAAGGATACTCGTTTTTGTTGTACTGGTCTTTCAACGCAACGGGAATCACGACATCGCCATGTCTGCCGTATCGGGCAAAGATGTCGGCATCGTCGCGGCGATTCAGGACGATGATCTTGTCGGAGTATTGGCAAGAAAAGCGGTCGTTATGGTCGGCACAGCGCAACACGATGCCTCTTCCGGGCTTCTTGCCAAGTTTTGCCTCGAAATAGGGGACTTCCACGTTGTGGAAAAAGGTGATGACGCGACCTTTGTATCCTTGCTTTTTGAGCTTTTTTGCGATGATCCCGAAAACACTTCGGTCGATGAACACCGCATCGAAGTCACGGGCAAGTCTCACGATTTCCTTGACGCGACAGGGTGTCAGGCCAAAAAAGTAATGGAAAGGGAAGAGCAGGGCACCCTTTGCGTAATCCAGCAGGGTGTTTTTCTTGCTCTCGTCGTGGATGTAATAGGTGGTGACATTGTCATCGCCAACAATCCCGGCAATGACATCGTGATTCTTTTGGCTGCCTCTCTCGCCGCCCTCGAAGACATCCTTCGTTTTTTTGTATCGGATAAACAGTACGTTCATGCCTTCTTTTTCTTCAGCGAGTATGCGACCAGTGCGACCATGGCCAGGACGATCAGCGAGGAAGTGATCAGCGAGATGATTCTACCCACGGTCCAGATCATCGGCTCGTAGCTCAAAACGATCTCATGTTGACCGGCAGGGATGCGGGCGGCGCGGAACAGGTAGTTGGCCCGGAGAATGGGTTGCTCCTGTCCGTCGATGCGCATGACCCAGCTCATTTGCGACCAAATCTCCGAGAAGACCACGAGTTGTTCGTTGGGAGACCGGAAGGAATAGGTGAGCCGGTTGGGGCGGTATTCGGTCAAGGAGATGCTTCCAACGATGCTGTCAGTAGGGGTGAAGCCGGCCAACAAGGATTCGAATTCCTTGTTGACCACCGCAGTGTGTCGCAAGTCGGTTTCGGCAAGGGCTCCGAACTCGGTATCGGCGTCATCGGCCCATTGGATGCCATCAACGATCCAGGCATTGCCATAGGCTTCGGGGTTGAGCAAAGGTTGTGACTCGGGATCGTAGATGATATATTTGGTGTTCAGCATGTTGAGGATTTTCTGTTGGCGCAGTCCGAGGCGAAGGCCCTCATCGGTGCCGGCGTTTTTGAAGATGCTGCTGAAACGTTTGATTTCGGATCCCAGATACCCGTTGATGAGATCTTGGTAGCGACGGAGCTTGGCGCCGTGGTAGCCACCCACCGATTTGTGGAAATAGGAAGTGCTGGCGTCGTTGAAGACGTCTTTGGTAAGATTCAATACCCTGAAATCCAATGATTTGTCTTTGAGAATGAACTGATCCGCGGTAGAGGCGACAAATGGCTTGTCGTATTTCTGTTTTGAGACGAAGTTATCGTTGTTCAAGTAGCGTCGGTCAATTGGTATCATGTCGGCCGCTACAAGGATGGCGAGGATGATCAGTGTGGGAGTGGCTTTCAACTTGCCTTTTCCGTATAGGAAAAGTGGGATGGCGGCCAACAAGATGAAGAGGAAACTACGTATGGCATCCTTGCGGAAGATGGCCACACGGACCGTTTCAAGCTGTGCCGCGAAGTTTTGGTACATTGCTCCGTCTTTTCCTGCCGACAATTGGGTGAATTGTTCGGCCTCGCCTTGGCTGAGGAAGCTGAAGAACACCTTCGGTGCAAGGTAAAACAGCAGGCAGCATCCTGCGGTGATACCAAATGCGATTAAGGTATTCTTGGTGTTTTTCTTACGGTCCTCGGGGTGTTTGATGATTTCAGACAAGCCCAGGATGCCGAGCAAAGGCATACAGACTTCCGCGATGACCAAGGTCATGGAGACGGCCCTGAACTTGTTGTACCCGGGAACATGGTCGATGAAGAAATCGGTAAATCCCATGAAGTTCTTGCCCCAGCTCAGCAGGATGGAAAGCAGGGTGGCGGCGATGAGTGCCCATTTCAGCTTGCCTTTCACGGTGAGAGCTCCCAGGAGGAAGAGGAATACCACGATGGCACCGACATAGACGGGTCCGCTCGTACCGGGCTGGTCGCCCCAATAGGCGTTGCTTTGGGCGATGTTCTGCCTGAATCGGGGATCGGCTTTGTCGAGCGCAGGGTTCTTGGTGCCGAGGTATCCTGTAGCCCCTCCTTTGGTGTTGGGGATCAGCAGCGACCAGGTCTCTCCCTTGCCATAGCTCCATTGGGTGATGTAGTCGCGCTCAAGGCCTTTGGTTTGGTTGGTCTCGTTCTGTGTCAAGACCGGTTTTCCACGGGTGGTTTCCTTGCCATATTCATAGTTGGCATAAAGGATCATGGCACTTGTGAGCACGGCGAACACGGCGGCAATCAACAACACCGCCGATGCCTTGAAGAAATGGGCGATCCGTTTCTCTTTCAGGTCGCTGATGAATTCGGCAATCACAATGGCCACCACGGTTAGCAACAGATAATAGGTAATCTGGAGGTGGTTGGTCCTAATCTCCAATGCCAGAGCGAAAGCGGTTAACACGCTGCCCCACAAGTATTTGCCTTTGTAGGTCAGGAGGATGCCTGCGATGACGGGTGCCATGTAGGCCATGGCGTATGCCTTGCTGTTATGTCCTGCCCCGATTATTATGAACATGTAAGACGCAAGTCCGTATGCGATGGCTCCAATGAAGCTGATCAACAGATTGCATTCGAGAATCAAAAGCAGAATAAAGAACCCGAGCATGCTGATAAACACGGCTCCGATGCCATCGGGGAAGCCCAAGTTGAACGCTTTGTTCACATAGACGAACAAGTTGGTTTTTTGGGGCGCCGAGATGTTCCAAGTGGGCATGCCGCCAAACAATGCGTTGGTCCACAAGGTCTCCTCACCAGTCTGTTCGCGATAGTCAAGAGCTTCTTTCGACATACCCTTGAAGGTCTCGTTGTCGTGTTGCTTGATGCGTTTGCCATCAAGGATGGGGGAGAAATAAACCAAGGTGATCAGTGCGAAACCGAGGATGCAGGCCGCTATGCCGAAGGCCTTTTTGTTCTTGGTAAAGAATGTGTTTTTCATCAGGATGAACGAGTTTGCTTTTTGGCTGCGAATTTACGATAATTTTTGTATTTTTGCGTCAAAATGATTGTCAATGATTATTAGAAGTAAAGCGCCGTTGCGTTTGGGTTTGGCGGGAGGCGGCAGCGATGTCTCTCCCTACAGCACGATCTATGGTGGCTATATCCTCAACGCCACCATCAACATGTACGCCTATTGTACCATTGAGGAAACCGATGACGGATGTATCCGATTGACGGCGAGTGATTTGGGAGAGGAGGAAGTGCATCCTGTCTCCGATGTGCTGCCTGTGAACGGCTGCCTCGATCTCCACAAAGGGGTCTTCAATCATTTGGTGCGCCATTATGGCATCCAGCCGCGCGCTTTTCACATGACCACCTATTCGGATGCTCCGGCAGGCAGCGGATTGGGTTCTTCCTCAACCATGGTGGTGTGTATATTGAAGGCTTTCGTCGAATGGTACAACCTTCCCATGGGCGACTATGAGATAGCCTATACCGCCTACCTTGTGGAGCGTGTCGATTTGGCGCTGAGCGGTGGCAAGCAGGATCAATATGCGGCGGCATTCGGCGGCTTCAATTTCATGGAGTTCCTTCCCGACGACCGCGTGATTGTCAATCCGTTGCGTGTGAAACGCTGGATCGTTGACGAGCTGGAATCGTCCATGTTGCTTTACTATACAGGAAAGTCCAGGTCGTCGGCACAAATCATTGATGAACAGCGGAAAAACACCTCTTCGGGCAACAAAACAGCCATCGAGGCCATGCACAAGATCAAGCAGAGTGCTGTCGATCTGAAAACCGCGCTGTTGCAGGGCGATTTCGACACTTTCGCCCGCATCTTTGGCGAGGCTTGGGAAAACAAGAAAAAGATGGCGACTGCCATTACCAACGAGCAGATACAGAAGGCGTTCGACGTGGCATTGAGTCATGGCGCGAAAGCAGGCAAAGTGAGTGGTGCAGGCGGTGGAGGCTTCATTATTTTTATCGTCGATCCCACCCGAAAATGCCAGGTGATGCGTGCCCTTGAGGCCCTTGAGGGACGGGTGATGAATTTCCAATTTAGCGAAGGTGGAACCCATGGATGGAGGATCTATGACAAATAACAAGACCGATGTCGTCATTCTTGCCGGTGGACTTGGCACAAGGCTGCGTTCGGTGGTCTCCGACCGACCCAAATGCATGGCTCCTGTCAACGGCAGGCCTTTCCTTTCTTATTTGCTTGACTACCTTTCGCAGTATTCCATTGGGAAAGTGGTTCTTTCGGTGGGTTATTTGCATGAGGTTGTCATGGAGTGGGTGGAGCAGCGGAAAGGCTGTTATCCTTTTGCGATCGACTATGCCGTGGAGGATGTGCCATTGGGAACGGGTGGTGGCATCCGTTTGGCCATGCAGCGTTGCACTGCCGATACGGTGTGCGTGATGAACGGCGACACCTTTTTTGAGGTCAATATGGAAGGTCTGCTCAAGGCCCATCGCCAAGGCGAAAAACCAGTGACCATGGCCTTGAAGCACTTGACCGACTTTGACCGTTATGGTACGGTCTCTGTCAATGACGAAGGTGTCGTAACTCAGTTTAACGAGAAGCAGTATTGCGCTGATGGGCTGATCAATGCGGGCTTTTATGTGCTCGACAACAATGGTCAACTGGATGACATGCCTGAGAAATTCTCGTTCGAGAACCTTTTTCTGCATCCCAAAGCCGACGAGGGTGTCATACAAGGTTTTGTCAGTGATGGCTACTTTATTGACATCGGCATCCCAGAAGATTACGAAAAAGCAATGGTTGATTTCAAGCGGTTTGAAGAGTTATGGGCAAGCCAAAGATGATATTGGTTGGGACGGCGTATCCTTACAGAGGAGGATTGGCGGTCTATAACGAGCGTTTGGCCAGGAGTTTCCAGGACGAAGGCTATGAGGTCGAAATATGGACTTTTACGCTTCAGTACCCCAATTTCCTGTTTCCCGGAAAGACCCAGTTTTCTACGGAACCGGCCCCTGATGGCTTGACGATCCATCGCAAGCTAAACTCGGTGAATCCGTTCAATTGGCTGAAGGTGGGGCGTGCCCTCCGCAAAGCCGATGCCGATCTGGTGGTGATGCGTTTTTGGATTCCTTACATGGCTCCCTCGCACGGTGTCATCGCCAGGTTGGCTCGAAAAAACAAGAAGACCAAGATCGTGAGCATTCTCGATAACGTGGTGCCCCATGAGAAAGGTTTTGCTGACAGGATGCTTGCCCGCTATTTCATCCATTCCATCGACGGCGGCGTGACCATGTCGAAGTCGGTTCTTGAGGATGCCAAAGCCATTGACGAAAAGAAAAACGTCCAATATTGTCCCCATCCTTTGTATGATAATTTTGGCTTAAAAGTCAATAGGGAGGAAGCTCTTGAGTTCCTTCACTTGGATCCCAACCCACGTTACATGCTGTTTTTTGGCATCATCCGCGACTACAAGGGCTTGGATTTGCTGTTACATGCCATGGCCGACGAGCGGATCAAGCGGATGAATGTGAAGCTGATCATTGCGGGCGAGTTCTATAACAATGCAGAGCAGTATCATGAATTGGAACGGCAATTGGCGCTTTCCGACCAGTTGGTTTGGATGAGCCAATTTGTTCCCGACAGTGAGGTGAAGTATTATTTCAATGCGGCGGATATCATCGTCCAGCCATACAAGTCGGCTACTCAAAGCGGTGTGACTCAGATCGCCTATCATTTCGACAAGCCGATGCTGGTGACCGATGTGGGTGGCTTGAAAGAGATCGTGCCTGATGGAGTGGTGGGATATGTCACTGAAGTGGATGCTGAGAAGATAGCTTCGGCATTGGTCGATTTCTTTGAAAATGGTCGGCAGACGGCCTTTGAGCAAAACATTCAGGTTGAAAAACAGAAGTATTCATGGAGACGGATGGTAGAAACCATACAGTCGGTTTGTGTATAACTATTTGTATATGAAGAAGCTAATAGCATTATTAACCAAAATATTCCCTCGGCAATTCCTGATCAAGTGCAGCTATCTCTTTAGTTTCTTGATCCGTCCGTTCTATTGGGGCAACAAGGTGGAATGTCCAGTTTGTGGCAAGCATTTCAGAAAGTTTTTGCCATACGGTTACGGTGAGGCGGTTGACAACCGCATGTGTCCCAACTGCCTCTCGTTGGAGCGCCATCGATTGTTGTGGCTGTATCTAAAGGAGAAGACGGATTTCTTCACTGCGCCGCTGAAGGTCTTGCATTTTGCCCCCGAGCAGCCATATTTGAAGCGTTTCCGTGCCTTGAAGAATTTGGATTACACGACTGCTGATCTGGATTCGCCCATTGCCGACTTGCATCTTGACGTGACTGACATCGACCAGCCTTCCGATATCTATGATGTGGTGATTTGCAACCATGTGTTGGAACATGTGAGCGATGCCAACAAGGCGTTTCGGGAGATCCGGCGGGTGCTGAAGCCTGGTGGTTGGGCCATCTTACTGGTCCCGATCAACCCAGATGTGGATACTTTTGAGGATCCATCGATCACCGATCCCAAGGAGCGCGAACGGCTTTTCGGCCAATACGACCATGTGCGCCAGTTTGGCCGTGACTATGGTGAGGTGTTGCGCGGGGCTGGATTTGAGGTTGTTGAAGACCGACTTTACTACGAAGTCTCAGAGGAGCAGCGTCAGCGGATGAGATTGGCTCGCCGTGGCGAAGAAATCATCTATAAATGTATTAATCCCAAGTAAGTTTCTTACTTCCGTCTTCTTACTTCTGACTGCTTATAGAAAAAACAGAAGGCGACACCTTCGGGTCGCCTTCTGTCCATACCTTAAATAAGAAATAGAAACGGCTTCTAATCTTTATTTTAGTATTCGTCAGAAACGGTCAGTTTCTTTCTGCCTTTGGCTCTTCTGCGGGCTAACACCTTACGGCCGTTGGCAGTTGACATTCTTTCTCTGAAACCATGTTTGTTTCTGCGCTTTCTGTTCGATGGTTGATAAGTGCGTTTCATCTTCGTATATGTATTTGTTTATTTCACTAAATGGAATACCCCTAGATTTGGGACTGCAAAATTACATAATTTTTCGTTCCACGCAACTTTTTTTTGAAAAAATGTCAAATTAGGCTTCTAATTCTTTCACCGGGATGTTTTTCAAAGTCTCAACCAGGAACTCCCAGAACGGTGTGACACTCTCGATGAGCAGTGCCTCGTCGGGGGAGTGCGGATGGACCAATGTCGGGCCGAAGGAGACCATATCCCAGTTCGGATATTTCGATCCGAGGATGCCGCATTCGAGGCCTGCATGGATGACCATCACTTTGGCTTCCTTGCCGAACTTCTCTTGATAGACGGCCTTCATGGTGTTGAGGATCGGGGAGTTGGGATTCGGCTTCCAGCCTGGATAGTCGCCAGTGGAGTAGGCTTCTGCACCGTTGTCGGTGAGGTTCTTGCGGATTTGGGCAGCCAATTTGTCCTTGTCGGCATCGACGAGGCTACGGGTCAGTGAGGCGCATACGATCTTGCCGTCTTCCATCTTGATGGTGGCGAGGTTCGAGGAAGTCTCGGTGGTGCCTTCGAAGTCGTTCGACATGGCGATGACGCCGTTGGGATAACGGGCAATGGCGCAGAACATGTTGTCTTGGGTGGTGAGGTCGATGACCTTGGCGGGCATCTCTGCAGGTTCGCAGAGCACAGCGGCTTCAGGTTCGATGCCTTCAAACTCTTCTTTCACGATGGCTTCATATTCCTTGGCGTATTCCTCGAACTCTGCTTTCTTGGCTTCGGGGACGACCACGATGGCCATGGCTTCTCTTGGGATGGCGTTGCGGAGGCTGCCGCCGTCGATGCAAGCCATGCGGAGGCCGTATTTCTCAGCGGCCATCAGCATCATGGTGTTGAGCACCTTGTTGGCGTTGGCGCGGCCGAGGTTGATGTCCATGCCGGAGTGTCCACCCTTGAGGCCTTTCACGAAGAGTTTGTAGGCGATCATGCCGGCAGGGACGTCTTCGTATTTCGGTGTCCAGGTGCCGATGTTGTCGATGCCGCCAGCGCAGCCCACGTAGAGCTCGCCTTCAGTCTCGGAATCCATGTTAAGCAGGATGTCGCCTTGCAGCACGCCGGGTTTCAGCAGGTTGGCTCCGGTCATGCCGGTCTCTTCGTCGATGGTGAAGAGGGCTTCGACGGGACCGTGTTCAATATCAGTGGCTTCGAGCACGGCCATGGCAGCGGCGGCTCCTAGACCGTCGTCAGCGCCGAGGGTGGTGCCATTGGCCTTCACCCAACCGTCTTCGATATGGGTTTCGATGGGGTCGTTTTCGAAATCATGCGGGTTGCCGTCGTTTTTCTGCGGCACCATGTCGAGGTGGGCCTGCAGGATGACACCCTTGCGGTTCTCCATTCCTGGGGTGGCGGGCTTGCGCATGATGACATTGCCGCAGTCATCGACCATGGTCTCCAGACCGTGGTCCTCGCCCCATTGTTTCATGAAGGCGATCACTTTGGCTTCTTTCTTCGAGGGACGCGGGATCTGTGTGAGGCTGTGGAAGTTTCTCCAGATGCCATTGGGTTGTAATTCTTGGATTGTCATGGTTTTGTTTATTTGTTGAGTTGTTTATTTGTTGAGTTGTTTGTTCTAATTAAACGATTGGAGGTCGGTGAGTTTCTTGTAAACGCCATTTAGGGCGATTAATTGTTCATGGGTGCCTCGTTCGATGATCTGTCCTTTTTGCATGACGATGATCTCATCGGCGTGCTGGATGGTGGAAAGACGGTGGGCGATGACGATGGAGGTGCGTTGGCTCATGACCTTTGACAATGCGTCTTGTACCAGGCGTTCGCTCTCGGTATCTAACGATGAGGTTGCCTCGTCCAAGATCAAGATAGGTGGGTTCTTGAGCACGGCGCGGGCAATGCTCAAGCGTTGGCGCTGGCCACCGCTAAGGTTCATGCCTCGGTCGCCAATATACGTGTCATAGCCATGTTCCATCTCCATGATGAACTCGTGGGCGTTGGCAACTTTGGCGGCTTCCTCGACGGCTTCTTTCGACACGTCCTCCATGCCGAAGGCGATGTTGTTGAACACCGTGTCGTTAAACAAAATGCTCTCTTGGGTGACGATGCCCATCAAGCCGCGCAAGTCGCTGATCTTGTAATCCCTGATGTCATGCCCGTCAATCATGATCTGGCCTTCACATACGTCGTAAAACCTGGGCAACAGATCCACCAAAGTCGATTTTCCGCCGCCACTTTCCCCGACGAGGGCGATGACTTTACCTTTATTAATAATAAGGTTGATGTCTTTCAATACATCGTCCTTGCCGTAGCGGAAAGTGACGTCCTGATATTGGATTTTTGTATTGAAATCCTTGACTTCTAAAGCGTTATCCTTTTCTGTGATAACTTCCTCGGCGTCTAGGATCTCGAAAATCCTATCGGCAGACGCCGCGCCTTTCTTGATGTTGAAGTACCCTTGAGCGAACGACTTGATGGGGGAGATGATCTGGGAGAACACGACTACATAGCTGATAAATCCCGCCGCACTCAGGCTGTTGTCGCCGTCCAGGATCATGTTGCTGCCGAACCAGAGCACAATGATCACCACGATGGCGGAGAGGAACTCGCTTAACGGTGAGCTCATGTCACGTTTGCGGTGGACTCCCAAGAGCGACTTGGAATAGGTTTTGTTTTGTTCTCCAAATTTCCTTTCCAGATAACCTATGGCATTGAAGCCCTTGATGATACGCAATCCCGAGATGGTCTCTTCGATGGTGGAGGTGATGCCTGCCAGACGGCCTTGTGTCTCTTTCGACTGTTTCTTCAAAGCTTTGCCGATCCTTCCGATAAGTAGTCCCGCAATAGGCAAGAGAACCAGCACAAACAGGGTGAGTTTGGTGCTTTGGCTCAGAAGGAAGGCGAAGTAAAAGATGATGGTCAATGGGTCTTTGATCAAGACTTCGAGCCAGTTGAGGATAGAGGTTTCCACTTCTTGGACGTCGGTCGTGATGCGCGACATGATATCGCCCTTCTTCTGCTTGTGGTAGAAGGAAAGTGGCAGGATGAGGATCTTGTTGTATAAGTCGTTGCGGAGATCCTTGATGGTGCCCACGCGGACTTTGGCCATCGAATAATAAGCGAAGAAGCGTCCCAGGTTGCGGAAGAAAAAGGCGACCAACAGCACGATGCAAATGAATATCAGGGCATAGCGCTGGCCGTGGTCGTGGATGAGGTTGCTCATGTAATAGTTGAGGTACCCCATGAGGTAATCGGAGGTCAGGGAAAACTCTGGCTTGGCAACCACTTCGACGACTTCTGATTGGAAAAGCAGGTTCAGGAATGGGACCAGCAGGGCGAAAGAGAACAGGGAGAAGAAAATCGTCACAAGGTTGAAGAAGACATTCAACAACAGGTGCGCCCAATAGGGCATCACATAACCCAGGATCCGCTTCAATGGACGACTCTTTGCCATGTTCAATAGTTGAAACCGGTGTAGTTTTCAGGGGTGATGGCCATCAGCTCCATCTTGATTTCCTTGCTGACGGGAAGGCCTTTGATGAATTCGTCGATGGTTGCCTTGTCGATATGTTTGTTGGTGCGGGTGAGTCCTTTCAGCAACTCGTAGGCGCCTTCGATCTGTTCGCGGCGCAACACGGTTTGGATGGCCTCGGCCACCACAGCGTAGTTTTGCTGCAAGTCTTGACGGATCTTGTCTTCGTTGAGGAGCAGCTTGTCGAGGCCTTTCATCAGCGACTTGATGGCGATGAGGGTGTGGGCGATCGGCACGCCGATGTTTCGGGTGACGGTGGAGTCGGTGAGGTCGCGCTGCAATCGGCTGATTGGCAGCTTGGTGCTCAAGAAGGTGAGTACCGCGTCAGCCATGCCCAGGTTACCTTCCGCATTCTCGAAGTCAATAGGATTCACTTTGTGAGGCATGGCTGACGAGCCGACCTCACCGGCTTTGATCTTCTGCTTGAAGTACTCCATTGAGACGTACATCCAGATGTCGCGTGACAAGTCGATCAAGATGGTGTTGATGCGCCTGAGGGCATCGAAATAAGCCGCCATATAGTCGTAGTGCTCAATCTGCGTGGTAGTCGGTTGGCGTTTCAGCTTCAGGTTCTTCTCGACGAACTTCTTGGCGAAGGCTGGCCAGTCGATGTCGGGGTAGGCCACCTTATGGGCGTTCATGTTGCCTGTGGCGCCGCCGAACTTGGCCGTGAACGGCACGCTGTTGAGCATCTTCAGCTGGTCGTTGAGACGTTCCACGAAGACATAGATCTCCTTGCCGAGGTGGGTGGGGCTGGCGGGCTGACCGTGGGTGCGGGCGAGCATCGGGATGTCGCGCCATTCCTTGGCCATGCCGCTGAGCTTGTCAATGACCTCCTCGATGGCGGGCTTCACCACCAGCTTGTGGGCTTCCATCATGGAAAGCGGCACCGCCGTGTTGTTGATGTCCTGCGAGGTCAAGCCAAAATGCAGAAACTCTTTCCATTTGGAGAGACCCATCTCGTCGAACTGCCGCTTGAGGTAATACTCCACCGCCTTCACGTCGTGGTTGGTGGTCTTCTCGATTTCCTTGATTTCTTCGGCGTCTTCGGTGAGGAACTCCTCGTAGATGGCGCGGAGGTCGTCATAGTCGCCGTCGAAGTCTTCCAGCTGTGGCAAGGGAATCTCGCAGAGGGCGATGAAATACTCCACTTCGACCATTACGCGGTAGCGGATGAGGGCGAATTCGGAGAAGAAGTCATTCAGTTCGACGGTCTTGGATTGATATCGGCCGTCGATGGGGGAGATAGCCTTGATTGGGTTCATGGAGTTAGGAATGAGGAGTTAGGAGTTAGTTTTCGATTAGTTTATCGTTGGAGCCCAGGACGTTCACGATCTTGTGCTCATAGAGTTTCTTCATGCTGTCGCGAGCTGGGGTGAGGTACTTGCGCGGGTCGAACTCGGCAGGTTTCTCGGCCAAGGCCTTGCGAATGGCAGCAGTCATGGCAAGGCGGCTGTCTGAGTCGATGTTGATCTTGCAGACAGCGCTCTTGGCGGCCTTGCGCAGTTGCTCCTCGGGGATGCCCACGGCCGCTTTCAGGCTGCCGCCATATTTATTAATGGTATCGACTTCTTCTTGCGGCACAGAAGAGGAGCCATGAAGCACGATGGGGAAGCCGGGTAGTTTCTTTTCAATGGCTTCGAGCACGTCGAACGCCAACGGTGGCGGCACGAGGCGACCTGTCTGCGGATCGACGGTGCATTGTTCTGGAGTGAACTTGTAGGCGCCGTGAGAGGTACCGATGCTGATAGCCAAGCTGTCCACACCAGTCTTGGTGACGAAGTCGATGACTTCTTCGGGCTTGGTGTAATGGCTTTCAGCGGCGGAGACTTCATCTTCTACGCCAGCCAACACGCCGAGCTCGCCTTCCACGGTCACATCGTATTGATGTGCATAATCCACGACCTTGCGGGTGAGGGCCACGTTCTCGTCGTAGGGCAGGGCAGAGCCGTCGATCATCACCGACGAGAATCCCATGTCGATGCACGATTTGCAAAGTTCGAAGCTGTCGCCGTGGTCTAGGTGAAGCACAATCTCAGGATGGGCGCAACCCAGCTCCTTGGCGTACTCCACGGCACCTTCGGCCATGTAGCGCAGCAGTGTTTGGTTGGCATAGTTACGGGCGCCTTTCGACACCTGAAGGATGACGGGCGACTTGGTCTCTACTGCTGCCATGATGATGGCTTGCAGCTGTTCCATGTTGTTGAAGTTGAATGCTGGGATGGCATAGCCGCCATCGACGGCCTTGGCGAACATCGCTCTGGTGTTCACGAGGCCTAATTCCTTGTAGTTAACCATGATATGAATCTATTTTAATATTCCTTATTTCGTATTTTGTGCAAAGATAGTTTTTTTTATAATTGATATCTCGGTTATTCCTATTTTTGCACGCATAATTTCAAATTGACCATGATCAGGGAAGAAACGGTGTTTGGACCGATCAAAAGTCGGCGTTTGGGGAATTCGTTGGGGATCAACTTGATGCCTGTGAACGGCAAGATCTGTTCGTTCGATTGCATCTATTGTGAATGCGGTTGGAACCGTGATGGCCGTGACGACACGCGTTTGCCAACGGCCGATGAGGTACATGAAGCACTTGAAACCAAGCTATTACGGATGAAGGCTGAAGGCACTCCGGTCGATTCATTTACTTTTTCCGGTGACGGTGAATCCACTCTTCATCCCGATTTTCCAAGGATCATTGACGACACCATTGCATTGCGTGATCGTTATTTCCCTTCGGCAAAGGTCTCGGTGCTCTCCAATGCCACGCAGGTGCATAGGAAAGAGATTTTTGACGCGCTTTGCAAAGTGGACAATCCCATCATGAAGATCGACGCCCCAACGAATGAATGGATCCAAAAGATCAACCATCCTGCTCCCGGCTATGATGTGGCCCGTGTGATTGAGGCTTTGAAGCAATTCGACGGAGATTTTGTCTTACAGACGATGTTCCTGAAAAGCAGGGACTTTGACTCGTCCACTCCCGAAGTGTTGTGCGGTTGGATGGATATTGTTCGTTTGCTGAAGCCGCGTGAGGTGATGGTCTATACCATTGACCGTCCCACGCCCGAAGAGGGTTTGCAGAAGTTTACGGTGGAGGAGATGCGATCCCTATTGGATCCTCTTATCCGCGAGGGCTTTCATGTACAGATAAAAGGCTGATTGATAAATTTTTTCAAGATTTCGATCACCATAAACAAAAAACCTGTATCTTTGCGCCCTCAAAAAACGTTTTTTTATTACTAACCATTAAAAGAAGGAAGTGTTTTAAAATGATTATTATTCCTGTAAAAGAAGGCGAAAGCATCGACAGAGCTTTGAAGCGCTACAAGAGAAAGTACGAAAAGACCGGCGTCGTGAAGGAATTGCGCGAACGTCAAAAGTTCACCAAGCCCTCCGTGATCAAACGCGCACAGCGTCTGAAGGCTATCTACGTGCAACAACTCCGTCAGGCTGAAGAGAATATGTAATTCGCCCGTTAGGGAAAATAATTTTTTTGAAAAAAGCTTCGTTGTATAAGCATTTTTGCTTAATTTTACAACGGAGTTTTTTTATTGTCTTTTACGATGCAAATCATCGATCGATTCATATCGTATATTCAAGCGGAGCGTCGATGCTCTCCGTTGACGGAGAAATCGTATCTTCGTGACATGGAGCGTTTTGCAAAGTATATGACGACGGTTTATTCTATAGAGGATCTCCCGAAGGCAACCACGCCTATGATCAAGTCGTTTTTGGTTGCCCTGAAAGAAGAGGGCCTATCCAATAGGAGCATTAACAGGATGATCTCCACCTTGAGGACGTTTTACAAGTTTTGTCTTCGCGAGGAAATTGTGGAGAAGTCGCCCATGGTGGGCATCAAGAGTTTGAAGCAGCCAAAGCCATTAGTAAAATTTGTTTCGGAAGGTGATATTAATAAGGTGTCATTTGAAAACCGGGACGAATATACAATAAAACGTGACGAGTTGTTGTTTGAAATATTGTACCAGACCGGGATTCGGAAAGCGGAACTGATCGGGCTGCGTGACATTGATGTGGATGTGTTGGAGATGCGGATCAAGGTGAGAGGCAAAAGAGACAAGGAGCGTTTCATTCCCATCAGTCGCGATCTGCTGTCGATGGTCGGTCACTACCAGTCCTTGAGGGATGTTCAGTTTGAGTCTCATGCCGACCGGTTGTTGCTGAACGACAAGGGGGAGGAGATGTCGCCGTACTTTGTATATAATAAGGTGCATCGTTTGTTGGAGGGTGTGACTACCTTGAAACAGAAGAGTCCCCATGTGTTGCGCCATACCTTTGCGACGCATTTGTTGGACGAGGGTGCCAGTCTGGTGGCGATACAGAAGCTGTTGGGCCATGCCGATCTGGCAACGACCCAGGTTTATGCTCATAACACGATTGAACAACTGAAAAAGATACATCAACAAGCACACCCGAAAGGGTGATAAGAAACCATCCCGAAAGGGAATAAAAGAAAGGAGTAACTATGAAAGTAATGATCAATGCAGTACATTTCAGGGCCAGTAGCGACCTGGAAGAATTCATCACCCAAAAGGTGGAGAAGGTTTGCAGCAAGTACAACGATGTGATTGGTGCCGAGGTGACGTTGAAACTCGACAACACCGATGCGCCGGAGAACAAGATCGCGGACATTCGTCTGATGCTGAAAGGCGATGATCTTTTTGCGAGTAAGCAATGCAAGAGTTTTGAAGAGGCGACTGACTTGGCGTCAGATGCTTTGAAGAAGCAGCTGGAAAAATATAAAGGCAAATTTGTTAAGTAACTAGACGATTGATTTACAGATAAATGCAACTTTTTTTGATTTTTTTTGGAAAAAAAAGAAAGAAAAGAGTTGCAGGTATCGAAAAAGTATGTAATTTTGCACACCCTTTCAAACGAGAGGGTGTGCTTCGTAAGGAGCCCAATGTTCTTAGATAGTTTGCCGGTATAACTCAGTTGGTAGAGTAGCTGATTTGTAATCAGCCTGTCGGCGGTTCGAGTCCGTCTACCGGCTCTGAGTTAGCCAACTTTAGGGGGAGTCGCATAGTGGCAATTGCAACAGACTGTAAATCTGTCCTCGGATGAGTTCGGTGGTTCGAGTCCACCCTCCCCCACAGTCAAGCGGAAGTAGCTCATTTGGCAGAGCGAAAGCCTTCCAAGCTTTAGGTGGCGGGTTCGAGCCCCGTCTTCCGCTCAGAATGACAAAAGCCGATGTAGCTCAGCGGTAGAGCACTTCCTTGGTAAGGAAGGGGTCGGGAGTTCAATTCTCCCCATCGGCTCGATTAGTGTTTATAGAAGTCAATAACCTTAAATAATTAGAAATAAAATGGCAAAAGAAAAATTCGAAAGAACTAAACCGCACGTCAACATTGGTACGATTGGCCACGTTGACCACGGCAAGACCACTTTGACCGCTGCTATTACCCTGCACCTGGCCAAGAAGGGTCTTTCTGAAATCAAGTCCTTTGACGCCATCGACTCCGCTCCGGAAGAGAAGGAAAGAGGTATCACCATCAACACCGCTCACGTTGAGTATCAGACCGAAAAGCGTCACTATGCTCACGTTGACTGCCCTGGCCACGCCGACTATGTGAAGAACATGGTTACCGGTGCTGCCCAGATGGATGGTGCTATCATCGTTGTCGCCGCTACCGACGGTCCCATGCCGCAAACCCGTGAGCACATCCTGCTCGCCCGTCAGGTTGGTGTGCCCCGCTTGGTGGTGTTCTTGAACAAGTGTGACCTCGTCGACGACGAAGAGCTCCTCGAGCTCGTTGAGATGGAAGTTCGCGACCTTCTCAGCAAGTACGAATTCGACGGTGAAAACACGCCTATCATCCGCGGTTCCGCTCTGGGTGCCTTGAACGACGACCCGAAATGGACTCCCGCCATTGATGAGCTGATGGATGCCTGCGACACTTGGATTCCTGAACCTCAGCGTGCCGTTGACAAACCGTTCTTGATGCCTATTGAAGACGTGTTCTCAATCACTGGTCGTGGTACCGTCGCTACCGGCCGTATCGAGACTGGTGTCATCCACGTTGGTGATCCCGTTGATATCCTCGGTATGGGTGCTGAGAAGCTGAAGTCAACCGTTACTGGTGTTGAAATGTTCCGCAAGATCTTGGACGAAGGCGAAGCTGGCGACAACGCCGGTCTGCTGCTCCGTGGTATCGACAAGGATGAGATCCGCCGTGGTATGGTTATTGCCAAGCCCGGTTCGGTGAAGCCTTATCACCACTTCAAGGGTCAGGTTTACGTCCTTTCAAAAGAAGAAGGTGGCCGTCACACCCCGTTCCGTAACAAGTATCGTCCTCAGTTCTACTTCAGAACCACCGACGTTACTGGCGAGATCACTCTGCCTGAAGGAATGGAAATGGTTATGCCTGGTGACCACGTCACCATTGATGTGAAGTTGATCGCTGATATCGCCATGGACAAGGGTCTCCGTTTCGCTATCCGTGAAGGCGGACGTACCGTTGGTTCCGGTCAGGTGATCGAAATCATTGACGATTGATCGATTGATTGGCATTAAAAACTAAGGGAGGCCTATGTGCCTCCCTTAATCTACGGGCGTAGCTCAGTTGGTAGAGCATCGGTCTCCAAAACCGAGTGTCGAGAGTTCGAGCCTTTCCGCCCGTGCTTTTTTTGAAAGATTCAAGAAAGATGAAAATTGTTGACTACGTAAAGGAATGCTATACCGAGTTGAAAGAGAAAGTTACTTGGCCAACTTGGAAAGAACTACGCAGTAGTGTCATTGTCGTATCCATTGCTTCCCTGATTATCGCCTTGGTGGTATTCTTGATGGATATCTCTTTTAAAAACCTTTTGGAAGTGTTCTATCAACACGTGCATTTCTAATTGAGTTTTATTGAATCTATAAGCATTTTGGGCTAACGTTTCAATATCGCTTGGAAGATGAACGGATCGAATGAAAAGAGATGGTATGTGATCAAGGCCATTAGCGGTAAGGAGAAAAAGGTAAAAGAATACCTTGAATCCGAAATCAAGCGCCTTAATCTACAAGACCAAATTCTGCAGGTACTGATACCTACCGAGAAGTACTTTGAGGTGAAGAACGGCAAGAAGGTTTCCAAAGAAAGGAACTATCTTCCGGGCTATGTCCTCATTGAGGCGATCTTGGCAGGTGAAGTCGTTCATGTGATCCGCAACGTCCCGAACGTGCTCGGTTTTCTGGGTACCAAGGGTGAGCCCGATCCCCTTCGTCCGGCAGAAGTGAATCGCATCTTAGGTAAGATGGATGAGCTTCAGGAAATGGGTGAGGGTAGCGACATCTCCTTCATGGTTGGACAGTCTGTCATTGTGAATGAGGGACCGTTCAAGAGTTTCAGCGGCATTATCGAGGAAGTGAACGATGAGAAGAAAAAACTCAAAGTGAGCGTGAAGATCTTCGGCCGCAAGACTCCGTTGGAGCTGAGCTATTTCCAGGTGAAGTTGGAGTGATGGCCTGAAAAGTGAATTGAATGTTTCCTTATCATTTAATGAAGGATTAAAAAGATGGCAAAAGAAGTAAGCGGATTAATTAAACTGCAAATTAAAGGAGGAGCCGCGAACCCCGCTCCACCCGTTGGTCCCGCCCTCGGTTCCAAAGGTGTGAACATTATGGAGTTCTGCAAGCAATTCAATGCCCGTACGCAGGATCAGGCTGGTAAGGTATTGCCAGTCATCATCACTGTGTATAAGGACAAGTCTTTCGATTTCATCGTGAAGGCTTCCCCTGTGGCCGTTTCCATCCTCGAAGTCGCCAAGATCAAAGGCGGTTCGAAAGAACCCAACCGCTCCAAAGTGGGTAGCCTCACTTGGGACCAGGTGCGCCAGATCGCAACCGACAAGATGAAGGATATGAATTGCTTCACCATCGAATCAGCCATGTCAATGGTGGCTGGTACTGCCCGTAGTATGGGAGTGAAGGTAACCGGCGAATCACCTTTAAAGAAAGACTAAGTCTTTAATGCATTTGTAGAACAAAAAAACTTAAGTTAAATGTCAAAAGTTACTAAACAACGGAAAGAAGCTTTGGCTAAGTTCGACAAAAGCAAGAGTTACTCCTTGATTGAAGCGGTTAATATCGTTAAACAGATCACTTACACCAAGTTTGATGCTTCTGTTGACCTGAACATCCGTCTGGGCGTTGACCCCCGCAAGGCCAATCAAATGGTGCGCGGCTCGGTGACGCTTCCCCACGGAACAGGTAAGGTCGTCCGTGTCTTGGTTCTTTGCAACCCTGACAAGGCGCAAGAAGCTTTGGATGCTGGTGCCGATTATGTCGGCCTGGATGAATACATCCAGAAGATTAAGGATGGTTGGACTGATATTGACGTGATCATCACCACGCCTAACATCATGCCTAAAGTCGGTGCGTTGGGTCGTATCCTCGGTCCCCGTGGATTGATGCCTAACCCCAAGACGGGCACGGTGACGATGGAAGTGGGCAAGGCTGTTCAAGAAGTAAAGGCCGGTAAGATCGACTTCAAGGTCGATAAATACGGTATCATCAACGCTGCAGTCGCAAAAGTCAGTTTCACTCCAGAGAAGATTTTTGATAACGCCAAGGAACTCATTTCCACCGTTATCAAGTTGAAACCAGCAGCCGCAAAGGGTACGTACGTGAAGAGCGTTTACATTTCAAGTACCATGAGCCCGGGTGTGCAGATCGATATTAAATCAGTAGCAATCTAAATTTGAAAGGAAGTTATTGAAATGAGAAAAGAAGATAAACAAATCATTATCGACTCCATACTCGCTGAACTGCAGGCTTGTCCTAATTTCTATCTGACTGACATCTCCGACCTCAATGCGGAGAAGACCAGCCAGCTCAGAAGACAGTGCTTCAATAGTGGCATCAAGATGCTCGTCGTGAAAAACACCCTGCTACACAAAGCAATGCAGCAGATGGAGAAGGATTATACCGATCTTTACGACGTTCTCAAAGGCTCCACCGCCGTGATGCTGTGCGAGACGGGTAATGCCCCCGCCAAACTGATCAAGAATTTCCGCCAGAAGAGCGATCGTCCCATCTTGAAGGGCGCCTTCATTGAAGAGTGCTGCTACATTGGTGACAACATGGTCGATACCCTCTGCAACATCAAGTCGAAGAACGACCTCATCGCCGACATCATCGCCTTGCTGCAGTCACCGGTCAAGAACGTCATCAGCGGCCTCCAGTCAGGCGGTCACAAGCTTACAGGAATTCTCGAGACGTTATCCGAAAAGGCAGAATAAAACATTGAATGTAAACATTCGCAAGTAATAGAATTAAATTTGTAAAACTCTAAAAAATAAATTAAAAATGGCAGATCTTAAAGCTTTTGCTGAACAATTAGTGAATCTTACTGTTAAGGAAGTAAACGAACTCGCTACCATTTTGAAAGAAGAATACGGTATTGAACCCGCTGCTGCTGCTGTTGCAGTTGCCGCTCCTGCTGCTGGTGGCGCCGCCGCCGCTGCGGAAGAAAAGACTTCTTTCGATGTCATCCTGAAATCAGCCGGTGCCGCCAAATTGGGCGTCGTGAAACTGGTGAAAGAACTTACCAGCCTCGGCCTCAAGGAAGCTAAGGAACTCGTTGACGCAGCTCCTAAGGCTATCAAGGAAGGTGTGAGCAAAGACGAAGCTAATGCACTCAAAGCTCAACTCGAAGAAGCAGGTGCAGAAGTTGAAATTAAATAAGAAGGATTTATTTCCTGCAAAATTTGTGGCATTCAACCTCAGTCCCACAACGAAATTCGGGACTGAGGTTTGTGCCTATTTTTCGCTTTAAGAAATTCGTTTCTTATCTTTTTCGTCCGTTCTTTATTTCTCACATACCTTTAAAATCTAAATACCTTGGCAACAACTACTGAAAGAATCAACTTCGCGTCGATCAAAAAGCCTTTCGAATATCCTGATTTTCTGGATATTCAGCTTCAGTCGTTCAGAGATTTCTTCCAACTTGAAACCAACCCCGACAATAGGAAGAACGAAGGGCTGTATAAGGTTTTTTCTGAAAACTTCCCCATCACTGACGCAAGAAACAATTTCGTCCTCGAATTTCTCGATTATTATATCGATGCCCCCCGTTACAGCATCGAGGAATGTATCGAACGTGGCCTCACGTTCAGCGTGCCGCTCAAGGCAAAATTGAGACTTTCCTGCACTGACGAGGATAACGAAGACTTCAAGACTGTCGATCAGGATGTCTATCTGGGCATGATCCCCTATATGACACCCCGCGGCACCTTCGTGATCAATGGAGCCGAACGTGTTGTGGTATCTCAGCTGCACCGTTCGCCCGGCGTGTTCTTCGGCCAAAGCCAACACGCCAACGGTAAGACATTGTATTCGGCACGTATCATCCCGTTCAAGGGCTCTTGGATGGAATTCTCGACTGACATCAATGACGTGATGTATGCCTACATCGACCGTAAGAAGAAATTGCCGATCACCACACTGCTCCGTGCTATCGGCTATGAGACTGACAAGGCCATCCTTGAGATCTTCAACCTTACCGAAGAGGTGAAGGTGAACAAGGCCAGCCTGAAACGTGTCCTCGGACGCAAACTCGCCGCCCGTGTGCTGCATTCCTATTTCGAGGATTTCGTCAACGAGGATACCGGAGAATGTGTCTCCATGGAACGTAACGACATCATCATCGAGCGTGAGACGGTCCTGGAAGAAGAACACATCCAGAAAATCATCGATTCAGGTGCCAAGACCATCTTCCTCCATCGCGAAGAAGACGTGGATGAAGAGGGAAGAGCCTCCGACTTCTCGGTGATTTTCAACACCTTGAATAAAGATACCTGTAACTCCGAGAAAGATGCGGTGGAATACATCTATCGCTTGCTTCGTAGCGCCGACCCGCCCGATGAAGAGACTGCCCGCGGCATCATCGAGAAGCTGTTCTTCTCGGACAAGAGATATGACTTGGGCCTTGTGGGCCGCTACCGTATCAACCGCAAGTTGAACTTGGATATCGACCCGGAGATTCGGGTCCTGACCAAGGAAGACATCATCGCCATCATCAAATATTTGGTGGAGATGCTTAGCGGCAAGGCTGAGGTGGACGATATCGACCACTTGAGCAACCGCCGTATCCGTACGGTGGGCGAGCAGCTCTATGCCCAATTCGGCGTCGGCCTCGCGCGTATGTCACGCACCATCCGTGAGCGTATGAACGTCCGCGACAATGAGGTCTTTACCCCGACCGACTTGATCAACGCCAAGACGCTGTCATCGGTCATCAACTCCTTCTTCGGAACCAACCAGCTGTCGCAGTTCATGGACCAGACCAACCCGCTTTCGGAGGTGACCCACAAGCGCCGTATCTCGGCTTTGGGTCCTGGTGGTCTGTCGCGTGAGCGTGCTGGCTTCGAGGTCCGTGACGTACACTACACCCACTACGGACGTCTGTGTACCATCGAGACCCCTGAAGGTCCTAACATCGGTCTGATATCATCCCTCTGTGTGTTCGCAAAGATCAACAGCTTGGGATTTATCGAGACTCCTTACCGTGAGGTGAAGGACGGCAGAGTTGACTTCTCGGTTCCGCCGGTCTATCTCACCGCCGAGGAGGAGGAGAACAAGATCATCGCACAAGCCATTACTCCTATGGATGATGATGGCCATTTCACCCAAGATAACATCAAGGCCCGTTATGTGGCTGATTATCCTATCGTGTCTCCTGAAGAGATCCAGCTGATCGACGTCGGTCCCAACCAGATCGCTTCTATCGCTGCATCCTTGATTCCTTTCTTGGAGCATGATGACGCTAACCGTGCATTGATGGGATCGAACATGATGCGTCAGGCTGTGCCTCTCATGAACCCCGAAGCACCCATCGTCGGTACTGGTATTGAACGCTATGTTGCCAAGGATTCTCGCGTTCTTATCACTGCTGAAGGTGAAGGAGAAGTGGTCTTTGTGGACTCAACCAAGATCACCATCAAGTACGACCGCACCGATGAGGAACGTCTCGTCAGCATGGACGATGATACCAAGACGTATTATCTGACCAAGTATGCCAGGACCAACCAGAACACGAGTATCAACATCAAGCCCACAGTGCGTCGTGGTCAACGTGTGCACAAAGGCGATGTCATTACTCAGGGCTATGGCACTCAGAACGGCGATCTCGCCTTGGGCCGCAACCTTAAAGTCGCTTTCATGCCTTGGAAGGGTTACAACTATGAGGATGCCATCGTGATTTCCGAGCGCATCGTCAAGGAAGACCTCTTTACGTCCATCCACGTCGAGGAATTCACCCTCGAAGTGCGTGACACCAAGCGCGGACTTGAGGAATTGACCAACGACATCCCGAATGTGAGCGCTGAAGCTACTAAGGATCTGGACGATCACGGCTTGATCCGTGTGGGTGCCGAAGTCAACGAGGGCGATATCCTTATTGGTAAGATCACCCCGAAGGGCGAAAGCGATCCCACTCCGGAAGAGAAGTTGCTCCGCGCCATCTTCGGCGACAAGGCTGGTGACGTGAAGAACGCTTCGCTGAAAGCCGGTCCTTCCATGAAGGGCGTGGTCATCGGCAAACGTCTGTTCTCCAGACTCCAGAAGGATCGCAAGGCCAGAGCAAAAGACAAAGAGGACATCGCCAGAATCGATGCCGCCGCCAAGGTCGAGCTCGATGAACTCAAGAAAAAGCTGGTTGACAAACTCGTTGTCATCCTCAATGGCCTGACTTCTGCCGGTGTTTACAACAACTTCAAGGAACAACTCATTCCTAAGAGAGTGAAGTTTTCGCCGAAGACCCTCATGGAGCTTGACTACACCGTAGTGAATCCCCACAAGTGGACGAACGACGAGGTGAAGAACGGCATGGTTGCCACCTTGATTGACAACTATTCGGTCAAGTTCAAGGAAGTCCAAGGCAAGTACAACCGTGAGAAGTATGTCGCCAGCGTTGGTGATGAGCTTCCGAACGGCATCATCCAGATGGCCAAGGTCTATGTCGCCAAGAAACGCAAGCTGATGATCGGCGACAAGATGGCAGGTCGTCACGGTAACAAGGGTATCGTTTCACGTATTGTCCGTGCCGAGGATATGCCGTTCTTGGCTGACGGCACTCCGGTCGATATCGTTTTGAACCCGTTGGGCGTGCCTTCACGTATGAACCTGGGTCAGATCTACGAGACGGTGCTTGGCTGGGCTGGCCATGAACTCGGCTTGAAGTTCGCCACCCCGATTTTCGACGGTGCTTCTCTAGAACAAATCAACGATTTGATGGAGAAGGCAGGTCTGCCCAAGAACGGCCGTGTACAGCTGTACGACGGTGAGACGGGCGAGCCTTTCGATCAGCCTGCCACCGTGGGTTATATCTACATGCTGAAACTGCATCACATGGTCGATGACAAGATGCATGCTCGTTCCATCGGACCATACTCCCTGATTACGCAACAGCCTCTCGGCGGTAAAGCCCAGTTCGGTGGTCAGCGTTTCGGAGAGATGGAGGTCTGGGCTCTTGAGGCCTTTGGTGCCAGCAACGTGCTCCAGGAGATTCTGACGGTGAAGTCTGATGACGTCGTGGGACGTGCCAAGGCCTACGAATCCATCGTCAAGGGCGACAACATGCCGGTGCCTGGAACGCCCGAGTCCTTCAACGTCCTCATCCATGAGCTTCGTGGTCTGGGTCTTGAAGTCACCTTCAAAGACAAGGACGGAAATGTTTTGAATTGATGTGAACTAACGCTTTGAAAAAACATAGGATACAATATGGTCAATAACACTATCAATAGCAACTTTGCCAGTATTACGGTCAGTCTTGCATCTCCGGAATCGATCCTTGCCCGCTCACACGGCGAGGTCTTGAAACCGGAAACCATCAACTACCGTACCTATAAGCCTGAACGCGATGGTTTGTTCTGCGAACGCATCTTTGGTCCTGTCAAGGACTGGGAATGCCATTGCGGCAAATACAAGCGTATCCGCTACAGAGGAACTATCTGTGACCATTGCGGTGTCGAGGTGACCGAGAAGAAGGTCCGCCGCGAGCGCATGGGACATATCGAACTTGTTGTTCCGGTAGCCCACATCTGGTATTTCCGTTCCCTCCCGAACAAGATCGGCGCTCTGTTGGGCATCCCTTCAAAGAAATTGGATTCGATCATCTATTACGAACGTTATGTGGTGATCCAGCCAGGTGCTCTTGAAGGAGTTGACATCCCGAACGATACCGATGGCCGCAAGGTCCAGAAGATGGAGTTCTTGACGGAAGAGGAATATCTCGACTTGCTTGAGACCCTGCCGATTGAGAACCAGTATCTTCCTGATGACGACCCGAACAAGTTCATTGCCAAGATGGGAGCCGAGGCGGTCTATGACCTGCTTTCAAGAATCGATCTTGACAAGGAATCTTATGAGTTGCGCGACAAGGCCAACTCAGAGACGGCCCAACAGCGTAAGCAAGAGGCGCTGAAGCGCCTCCAGGTCTTCGAATCCTTCCGCGAGGCTAACAAACACATGGAGAACCGTCCGGAATGGATGATCGTGAAGATCGTCCCGGTGATCCCTCCAGAGCTGAGACCTTTGGTCCCGTTGGATGGCGGCCGTTTCGCCACCTCCGACCTCAACGACCTGTACCGTCGCGTCATCATCCGCAACAACCGTCTGAAACGACTCATCGAGATCAACGCCCCCGACGTCATCATGCGTAACGAAAAACGTATGCTCCAGGAGGCTGTGGACTCGCTGTTCGACAACTCTCGCAAGTCGAGCGCTGTCAAGACCGACTCAAACCGTCCGCTGAAGTCATTGAGCGACAGTTTGAAAGGTAAGCAAGGCCGTTTCCGTCAGAACTTGTTGGGTAAACGTGTTGACTACTCAGGCCGTTCCGTCATCGTGGTAGGTCCGGATCTGAACATGAACGAATGCGGTCTTCCCAAAGACATGGCTGCCGAGCTCTTCAAGCCGTTTGTCATCCGTAAGATGATTGAACGTGGCATCGTGAAGACCGTCAAGTCTGCCAAGAAGATCGTGGATCGTAAGGAGCCCGTAGTTTGGGATATCCTTGAGAACATCCTGAAGGGCCACCCGATTCTGCTGAACCGTGCTCCTACACTGCACCGTCTGGGCATCCAGGCCTTCCAACCCAAGTTGGTTGAAGGCAAGGCCATCCGTCTGCACCCGTTGGTGTGTACGGCTTTCAACGCCGACTTCGACGGTGACCAGATGGCTGTCCACGTACCGCTGGGCAATGCCGCCGTGTTGGAGGCTCAGATCTTGATGTTGGCTTCGCACAACATCTTGAATCCTTCCAATGGTGCGCCTATCACGCTGCCTTCGCAGGACATGGTTCTTGGCTTGTACTACATCACCAAGCCTCGTAAGAGCACACCCGACCACATCGTGAAGGGTGAAGGCATGTCGTTCTACTCACCTGAAGAAGTGATCATCGCACATAATGAGAAGCGCGTGGATATGCACGCCATCATCAACTGCCGTGTCAAAGTCCGCGAAAACGGTGAAATCGTCACCAAGAAGATCGAGACCACGGTGGGTCGTGTCATCTTCAACCAGGTGGTGCCCGAAGGATATGGCTATATCAACCAACTGTTGACCAAGAAGTCGTTCCGCAGCATCGTCGGTGAGATGGTGCGTCTGCTCGGTACTGCTGTGACTACCAAGTTCTTGGACGACATCAAGAACATGGGTTACTACATGGCATACAAAGGCGGTCTGTCGTTCAACCTTGGCAACGTCTTGGTTCCTGCCGCCAAGGAGAAACTCATTAGCGACGCCAACGCCAAGGCTGCCGAGATTCGTGAATACGAAAAGATGGGCTTTATGGGCCCCAACGAGCGTTACAACCAGATCGTTGACCTTTGGACCGACGTCAACACCAAGTTGACCAAGGAGGTGATGGATCTGCTGTCATCCGATGACCAGGGCTTCAACCCTGTTTACATGATGCTGCACTCTGGCGCTCGTGGTTCTGAGGCTCAGGTCTCACAGCTTTGCGGTATGAGAGGTCTGATGGCCAAGCCTATGAAAGCTGGTTCGGGCGGTGCGGAAATCATCGAGAACCCGATTCTTTCCAACTTCCAAGAGGGTCTGTCCGTGTTGGAGTACTTCATCTCCACTCACGGTGCCCGTAAGGGTTTGGCTGATACCGCTCTGAAGACCGCTGACGCAGGTTATCTTACCCGTCGTCTCGTTGACGTGGCTCATGATGTCATCATCACCTGCAAGGACTGCGGCACGCTCCGTGGCTTGACGGTCTCGCGTGGCGAGGAAATCAAGGAGAAGGGCAAGCATTCCTTGTTGTATGACCGCATCCTTGGTCGCGTGGCATTGCACGATATCTTCAGCCCCGTCACTGGTGAATTGATTATTGCCGGTGGAGAGGAAATCAACGAAGAACTGGCAGAGGCCATCGATGAATCGCCGTTGGAAAGCGTCGAGATCCGTTCCGTGTTGACTTGCGAAGCCAAGCATGGCGTTTGCGCCAACTGCTATGGTCGTAACCTGGCATCAGGCAAACTGGTCCAAAAGGGTGAGGCTGTCGGTGTCATTGCCGCTCAGTCCATCGGTGAGCCTGGTACCCAGCTGACCCTGCGTACCTTCCACCAAGGTGGTAAGGCATCGAAGGGATTGGTCGTCAGTAGCACCGAGGCTAAGTACGACGGCGTGCTCGAAATCGATGAGCTCCGTGCTGTCGATGCCGAACGTGACGGCGTGAAATGCCAGATCGTCATTGGCCGTTCTGCTGAGATGAAGCTGCATGACACGAACACGGGTGTCGTCTTGATGACGGTGAACATCCCTTATGGTGCCAAGCTATATTTCGGCAGTGGAGAAAGCGTCAAGAAGGGCGACAAGATCTTCGAATGGGACCCCTACAACGCTACCATCGTTTCGGAGTTCTCCGGAAAGGTCCGTTTCGTCAATGTCATCGAAGGCATCACCTATCATAGTGAGACCATCGCTGAGACAGGCTTTAGCGAGCGTGTCATCATCGAAGGCAAGAGAGGTACCAAGAATCCTCAGATCGAGATTGTCGATGACAACGGCGAGGTGCAGGTGGTTTATGACCTTCCTGTGGACGCTCACGTCGTGGTGGATGAGAACGAAGCCATCAAGGCAGGCGACCAGTTGGTCCGTATCCCGCGTAACGTCTCTGGAGGCGGCGATATCACCGGCGGTCTGCCGCGTGTCACCGAGCTGTTCGAGGCCCGTAATCCTTCCGATCCGGCCGTGGTGTCAGAGATCGACGGCACCGTGCACCTTGAGAAGAAACTCAAGCGTGGCAACCGTGAGATCGTTGTCACTTCGAAGACTGGCGACCAGAAACGTTATCTTGTTCCTACCTCCAAGCAGATCCTGGCTCAGGAGAACGACTATGTCAAGGCAGGCCAACCCTTGTCTGACGGTGCCATCACTCCTGCCAGCATCCTCGCCATCATGGGCCCGATGAAGGTTCAAGAGTACATTGTCAATGAGGTCCAGAGCGTGTATCGTTCACAAGGTGTGACTATCAACGACAAGCACTTTGAGGTCATCGTGCGTCAGATGATGCGTAAGGTTGAGATCATGGAACCTGGCGACACTCGCTTCCTTGAAGGTGAGTTGGTCAGCAAGCTGGCGTTCCAAGAGGAAAACGACGAGATCTACGGCAAGATGGTTGTCACCGATCCAGGTGATTCGGAAACGCTTTCGGCAGGTCAGATCATTTCTGCCATGAAGCTCCGCGATGAGAACTCCTTGCTGAAACGCAAGGACCTCAAGTTGGTTGAGACCCGTCCCGCCGAACCTGCTACCGCAAGCCAGGTGCTTCAAGGTATCACCCGCGCAGCTTTGCAGACTGACAGCTTCATGTCAGCTGCCTCCTTCCAGGAAACCACCAAGGTGTTGACGAACGCTGCCATCAGTGCCAAGACAGACTATCTGCTCGGCATGAAGGAAAACGTCATCGTCGGCCATAAGATTCCTGCCGGCACCGGTCTCCGTGAATATGACGACTTGATCGTCACTTCGCGTGAGGAATACGAGGAGCTGAAGGAGAAAGGCGCAGTGCTCGCTGATTAAACCTTTGGGTAAATGAATGTAGAGACGGTGCTTCGCACCGTCTCTATGTTTTTTAAACAAATAAAAACATGGAATATGGAAGATAAACCTAAAAATCAAATCAACATTGAATTGACCGACGAGGTGGCTGGTGGCATCTATTCAAATCTGGCTATCATCACCCATTCTCCAACGGAATTCATCCTCGATTTCGTGAGCATGATGCCTGGTGCTCCCAAAGCCAAGGTCAAGTCACGAATCGTCATGACTCCTCAGCACGCAAAGCGTCTGTACAAGGCTTTGGCTGACAATCTGAGCAAATACGAGTCGAATTTCGGCACCATCAAGGAAGTGAACAACGAGATGATTCCTCCGTTCACGATGGGACCGAAAGCACAGGCTTAATTGAAATAGGGGTGTTCTTCGAACCCAAACCAGCCAGCGATGAGGTTGCTGGGAAAACTGCGTACTGACTTGTTATAGTCTTGTACCATCTCGTTGTAGCGGCGACGTTCGACGAGGATGCGGTTTTCGCAGCCTTCGTATTGGGCTAGGAAAGTCTGATAGTTTTCCACTGCCTTGAGGTCTGGGTAGTTTTCAATGGAAACGATGACGTCGGAGACGGCATCGTCGAGCAGCTGCTGGGTGTTTTCAAAACCCAGCAGCTGCTCTTGTGTCATCGCCTCTGGATTTACCTTGACGGCGGCTGCTTGCATGGTGCGGCGTTCCACCACTTCTACCAAGGTCTTGTTCTCGTAGTCGGAGTAGGCCTTGACGACGCTGACCAGGTTGGGGATAAGGTCCAGGCGTCGCTGATACACATTCTCCACTTGCGACCACGCCTGCGTCATCTTTTCTTCAGTCTTCACGAAGCCGTTATAGGTGCGAATGCCCCAAAGGAGAATGATGGCAACTATGCCAAGGAGAATCCAAAGCGTTTTTTTCATGGCTAAGCCGTGATTAGATGAATTCGATGTTCTCTTCCGAAGTGTATTTTTCGCAATAGTGGCACACCAGGCGAATCTTGCCGTCCACCCGTTTCACACGGAACTTGGTCGGGATGTCATGCTCCTTGTTGGTGACGCAGTTCGGGTTGAAGCACTTCACGATGTGTTCGATGCGTTCAGGGATGGTCACGGTTTGCTTGTTGATTACCTCGTAGTCCTTGATCTCGATGATGGAGGCAGTGGGCGCTACCAAGGCGATTTTGTTCACGTCTTCAGGCTCGAAATATTTGTCGGAGATCTTTACGAAACCCTTGGTGCCGTATTTCTTGCTTTCGACGTTGGTGCCGAAATACACGGGATTGTTGACTTTGTCCAACCCAAGGATTTTCACGACTTGAAACACTTTGTCGGCAGGAATATGGTCGATGACCGTGCCATTCTCAATGGCTGAAACGATCAGTTCTTTTCTTTTTTCCATTTTCTTGAATTTAAAGATTTAAGATTCAAAGATTTAAAGCTATTATTTGAGACCCAATATTGCAGCGATGAGTGCTTGGCGTGCATACACGCCGTTTTGGGCCTGTTGGAAGTAATAGGCCTTCGGGTTGGCATCGACGTCCACGTGGATCTCGTTGACGCGTGGCAGCGGGTGCAGGATGCGGCAGTTGGGCTTGGCGTTGGCCAGCATGGCGTTGCGCAGCACGTATGAGTTCTTCACCTTCTCGTATTCCAGCGGATCGGGGAAGCGCTCGCGTTGTACGCGGGTCATGTAGATGATGTCGGAGTGGGGGATGACATCCTCCAACTCAGTGAACTGTTCGTATTCAAGATGTGCGTCCTTGATATGTTGTTTCACGGTTCTCGGCAGCTTGAGTTCGACGGGGGAGACCAGGTTGAACTTGGCGTTGAAGTGGCTCATGGCTTCCACGAGGCTGTGGACGGTGCGGCCGTATTTCAAGTCGCCTACGAGGGTGATTTCGAGGTTTTCCAGTGTGCCTTGGGTCTTGCGGATGCTGTAGAGGTCGAGCATGCATTGTGTGGGATGCTGATTGGAGCCGTCGCCGGCGTTGATGATCGGCACCTTCGAGACTTCTGAGGCGAATCGGGCGGACCCGTCGATGGGGTTCCGCATGACGATGAGATCGGCATAGCTGGCCACCATGGTGATGGTGTCGGCCAGCGATTCGCCTTTCTGGATGCTCGTTCCAGCAGTGCTGCTGAAGCCGATGACGTTGCCTCCAAGGAGTTGGATGGCGGTCTCGAAACTCAGCCTTGTACGTGTTGAAGGCTCGAAGAACAGCGATGCAATGATGCGTCCGTTGAGCAGGTTCTGATGCGGGTTTTTCTCGAAGTCCTCAGCGATGTCAAGGACATGGCAGATTTCCTCCGGAGTGTAGTCGCTGATGGAGATCAGGCTACGGTTTTTCAGTGAAATAGACATGGTATAGGGATTTCCGGTGATACTTTTTATTAATCATCGGAATGCAAATTTAGGAAACATTTTGGTATGGTGGTAAGTTTTATGGAGAAAAACTTTTATAGTTGTTCGTCCTTGCTTTTAGCCGTTGGTCCTAATTATTTGGTGGAATGGTTGATTATGCCTAATTTTGCACTCAAAATCATTCAAATTTCCATCTCGAGGCTGTAACTTTTTCGAATAAAAATCGTATTACTTGTGTTTAATACATGAACAAAATCTAAAACTCAATTAATAATGAAAAAAACAAACGCGATTGCCATATTGTTTTTATGTATTATGGCAGCAGGCTGCGGACAAAAGGCAGTCGAAACAACCCAATCAAAGAGAGAAGTTTTCCCGGCTATCGAGTTGAGCAACATGGACACCACCATCAACCCTGCGGACGACTTCTTCCGCTATTGCAACAACAACTGGCTGAAGAACAACCCCATACCCGAGACGTATTCCACATATAGTGCCTTCCACGAAATAGGTGAACGTACTGAGTTGCAGATTCAAGAAATCATCGATGAGGCTTTGCAGGACAAGGATGCCAAGCAAGGCAGTAACGTACAGAAAATTCGCGACTTCTACAATGCTGGCATGGACACAGCGGCCATCAACGAGCGTGGATACAGCGAGTTATTGCCCTATTTTGAGAAGATCGACCAAGTGAACGACAAGTCGCAGCTTCCCGAACTGGTTGGCCTGCTCCAATATGACGGCTTCGGCTGGCCCTTGTTTCAGGCTGGCAGTTACGCCGATTTTAAAAATGCCGAAAGGGCCATTATGATAGTCTTCCAACCCGAACTCGGACTTCCTGACCGCGATTTGTACCTCGTTGAAGAAACACAGGAAATGCGCGACAAGTATGTGGAACACATTGCCAACATGTTCCAACTTACCGGCACCGATTCCACCCTAGCAACGCAAAAAGCGCAGCATGTCCTCGCTTTTGAGACCGAACTTGCCAAATTCTCGATGCCGCTCGAGGAATGTCTCGACCCTACCAAACTCTATCATCTAAAAAGTCGCCAAGAACTGCAGACCTCAATGCCTGTCTTTAACTGGGACAACTTTTTCGATGCCACTGGAGCACCTGCCTTCGATAGCCTCAATGTAGGTTCACCCGACTATTTCACTGCTCTCAACGGCATCATCCAGAACACTGACCTCGGCACCATCAAGGATTATTTGAGGTGGATGGTCATCAACTACAGCGCTCCTTCGCTTAGCGAAGACCTTGTTACCGAAGACTTCAATTTCTTTAAGAAGTACCTCTATGATGTGGAAGAGCAGAACCCACGCTGGCGTCGTGTCCTTAACAAGACTTCTGACTATTTGGGCGAGGCCATCGGGCAACTTTATGTGGAGAAATACTTTTCCGCCGAAGCCAAGGAACGCATGCTTAACCTTGTCGGCAACCTGCGCATGGCATTGAGAGAACGCATCAAGAACCTCGACTGGATGAGCGACGAGACCAAAGCCAGAGCCATCCACAAGCTCGACTGCTACAATGTGAAGATTGGCTATCCCGACAAGTGGCTGGATTACAGCAGCTATGAAGTTACGCCGGATTCCTATTTCATGAATATACGCCGTGGCAAACGCTTTGATCATGAGAGAGATATGGCCAAGATAGGCAAACCCGTTGACAAGGGCGAATGGGATATGAATCCACAGGAGGTCAACGCCTACTATAACCCCGAATTGAATGAGATTGTGTTCCCAGCTGGTATCCTTCAGCCTCCGTTCTTCAACATGGACGCTGACGATGCTGTCAACTACGGGTCCATAGGTGTGACTATCGGACACGAGATGACTCACGGCTTCGACAACATGGGGCGCATGTACGACGAGAAAGGCAACCTCAACAACTGGTGGACCGACGAGGACGATGCCAAGTTCACCGAACGCACCAAGCAACTTGTGAAACTGTTTGACGAGTTCGAGTTGAATGGACTCCACATCAACGGCAAGCTGACCTTGGGTGAAAACATTGCCGACCTTGGTGGCCTCAATGTGGCTTGGGATGCCTACCAGATGACCGATGAGGCCAAAGCCAACAAGAGCATTGACGGCTTCACGCCAGCCCAGCGTTTCTTCATCAGCTACGGCACCACATGGCGCCGCAACATGCGCGACAAAGCCCTTGAACGCCGTATCAAGGAGGATGTGCACTCACCCGCCGAAGCCCGTGTGAACCGTGCTCTTGGCTCGATGCCGCATTTCTATGAGGCCTTCGACATCCCGGAAGGAAGCAAGATGTATATTGCTCCAGAAGAAAGAGCTGCCATTTGGTAAAAAGCGATAAGAATGAATAATCCGCAATTCGGGCGAAGGCTTGGGTTGCGGATTTTTTTGTACCTTTGTCGCAAAACTGATTCAAAATGAAAAAGGTACTAATCATTTTGGCGGCCGTCTTGAGTTTCAGCCTGACTGCCTGCTCACAAGGAAACAACAAAAAGGAAAACAAAGAAATGAAGACATTGGTAGTTTACTTCTCGGCCACGGGGACCACCAAGGCCGCTGCACAACAGTTGGCAAAAGAAAAGAATGCCGACCTTTACGAAATCACCCCAGAGGTACCCTACACCGCTGCCGACCTCGATTGGCGTGACAAGACCTCCCGCTCGACGATTGAGATGCAAGACAAGACTTCGCGTCCAGCCATCAAGGGTCGCTGTGAGAACATTGCCGACTACGACACAGTGTGGATTGGCTTCCCCGTGTGGTGGTACACTGCCCCAACCATTATCAACACCTTCATTGAGGCCCATGATTTGAGCGGCAAGACGCTCAACGTGTTCGCCACTAGTGGCGGCAGTGGCGTGACAGGATCGGCCAATGACTTGAAGAAGGCTTATCCGCAATATACATGGGGCGAGAGTCGGTTGATGAACTAATTGTCATGAATATTGAAGCCTTTCGTGAATATTGCCTTTCATTAGGCGATGTCGAGGAAAAGTTGCCCTTCGCCAAGATGCCGGGTGGTGACACGGTGCTGGCTTTTTATGTCAAAGGTCACACGTTTTGCTATTGTGATATCGACGACTTTCGGACCGTCATTGTGAAATGCCAACCTGAACGTATCCCCGAATTGATTGAAAGCACCAAAGGGATATGTCAACCCGATAGCCATTTCAACGCCAAGTATTGGATAGGTCTTGAGATGCAGGTCATTGAAACAGAAACACTGAAAGCGTTGGTCGCCAATTCATACGAGATTGTAGGGGCAAAGTACAAGAGAAAGCGCAACTAGGTTTGAGCATAATTCCGCAACTCAGGCGAAGGCTTGGGTTGCGGAATTTTTTTGTTTAAAACTTCCGGACAATAAAACGCCCTGATTTGCAGTTCCATTAGAAACAAAGCATACAATAATGAAACGACTTTTGAATTGTTGGTTAATCGTCTCGCTATCGTTGCTGTTGGGTTGCGCCAAGGACAACATCATCCTCATTGACCCGATTGAGACCGACGACAACGAAGACCTCATCGCCAACACTTCCTTTTCGCAAACGGTCAGCGTGGCATTTTCAACGGATGGAAACGCCACAGTCACTGGAGATAATGAAGACTTCTCGGTGACCGTCAGCAGCAATAATGTGACCATCGTTTACAACGGAGAAGAATATGTGATGTATGAGCTTTCAGGGACCGCCAACGATGGCTTTTTCAAGCTCTATAGCGCGAAGAAACAAGGCATCACGTTCAATGATGTGAACATCACCAACCCCAACGGTGCGGCCATCAACGTGCAAGGTCCGCAGTCGGAGCCGAGCAAGGGCAAACGCACTTTCATCGTTTTGAAAGGCGACAACAACCTTGCTGACGGCACTTCTTATACGGATACACCTGACGAGGAGGACGAAAAAGCTGCGTTGTTCGGCGAAGGCCAGTTCATTTTCAGCGGTACGGGCAGCCTCACCGTAACGGCAACGGGCAAGTCGGGCATCGTTTCCGACGACTATGTGCATTTCCTCGGGGGCGACATCACCGTGAAGATGACAACTGCTGCCTCAGTCAGAGGAAGCGACACCCTTAAACCTGCTTGCGTCAGAGGAAAAGACTATGTGAAGATGACCGATGGCTCATTGAGCCTCACCAGCACAGGAACGGGCGGCAAGGGCATCAGCAGCGACGGCAACGGCTACTTCTATGGTGGCACTGTCATTGTTAACGTCACAGGGAGTAATTTCGGCTCCAGCGGCGGTGGCGGAGGTTTCCCTGGAGGCGGCTTTCCAGGGGGTGGCAGCAGCTCCAACGGTATCTCGGCCAAAGGCCTTAAATTCGACGGGAACCTGATCTTCAAAGGCAGCAATGTGGTGGTGAACTGCACCGCCCACGAGGGTATCGAATCCAAGGGCACCCTTTCGGTTTCAAGTGGCGAGGTGTATAGCCATTCCCAGTCGGACGATGCTATCAACTCAGGCGGCAACCTCACCATTTCGGGCGGGTTGGTCTGCGCCTACAGCCAGGGGAACGACGGCCTCGATGCCAATGGCAACTGCTACATCAAAGGCGGTGTGGTGTATGCCATCGGCGCTAGCTCCCCTGAAGTGGCCGTTGACGCCAATTCCGAAGGCGGATACACGCTTTATCTCACTGGCGGCACCTTGGTGGCTATCGGCGGACTGGAAAGTGGTTCCTCGCTTACACAGAGCTGCTATTCGGCCTCTTCATGGTCGCAAAACACATGGTTCGGTTTGACTATCGGCTCAACGGCTTACGCCTTCAAAACCCCTTCGAGCGGCGGAACGCCATTGGTTGTTTCAGGCAGTTCAACACCTTCCTTGCAATCGGGCGTGAGCGTCTCCAACGGAACGGAATGTTTCGAGGGAATGTTTTATTGCAATGCCTCGTTCAGTGGTGGTTCCTCAGTCAGCCTTTCGTCCTATTCAGGCGGCAATGGCGGTGGAGGAGGACCTGGAGGTGGTGGACATGGACCTTTTTAAGAAGTCAGAAGTTAAAAGTTATGAGAAGAAAACACGTTTTTATATTGATGCTGGGGCTGGTTTTGCCCTTGATGGCATTTTCGCAGACGGATGTCGCCCTCGATCCTGAGTTTGGCGGGCGTGTGGCTGTTTCGATGGATAAGAAGATTACCAAAGGCCTGCATGTCTCTCTGGAAGAAGAGGTGCGTTTCGACAACAACTTCAGCAGTCTGGACCGCCTACAAACGACCTTGGGAATCAGCTACAAGGTGCATCCGTACATCAAGTTAGGATTGGGTTATGCCCTTATCAACGGCTACGGGACCAATTCGGAGTCGTTCAAGAACCCACGACACAGGTTGATGGCAGATGTCACAGGTACACTGCATCTCGGCAACTGGAACCTTTCTTTGAAGGAACGTTTTCAAGTGACGCGTCGCACAGGTGACTTCAATGTGTATCAGAATCCTCAAAACGCGCTGACGCTGAAGAGCCGCCTGAAAGCCCAATACAAGGGCTTCGGCAAGGTGCAGCCATACGCCTATTTCGAGGTGCGCAACTACTTCAACGCACCCGTTATTGAGGCAGCCTACGACGGCAGCGTTTATGTCACCTTGGACGACTATTCCGAAGAAGGCGAACCAGGCTGGTTCCTGACAGGCTTCAACGGCGGCTATGTCAACCGCTTGCGTGGTTCATTCGGCGTGGATATCCGATTAGACAAGCGCAACACCTTGAATTTCTATTTCTTGGGCGATTATCTCATGGACAAGGTGGTGGACGCCAATGCCGAAGGTACCAAGTTGAAGTCCTACACCAAGGAAACTGGCTTCAGAGGCTGGTTCGGCGCAGGATACGAGTTCGCGTTTTGACGAATGAATCCGCGACTCGGGCGAAGGCTTGGAGTGCGGGATGTTTTTTGTGCATTGATTAAATAAAAAGCACTACTTTTGCCGCTGGATTCGGGTTCTTCAATTGAAGATTAATAGGGAATCCTGTGTAAATCAGGAGCTATGCCCGTAGCTGTAAGTCCCCCAAGGGCCTGTGGTACCTAAGTCACTGATATTCGTTATCGGGAAGACGCCGCAGGCTGGGACAAGCCAGAAGACCTGCCCGTTTCCAAATGATTGACAACTTTCGGGAACAAAAGTTAGTGAAACATGAAGAAACAGTATCAAGCAGTTACGGCCGAGGAAGCCGTCAAAGTCATCAAGTCGGGCGACCACGTGCATATCAGCTCGGTCTCCAATGTGCCCCAATGTTTAGTGAAAGCCCTTTGCGACCGCGGTCGCGCCGGCGAATTGAAAAACGTCTATATCCACCACCTCCACACCGAGGGTGCTGCTCCTTACGTCAATCCGGAATTTGAGGGTATCTTCCAGCACAACGCCTTCTTCGTGGGTGCCAACGTGCGCGAAAGTGTGCAAAAAGGTCTAGCCGACTACATCCCCGTCTTCCTGGGTGAGACCTCGAAACTCTATCGCGAGCGCTACATCAAGTGTAACGTGGCAATGATTCAGGTGTGCCCGCCCGACAAGTTCGGTTATGTGTCGTTAGGCTCTTCGGTGGATGCCACCTTGGCGGCCATGGAGAGTGCTGAGTTCGTCATTGCCGTGGTCAACAAGCATGTGCCTCGTACCTTTGGCGATGCATTGGTTCATATCAGTCGGATCAATGTTTTTGTCGAGGATGACGCACCCTTGCTTACCGTCGATATGCCTGAACCTACAGAGGTGGAGAAGACCATCGGACGTTATTGTGCCGAGCTCATCGAAGACGGTGCCTGCCTCCAGATGGGAATCGGCAGCATCCCGAACGCCATCCTTTCGTGCCTGCACAACCATAAGGATATCGGCATCCACACAGAGATGTTCTCTGACGGCATCCTGCCCTTGGTGAAGAAAGGCATCATCACGGGCGACAACAAGAAACTGGATAAGGGAAAGATCGTCTCCACCTTTGTGATGGGCTCGAAAAAAATCTACGACTTCATCGATGGCAATCACGAGGTCTTGTTGAAGGACGTTGAATACACAAACGATCCTTTCGTCATCGCCCAGCAGCCCAAGATGACCTCCATCAACTCGGGCATACAGATCGACCTCTCGGGTCAAGTTTGCGCCGACTCTTTGGGCGAGCGCATCTATTCCGGTGTGGGTGGCCAGATTGACTATGTCTATGGAGCCTCACGTTCCAAAGGAGGCAAGGCCATCATCGCCATGCCTTCCACCACCCGCAAGGGCATCAACAAGATTGTACCTACCTTGGACTTGGGTTCGGGGGCTGTCACCACCCGCAACCACATCCATTGGTTCATTACCGAATACGGTGCCGTCAACCTTTATGGGCGTTCGCTCCAAGAGCGCGCCAAACTCATCATCTCGGTAGCCCATCCGCAGTTCCAAGAGATGCTCGATGAAGCCGCCTTCAAACGTTTCGGTTCACATTATCATTACCTCTGGAGCCATGTTTAATGAGATCAATTTCGTAGAGATTTTCAGCTCTTTCATCGTGATGGCCGCCATCATCGACATTTTCGGGTCGATCCCCATCTTCATGAGCATGAAGGAACAGAACAAGACCATCAAGGCGGGTCAAGCCTGCCTGACGGCCTTGGGCCTGTTTTTGGCCTTTTTCTTCGCCGGCAACGCATTGCTGAAACTCTTTGGCATCGATAAGGAGTCGTTTGCCGTCGCCGGATCTTTTGTGCTGTTCATCCTTGCCGTGGAGATGATTCTCGGCCGCGAGATCATCAAAAACGAAGGCGGCAAAAGCGGTGCCAGCATCGTGCCGATTGCTTTTCCGCTGATTGCCGGTCCCGGTGCGCTTACTGCCTTGCTATCGCTTCGTGCCGACTATGCCGTGGTCAACATCCTCATCGGATTGTTGCTCAATATTCTGCTGGACTACATCGTCATCAGCCAACTCGGCCGAATCCAGAAATTGCTGGGTGAAAATCTGATCTTTATCCTCCGGAAGTTTTTTGGTGTCATCCTGTTGGCCATCGCCGTGAATATGTTTGTCAATAATATCACTGTCATCATATCGCAAGTTCCAAGAATACAATAATCAACCATGAAAAAATATTTATTCCTTTGTCTGTCGCTCCTGATGGCGACATTCGCCAACGCCCAACTTTCGGGCACCTACACCATCAACAGCAACGCATCGCAAAATCCCAACTACACTTCGTTCAGCGCGGCAGCTTCAGCTTTGGGGGCTGGCATTTCGGGTCAAGTGGTTTTTGAAATTGCCCCGGGAACCTACGAAGAGTACGTCACTATCAACCAAATCACCGGTGCCAGTGCCACTAACCGTGTCATCTTCAGAGGCATGGGTGCAGACAACCAACAGGTAGTTGTTACTAGCAATGCCGGTTATACCGACAACAGCACCGTGAAACTTGATGGTGCCGATTATGTTACTTTCGAGAACATGACGTTCACGACGACCTCAACAGCCAAAGCACAACTGCTAAAATTCAACGGCCAATGCGACTACAACCGTTTTGAAAATGTGCGTTTTGTGGGCGTGGAAGTGCCTTCCAACAGCTCCGATAACGACAAGAATCTTGTCCACATGTACAACGGCGATGGTATCGTCGATCACGACGTGCAGTTTGTAGGTTGCCAGTTTGTGAACGGCTGCATCGCACTTTACCTTCAAGGCAAGAACATGACGCTTTTCAACGAGAATGTGCTGGTGGAAGACTGCACCTTTGAAAACCAACAGTTCAAGTCGATCTACATCACGTTCTACAACAACATCGTGCTTCGTGGCAACACCATCGTCAACTCCAACGATTTCAAGACCGATTACAACGCCATTGACATTTTCCAGTGCTACAATGGCGCCGTCATCGAGAAAAACGTGATGAACATTACTCGAACTACCAGCTATTCCACGGTTTTCAGAATTCGTCCTTTGGTGGGAACCGCTGACAATCATGTCATCATCAGAAATAACATCGTCAACCTACAGGCCAACTCCAGCAGTTATGCCTTCGCCATCGATTACAACGACTGCAACTATATCGATTTTGCACATAACACGCTGAAATGCACCGGTACAGGTGAAAACATCAATATCTTCGTGCAGAAAAACGGCACCAACTTCAATTTCTACAACAACTTGCTTGTGAACGAGACCAACGGCTATGTGTTCCGTTTCAACAACAGCGTTGACAGCCGCATCTGCGACTACAACAGAATTCAATATTCAGGAAGCAATATCGGAAAATTTGCAGGAACCGATTGTGCCACGTTGAGCGACTGGACTACAGCTTCAGGATTTGATGCCCATTCGGCCCTGTGCACGCCAAACTTTGTGGGCAACTATGACCTGCACATCACCAGCGCCGATGGTTTGACGGTTGCCAATCCATTGGCCTACGTCACTACGGACATCGACGGACAAAACCGTTCAACAACAGCGCCTTGTGCAGGAGCCGATGAGTTTGCCAGCGGCACCAACCTTCCTCCGGTGGTTGCCAATCCCATTGCCAATATCACTTTCAACACTTACCCGGCAAGCCAAACAGTGGATTTGACCAACACATTCAACGACCCTGACGATCCGAATGAAAACATAGTCATCACCGTGGCATCCAACAGCAATCCGTCGCTGGTCTCAACCGCTCTGAACAACAGGATGCTGACCGTGACACGCCTGGTGAGCACCGGCGGAAACGCCACCATCACGCTGAATGCGGAAAGTGCCGGACAGTCTGTGCAAACTGCCTTTACGGTGGAATGCATTGCTGAAGACCTGCCGCCCGTCGTAGCCAATCAATTGGCTCCCATCAACTTTACCGACTATCCTCAAACATTGGGTTTCGATCTCAGCAACACCTTCGATGACCCTGACAACAACAATGATTTCATTGTCATCTCGGTGCAAAGTTGTCCTTCCGAAATCTCAGCTGTCATCGACAATCGTCAACTTACCGTCAGCCGACTTACTTCGGAGGCCTTTAACAACCAGGTTTTGGTCATCCGTGCCACCAGCAACGGAAAGCAAGTCGATATGGAGGTCTCCGTGTCGGGCGAAGAAGTCGTTATCGGCCTTGGTGTAGCCAGTTTCGAGGATGTCACCTTGAATGCCAGCGGCTACTGGATGCCCCCTCAGGAAGGCAATGCTGTGATGACCAGCGGCGGATGGAACTTCACTAGCTACTACTCCGACTATTTCTGGGGCGGCTTCACGGCCTCCAACCACTCCGACCTGAGTCAGATAGGCCTGAATGCCCAATACACCGCTGCTCCAGGACAGGGTCATGACGGCTCATCGCAATATGGCGTGGCCTATACCATGGGAGCGCAGACCGACATCACCGCTGCCGACGGATCGGTGCAAACCGTCACTGGATGCTATGTCACCAACAACCTTTGGGCCTATCAAAACATCCTTGAGGGCGACTATTCCGTGACGCCCTTCGGCGGTGCCTCGGGCAACGATCCTGACTGGTTCAAGCTCACCGCTACTGGCAAAAATGCCAACGGCGTGACTTTGGGGACACTTGATTTCTACTTGGCCGACTATCGGTTTGCCAACAATGACGAAGACTATGTTCTCGACACTTGGGAATGGTTCGACCTGAGCCCACTCGGCCCCGTGGCCACTATCTCGTTCAGCCTGTCGTCCACCAAAAACAACAACTGGGGCATGCTCACCCCCGCTTATTTCTGCATTGACGATTTCAACGGCGAAGCTCCTACACCTCCTATTCCGCCACAAGATGAACCGCCATACATTGCCAATCCCGTTGCCGATTTCATCATGGACGTTTTTCCACAAACTGTCGAAATCAACCTTGAAGGCGTAGCCTCTGACCCTGACGATCCTGACGAGAACATCGTTTACAGCCTCATTACCAACTCCAACGAAACAGCAATAACGGCCACGATAACGGAAAAAACGCTGACGGTCACCCGCCTCAATGGAGAATCTGCTTTGGCCGACCTCACGCTTCGCGCCTCCAGCGACGGACAAACGGTCGATTTCATCGTCCATGTAATATTGAATGAATATGTGGGTGTTGAAGAAAAGGGACTGACTTTTAAGGTGTATCCCAATCCTTGTCAAGGGATGTTGCACCTTTCTATGGACGATGTCCGGGAATTTGAATACGCTATCATCAACATGATGGGCCAGACGATTACCCAAGGCTATTCTCAAGGACATGAGACCATTGTCGATCTGAACCAATGTTCCTCCGGTGTTTATTCGGTTTTAGTCATCCGGGACGGAAAACGTTTTATCCAAAAGTTGGTACTGAATTAATTGTAGGCATGAACCCCGCCTAAGATGAGATTGACACCGAAATAAGTGATGACTACGCTTAGGAAGGCAAGAATGCTGTAGATGTGGAAAAACAAAGGTTTGTCAAAGGTTTTCCATAGTTTTTCATGCAACGGTGCGGCGTAAATAAGAAGCGTGATGAGTGCCCAGACCTCTTTCGGGTCCCACGACCAGTAATTACCCCAGGAAACGTTGGCCCACACCGCTCCGATGAAGATGCCCATAGCCAGCAAAG
>JAFYJV010000016.1 GCA_017537965.1 Bacteroidales bacterium | reverse complement strand
TCCCGGAGCGTCGCCATGGGGTATTACCCGGCGTTTCCACCGGCTGTCCCCCGGAAAGGGGTTGGTTGCATACGCGTTACGCACCCGTGCGCCACTCTCACTCCCCCGAAGGGGATTTTACCGTTCGACTTGCATGTATTAGGCCTGCCGCTAGCGTACATCCTGAGCCAGGATCACACTCTTCATTGTAGTATTTCTGTACTTTTTCTTTTTCCTGTTTCTAGGGCTCCGCTATGATTCCTTTTTCCCTCGGCCCGGCGCGGCGCCACAAGGCGGCGCGCAGGACCCTCGCTTCTTATGCTGGCATCAAGCTTTCAAAGAACTCCGCTTCCGGCCCAGCCCCTCTTCCACACCCTCTTTTTCAAGGCCGAAAACGGGTGCAAAAGTACGGCTTTTTCCGATACGCGCAACACTTTCGGGATCTTTTTTTTAAAAAATTTTTCTATCATAGGTAACATACTGGATGACAGCGTGTTGCAAACGAATTCTCCGGCGCCGAAGGCGCCGGAGAACAAAAAAGAGACGCCGCATTGCGGCGTCTCTGAGGTTTTTTTTGTGTCAAAATACCGAATTATTCGGCAGTCATGTCAACAACTGGTGCTTCCGGAGCGTTCTTCATCACCGAAGCGACACCGTTGAGCATGTTCTTCTCATTGACATACATCTGGCTCGAACCGATGATCTGGCCATTGGTAGCCTTCAAGTTGAAGAATGGCTTGCCGTTGGAAGCCACCTTCTTGTCGAAACGAGCCTCGGTTTTGCAGTTTTTCCTCACTGACTCAATGCCGTTCATGCAAGCGGATTTGGTAGTGTAGCCTTCGCTGGTGAGAATCACCTGGCCATTGGTGGCCTTAAGATTGAATTGGAATTCACCGTTTTTTCTAAGAGTAATAACAAACTTTCCCATCGATGTAGATTGTTTAAGTGTTTATTGTTGAATTATTTAGGTTTTTCAGATCGCAAATATAATCAAATTCCAAAAATCCAACAAAAAAAATCATATCATTTTTTCAATCTGCCAAACAAAAGCACGCAGGCCCAATTCCGGCGCTTTCACATCGTGTTCGTGCAACTCCTGCAAAATGCCATCCACCTGGTCGTCCTCAACCATCGAGATGATGGCATTGTTCAAGGTGGGCCATGCATGAGTGCCCATGTGCGGTTCACCCGTATCGCTACCGTGACCCTTGATTTCATTCCACTCGGTATAGCCCTTCACACCATTGTTGTTCAACACCAAGGCAATGTCGTCATAATACGCCTGGTTGTATGTGATCAATATCGCTTTCATTGTCCACTCTAAACTTTAAACTCTTATCTAATATTTTCCGTTTTCGTCTTTGCCTCTTCTGCCTTGCGTTGTTTGCGGCGGACAGCACGAGTCTCCAGAGAACAATACAACGCCGGTATTAATAATAAGGTGATTAATGTTGAAACAGTAAGGCCCCATGCCACGGTAACACCCAACGAGTTCCACATCTCAGCACCTTCACCGCGGCCGATGGCCAACGGGATCATACCCAATACGGTGGTCAACGTAGTCATCAAGATAGGACGCAAACGCGAGCGGGCAGCCTTCACAGTGGCTTCCTTGACCTCTACGCCACGCTCCTCAAGCAAGGTGGTGTAGTCAATCAACACGATACCGTTTTTCACGACGATACCCATCAAGATCAAGACGCCGACAAAAGCCATGGCACCCAAGGCAGTGTTAGTGGCCCACAGACCGAGCAACACGCCCGTAAAGGTAAAGGGCACGGAAAACATGATGACGAAAGGTTTCATCAAATTCTCGAACTGCGAAGCCATCACAATGTAAACCAAAATGATGATGAGGATCAACAAAGTTAGCAGATCGCCGAACATCTCCTGCTGGGTCTCATAGTCTCCAGCAATTTTGGTCATAATCTCAGGCGGAATGGCGGTTTCGGCAATGACCTCCTCGCACATCTTGACCACATCGCTCAGCACCTGTCCCTTGCCGACGACGGCTGTGACGCTAACCATACGCTCACGGTCCTTGCGTTGAATCTGAGGAGGTGTCAACGACTCGACCACTACGCCGAGATCCCCCACACGGATGGGCTGTCCGTAGCTATTGTAAATCTTGATGTTTTCGATATCCTCCACACTCTTGCGGAATTCGGGAGCATAGCGCACACGGATGTCATACTCCTCACCGTCCTCACGATAGTAAGATCCCACCGATCCGTTAATGCGGTTCTTGACGTAAGTGGCCGCCGTGGTGCTGTTCAAGCCATTGTAGGCAAGCTTCTCACGATCGAAATCGATTTGGTATTCCGGTGTGTAGGCGTCACGACCCACAATGACTTGCAGGATGCCGCGGTCACGCAGCTTCTGGGCCAACTCATTGGCTATCTTGTCGGTCTTATGGAAGTCATATCCATAGACCTCGATCTGTACCGTGCTCATGCCGCCCATGCCGCCACCACCTTCGCTGACGTTGGCTTTCTTGATTTCAGGCATGGCATTAAGCTTGGCACGGATTTCATCGGCCACCTCACTAGTCTTCCGCAGACCCGCCTTGCGACGTTCAGTCTTGGTGCCAAGACGGAGGTTGAACGACATGATGTGGGTGCCGTTGCTGCGCATCGAGGCGAAGGCATTGTCGGAGTCGGCCTGACCGAAGCTGTAGTTACAGATCTTCACTTCTGGAATCTGCATGAAGTCTTCAGCGAGACTCTTGGCGAAGGCACCGGTGATGTCTTGGCCAGTACCCGTCGGCAACTCTATGTTGATGCTCAAACGGCCTTCGTCCAACTTGGGCATCATCTCTGTCTTCAAGGTCGGAGCCAACAATACGACCGATAAGACAAACAATCCTAGCATACTGAAGATAATCACCTTACGATGGTTGATGCACCAATTGATCAGACGGGCATAGCCATTGCTGATGGCATCCAATCCCTTGTTGATAGGACGGAAAATCGCCTTATGGAACTTGCTCTCATGCGGGTTCATCACCAACATCCTGGAGCACATCATCGGCACCAACGTCAAGGCACCCGTGGTGGAAACGATCATGATGATGGACACAATCCAGCCCAACTGCTTGAACATAACGCCAGTGGTACCCTTGATCATCGTCAAAGGCAGGAATACCGCCAACATGGTCAAGGTCGAGGCAATCACCGAAAGCTGCACCTCTTGGGTGGCATGCACGGCAGCTTCCTTAGGCTTGGAGCCGCGTTCGATATGCGTGGTGATGTTCTCCAACACCACAATGGCATCGTCCACTACCATACCGATGGCAATGGTCAATGAAGACATGGAAATGATGTTCAGCGTGTTACCGGTGGCATACAGGTAAATCAACGAAGCCAACAGCGAAATCGGGATGGCCAGCACAATGATGAAAGTGGCACGCCAGCGACCCAAGAAGACAAACACGACTAACATCACCAGGATGAAGGTGATGAAAATGGTGTCGCGTAGGTTGTTGATGGTGTTTTGGATAGAAGTGGATCCATCGACAATGACGTTCAACTTGACATCGGAAGGCAGCGTAGGCTCGATCTCTTTCAATTGTTTCTTGATGCCTTTGATGACGTTGACAGCGTTGGCGTCAGTCTGCTTCTGGATAACAATGGTGGCACCCTGACGACCGTTGCTGTACGACTCCTGAATGCGTTCCTCAGAGCCGTCGATGACTGTGGCCACGTCGCGCAGATAGATGGGCGCTGTGCCGCGTGAGCCGACGATGACACTTTCCATCTCCTTGGCGGAAGTAAATTCTTTCTGAATGCGCAGGCTATAGCTGTTGGAGCCGATGTCGATGTAACCGGCAGGCACATTGCGGTTTTCAGTGGCCAAGGTGTTGGAGATGCTTTCCAAAGTCAGGTTGTAGGCCTCCAACTTGTTGGGATCGACATAGACCTGAATCTCACGTTTTGGGGCGCCGTTGGCAGACACCGTACCAACACCGCTCACACGCGCCAATGGTGTGGTAACGCGGTCTTCGATGATTTTGTCCAAGGCTGGCAAGCTCTCCTCCGCCGTCACGCTAAGCAGCATGATGGGCATATCCTCGGCATTGAACTTAAACAGGATGGGATTGGTGGCGCCATCCGGCAGATAGTTGCGCACCATGTCGATCTTGTCACGCACGTTGTTGGTGGCAGTCTCGATGTCAATGCCGCTCTCAAATTCCAACGAAAGCACCGAGGTGTTCTCACGCGAAGTGGACGAAAGGTGTTTCAGGTCGGGAACGGCGTTCAAAGTATTCTCCAAGGTCTTGGAGATATTGGTCTCGATATCGGCGGCACTGGCTCCAGGATAGGAGGTCATCACCATGATGAAGTTGGTCTCCATGTTAGGCAATTGGTTGATGGAGAGGTTCATCAGGGAGAAGATGCCAAATATGGCAATGGCGACAAAGACCAAGGCCGTTGTCACTGGATTGTTGACTGCTGTTCTTTGTAAGCTCATTTCTTTAAGAAGTTAGAAGTCAGAAGAAAGAAGTAAGAATCAATTATCACCTTTCACCTGAACAGCGATGCCATCTTTCAGGCGGGCCTGGCCTTCGGTGACAATTTGGTCGCCCTCGTTGATGCCGCTGATGATCTCGTATCTGTTGCCGAGGCGCTTGCCCAGCTCCACCAGTTGGTATTTCACGGTGTTATCAGGTTGCAACACGTAGATAAAATGCTCGCCTGATCCCATCTGCTTCACCACGGCGATATCAGGAACCACCACATGATGGTTGACACCAAAAGTAGCCGTCACGCGAGCGAACATACCGGGACGCAACCGCTGGTCGTTGTTCTGACAGACCACCTCTACCGGGAAGGTATGTGTCGTTGCATTGATCGTAGGATAGATCAAGTTGACCTTGCCTTTAAAGCTCTCGCCCGGATAAGCCTCTACGGTGATGTCAAACTCCATGCCCTTGTGCACCTGGGTGAAGAGACTCTCCGACAAGTTGATCAGCATCTTCACAGGAACGATCTGTTCTACCACGAAGATGGGCTGCGTCATGGAATACATGTCACCCTTGTCGTAATTGCGGGCCGTCACCACACCGTGAATAGGGCTGCGCAGGTAGGTGTTCTCAACCAAATTGCTGTAGGTTTTCTTGGAGAGGTTTAGTGAGAGTTTGGCGAGGTCGTAGTCTGCTTGAGATACAGCTCCAATGTTATAGAGCTCTGTGAGACGGCTCAACTCAGTAGAGTCATTGATGATCTGGAGACGGGTCTTGGTCAAATTGACATCATCCATCTTGGCCAGCACCTGTCCCTTTCGTACCTGGCTGCCCACTTCGGCATTGATGCTCACGATACGGCCAGCGGTCTGGGAGACGATATTGTTGGTGGCGTAAGGCTCGATATTGGAGGTATAAGTGTTGTTGATCTCCACATCCTCAGCTTGTGCCGTCACCACACTGACCACGGGGTTGACCTGCGTTTTCTGGGCTTGTTCCTCGTTTTTCGTACCACAGGCGCACAACAGCGCACCAGCCGTCATCAAAATGAAAAATCTGTTTAGTTTCATATTGTTCTGTGTTATTATTCTAATCTACAAATTCACTATTCTTTTCCAATCAACTCATCCAATGAAGCCCTGGCCACCAGGAAGTTATAGACTGCTTGGGCTTGCGTGAGCTGGGCTTGTTGCAATGCCAGCTGCGCGTCGTTGAGTTCCACCAAGGTAGCCTTGCCCACTTCATACATCTTCTCCGAGATCTCATAACTCTTTTGGGCGATCTCCACGGTAGCATTGGCGGCGGTAAAGTTTTTCACGCACAAGGCGATACGGTCGTTATAGTTACGGATGGCTATACGGATCTGACGTTCAGCGTCTTCCCTTTGAAGGGCAAGCATGTCCTTGTTGATCTTGCTTTGTTTGATGTTGAAATGCTTTTGGAAACCATCGAAAACAGGGATGTTAAGGCTCACTGCGGCCACCGAAGATGGGAACCAACGGAGCTCTTCATCGCCCATTGCGCTATAGTTGTAGTTGATGCTGGCTGACAATGTAGGGAGATATTGCCTCTTTTGCATCCTCAATGTGGATTCCAACATCCGATCCTGAATGTCCAATTGAAGCAAGGAACTGTTGTTGCTGATGTCGTCTTCACTGGCGTAGGGCGCCAACAGCTGGTTGGAATAATCCTTGATGTCGCCAATGGCTTCGATGTCCGTCTCAAGATCCATGCCCATGACGGCTTTCAGCTGCCAGGTGGCGAGCAGGACAGCATTCTCGGCACTGGAGACATTGGGTTCGGCATTCATCACTGTGACCTGCGCCCTAAGCTTCTCCACTTCTGATGCCTTGCCCACCTGAAAACGCTGAAGGGTCTTCTCATAGTTCGCCTGAGCGTTCTCATACACTTGTGTCATCACTGCAAGCGACTCCTTGGCAAGGAGCACTCCATAGAACGCCTGCTTGACCTGTGAAATCATTGATACCTTTGAAGAACGGGCTTGTTCCACTGCCATCTCCACGTCGAGAGCCGACAACTTGAGGCTTTCCCAGAGTTGGGCATTTACCAAAGGTACGCTTGCCGTAGCGGCCGTACTGATGTTATTGTCGCGTCCCACCTTGATTTCCATAGGCTGACCACCCATATCCATCACCATCACCTGCTTCAACAAGGTGCGCTGATAGGAACCGCTCAAACTGACGTTTGGATATAGTGAGGCATAACTGCCCTTCTTGGCATAGCCACTTTTCTCCACCGTCATGTCGGCGATCTTGATGGTGTTGCTTTCCGACAAGGCGATCTCAAGGGCTTGTTCTAACGTGATTCGCACCGGCTCCTGCGCTTTGGCAACAGAAAAAGCTAGGCCCAAAGCCAACAACACCGGCACAAGTTTATAACATCGTCTTTCCATGATACCTATTTATTAAGTTGCAAAGATAACACAATTACTCGCAACTTAGCATGCCATTCGGAAAAGAGTTTTGGTATTTCAACCAACAATATTGGCAATTCAATCACGACCACTCATCCAGCTCCAGCCAGCGAAGCTCTTTCTCGTCGAGCAGGGCGTTGATTTCCTGGAGTCGGTTGCCCAGCTGTTGCAGTAGTTGGTAATCAGTCACAGAGTTCATCTCCTGGCTGATCTGCTGTTTCTCCGCTTCAAGGGCGGCAATCTCCTCAGTCAGCTGCGCATACTCGCGGTCTTCCTTGAAAGAACGTTTCTTCTTCTCACGGAGACGCTTGGGTTCCTCCTCCTTTGCAACCGACTTCTGAGTCTGCTGTACAAGCCGCTGTTGTGCTTCCTTTTCTTGCAAGTAGTCCTTGTATTGGGAATAATTTCCCATAAAACCTTTCACCTTGCCATCACCCTGAAAGACAAAGAGTTGATCAACAACTTGATCCATGAAGAAACGATCGTGCGATACCACAAGAAGGCATCCCTTATAGGCTTTCAGGAAGTCCTCCAGTTTCTGCAAAGTCAACAGGTCGAGGTCGTTGGTAGGCTCGTCGAGAATCAGGAAGTTAGGATTTGACACCAACACCGTCAGCAGGTAAAGTCTCCGTTTCTCCCCTCCTGAAAGCAGGGAGATTGGCTGACGGTGCATTTTGTGTGGAAACATGAAATGTGCCAGCAGCTGGTCGGCGGTATAGACTTGATCCTTGCCGTAGTTGATGACTTCGGCAATGTCACGAATGGCATCGATGACGGTCTTGTCCTCATCGAAAGTGATGCCGCCTTGCCGATAATAGCCGAAGGTGACCGTATCGCCCACGATGATCTTGCCTCGGTCAGGAGCTACCTGGCGTGTAATCAGATTCAGGAACGACGACTTCCCTACCCCGTTCTTGCCGATCAGCCCGATCCGCTCGCCACGTTGGAACACATAATCAAAGTCTTTCAAGACGGTGACGTCGTCATAGCGTTTGGTGACATTGTACATCTCCAAGATCTTTCCGCCCAGACGTTGTGCCTGCAATCCAAACTGCAGCGACTCCTCCGGCTCCTGATACTTAGCTTTGTCCTTCAGCTCGTAGAAAGCATCGATGCGGCTTTTCGACTTGCCGGTGCGTGCCTGTGGAGTGGCACGGATCCACTCCAACTCATGACGGAGTTGTGCCGAAGCCTTCTGTGCCGTGGCACGTTTCACCTCTTCCCGCTCACGGCTCTTTTCCACATAATAGTCGAAGTTGCCGTAATGGGTGTACATCACGCTCTGATAGAGCTCGAATATCTTATTACAGACTCGATCCAGGAAATAACGGTCGTGGGTGACCATCAGCAGGGTGACGTTCGATTGCGAGAGGTATTTCTCCAGCCACTCCACCATCTCCACGTCGAGGTGATTGGTGGGCTCGTCGAGGATCAGCAGGTCGGGATTGTCGAGCAACACCAAGGCAAGAGCCAAACGTTTGACCTGTCCACCAGAGAGGTTGCCGATACGTTGCTGCAAGTCGGTGAGCTCGAAACGGGTCAGCAGCTGAATGAGTCTTTGCTCATACGACCAAGCCTCCATGGCATCCATCTCTGCTATGGCAAGTTCCAAAGCCGCTTTAGTGACCTTGTTGGTCTCATCGGTGTGTTCACGGAGTGCTTTCTCATAACGTCCCACCACACGCATCAGCTCCACATGTCCAGCAGCGACTACCTCCTGAATGGTGAGGTCGGGATCATATTGAGGCAGTTGTTCCAGATAGCCCACGCGTATGTCGTTGGCGAAAGTCACCGTGCCCGTGTCCATCGACTCCTTGCCCACGATGATCTTGAGCATGGTTGACTTTCCCGATCCGTTGGAGGCAATCAACGCCGTCTTGTCGCCCTTCTCGATGCCGAAGGTGACATCGGAGAACAAGGTCTTGATGCCATACGACTTGGAGATGCCTTCGACGCTGAGATAGTTCATGGGCGGGGAGCGACGCTGAATTGATAGATGCAGGTATGGGTATAAGTCTCTCCTGGGTTCAGCACCGGCTTCTTTGAGAAGTTCTCTTGGTTGATGGCATCAGGGAAGTTCTGGGTCTCGAGAGCCACCGCACCGCGGTAGCGGTGCGGCCCCCATTTCCCTTGAACATGTCCCTCGAAGAAGTTGCCGCTATAGAACTGCAAGCCCATCTGGTCAGTGTAAACATCCACCTGGCGGCGACTCTTGGGTTCATACAGGGTGGCAGCATACTCCACCTTGTCGGGCGTCATGCGGCTGATGATCCAGTTGTGGTCATAGCCGTGCCCATAGACGAGCTGTATGTCATTGGCCTTAATACTGTCGCCGATGGCATGCAACTCCAGGAAGTTGAACGGTGTCTTCTTCACAGAGATGAACTTCCCGTCGGGAATCAGCGTCGAGTCAACAGAAAGCGCCCACTTGGAGTTGATCTTCAGCTGATGGCGAAGGATGTCCTTGCCCTCCCCTCTCAAGTTGAAGAAGGTATGGTTGGAGAGGTTGCACAGCGTAGGCTTGTCGGTCGTAGCCTGATAGTCGATCCTGAATGCGTTGTCATGCGTCAACGTATAAGTCATGGTGATGTCGAGATTGCCTGGGAACCCGTCTTGTCCGTCGGGCAACACGACATGCATCACGAGGATGCTGTCGTTCGATTCCACGACATCCCACACAACATTATCCGTACCCAGGGCGCCTCCATGAAGGGTGTTGTCACCGTCGTTTTTCACCAAAGAATAAACCGTGTCGTTCAACACAAAGCTTCCATGAGCAATACGATTGGCACAGCGTCCCACAACAGCTCCCAAGTAACGTTCCCCTGGATGGTCAAGGTACTTGTCAATATGGTCATAGCCCAAAGTGATATCCTCGTAGCTACCGCGTTTGTCGGGAGTCCACAACGCCACCACACGGCCTCCATAGTTGGTAACCTGCATGGTGACGTCACCATTATGCATGGTAAACAAGGAGACTTGCTTCCCATCCACTTCTTTGGTAAAGTTGGCAGCATCAATGAGTTGCACCTTCTTGGGGGCGCAACTGGCCATCAGCAATGCGATGACCGCAAAAAACAAAAACTTCTTCATGGTCGTACTTTTGATTGGCAAAAATAGTGTTTTCCGTTCAAAGTTGTTGCGAAAATGATAGAATGGCTCATTTCGTCCTCGACACCCCTTGATAAGACACCGTCTTGTGGTTCTTCAGGAACTCGATCACCATCTCTTCGGAGGTCATAAACTGGCTCTCACCGTCATCGACGCTCTCGAAACGCACCGTGGAAGCCATGAAACTATTCATCGCCACTGTATAGATGGCTTCACGTGAGAACCGACCATGATCCAGTGTGATGCTCACCGACTTGGGATAGCCGTCAGAAGCCGTGTTCACCTCATAGCTCATTCCCGATACGAAAGATGGGTATCGACCGTTTTTCTTGTAGCTTTCCATGATGAAACGTTCCAGCTGACTCCCCTTCATCTTATAAACCACAATCTCATTGTTGAAAGGATCGATGTTGTACACGTCCTTGATGGTGATGGGGCCTTTCTTCATCCGGTCGATGCGAAGCCCTCCCGTGTTGTTGAAGGCAAAGTCGGCACCCGAAACTTCACGGATGGCATCCGTCACCATACATCCCAACTCCTCTCTGTTCTGGAAAGGCGTTGTCGCAGTGGCCAACGCCATGTTGAAACGGCTGTCGTCATTGAACCCATCAAGCATCGACTGCACTTCATGGTTTTTCTTGCCAAAATGTTCCACATCAAGGGTAGTCGCCGTGACATCCACCACCTTGCCATTCCTTACCTTGAAAAGCGTTAAAGTGGCATTGCGGAGGCCAGATCCCGCTTGGGTGACCATCACCCCGTTCTCTTTCTTTGGATATTCCACCAAGGTATGGCTGTGACCGCCCAAGATAGCATCGAAACCGGAATATTGCCGCGCCACTTCCAAGTCTTCCTCATAGCCAAGATGAGAAAGCAAGATGAATACATCACATTGATTTCTAAGATATTGATATTCTGGCAAGACTTCTTCCGGACGTTTGAAACGAAGCTTGGCCAAGAGCTTGGGATGTACACCGGGAATACCTCCGGCGCCTACCTCAACCAAACCCAACACAGCAATTTTGAGACCTTGGTTTTCCAAAATCTCATAAGGTTTCACCTCCAACTTCATGTCGCCAGGTACCACGACATTGGCACACAAAAAGGGGAATTTCGCCTCTTCGATGTTCCTCTGAAGGGCATCGACACCGCCATCCCACTCATGGTTGCCTATCGCACACAAGTCAAAGCCCACCTTGTTCATCAAGGCGATCATGGGATGGTTGGTGGGATCATACTGGTCGTTGATGGGATTTCCAGTGCGGTTGTCACCGGCGGAGAAAACCAACAAGTCGGGATAGACCTGCCTCAAGCTGTCCGTCAAGGCGGCAAAACGCGGCATCATATCGATGGCTGAATGCATGTCGTTGACAGAGAGTACGGCTACTGTCGCGTCCTTGTCAGACCTCTGATCAGAATCCGCCCCATCCGAATTCTTGAAAAAGCAAGTTTTCAAGCCGTATGCCACCACGACAATGATCACGATCCAAAGAAAAATCCGTTTCATTTTGTAGAATTTTTTTGCAAAAATACATTTTTTTCAGATTTAATAGTACTTTTGCGAACAAATGAAGAATCGAGTTGAAAGAAGAACAAGTTGGAAGGTTGTCATCACCTACCTGTTTGTCATCGCCTTATGCGGTGCCATGTTCTATTTCATTTACAAGATCCAAGGCAGCATCCAGAACCAGAAAATCAACATCTCGGTACAAAGCCGTGCCCTTGACCTCACCAACCAATTCACCCAGCTCGTCCATGAAGCGCAATCCGAAGCCAACCTGTTCGCCTTCACCGACAACCCCAAGCATCTGAAACGTTTCGGAAACATCAACAACGAGATCAATCGCTGCGCCGACTCACTGCTCTCCATCCTGCCCAGCGAAGAAAACGAACGTAGGATCCGCGAGGTGGAACGTTTGATTCTGAGGAAAGGACAGATCAGCTACGTGCTTTCCCGCCAGTTCTACTATTACGACCCCTTGGCCGAAATCGACGCCAAACTGCAGTCGTACGTGCCACAACAGCCCAGTGCTACGACCGTCACCACCGTAACACAAAGCGACACCATCATCCACAACAAGCCGAAAAAGAACCTTTGGCAACGTATCGGCGATGTATTCAACCCAGAGGAAGACAGTATCGTTCAGGTCTCCCAACAGACCGTTGACACTGCCATGACGCTCCAAAACGACTCGCTCAACATATTGGAAGACTTGAAGTTATTGTCGCAGAAAGCCCGACTCGAATACAAACAGCGCATCCAGGAATACGAGAAAAAGACCGCGGAGCTGATCAGGGACGACAACCATCTCTCCGAGCAGATCTCCGAACTCTTACTGACCCTCAACAAAGAGATCCTCGACAGTTCCGTGCTGGAAATAGAGAACAGTGAGACCCTCATCAAGGAAAACTCCCGTTCCTCTACCATCATCGGAGGAGCGGTTTTGGTACTGATCATTATTTTCATCATATTGATTCTCAGCGATGTAAGTAAAGGTTTTAGGGCTCGTCAAGCCGCTGAGAAAGCCAAGCTCATCGCCGAAGAGGCGCAACGCAAGACCGAAGAACTCATGGAGACAAGGCACAAGATGCTACTCGCCGTCTCGCACGACATCAAGACCCCTCTGTCGTCGATTTTGGGCAACCTGGAACTGATGGACAACAACGGCAATGAGAAAGAGGTCGTCTCCATACAGCAATCAGCCGACCATATCCTGAACCTGCTAGGCAACCTGCTGGAATTCTCCAGACTGGAACAAGGCAAACTGCAGGTCGAAAAGAAGCCTTTCAACGTCAAGGCGTTATGCGACGAGACCGCCTCAATGTTCGAGCCCATCGCCCAAAAGAAGAACTTGGTCTTCGACTATAAGAATGACATCCGTAGCCAGCTCATCGCCAACTCCGACAGGCTGAAACTCAAGCAGATCATCAGCAACTTGATTTCCAACGCCATCAAATACACCATCGAGGGCAATATCGGCTTCAGGGCCAGTCTGGAGAACGGTTGCCTGGTGTACCGCGTCAAAGACAGTGGCATCGGCATTCCCGAGGACAAGTTGGAAGACATCTTCAAGCCATTCGTGCGCATCGACAACAGCAGCACGCTCTCAGAAGGCAGCGGCTACGGCTTGTCCGTGGTCAAGGGTCTTGTCGATCTGATGGAAGGCCAAATCGAAGTACAATCAGAGGTGGGTAAAGGCAGTCTCTTCACGGTCAAAATCCCTGTTGAGATACAGCTTCTTGAAGAAAATCGCCAGTCTGAGGAAGACCAGATCACCAGCGAATCGGATGTCTCTGCTGTCGAGACCATTGAACTCGTACCGCAGCGACACATCCTTATCATCGACGACGACGACACTTTGCTGACCGTGGTCAGCAACATGATCGGGAAACTGGGACATCAGGTCATGATATGCCGTTCGAAAAACGACATCGATGGTGCGCTGCAGCAAGTGGACACGTACGATTACATCCTTACCGACCGTGAGATGGGTGCCTTGTCGGGCAACGACATCCTGAAGCTATTCAAGAAAGCGGACAAAAAGAAACCCGTCTATCTCATGACGGCGCGCATGGACTACACCAACGAGATCGCCCAGCGAGAAGGCTTTGACGGTTTTTTGCAGAAGCCTTTCAACCTCAAGGACTTGGAAAGCCTCTTCGGGCGACACCTCCAAGAAAGCCCCACCGACCCATCCTCATCCCCCGCTGAAGGATCGGAGGGCGGTCGTTTCAAAGACTTTCCTGAGCTATGCGCCATGATGGGTGACGACGAGGAGGCCATCAAAGGCGTCCTGACCGTCTTTGCCCAGTCCACCGCCGACCATGTGGTGAGCATGAACGAAGCCATTGAGAAGAATGATTTCGCCACCGCCCAAGGGCTATGCCACAAAATGTTACCCATGTTCATCCAGTTGCAGCAGCAAGAAGCCATCCCTTTCCTGTCGAAGATGAACGGCTTGCGTGCCAACAAACGCGGTGCTCGCGAATATCCCGAATGGAAAGACGACGCCGTCCTGTTCATGAGTCATGCCGACAATTTGCTGGAGCTCCTCGCAGAGCGTTACGACATCGTTTAAGGGAATGAGCCTCAAAGCTCAAGTCCAAGCTGATGCATCTTGTTATAGAGTGTCTTACGGTCAACTTGCAGCAATCGTGCCGCCACCGTTTTGTTGCCTCTAGCCTTCATCAGCGCCGCTTCGATCTGTTCCCTTTCGTTACCTGGACGAAGTGCGAAGTCCTCGTTGGAGGAGGCGGATGGCTTCTCCGGAGCCTCAAGATACACGGGAAGGTCCTCCGCTTCGATGTAATCGCCTTCGGCAAAGAGGACACAACGACGGATCACGTTGCGAAGTTCACGAAGGTTGCCTTTCCACGACATCTGCTTCATGGCAGCGATGGCCTTGGGCGAGACCCCTTTGATTTCCTTTCCCAGCTCTTCGTTGGCTTGTGAAAGGAAGAAGCCTACAAACTCCTCAAGGTCCTCCATGCGGTCTCGCAGCGGCGGAACCTGCAACGTAAACTCGTTGATACGGTGGTAAAGATCCTGGCGGAACTTGCCCTGTTCAATGGCTTGCTCAATGTTTTCGTTCGTTGCCGCTACAATCCTCACATCAACGGGGACGTCCACTGCCGAGCCTACCGGGCGCACCTTCTGTTCCTGAAGCGACCGGAGCAGTTGCATCTGCACCTCGTAAGGAAGGTTGCCCACCTCATCGAGAAACACGGTGCCTCCCTTGGCTTGTTCAAAAACGCCTTTCTTATCAGCGATGGCCGAGGTGAAAGAGCCTTTGAGATGACCGAAAAGCTCACTGGGAGCCAGTTCCTTGGATAGGCTTCCACAATCAACGGCGATAAAAGGCTTGTCGCGTCGAGGGCTGCATTCATGGATCATCTCCGCAATGTATTCCTTGCCCGTGCCGCTCTCCCCGAGGATAAGGACGGAAAACTTGGTTGGAGCCACCAGTTCCACATGCTTGTACAGTCGCTGGATGGCGTCGCTGCTGCCTTTGACCATGACCTTCTTTGGACGGAACAACTCTTCGGCCTCCTGCTCCGATTCGAGTGCGGCTACGATCTTCTCTTCGAGCACGCTGGGGTTGATCGGCTTCTTCAGGTAGTCGAAGGCACCCAGTTTCATGGCCGACACGGCAGTCTGGACCTCGGCGTATCCTGTCATGACGATGAATGGCACATGGCTCTTCAGCTGTTCCCTCACCCATGCCATCAGCAAGATGCCATCTCCGTCGGGAAGACGCAAGTCGGTCAAAATCAGGTCGAGTTTCCGGGAGGATATCTCCTTTTTCGCTTGGGCATATTGGGTGGCCAGGACGACGTCATAGTCGTTCTTTTTCAGCCAGGTTTGCAGCATCACGCCAAAAGCGGCATCGTCCTCAACGATCAAGATGGTGTGTTTCATGACAACGAATTCTGCGGCAAAGATATAAAAATATGGGATATACAAAAAAAAGAAGCCTTGCAACGGGGAGAAGCAAGGCATTCGTAAAAATTGAAAACGAGCAGAATTTTATTTGATGGAGATAATCAAATAATTAGATATATTCCAAAAAGCCTCTTGGTCAACGATAACGAGAGAGAGCATTTCATCGTCGCCTTTAGTGAGTTGATAACTGCTTTCTGGATGATTAGTCAATATTGTTGCTTTCTTGGTGTTCAGTGGAAGAGTGGTCAGTTCACGCTTGTCAGCGGTGTTGAGCAAGTTCTTGTCGATGCTTTTGGAGACACTTTCCTTCTTGAAAAGTCCGCCTTTGGTCACCAGATCATTCTCTTTCAAGGTCTCCATGGGAGCCACCATATAATACACGGTGTTCATCATGGCATCCTGAAGACGGATCGTCGCCTGTTGTTCAGCTGACTGAGCGCTGAGGTTGTCCACATTCTCGGTCAGGTCTTCCACATTCTTGTTGAGATCTTCGACCTGAGTGGTCAGTTCAGCCACTTGAGCCTGGCTGTTCCTCAACTCGTTCCTCAAGTCGTTGATGTAGGTGTCCTTTTCGTCCAGTTCTTTCTTCAGGCGGTTGATGGTGGCATTCAGCTGTTTCGACTTGGAACCTGCATCGGCAAGTTGTTTTTCAAGTTCAGCGATCTTTGCCTTGTTTTGCTGGATGGTACGGTCGATGGCTTCAATTTGCGACACTGCATAGTTGGTGTTGCCTTCCTGATTCTCCAGGATGATGATGTTCTCAGCCTCGCGGACAGTCTGGAGGGCCATTTCGATCTCGTTGATGGTGCGCAGCGAGGACTCGAAGTCGGTGGTGACGTTGGAAGCCACAACCAAGAGAGAATCCCTTTCCGACTCAAGAGCCTTATACTTCTTGGAACTTTCCACACAGGAGCCAAGAAGCAGCACCGAAACCATCAAACATACTATGGAAGTGATCTTTTTCATACCATTTTTTATTCGGTCTCGCTATGAGCCATTTTTGTGCCAAACAAAAATAATTTCATATTATTTTGATATTCAATTATTTATAAAATTCTATCAATTTTTATAGTTGTGGAATTTTGTGGAACCAATTCCACAAATACAATCAATTGTGGAATTTTGTGGAAAACGTGGAAGGCTACGATAGAATTTGTATTTTTGCAAAAAATGAAATTGAACGAACATGGAAAACACCTTTGATCCCAATGCGGCCGCCGTGGCCGACTCCGGCATTTACGGACTGCCCTGCACCGCCGAAGAAGCGCAAATCATCATCATCCCTGTGGAATGGGAGCTGACTACCAGCTACAACCGCGGGACCGTTGACGGTCCCGCCGCCATCATGGAGGCCTCATTGCAGGTGGACCTTTGTCACCACGACTATCCCGACCTCTGGCAAAAAGGCATTTGGATGGACGAGTTTCCCGAGGAGTTGCGAGCATTGCACGATGAGTTGGCGCCGTTGAGCGAAGACATCATCAACGCACTGTATGAAGGCACCATCGACGACGAGCCCGAGAAGTACGCCGCCCTGTACGCCAGTATCGAAGCCGCCACGGAGAAGAAAAACGCCTGGCTGTGTGAGCGCATCGCCTACTGGAAGGCACAAGGCAAGGTGGTTGGCTTGTTGGGCGGCGACCACAGCTGTCCCCTCGCCTATCACCAATACCTTAATAAACAAGGTGTGGAATATGGCATTCTTCACGCCGACGCCCATTGCGACCTACGCGAGGCTTTCGAAGGTTTCAAATACTCACACGCCTCCATATTCTACAACACCCTGAAGTTCAACAATGTAAAAAAGCTCGTCCAAGTGGGCATCCGCGACTATTGCCACCAAGAAAAGGAACTGGCGCTAAGCCAGCCCGAGCGCATCAAGATCTTCTTTGACCGCGACTGCCGACGCAGGATGTACGAAGGCGCCCTGTGGAAAGACCTTGTGGACGAGATGGTCGATGCCTTGCCTAGCAAAGTCTATCTATCCATCGACATCGACGCTTTGGATCCGAAGCTCTGCCCCAACACGGGCACGCCTGTCCCCGGAGGCCTTGAATACGAGGAGCTGATGTATTTGCTCAACCGAATCCGCAAAGCGGGCAAAGAGATTGTGGGCTTCGACCTCTGCGAGGTCTCGCCCTCTCCCAACGGCGGCGACTGGGACGGTAACGTGGGCGCAAGGGTGCTGTTCCATTTGTGTGGGGTGGCGAGCAAATAAAACGAAGTCCAACGGTTAGATTTCATTTAGTCCAGTCATCTGCCGTACGCTTTCCTTGCTCATTCCCCGGGAGAGCAGTTTGTGTGCGACCTCTTTCAAGGCCTCCTCTTTGCCTCGTTTCACCCCTTTCTCGAAAGAGTAATTCAAGGTGTTGATATTGTCCCAATAGTGCTTTTGGCTCACCATGTACGCGAAGCGTTCTTCGCCGGTGAACATCCCGATTCGTGCCTCCTCGAAGAACTTCGTGAACACTTTTTCCTGCAATTCCTTTGGTTGCCGTAGCAGATAACAGATGTTCTTCACCACGTAAAGCCACTTGTCCTGCATCGTCTCCAACTCGTCTTCCTTCTTCGTGAACTTCGGCATCTCCACGTAGTAGAACGTCAGCTTGTCGTACACCAGGTGGTGGTCTTCCATATCCTTCAGCATCACCTTGTGGATGTAGCTGTCTTTTCCGTACTCGTTATTGGGAAACACGAAGTCGAGGATACCGATCACACACACGTCCTTGAGTTCATAGTTCCACGGTCCTCTAGGCCCTTGCTGGGCTATTGCCGCCGACGCGTAATACACGGTACGGTCCTTGAAGTACGGCTGGTCGGAGCGTTGCATCTCCACAATGAAGTAGTTTTCGTCCTCCGTCTTGCAGTAAACGTCGAACACCGAGCTGCGTTCGCCGTAGTATGGTCCAAGCTGTTCTGTGTTGAGGTATTGCAGATCGACGATTGGAGGACGGTCACCCTCGAACAAGGCGTTGAGGAAGCTGATGAGGATGTCTTTGTTCGGCTCCGTGCCGAATAGTTTCTTGAACCCGAAGTCCGTGTAGGGGTTCATAAAAATTTCATTGTTGTTGAGTATCTGTTCCATTGCAGTAATTTTTTATAAAATTTTCCGCAAAATTAAAGCAATTTTTTATATCATACAACAATATTGAAGAATTTTTTTAAAATTTTTGTTATTTTGAATAAAAATGCAATAATTTTCGGGTATAGACTAATAAACAATTTTCTTATTTTTGCCTATCTTTTGAAACCATCTGATACAATGGAAATCTTCCTTCAGATCCTCACGCTTTTAGGAGCTGTCACGCTCTTCCTTTTCGGTCTCAACCTGCTCTCAAACGGACTTCAGAAAGTAGCCGGCGACGGCATGCGCCGCATCCTTGCCGCCATGACCTCCAACCCATTCACGCAAATCCTGACCGGCATCGGAGTCACCGCACTCATCCAAAGCTCTACGGCCACCACCATCATGGTGGTCAGTTTCGTGAATGCCGGATTATTGGAGTTGGGCCAAGCCATTGGCGTCATCATGGGTGCCAACATCGGCACCACCATCACCGCGTGGATCCTGGCGGTATTCGGCTTCTCGTTCAACATGGCCGATTTCGCCTTCCCCTTGCTGCTGTTTGGCTATATCTTGTTGCAGATGAAGAAAAACCAAAAGCGACATGACACCGGCGAAATCATTATCGGTTTCGCACTGTTCTTCATCGGCTTTGCCACCTTGCGCTCCACGGCACAAGGTCTCCTCACCGCCGACAACCTCGGATTCCTTGTCTCATGGTCCAATCTGGGCTGGTGGTCCATCCTGATTTACATGTTTATCGGCATTGTGTTGACGATCTGTTTCCAATCGTCGGCAGCCACCATGGCCATTACCATGACACTCATCACGACAGGCATGTTGGATTTCAGGTTGGCAACGGCCATCATGATGGGAGGAAACATTGGAGCCACCTTCGCAGCCAACATCGCAGCCTCGGTTGGCAACGTAGCTGCCAAACGGACGGCCATCTCGCACACCATCATGAACACCGTCGGCGTGATCTTCGTGCTCATCATCTATCCTTGGTTCCTCCAGTCGATTGGCTGGATTGTGGAGCTTTTCGGCCTTCCCAACCCCAACACCGCCGATTTGACGCTTTCATCTGGACCTGAAGCTGATGCGGTACAGAAATCTTTATTGTATAGCGTTTGCGTGATGCACACCTTGTTCAACGTGGTGATCACCTTGATCTTCGTATGGTTTGTGCCGAGTTTCGTGAGATTGCTCTGCAGGATTTTCCCCACAAAAAACGAAGAAGAGGAATACCGCCTGCAATACATCAGCGGCGGTCCTCTATCGACGGCCGAGCTCTCGCTTGACGAAGCCAAGATGGAGATCTCCAATTTCTGCGACGTGTGCTATCGGGGCTTCAACCATGTCCGCGAAGCCATCAACGAGACCGACAAGGAGAAATACTCTGACCGTTTGGCGAAACTTGTCAAATACGAGGAGATCACCGACAAGATAGAATACGAAATCGCCTTTTTCCTCAACGAGGTCTCGAAGGGAGAGATCTCGAGCAACTCAGCCAAGCGCATCAAGGCGATGTATAAGATCATCGGTGAGATGGAGAGCCTCGGCGACTCGGGTGAGTCCATCAGCCGCATCCTGCGCCGTGCCCAGTCCCACAACCGGCATTTCGACAAGGACATGGTCGAGCGGCTGAACATGATGATGGACCGAGTCGGCGACGCCTACCTCGCCATGAAGGAGAACCTCAGCTTCCCCTACCATCAGCTCAAGGACATCAGCAACGCCAAGAACGCCGAGACCAAGATCAACCTTTTCCGCAACCAACTCCGTGACGAGCACATCAACAACATCGAAAGTCCATCATACAACTACCAGACTGGCGTCTATTACATGGACATCGTGGCCGAGCTGGAGCGCATGGGGGACTATATTATTAACGTGTCGGAGGCGATTATTGAGGAAGGGGAATAGATATTCCCCCTCCACCTCTAGACAACTCTATCCGCCCTTTTCTTCGCCCTTTCAATAATGCTGAAATTCAATTGATTACACCCAATTGAATCCTTAAAAAAGCTGTTATTTGCTATTTTCTTCGCCCTTTTCTTCGCCCTTTCCAATCATGTAATACATGTAATTCCTTTTCCCCTCTGTCACAACTAAGCCTTTCTCTCTGAGCTCATCAAGACACCTCCGCATCTGTTTCTCTGAAATATGGTTTCCTACAACCTTATCCAAGTCCGCCCGCTTTGCCTTCCCATACTTCTGCAAGAACGGCTTAATCACCGCCCACACCTGATCGATGTCCCAGTCCGTCGCTAACGAGTAGGCCGCCGTGTCGCCAGCCAGCTCGTAGTAGCGTCTTGGCAGGATATAATGGACAGCATTCGTCTTGCCCCGCTTCTCCAAGAATCCTATTTGTTCCAGCTTGTGGGCGATCAGTTTGTTGGAAAGAGGTTTCTTGCCGTCTCGGACTTCGCAAAGCGTCATCACGTCAAACACGGTCAGTTTCTTATCCTCAGGCAACGACTGCTGGATGCCTTGCACAAACATGGCAAAAGCCTTGTCCTTCACATTCGCCGACAGTATGGCCGTCACATTGAAGTCGTCGCTTTCTGAATAGTCAGGTTCAGGCTTGCCCTCCGAAAGCGTGTTCAAGAAAATCTTGTCTATGCCTTGGCCGGAGCGCTCCACGACACCGGTCTTGGCCAGAATGTCAGCCAGCAACCTATTGCGTGGGATACTGGGTGTTGTCAGTAGATTGTCGATGGTCACACCCTTGGGGAACCCGCCCGCATTGATGATGACCAGTTTCATCGGATATTGCTTGACTACGATTTCGCTGTTAATCCTATAGTTTCTGTGCGCAAAGGCGTTATTTGCCACCTCTCTGATGACATCCTCATTGAAGAACGGAATGCCGAAAATATAGGAGCCTTCCCGGATGGGAACCGAGCCATTACGCAGGTTGATGGCATCCCAGAGTTTGTCTATTAGGATGAAAAATGGCTGGCCAAACTCAAAGCGGTTGTCGAAATGGATTTGTGGCTCGGTGTTCCTATATTCCAGCATCACTTTGGCCTGTGGGAACCGTTTGTTGATGAACGTCTCCTTGCCAACCAGAAGCACGGCAGCGTTGGTCACGCGGTCGCCATCGATGAACTTCAGGTCGTTCAATGCCTGTCTGTCATCAAGCGAGACGAAAGAAGGATTGTTCTGCCTCTTGGCATACTTCTCCTTCATCACCTTGATGGCATTGGTGTCTAAATCCTTGAATGTGGCACCCTCGCAGATTTGCTCCGAAAAGTCAGGTTCCGACTCCTGAATGATGGAAAGATAGGTCTTGTCATCCATCGGATGCAAGTCTTCACCAACCCTCATCAGTGGCACGTCCTCAAACCTGAACGCCTTGCCAGTCGGTCTTGAAGGCACTTCGATGACCACGACACGACCAGTCTTGTTTACCTCATCCTCATACAGCTCATACACCTCTGTGCGGATGCCCAAGTCTCTATAGATATTGCCTTCCAAATCGCCAAGGGCATTTTCATTCTGCCTGGTGCCGATAACCTCGTGTGGATATGCATCTAACTAAAAAATTCCCATAGCAAAGCCGAAATAACTAATTTAAACGTGTAAATTTATGCCAACAGAAGCACAAGCGTCAGATCCTTGAGCGCAGCCATGTCATCCCTACGTGGGCATGTGGGGCGTTTTGGGATCTATGGCTGCGTTTTTCGTTTGGACCACCGAAAAAAAGTAAGGCATCCGACACCCATAGTCAACCGGTAGGTAGTGCGCCGTGCGGCCTAAGCCGTGCATTCGAATGACAACGTGCTGAGCCTGCGCCGTGCGGTTCATCGTGAACGGGTGTTGTCGGCTCCGGGCAACGGTCAGTGTGGGGGTTCGGTTCGCCCTACGGATGCGGATGCCTATGGGTTCAGACCAGCTCCGTCTGGAAGTTCAGCGCTTGGATCTCCATGTCGAGTTGGCGCAGCTGGGCGGAGCATTCGTCCGCCTGTTTGCCGATGGCTTTCACGTCGACCACGGTCACAGTCTTGATCTCCGAGCGCGAGTAGCGATCCTGTCCCGCCGAGGCGGTCTCGAAGATGTTGCGCAGGTTGCCGACGCGCATGGTCAGCACGTCCTTGCGGGCCATGAGTTGGGTGAGGGTGACGCCTTCGGCGTTCTTGGTCTGCATGTTGGTGGCGTTGATGCGCCAGATGAGGTCTTCCAGTTGTGTCAGGCAGGCGTCGAGTTCCTTCATCAGCTCCATGGGTTCTTCCGAAGGCGCGTCGCCCTCCTGCACTTTCACGTTGTTCTGTATGCGCTGTCCCAGCTGTTGGATGCGCTTCTGCAGGTCTTTCCTGATGCTTAATGCTTCTGCGAGTTTCATTAGTGGGTGGAATTTAGGGACAAAGATAGGGAAAAATGGATGATGAGGGTAATTGAGAGGAAAGAAATGGAAAACAGGATTGTGAGAAAAAGGATTAGAGACTTTATGATTAAGGTGTTTTTTGAGTACGATGAATAATGCTGGAATGAAAAGTTAGTATATTTGCAATCTCAGTAAATCTTGAATGACAAAACAAAGTCAAATACTAGAAATTCTAAACAATTCTCCAAGTGTTACTTTATTGCGGGCAAGGAGTTGTAATATCATTATTGAATTCTTGACGGAAGTCTTTGATGACGTTACTGCCATTTCACACGAGAATATCCATAGCCAGTTGGCTGAATACCTGAATAACCATGGGATTGAAGTGGATGAAGAGAACGAAATATTCTTTACAGATACATTCGAAGAGAAGGCAATTAAGTACATCAAAAAGTGGACTGATAGCGGTTTCCTGACAAATTACAGGAACGAAGATGGAGAGATTTATTATGAGTTGTCTTCGCATTCAAGCAAGGTGATTGACTGGTTGTCCGGTTTAAAGCAAGAGGAATATATTGGAACCGAATCGAAGTTTAGGTCGATTATTAATCAACTGAAAGAATTGGTTGAATACACCAATGAGGATAGAGAGAAACGTTTGCAACTGTTGGAAGATAAGAAAATGGAAATAGAGCATCAGATTCAGCAGTTACAGATGGGCGAGGATGTAAAGGTGTTTGAGGAATATGAGATTGTGCCCAGATTCCAACAGATAAACAAGCTGGCAAAAGAACTATTGACCGATTTTAAAGATGTGGATGATAATTTCAAGACGATTATCAAAGAGATATATCAAAAACAGATTGATCCTTCATTAAACAAAGGAGGCATTCTGCAATACACCTTTGACGCTTTGGATGAATTGAAATCAAGTTCTCAAGGCAAGAGCTTTTATGCGTTTTGGGAGTTTCTCTTGGCCCGCGAAATGCAATCAGAGTTAGACACATTGATTACAGAACTTTTCCAGACACTAAAGGAAAAGAACATCAACAGTGGTGATACATTCTTACAGAATATGGTAGAATACCTATATGAATCAGGTCGTAAGGTATATCAGACTAACGATAAGATGGCAGACAAGCTGAGCCGTATCATTCGTGAAAATGAGATGTCGAAAGCGGACACGTCCAAGCGTATCGTACAAGAAATCAAGAACACCCTCATCGAAATTTCCAAAAAAGGTCGAAAGCCGGATTTGTCATTGGAAGTTGATGACGGAATGGAGATAAACATCCCATTTGACAGAAAAATAACCTTTGAGCAAAGTGAGAATACTGAATATGATTTTAAGCCAGATTTAGAGGCTCTTTCAATTGAAGAATTTGGTGAGTTGGGCAAGGTGTTTGGTAATTTATATATTGACCGTAAGAAACTTGAGAGGAACATTAGAGAGGTTATGGAAGGCAAAAGCCAAATAACTCTATCAGATGTCATCGAGCAATTCCCATTACAGCAAGGACTTCCGGAATTATTCGCATATTTTGGCGCATTAGGTCAATTCCCACATAAGTCAATCAATGAAGACAAGAGTCAAGCCATTGTGTTTGACTATCAGAATAACAAACGTATACGAATTCCAGAAATCATCATATCAATATGAACGAGCAAAAACCATATTCTAAAGCGATAATACTCCTATTAAAAAAGACGGTTGAAAAAGGCTCGCCTGTATGGGAGGATATCATAAACTACCAAGTAGAGATTCAAGACTATCTGGCGGTTATTGGGCTGGAGCTGATTCTGAAAAAAGACGAGGGTTTCGCTTTTGTAAAACAGATAGTATTTGATGATGACACCACATTGAATTTGGTATCCAGACGGCAATTAGGATTCGAGGTGTCAATCGTAGTGATTGTTCTGCGTCAGATTCTGGAAGATTATGACAATAACCCAGTTGAAACACAATCGACAGATAGGATTATTACGAGTAATGAGATAAAGGATGAAGTCCGATTGTTTTTGCCTCAGAATTACAATAAAGTAAAGCTGGAAAAGGACTTGGATACATATATACAGAGAGTTGCCGAATTGGGATTTCTAAAAGAAGTCAAGCGAAACAACGATGAAGTGCGATACAAAATACACCGCATTATCAAAGAGAAAGTTACGCTTGAGGATTTGGATGCATTCAAGAAAAAATTGGAAGAGTATGCTGGAACAATATGATTTGTTTACAACCAATGCCGGAACTGCTGGCTATCGGTTGAGTTATATGGAAATATTCAACTGGGGCACATTCAACAATAGGATTTATCGAATTGCTCCAAGAGGTAACAACTCGCTGTTAACTGGAGCCAATGCGTCTGGCAAGAGCACTTTAATTGATGCTTTATTAACGCTGCTTGTTCCAGCAAAGAAAGACAGGTTCTATAACCAATCGTCAGGCAATGAACGGAAGGGAGACAGAACCGAGGAAACTTATGTTCTAGGTAACTATGGCAACATTCAAGCAGAAGGAGAGGCAGCCACCAAAATGCAGCAACTGCGTGATAAAAAGACCTACTCTGTCTTGTTAGCCTCGTTCGTCAATAACCACGATAATGTTATAACGCTCTTTCAGATCCGATGGTTTGTAAATGGTGAGTTAAAATGCTCGTATGGATTCTCGTTAAAGCAATTATCCATTAAAGAAGATTTTTCAGGGTTTAATGGCAGTAAAGGGGACTGGAAAAAGTCATTAGAGAAGCGTTACAATACCAATGTGCCCCAAAAACAAATAGAGTTCTATGACACTATCAAGGATTATAAGGATAGAATTATCAATGCATTTGGATTACGTTCGGACAAGGCGCTCACGCTATTCAATCAGATTGTGGGTGTTAAAGTGCTGAATGATTTGGATGAATTCATTCGCAACAATATGTTGGAACAGCGTGATGCAGAAAGCGAATACATTCACCTAAGCGAGAGTTTTGCCACGTTGATGGAGGCGAAGATCACTATCGAAAAAGTCAAAGAGCAAATAGCGCAGTTGCAACCGATTGACGAAAAAGCAAGGAATCTTGAAAAAATAGCCAAGGCTCTTGATGAGTTAAATAATACACGAGAGTTGGCCGTGTATTGGTTTGCGAAGAAGAATGTTGAGTTGGCAAATTCAAAGATTGCAGATCTGAATGAAAAGGTGGCTAGGCTAAATGATGAACTTGCAAGATTGGAAGAGGAAAAAGAGCAGCTTAAGCAACGAGAGCGAGACTTGTCTTTGTCTATTGAAAACGACGATGTTGGAAGACAGATTAAAGATCTCGAAAAAGAGATTAGAGGTTTAAACAGCACAAAGCAAACTCGCCAATCCAAACTCAACGATTATAACAAAAAAGTTGTTGAGGTTGGACTTGTGGAGAATCCAACAGAACAGTTTTTTATTGAGAATCGCGAGACAGCACGTGTTGAAAAAGGCAGGTGCCAATCAGACCTAGATGCAAAGAATGAAGAATTGCGCTTAGCAAAAAACAAAGCGGACAAGTTGAAGGAGGATATTGAAGAGAATATCAAGACGCTACAAATTTTGCAAAAGAATAAAAACAACATATCTGGTCGTGAAGCAGAAATACGCGAGGAGATATTGGCAGAGGTTGGAGCGACAGCAAGTGAGATACCCTTTGTGGGAGAACTAATTCGCGTTAAAGATGAAGAAAAGGAATGGGAAAATTCTATAGAGAAGATTTTGCACAATTTTGGACTCCGTCTTATTGTGCCTGAAAAGTATTATAAAGCTGTCAGTGAATTTGTGAACTCTCATAATTTGCGAGGAAGAATTGTATACCATCGCTATGAGGGAACATCTTCTTTGAGGGGATTCCAAATACCTCCCAATAATTGTCTGCTTAATAAACTGGAGTTTAACACAAAGAGCCCATACGCTGGTTGGGTTGAAGACGCAATAAATGACCATTATAATTACGCCTGCGTAACTGATTTGGACGATTTCTATCGTTACAAAGAGAATGCCGTAACTATTAAGGGTCTAATCAAGTCGGCACATAATAAGCATGAGAAAGATGACCGCCCCCACACAAACAATAGGGAGAACTATGTCCTCGGATGGGATAATAAGGAGAAAATTACCGCTATTCGTAACATAGTAAAGGATTTACAAGAACAGCAAAAACAAAACAAAGATGATATCCGAAGAATTGAGGCAGAGTCCAAGACCATAGATGCACGAAGACTTTGTTTTCATGACATATTTGAGAAGTTTACGAAGTACGAAGAGATAAACTGGGAAGAAACGGCTTATGCAATCCAAGAAAAAGAGGAGAAGAGGAAAGAGTTAGAGGCCGCTAATGATAAGGTTAAAGCATTAGAAGAACAACTAAATGGTGTTAAAAAAGCATTAGACACATTAGAAAACGTAACAATTAAAGCTAAGGACCAGGAAGTTTATCGAATAGAACAGGTGGATTTAGTTGAAGCAAGAAAGAGATTATCGGATAATACACCTGTAATAAATGCATGTGGAATTATTGACACCAGTTATTTTGAGGAACATAATCGCCAAGTATTAGATGTCGATTATGAATCAATCGAATCCAGAAAGACCACTTTCCAATCTGAAATCAGCAAACAGAAAGAGAATAAAACAACAGCAAAAATGAGATTGGAAAGCGAAGCGGCTGATTTGATAAGAAGGTTTAAGAATCCATCAGAAGAGATTACTCAGAAGTTCAAAGACTGGCGTTCTGATGTACACGCTTTGCCGGAGGCAAGCAGTATTAACTTAATCAGTGAATATCAAAAGCTCTATGAGCGGTTGCAGAACGAGGACTTGGTTAGGCACGAGAAGAAGTTTGATGAATATCTGCAAGAGACAGTCATCAACAAAGTTTCTGACTTCAGAATGTTCTTCAATAACTGGGAAAAGTCAATAAGAGACACCATTCAGATGCTTAACCAGTCGCTTTATGCGATAGATTTTAGTTCGACACCGACCACGTATATCCAGTTGGTTAACTCGAAAAGGATTAATACCGAAATAGCAGACTTTAGGCGTGTGTTGGAGGATGCAATTCCTAATATCCACGAAATCAACGCAACAATTGACGGAAAGCGAACTCATTTTGAGAATAAAATCCAGCCTTTGATGAACCTTCTGAAAAATGAGCAATGGAGAAAGAAGGTAATGGATGTCAGGAGTTGGTATTCATATAAGGCGGAGGAGTTTTATAAAGAAACAGATCAGAAGTTCAAGACTTACGAGAGTATGGGGCAGCTGTCTGGTGGAGAAAAAGCCCAGTTGACATACACTATTTTAGGTTCAGCCATTGCCTATCAGTTTGGACTTACCAAAGACGGTTTACAGGCAAAATCTTTGAGATTCATCGCCATTGATGAGGCCTTCAAAGCCCAAGATGAAGACAAAGCGAGATACCTGATATCACTATGCAAACAATTGAACCTACAGTTGTTGGTGGTTACCCCAAGCGACAATATCCATATTGTAGAAAATGACATATCGTTTGTTCACTACGTGGAACGCAATGGAAATGAATCGCGACTATTTGATATGCCGATAGAAGTATTTAAGGAAGAACGTGAAAAGTATCAAGGCAATGATTACACCAGCTGAAATAAAGAAAAAAGCAGAGAATAAGTATGTCTCTTATTTGCAAAGCATTGTTTCGGGAGAATCATTCTGCCCGATAATTATTGCCGGCAACAAAAAACCGAATAATAATTCTGTTCTATTTGAGAAAGAACTGACGGATTTGATGGCCTACTCAAAAGAAAAGAAAGGGTTTGGATATTCGTTAGTTTATCAAAATGTAAGGACGAGGACTCTTGGGAAACAAGATATACCTATGTCAATTAGTTTTGAAACAGAACAAGACTATCTAAGATTCATCGGGAAAGGTCAGGATACGGCCTTCTTTCGAAAGGATTTAGAAATGATTCTTTCGTTATTTCCAGAGCTGAAAGAATGGATTTGCAGGTATCCTGGTAAAGTGATAGATAATCATGATTTATGGGAAGATTTGCTAAAGGTGTGCGAATATTTCAAGAGCAATCCGAAACCTCATCTTTATATCCGTGAATTGCCAATAACGATACACACCAAATTCATTGAGAAAAATAAGGGTATTATTCGAGAATTGTTAGATATCATTATTGCCGAGCATATCAATGTTGAAGTAAAGACATTTGAACGCAGGTTTAATCTCAGATACGATGAGCCATTGGTGCGTTTTAGAATACTTGACAATTCAATATGCCAACAGTGCTTTGATGGAGCAGAAGATTTAAGCATCCCGATCAATCAATTCCAACTTCTCAACTTACCGATTCGTACAGTATATATTGTCGAAAACAAAATGAATATGTTGACATTCCCAAGCATAGCTAACAGCATTGTAGTTTGGGGGCATGGGTTTGGTGTAGATATCATGAAAGATGTGGAATGGATGAAAAAGAAAAGAATCTTTTACTGGGGTGATTTGGATGCACATGGTTTCCAGATTCTTTCTGAGATTAGATCTCATTTCAATCAGGTTGAAAGTTTCTTGATGGACAGAGCAACCTTTGACAAATACTTTGAAGGAGATAAAGGCTCAGAGACGAATGTTGAAAAGGAACTATGCCTAACCAGAGAAGAGAATGAGATGTTTAAATTTCTCAAAGAGAAGAATTACCGACTGGAGCAAGAGAAAATACCGTTTAACTATGCCTCAAAGAGAATACCAGAAAAGGAGTACTGATTCAACAATATCCTTTGCTTCCTCCATGCTCTCCGTCGGCTTGGTAAGAGCCAAGTGCGGGCTTGCTTCGGATATATTCTCCTATAATTACCCTAGAATTATGGAAGAATTACCCTATTTTTATTCCGCTTTACACAAAACCAACGCTTATTATCTGAGATAATAATGTGCTCTTTCCCGGGTTTGCCCAAACCAGTCCGGGCTGGGTGCGCGGGCCATAGCCGACATGGCGGGGAAGCGCCCGCTTTGTGGGGAGGTCCGATGATGTCGGCCTTTTCGGCTTGTCTTTTTAAAAAAATGAGTACCTTTGCAGCCAATATGACACAGGAGAACAAGGACATATTGTTGAGGTTGCTCCAGCAACATAAGGCGCTGGGCATTTCGGATCAGATAGACTTTGAGAAGTTTTATCTGTACTCCATTATTACGCACTCTACCGCCATTGAGGGCAGTACGGTGACGGAGGTGGAGGCGCAACTGCTGTTTGACGAAGGCATCACCAGCAGCAAGCGAACCATGATGGAGCAGATGATGAACCTCGACCTTAAAGTGGCCTACGACTACGGACGGGAGTGGATTAAAAAGCATGACCCCATCACCGTCGATTGGCTCGTTCTGCTGGCGTCTAAGGTAATGGCTCGCACGGGGAGTGAGTACCACTCGATAGGTGGGGATTTCTCTGCTGCCAAAGGCGAACTGCGCAAGTTGAACGTCACGGCTGGAATAGGCGGCAAGTCGTACCTGCCGTATCAGAAAGTGCCTGCTCGTCTGGCTGCTTTCTGCGAGGAACTTAACAAACGACGCAAGGCCATAGATCCTGCTGATGTGGCTTCCATCTACGAACTTAGCTTCTGGGCACACTATGAATTGGTGACCATTCATCCTTGGGCCGACGGCAACGGACGCACCAGCCGCCTGCTGATGAACCTGCTGCAATGGGAGTTTGGCGTTCTGCCAACCAAGGTGCTCAAAGAAGACAAAGCCGAATACATCCAGGCATTGGTAGATACTCGCGAACAAGAGGATATCAGCATCTTCGTCGACTGCATGACCCGACTGCACTGTCAACATTTACAGGCTGATATCGACCAATACCTGAAGTCAACAACCGAGAAAATGGTCGATAAATTATCTTTGAAGCAGGAAATGGTCGATAAATGGTCGATAAAACCCTCTTTGGCAGAGAAACTGGTCGATATTTTGGATTTTGCGGCCGATAAAGACCAGATTACAACGGAAGCTATTGTCAAGCATTTCAGCTTCAATCCCACCACTGCCAAACGCTACCTTCGTCAACTGACGGAGTTCGGCTATTTAGAGGCACATGGGGCAAACAAGAACCGCAGTTATAGCAAGAAGTGATCGTGAATACCTAAAAGGGGGAAGAGTCAAGCCCGCCATGTGCGGCAGGCCCTTGATGTCGGCCTTGATTCTTTAGCTTCGCTGATTTCGCTTTGCCTCAACATAGCTCGAGCAAGCTCGACTCTGTGTTCGGCTATTATCCGTTATGGTTACAACCCTGTTTTCAACACTAATAAAGGAATCCCAGCATCCAAAGAGGTAGTTTGGCTCCGTCGGGCATGTCCCAGTCGTGGTGCCAAGATGGTATTTGTGAATCTCGTCAATCACCAGCAACTCGCCTCCGCGAATCAATACAATAAAATGTTGCGCATAAACAACACTTTTTATAAAAAATGCAGTTTGCAAGCAACACTTTTGAAATAAAACCTTTTTACACCTAAAAAATAAAAATTTTTCAAAAAAACCTTATCTTTGGGCCATCAAAACCATTTCGAAAATGGCACTGAACAACCTTTTTACCAAAGGAAGCAGCCGCGAGAAGCACTTCTTCCCTACTTACCTGCAACAGGCCGAGGCGGCTCAGGTGGCTGCCAAATACCTCAAGGAGCTCGTAAAATCCGATGATCCCGAGGAACGCCGGCTGCTCACCCGCATGATCAAAAAACAGGAAACCACGGGCGACGAGCTGCTGCGCGAGTTCTATGTCGAGCTTAACGAGGCCTTCGTCACGCCCTTCGACCACGAGGACATGAACGCCCTCGCCATGGGACTCGACACCTTCCTCGACTTCATCAACCACTCGGCCAAGACCATCCTGATGTACACGCCCAAGAAGATCGACAAACAGATCAAGGAGATTGTCGATAACATCCACGAGGACGCCAGCACCATGATCCAGATCTTCGGTCTGCTTGACGAGCTCGGCAAGAACCACAAGCAAATCGGCGACCTGTGCGACAGGGTCACCCAGATCGAGCACACCGTCGATGAAATCTACGGCGACTACATCTCCTACCTCTTCGAGAACGAGAAAGACGAGATCGAGTTGCTGAAATACAAAGAGATCGCTCAAGCCGTGGAAGACACCACCGACCGCGCGAAAGACGTCACAGGCATCGTGAAACTGCTGATTATAAAAGAATCGTGATGAACCTCCTGACCATAGCCATCATCCTGTCCATCGTCCTTGCCTTTGTGTTCACCTTCCTCAACGGCATGAACGACGCGGCCAACTCCATCTCGACCATCATCGCCACTAAGGTGATGACACCAGTGCAGGCCATCCTTTGGGCCTCGTTCTGGGAGTTCGCCGCCTTCATCATCATCAGGTTGGTTTTCAACCAACAGTTCGCTGTGGGTAACACCATGGCCAACTTCGCCGAGCAAAGCGTCATCGACCCCTACCTCATCCTCGCCGCCCTCGTCGGCGCGGCCATCTGGGTATGGGTGTGTACCAAGAGTGGCATGCCCATCTCGACTTCACATGCCCTCATCGGCGGCATCATCGGGGCGGCATGGTTCGTCAATGGCAGCGCAGTGCTTCACATGAAACCCATTCTTATCACGTTGGCCTTCATCGTCCTTTCCCCGCTAATCGGATTGCTTCTGGGATTCTTTTTGGAGTGCCTCTTCCTGAAGATCTCCAAGAACAGGCCCCGCAAACGGGTCGATAAGGTCTTCAAGATCCTTCAGCATTTCTCCACGGCGGCTTTCTGCATCGGCCACGGCTCCAACGACGCGCCCAAGACCATGGGTATCATCGCCGTGCTGATGGCCAGCGTGTTCACCACCCAAGGCGTCAGTCCCGGGATGCAAGACTTCATCGGCAACTTCTACGACCATAGCCAAGGCTTCCACATCCCCGACATTTTGGCCGTGGTATGCTACGTCATCATGTCGTTAGGCATCCTCATTGGTGGCAAGAACGTCATCAAGACCATGGGCGGCGGTTTGGCAAAAATCACCCCCGTTAGAGGTTTCTCCGCCGAATTTGCCGGCGCCACCACTTTGATAGCAACCTCATTCCTCGGCATCCCAGTAAGTACCACCCACACCATCACCGGCGGCGTCATTGGCGTGGGTCTCACCGACGGCATGAAGTCGGTGAAATGGGCCACCGCCAAGCGCATCGTCCTGTCGTGGATTCTCACCATTCCTGTGCCCTTGGTCATTGCCGGACTCTTGAACCTGTTGTTTCACCTCTTAGTCAAGTAACGCCATGAGCCTCAACAGTTTCTTCCAATATTTCGTTCCCAAGGAAAAGAAGTTCTACCCGCTTTACGAGAAGCAGGCAACCTACATCGACAAGGCTGCCAAACTGCTGCGGCAGATGCTTCTCGAAACCGACCTCAAGCGCTTGGAAAGCCTGAAGAAAGACATCAAGGCCTGTGAGACGGGTGGCGATGCCGTCTTAGATGAGTTCCACAGCACGCTCTTCAGCACCGTCCTGACGCCTTTCCAGCGCGAAGACGTCCACGAGCTGGCTGAGTTGATGGACGACTTCATGGACCGCATCGACGACTGCGGCAACATCGTCTTCACGCGTCGTTTCCTTGATGTTGACGAAGACCTCACCACCATGGCGGAAAACATCATGTTCGCCTCCGAGAGCCTAAACAACATCATCAGCCGTCTCCCCTATCTGTCGGATACCAGCAAACGCAAGGAGATCAACCGTCTCTGCCAGGAAATCAAGACTCTTGAGCACGACAACGACGAACGTTACGGCAGCTATATCCACAAGCTCTTCACACAGAGCTATAACCTCACCGAAATCATCAAGCGGAAGGACTTGGTACAAGTGCTCGAAGACGCCACCAATTCCGTGAAGTATATATCCGATAAAATCAGAAGTATTATCAGTAAATTATAGAAGAAAGAAGTCAGAAGAAAGAAGAAAGGAGTAAGAAGAATGAGAAGAATTATTAACAGCTTATTAGACAACGACCTATACACGTTCAGCGTGTGCTATGCCTATTTGCAGAAGTTCCCACGCGCCATGGGTCAATACACCTTTGTCGATCGCAACAACACGGTCTATCCGAAAGGCTTCGCAGAGAAGCTACGGGAGCAGTTCGACAGCCTCTCCGAGCTTCGGATCACCAGCGAGGAAGCACGTTTCATGAAGCAGAAATGCTACTACTTTCCGTTGTGGTTCTTCACCTTCCTGAAAGGCTTCCATCTGAGACCGTCGGAAGTCGAGGTGAGCCAAGACGAAGAAGGCCATCTCCACATCCAAGTCACGGGATTGCTATGGCGCACGGTGTTCTGGGAGATGCCCATCCTGGCTACGGTTTCAGAGCTCTCGCACGAGCTGAAAGGCGAGTTTGAGCACTACGATGCTGAAAAGGAATACCAGAAGTCGTACGACAAAGGTATCCGCTTGATTGGCAACGGCGTCAAGTTCAGTGATTTCGGTACCCGTCGCCGCTTCTCGTTCGAACATCAGGACTTGGTGATCCGTTCGTTCATCGAGGCACAAAAGCAATTTACCAAGACCTGCTTTGTAGGCACCTCCAATGTGCTACTGGCCATGAAGTATGACCTCACCCCCATCGGCACCATGAGCCACCAGTTCATCGAGACCTGCTCTTTGTATGGCTACAACGAAGCCAACTACCTCGCCATGGACTATTGGCAGGAGGTTTATGCCGGCAGTTTGGGCGTGTTCCTCTACGACACCTATACCCGCAAGGCCTTCTTCCAGAACTTCACCACGCTGCACGCCAAACTGTTCGACGGTCTGCGCGTGGACAGCGGCGACAACATCGAGGCCTTGGAAGAGATCATCAACAAATACAAGGAACTTGGCATCGACCCGGCACAGAAGTCCATCATCTTCAGCAATGGGCTGAACGTGGATGAGGCCATCGCCATCCACGAGGCTGTCGGCGGCCGCATGCAGGATTCCTTCGGCATCGGCACCCACCTCACCTGCGACATCGACAACGTGAAGGCCATGAACATCGTGGTGAAGCTCACAGCTGCCAAGATCACCGAGAAACGTACATGGAAGAAGGTGGTCAAGCTCAGCGACGATCACGGCAAATACACTGGCGATCCCGAAGAGATCGAGATCTGCAAGAAGACCCTAGAAATTGATTAGTTGGAAATTTGGTTACGAACTTCGTTCAAAAACCATTTCTCATCACAGATGTATTGCTTTTGGTTAACTCTCCTGATAATGGACACCAGGAGTTTTTGGACTGTTATTTTGGAGACTTCAGCGGTAGCAGCATGATATTCATTTCCGTCAACCACACAAGTGGAATCACTTGAGAATTTCAGGGCTTCCCATTTCAGGCAACCCAAGAACTCATAGGCTTTGTTTTCGGTCAACACATTTTCCGACAATATTTGTTCAGATAAACCAGTTACTTTCAATCCATCATCCGTTTCATCGGCTGAGTTCAATTTCACGAAATCGACAGGTTCAATCATACTTAGCATATCTTTAGCAAAGTCGGTATCCACCAACAACTTTTGGTATCGCTCGGTCAGTTCACCCACAGCCTTTTGGGTATTTACCGAAATCTCGCCCAAAAGTCTCAGGTACAGGACCTCTCCTTCTTTATCCAAATACGGCTCAAAATAGATCATCACCTTCGTTCCCAGCTTTTCATCTGATTCAAACGAAAAGGATCCCATCTCTCGCTCCACCAGCCCATAAGCAGCATATACTTTTGCATCCTCATAGCTTTTTCCAACACCCATCGCGCGATAATGTTGGGCATCCGACAAAACTTTATTCTCTGGGATTTCCTGGGCTTGAGCAGCAATGCCAAGCAAAACGATGATAAAAAAGAAGAACTTTTTCATGATTCACAAAATTAATCAAAGCAAAGTTACATAAAAAATTGCATATCAAAAATTCAACTATAACGAAAAAGGGCAGCTCTCACACTGCCCTTCCTTGCTTTTGTTAGTTCTTTCTTTTTATTGGGCGAACACGACATGTTGAAGTTTCATTTGTAGCAGAAGACACGTTGCCATTAGAAAAACCAACATGAAAATAGTTGCCAGTTCCATTATCGATTGTGCTAGACCAATAATAGGAAACATATGTATAAATCGTCGAGGTGGTAATATAAAAACCTCCTATTGAATTCCTATCCGCATACATTTGCACCAATTCATCCCTCGTAGGCATCTTCCAACCTGTCATTCCTTCCAGGGACAGATTGTTGCAATAGGAATTAGCCGCACTCCATTCCATGTAATTACCCGGATCCGGTGCTACATAATAAGTATGTCCTCCATATTGGAAGGTTGGAAAGGCATCGGTGGTAAACGACTTTTCATCACCGTAAGCGACACCATATGAGTTTTTGGCGTAAGCCTTCACATAATACTTGGTGTTTTTGGTCAAATTCGTCAACTCACAAGTGAATGAGCCTGTACCCGAGCCACTCGTCACCGTTGTATTGTTGATAGTAGGATTGGGAGCCAAACTATAACAAACACCTCTTTCGGTAACCGAAGAACCGCCTTCGGAGGATACATTTCCACTACAGGTGGCACTGTTTTCAGTCACATTAGTCACATTCAATGTAGCAACTGTTGGAGCGCTTTTGGTGGTGAAGCTTCTTTGCAGGCCGTATGAAGTACCAACGCTGTTGATAGCGTAGGCTCGCACGTAATAGGTCTTATTCTGGGTCAAGCCTGTCAAGATGCAGGTAAACTCACCTATTCCTGGACCAGCACTGACACGTTGGTCATCAATGGTCGGATTTTCCGTTAGGGCAAAACAAATACCCTTTTCGATCACGGTCACTCCGCCATTATCGGTGACTTCACCACTACATTTTGCGCTGTTGTTGGTCACTTCTGTCACTTCACCTGTCACCACTGTAGCTGTGAACGGAACCGTGGCTTTCACCAACACCTCAACGCCACCGGCACTCGGTGTGGTGACGAGCAAGGTCGATTTATTTTCGCCACTTCCCAACGAAGCCCTGTTGATAATCACCGTGATCGGCTTGGTGTCGCCAATAGCCACTGTTCCCTGCGAGGGAACCACATCCTCAATCCAAGCGGCACTTTTCGTAATGGTAAAATCAAGTGAAATGTTACCATTGTTGAATATATTGAAAGTCTTTTGCGTTACACCCTCGTCCGTACCAAAGTCAAGCATGGCGATGGCATTGCCATTATTATCAACAATTTGCAATGACGCAGATTGTTTTTGCATCTGGACATCACGGCGAACCGTGTTGCCGTTTTTAATCTCCATAACATAGTCGTCATCGAGATCCACATAACCATTTTTGGATAAGGAAAGCGAATAAGAGCCCGCTTCCAAATCATTAAACTGGAAAGAGCCGTCCGAGCCAGTCAAGGTAGTTTCTCCTCGAGGGTTAAGGCGTACATTGGCATTACCTATCGGCTCTCCTGACGAATAGTCAGATACCGTTCCGCAAATAACTCCAAGTTTGTTTTCGTCAGGAGTACATCCAACAACGGCAAGCATCGCCAAAGCCAGCATCAAGGTTGCCAAGACATTCGTAAACTTTCTCATAATTTCCATTTTTAATATTTCCGTCAAAGATAAGAAAAATCAAGAAAAACCAATGTTTTTCTTTTCAAAAACCGCTAAAACACCCTCCTCCACCCGCATCCATTCTTCCATTCGGAACAGCCGTAAGCAGTCTTTCCTTTGATGATATGGCCCTTGCCGCATAAGGGGCAAGGTTGCCCAATAATGGCATCGGGATTGGTTTCAGTTGGAGCGGCTGGAGCCTTTTTCGGCTTAGGTGTCGTCGTTTTTCTGGAGGCTTGTTTCTTTGGCTTTTCTTCTTGAACCGTCACTGCCACTCGGCGATTGCTATTGTCGAGCATCACAGTGTTGACGATCTCAGAAACCATCTGCTTGAGCTCTTCAAGAAACTGTCGTGCCTCGTATTTGTGCTGCTCTATCTCACGAAGCTTTTTCTCCCAAATGCCGGTGAGTTCGGCGCTTTTCAAGAGATCCTCGTGGATGAGGCCGATGAGCTCGATGCCCGTGGGTGTGGGTTCCAGGCTTTTACGGATCTTGCGGATATAGTTGCGCTTGAACAGCGTTTCGATGATGGCAGCACGGGTAGAAGGACGGCCGATGCCGTTCTCTTTCATGACCTCGCGAAGGGATTCGTCATCGACCAATTTGCCTGCCGTTTCCATGGCACGGAGCAAGGTCGCCTCGGTGTAAGGCTTCGGAGGTTGGGTCCATTTTTCAGCTAATTGTGGCTTGTGGGGGCCATGTTCACCTTTAGCAAAAATGGGTAACGTCTTTTCTTCTTCTGTCTCTTGACTTCCGTCTTCTGACTTCTGACTTCTTATGACTTCTCGCCAACCGGGAACGAGGATTTGCTTTCCCGAGGTTTTAAACTCGACATCTTCGACCTTGCCCAAGACAATGGTCGTGGCAAACTGGCAATCGGGATAAAACACGGCGATGAAATGACGACAAACCTCGTCATAGACCTTCTCCTCGGCAAAGCTCAAACCCGAAGGCACCACGCCCGTCGGGATGATGGCATGGTGGTCGGTGACCTTGCTGTTGTCGAACACCTTCTTGCTCTTGGGCAGCTTTTTCCCTGCCAACGGTGCCGTCAAGTCAGCATAATTGGTGAGCTTGGCCAAGATACCGGGACACTTGGGATAGATGTCGTCGCTCAGATAGGTGGTATCGACACGGGGATAGGTGGTGTATTTCTTCTCGTACAGGCTCTGGATGGTCTGCAAAGTCTGCTCGGCCGACATGTTATATTTCTTGTTACATTCCACCTGCAAGGAAGTCAAGTCATAGAGCCGTGGCGGAGCTTCCGTACCTTTCTTCGTGCTGATGTCGGTCACAGTAAACTCTTTGCCTTCCACGCTTTGCAGATCCTTCTGTCCATCCTCGACGGAACCGTACTTGCCCTTGGTAGCCGTAAAAGTGGTATCGCGATAGATGGTGGACAGCACCCAATAAGCCTCTGGCTTGAAGTTGGTGATCTCGTGATAGCGGTTGACAATCAAGGCCAATGTAGGTGTCTGCACACGACCGATGGACAGCACCTGACGATTTTGTCCGTATTTCAACGTATAGAGCCTCGTGGCGTTCATGCCCAGCAGCCAGTCGCCGATGGCGCGCGACAAGCCCGCCTCATATAGGGATTGGTATTCCGACTGGTCCTTCAAGGTCTTGAAACCCTCGCGGATGGACTCTTCCGTCAATGATGAGATCCACAGCCGCTGCACGGGACAGGTCGCCTTGGCCTTCTGCATCACCCAGCGTTGGATCAACTCGCCTTCCTGGCCAGCATCGCCACAGTTCACGATGCTATCGGCTTTTTGAAACAGCGATTCTATGATCCTAAACTGCTTCTCCACCCCTTTATCTGAAATCAGCTTGATGCCGAACCGCGGCGGAATCATCGGCAATCTACTCAAAGCCCATGCCTTCCATTGATCCGTATAGTCCTGCGGCTCTTTCAGGGTACAAAGATGTCCGAAAGTCCACGTCACCTGATAGCCGTTTCCTTCCATATAGCCATCATGCGCTTGGTTGGCTCCCAGCACCTTGGCAATGTCTTTGGCAACACTCGGTTTTTCGGCAATGCAAACGATCATTTTACTCACTCCTCATTAACACCTCGGCTTTGGCTTTTTGGGCGACAAACCACACCACATCGGCAGGCTGGAACTTGATCTTGGCAGAAGGATTCAAGATGAACTGTCCGTCGCGTTCAATGGCAATGATCATCGTCTCATATTTGTCAGCAAGACCCGAATCCATCAAAGCTACGCCCACAAAGGGACTGTCAGGACTCACCTCCACATTGAACATGTCCACATCACTCTCCTCATGTTCCTGGATCAAAGTGTCATCAAACGCCTCTACACGACTCACCAGAAGACGCAAATGATCCTCGTGACCGACGAAAGTGATCTTGTCGTAAGGAAAAAGTTGGAAATCGGACTTGGGGAGCTCATAAAGCTGCTTCCCCCGTTCCACGCTGACCACGCTCACATTGTAGTTGTCGCGGAAATCCGTGTCCTTGATCAGCCTTCCGGAATACACACTGTCGGGACTGAGTGTCATCTTCTGCAAATGGCAATTCTCTTGCAGGATCTCAGGGATAGCGAACACTTGGGACGACTGACGCTTGTTGAGGTTGTCGGTAAACCGTTCTTCAATGCGTTTATGGAACTTCATCGCCGGACTCAGCACACGAAGCATCACTGCATATATCAATCCGAAGCCAATGTTGATCAAACGGAAATATGGCGCCCCCACACTCAAACGCGACCAAAACGAAGCGTTAAAATAATGACGCAGCACGGAAGTAGCGACAATCCACACGATGATAAAACGGATGATGAAGATCGACAGGATCAAAGTCTTGTTAAAACGGCTGTTTTCCATCAACTTCTTCGTAGTCTTGACCAACGTATGACGGAATCCAATAGCCCAAAGAAAAGGCGACACCAGCACTAAGGTGACAGCAGCACTGATGGCGTTGCCCCATACACCCGGCACGTAATCCATGATGACGGATCCCGCCCAGAAACAAAGAAACAGCACCGCAATGACAATGGCGACATAGACAATGATATGCTTGAACTGGCGCCCGACGAAGCTGGCCATGCTCACCTTTTTGCCACTCTTCACCTTGATACCTCTTTCCTTGTTCTCGAGATGGTTCAGCCAATGCTTAGGGAAATGGCCGCTCACCCAACGATATGTTGGAAGTGCAGCCTTGATGGCATATGGAGTAAGAAAGGTGGTGATGATGGACACCGAGACGATGATGGGATACAGAAACTCGTCGATGACACCATAGCTAAGACCCAATGCAGCAATGATGAAAGAGAATTCGCCAATTTGACTGAAGCAAAATCCACCTTGTATGGCCTGTTTCAATCCCAAACCAGCGATAAGACGACCCACCACATTGCTCAAAGGCTTGAACAAGACCAACACAATGGTGATGACCAAGATCTGCCTCCAGTAACTCACCAGAATATGCGGATCCACCATCATACCTACCGACACGAAAAACACCGCACCGAAGAGGTTCTTGATCGGGGTCGTGAGTTTGTGTATCATCTCTGCCTCCAGCGTTTCTGCCAGGATGGAACCCATGATGAATGCGCCCAAGGCTGAAGAGAACCCCGCAAGATTGGCCAACACAACCATCATGAAACAAAGGCCTACCGAGAATACCGTCAACGTCTCTTCCGACATAAACCTTCTAGCCCATCGCAAGACCGTAGGCACCAGGAAAATGCCACCGATAAACCATACCAGCAGGAAAAATCCCAGCTTCAACATACTGTACATCAACTGCATGCCATCAAAGGTCTTACTCACAGCCAAAGTGGAAAGGACGACCATGAGCAACACGGCCTCCAAGTCTTCCACCACCAACTCACCGATGACATTGCCGCTGAACTTCTCACGATACAGCTTCATATCCTCAAAAGCCTTGGCGATAATCGTAGTGGATGAGATCGAAAGCATGGCTCCAAGGAAGATACTGTCCATTTGCGACCATCCCAAGATCTTGCCCAACAAGAAACCCACGACGCACATGGTAACCAGTTCGGTGAGTGCGGTGATGCCAACAGTCCCCCCCACCTTTTTCAATTTTTTGAAACTAAACTCCAATCCGATACCGAAGAGCATGAACACCATGCCGATCTCACTCCAGGTCTCTACGCTGGTGTGGTCGTTGATGACCGGGAACCACTCAAAGTTGGGACCGATCAAAAAACCAGCGATGATGTAACCCAGAACCACAGGCTGTTTCAACCACTTGAAGATCACGGTGGTGATACCAGCGGTCATCAGGATCAAAGCAAGGTCGGAGAATAATGCCGGTAGAGATTCCATTTTTCAGAATACAGAAGAAAGTAGTAAGAATTTGCAAAGATACTAGAATTTGGGGGATTTGTCAATGGCAAATCCCCCAAATTCCAGAAGTAAGAAGTAAGAAGCAAGAAGCTTTTTGAGAATAGGATTCTAACTTCTTACTTCTGACTTCTGTCTTCTTACAGCAGGTGGCAAGTGACGGTCAATCCGGCCATCACGATGCTCACCATGCTCATCAACTTGATGAGGATGTTCAGCGAAGGTCCTGACGTATCCTTGAACGGATCGCCGACGGTATCGCCAACAACGGTAGCCTTGTGGTTGTCAGAGCCTTTACCGCCGAAGTTGCCTTCCTCGACATACTTCTTGGCATTGTCCCAAGCACCGCCTGAGTTAGCCATGAACACAGCCAACACGAAGCCAGTGGCGAGACCACCGATCAACAGGCCGAGGACACCAGGAACACCAAGGATCAAGCCTGTGAGAATCGGGACAAGGATGGCGAGGATGGAAGGCACGAGCATTTCATGCTGGGCACCTTTGGTGGAGATGGCAACGCAACGCTCATAGTCAGGTTCAGCCTTGCCTTCAAGGATACCCTTGATGGTGCTGAACTGACGGCGCACCTCTTCAACCATCTTCTGGGCAGCGCGTCCCACGGCGTTCATCGTCATGCCGCAGAACACGAATGCCATCATGGCACCGATGAAGATACCCACGAGAACGACAGGATTCATCAGGTTCACCTGATAGAACTCCATGAAGTCGATCAACGAAGCACTTGCCGTGTCAACAATTCTTTCACCGATATCCATCGTAGCCTCACCGACACGCAGCAAGGCGATCTTGATTTCCTCGACATACGATGCCAACAATGCGAGAGCTGTCAGAGCAGCGGAACCGATGGCGAAGCCCTTACCGGTGGCGGCAGTGGTATTGCCGAGAGCGTCAAGAGCGTCGGTACGTTTGCGGACTTCAGGATCGAGGCCGCTCATCTCGGCGTTACCGCCAGCGTTGTCGGCAATAGGACCGTAAGCGTCGGTAGCCAGTGTGATACCCAATGTAGAGAGCATACCCACGGCAGCGATACCGATACCATAGAGACCTCTCGAAAGGTTGACGGCAGTGAATTCAATGTTGAATCCATTGGCGCAAAGATAAGCCAACACGATAGCCACACCTACGGTGATGACCGGGATGGCTGTTGAAAGCATACCCAGACCCAGACCGGAGATGATCACCGTGGCGGGTCCCGTCTTGGAACTCTCGGCCACTTTCTGGGTAGGTTTATAACTCTGTGAAGTATAATATTCTGTAGCTTTTCCGATGATCACGCCTGCCAACAAGCCAACAACCACGGAGAGCGAGGTCTGCCACCACATATTGGCGTAGGCACCCGTCTCTTTTCCGAAGAGGAAATACATGATGCCAAACGTTGCAGCGGCGATCAACACAGCTGCTGTATTCGTGCCACGGCTCAACGCACCAAGCAATTGCTTCATGCCAGCATTCTCTTTGGTACGAACCAGGAAGATGCCAATCAATGAAAGGAGCACACCTGCGGCGGCAATCAGCATGGGAGCGAACACGGCTTTCAGCTGCATCTCGGCACCGGCGGCACTCTGAGTGGCCGCAGTGGCGAAAGCGGAAGCGCCCAAGGCCATGGTTGCCAGGATAGAACCAGCGTATGACTCATAGAGGTCGGCACCCATACCTGCCACGTCGCCGACGTTGTCACCGACGTTATCGGCAATGGTAGCAGGATTACGCGGGTCATCCTCGGGGATGTTGTACTCGGTCTTACCTACGAGGTCGGCACCCACGTCGGCGGCCTTGGTGTAGATACCGCCACCCACACGGGCGAACAGAGCCTGAGTGGAAGCACCCATACCGAAGGTCAGCATGGTAGTGGTGATCGTCACAAGATCGGCTTGGGCTCCCACCATCTCAAGCAGCTTGGTGCCTTTCAAGACCAGGAACCAGACAGAGACGTCGAGCAGGGCGAGACCCACCACGACAAGACCCATCACGGCACCCGAACGGAAGGCGACCTTCAAGCCGCTGTTCAACGAACGACGGGCAGCATTGGCCGTACGAGCCGAGGCGTATGTGGCCGTCTTCATTCCGAAGAAACCTGCCAGACCGGAGAAGAAACCGCCAGTAAGGAAGGCGAACCACACGACGCCGTTCTGCAGATGGAACAGGCTCATGACGAAAAACACAATCGCCAACACGATAAAGACGATGATGACCACCTTGTACTGTTGCTTCAGGTAGGCCATGGCGCCCTTGCGGACGTGCGCGGCGATCTTCTTCATTAAATCGGTGCCTTCATCTTCTTTCATCATGGACTTGTAGAAGAAGAAAGCGAATGCCAGCGCCAAAATAGAGGCAGCCAACACCCAATAAACGATTGAAAGACTCATAAATGTTTAATTTAATTATACAACGATTTTAAGATTTCAAGTTTATGCGATTTCAAAATCACTTTAAGCAGACAAAATTAGGAACAAATCCCTTAAAGAAAAAGCATTTTTTAAAAAAATTGTCATAGACGGTTTTTTCTTGGAAAAGTCAAGAAATGTCTCTACTTTTGTCCTTTGAAGAGGAGAAGGCCCCTGCTTCTCCTATCATTTTGAAAATGAATAAAATTGCACTTGAAATCAAAGGATTGTTGTACAGCGAATCGCAAAGCGGTGCGTATGTATTGATATTGGGCGACAAGCATTCGATGCGCCGATTGCCTATTGTAATTGGCAATAACGAGGCACAGTCGATCGCTTTGGGCTTGGAAGACATGAAAAGCTCCCGTCCCCTCACCCACGACCTGTTCAAGAAGTTTGCCGAGACTTACGGCATCGACTTGATGGAGGTTGTCATCACACGTTTTCGCGAAGGCGTGTTCTATGCCATGCTGGTCTGCAAACAAGGAGACGACATCACCATGATCGACGCGCGTCCTTCCGACGCCATCGCCCTGGCGGTACGCTTCGGCTGCCCCATCGCAGCATACGAGAGCGTCATGGACGAGGCAAGCATCGAGATGGATGAGGTCAAAGACCTGGAAGGCGATCCCGAGCAAGAGACGACGGGCACTGAGGAAGAGGACGAAGGAGCACTGGGAGGCAGCTTCGACGAGTTCCTGAGCCGACACGACACGTTTGAGAACTTGACACTCGAACAGCTTCAGAAACTGCTTCAGATGGCCATCGAGGAGGAAGACTACCAAAAGGCAGCTGAGCTCCGTGATCTCATCAACTCCAAAAATCCTTAATTCTTACTTCTGCATTCTAAATTCTCAAAAATATGAAAAGTATCAAATTCAGACTGATCGTGATGAACTTCCTGATCTTTGCCGTTTGGGGAGCGTATCTCTGTTCACTTGGCATCTATCTCGGCAGTATCGGGATGGGGGCTAACATCGGAAAATTTTTCGCCATCCAAGGCATTGTCTCCCTGTTCATGCCCGCCTTGATGGGCATCGTAGCTGACCGTTGGATTCCTGCTCAGAAACTGCTAGGGATCTGCCATTTCCTGGCCGCCGTGTTCATGGCACTGGCGGGATACATGGGCATGAAATACGGCAACGAGGTCACCTTCGGCCAGTTATTCCCCTACTATGCCATCAGTGTGGCCTTCTTCATGCCGACCATCGCCTTGGGCAACTCCGTGTCATACAACGCCTTGACCCAAGCTGGTCTGGATACGGTGAAGGCCTTCCCTCCCATCCGTGTGTTCGGCACCATCGGCTTCATCCTTTCAATGTGGATCGTCAACTTCACGGGTTTTAAAAACGGTTATGAGCAGTTGTTCGTCTCTGCCGCTTGGGGCCTTATTTTGGCCGTCTATGCCTTCACGCTGCCGAACTGCCCTGTCAACAAGAATGTGCAGAGCAAGTCATTTGTCGATACCTTCGGACTGCGTGCTTTCTCGCTGTTCAAGGACTCTAAGATGTGCATCTTTTTCATCTTCTCGTTCCTTTTGGGCATGTGCCTGCAGGTGACCAATGGATTTGCGACCCCGTTCCTTGAGTCGTTCGGTTATTCGGACGAGTTTGCCAGTGCCTTTGCCGTGAAAAACAGCGTGTTCCTATCCTCCATCTCGCAGGTGTCTGAAACGTTGTGCATTCTCCTAATCCCCTTCTTCCTGAAAAAGTTCGGCATCAAGAAGGTGATGATTATCGCCTTTGCCGCATGGGCTTTGAGATTCTTCTTCCTTGGCGCCGGCAACCCAACGGGATTTGGACTCGTGCTCTTCATCCTCTCCATGATCGTTTATGGCGTGGCCTTCGACTTCTTCAACATCAGCGGATCCCTTTATGTTGATCAAAATACGGACGTAAGCATCCGCAGTAGCGCCCAAGGCGTGTTTATGATGATGACCAATGGTTTCGGTGCCACGGTGGGATCACTTTGCGCTCAGGCTATCGTCAACCGCTTCACCCACTCGGCAAGCAAGATCATCGATGGAAAGGAAGTGTGGTTCACTGTTGGCGACTGGCCCACTGCATGGTATATCTTCGCCGCCTTCGCCCTGGTGGTAGGCATCCTTTTCGCCATCCTATTTAAATACAAACACACCCCCGAACAAAACTCCTAACTTCTGTCTTCTGACTTCTATGAAACAATACCTCGACCTGCTCCAGCACATCCTCGACCACGGCATCCAGAAGGGCGACCGCACAGGCACCGGCACCATCAGCGTGTTCGGCTACCAGATGCGGTTCGATCTTTCAGAGGGGTTTCCTTTGGTCACCACGAAAAAGGTCCACTTGAAATCCATCATCTACGAGTTGCTGTGGCTGTTGAGCGGCGATACCAACATCCGTTACCTGCACGACCACAAGGTCAGCATCTGGGACGAGTGGGCCGACCCGAACGGCGACCTGGGACCTGTTTACGGTGCGCAGTGGCGCAACTGGAACAACGAAGGCATCGACCAGATCGCCGAGGTGGTGAGAAGCATCAAAGAGAATCCCAATAGCCGAAGGCACATTGTCAGTGCGTGGAATCCTTCCGTGCTCCCCGACGAGCACGAGAAGGATTTCGCCGCCAACGTGGCGGCGCACAAGGCGGCGCTGCCGCCTTGCCACGCCTTCTTCCAGTTCTACGTGGCCAACGGCAAGCTGTCATGCCAACTCTACCAACGCAGCGCCGACGTGTTTCTCGGAGTGCCATTCAACATCGCCTCCTACGCCCTCCTCACCATGATGATGGCACAGGTCTGCGACCTGCAACCCGGCGACTTCGTACACACCTTCGGCGACGTACACATCTACAACAACCTCATCGAACAGGTTCAACTCCAGCTGACAAGGATCCCTCGTCCGCTACCCACCATGCTGCTTAACCCCGCAGTGAAAGACATCTTCAGCTTCAAATACGAGGACTTTACCTTAATTAATTATGACCCATACCCCGCAATCAAAGGCGAGGTTTCGGTATAGGACAATAATAATCCAGACAGACACGAAGGTCTGTCCCTACGAAAGGACAATAAAATGACAATATCAATCATTGTTGCGATGGCCAAAAATCGCGCCATCGGCATCAACAACCAGCTTATCTGGCACAACAGCAACGACTTGAAGCACTTTAAGAAAGTGACCTTGGGACATTGTGTCGTCATGGGCCACAACACATGGCTCTCCCTTCCTGGACAAAAGGCCTTGCCCAACCGTCGTAACATCATCATCTCCGACCGTTTGGACGAAGCCCCCGAAGGCTACGAACTCGCCACCTCGATCCCCGAAGCCCTTGACCTTGTCAAAGACGAAGAGGAAGTCTTCATCATGGGTGGCGGCAGCATCTATGAACAGTTCCTGCCCAAAGCCGACAAGCTTTACCTCACCCGTTTGGACAAAGAGTTTGAGGCCGACACCTATTTCCCTTACATCAACTTCGAAAACTGGAACCTCATTGAGTTGGAAGTCATCGACGACGATCCACAGGTGGACTATTCCTATCGGTTTGAGGTCTGGGAAAGGAAATAATCCAGTAAATCAAAACATGAAAAAAGGCGGGGCCTGCATGCAGGCCCCGCCTTTATTATTTTGTCTCCCGACTCCTTTAACGAGTCACAGAGAGTTTCTTTGTCGTCTCACCATTGGCCGTGATGATCTTGACCATATAAAGGCCAGACTCCACATTGCCAAGTTCGATGACTGCATTGTCACCATCACAAAGTCTGCTGTAAACCAACTGACCGACGGTATTGTACACCATCACGCTCTGAAGACCTTCTCCCTCCACAGTGAAACTGTCCTTGGTGGGATTCGGGAAGAGCTTGATGCTGTGGGCAAGCGATTCCTCAACGCCAGTGGGCGACCAATAAACGCTCAGATAGAACTGATTGTCATCACCGATCCAGTGTGCAGGAGCGGAATAGCATTCGATGCTATGATAGTAGGCAACCACCTTATAGTAATAAACACCTTCAGCGGTCAATGCGCCGTCAGTATAGGAGGTAGCCGAGGATCCCGTAGTCTTGATACGTTTGTACTCTTCTCCTTCAGCCTTACGATAGATGTAATAACCTGAAAGTCCATCAAACACCTCGGGCTTTTCCCATCTCAGGTTGACTTTGTACTGAGTACCCACAAGGGCCACCTCACCATCCAAATTGGTTGGAGGATTGCAGCCTTCGCCAGCGTTTGCACACGATTCGTTCGACTGACCTTCATTCTCACCGCCATAGCTCAGATAAACGGCATAGTAGCAATGGCCGCCTTCCGGAACATTATGGTCAACAAAAGAAGTGCCGTCAATCACCGTGCGATGCAACACGTTGTCGCGATAGATGTTGTAACCATAGCCTTCTTCATCAACGCCATCCCATGACACGAGGATGTCATTGGGATTCGTTTCATCGCGCAAGGCCAGAAGATTCGTCGGCAGGCCGATACCAGGTTCGTTGCCGCAACCATTGTTGGCCTCAAAAAACACTCCCTCAGGCAGGTCATTGGAAGAGCCAGCGTACTGATAAACTTGATTGTTCTGAGAGTCTTTGATCACAATGTTCATGTTAGCAACCTCAGCGGTAGGCGTATTCCAAGAGAAATACACACGACCGACCGGGATCGAAGCCATAACAGACGATGGGCTGGCATTGGTTGTCGTGCAAGTCTTGATCAAACTACCAGCGGCATTGTAAATCGACACAGAACCGCCACGCCATCCCTGGACATGCGAGGATGTCATCATAATGGTCCAGTTGCAAGTAGGGCCAAAACTGACAGATTCGCTATGAACGGTCTTACCATGAGCACCTTGAACCACTGCATAGACATGATATTGATAAATGTCATAGCAAGGAACTTGGTCATCCACGAAAGACATCTGGGCACCAGGAGTAGGATTGTCTATTGTGCCAATGATCTCACCTCCACGCATGATGACGATTTGATCGATGCTGGAAATATTGGAATTGTTCAAGCTCTTGGAAGGATTTGTCCATGTCAGCGTAGCACTCAACTGGTTGTTAGCAGCAGGAGTGACTGAAAGTCCGGTCGGTGCCTGAGGCGTGTTGTTGTAAACTTCTGCAGGTGCAAAATTGAAGACAGCGCCATCACCCACATGATAGTCCTGGGTTTCGAAAGTAAACCAGTCGTCGCCGCTGCCGCTCCATCCCCAGTTGAAATGATACATATCATTGTCATCATAACCGTCAAGGACAAAAGCGTGACCATAAGGAGCTCCTTCTTCCACACCGGAATAAAGCAGTGGCCACCCCATATCCAGTGACTCTTTCACTTTCTGAGCCCAGACCGGAGCCGAGAAATTCGCTCTTCTCTGATACGATGCAGCGTTTGAATATCTAAAGTATTGAGAGATTCTTTGGGAAGCCAACTGAGAGTTCGAACCGGATCCGTCATAGTCCCAATCCATATCAACAGCGACTGCGCAATGGAACGACAATGTGGCTACAGCGTTGATTTGCTCTGCAGGAGAAGAGCTCGAAACACTATTCGGCATATTATCCCAATCATAGGTCGTAGCACCGAAGTTGGCGGTAGATGTGATTGCAGGAATGTTAACGGGATGTTGTGCAGTATAGGGATGTGCTTCCGAAGTGTAGGTATGCGATCCCTGTCCCTGAAGCGGATGGTTCCAATACTTCATTATCTGGGCCATGGCTGTTGCCACACAACCCACGTAAAAATGTCCGCCAGGACCACCAGCAAATGCGGGGCACATAGCGTTATAAGGATAATTCTGGTTCCATCTGGTTTGCACGAGAACATCCACCATACGGCCGCCGTTCTTCGACATCAAACGGCCTTCATTCATCACCATCTCCCATTCCGCCGCGATGTCAGGCGAAGGGGTTCCAGTGAGTTTGTTGCGACCCGACTGGATGGTTCTGAGATAATAGGCCAATCCAGGGTTGGTGGGATCGAAAGGATCCGACTTGGAATAACCGATAATCGGACGATAGTAGTCGTCACCTGAAACAACGACATAACCTTCCTGCCCCACATTGTAAACATAGAACACTGCTGTTCCTCTTTCGGAAACAGGAGCATAAACGAGTTCGAGGTCACCACCTCTGGTTTGCATGGTGGTTTGGGCAAATTGCCGACCCACCTTCCTGGCCACACTCTCATCCACAGGATTGGCATGAAGCATGCCGATACCGAGAAGAAGCGCCAATACACTGAACAAGTACTTTTTCATAGTAGTTATAAATGTTTAACAAAAATTACTAATAAATCAAGGGGACAAATTTATAAAAAATATCCGATAGTCGCCACAACAAAATGCAGGTTTTGTAAATATTTAAGTTTTCTGCTCCTTTTTTTTCGCTGCAGGAAACAAGATATTATTCAATATGAGACGGTATCCCGGAGAGTTGGGAACCATATCCAATTCAGTAGGCGGATCACCCACAATATGCCTATAATCCTCAGGGTCATGCCCCCCTAAAAAGGTCCAGAATCCGTTCCCGAAATTCCCGTGGATATACCTGTCCTCTTCCAACGCGGCATTGTCACCCAATACGACGACGCTTGGCTTGACAAACGCTTTTCTGAACGCGGTAGTCTGTCCCATAAAGCCCTTCACCAAACGCTCGTGGCACTGGGTCAGCATCGTGGGGACCGGATCCCATTTGGCGGAAAAATCAAACAGTAAAAAGAAATCATTGCTCTCCTTGACAGTGCGGGCGCGCTCAACTGGAACATCGATGTTGGACACTTCGTATTCCTGAGGGTTGGTCGAAACCGAGAAGTCAGTGAAAGCAAAGCAGTTGTCGTAATTCAAACGCTGAGGATCACCTGGCCGGATCGGATCGCCATCGAACATCGAATCGCAAATGTCAAGCCCCTCGGCAGCCAAGGCAATGTCGAAACTGTCTGGAGCCGAACACATGGCAAACATGTAGCCGCCACCTACAACGAACTCACGGATCTTCTTGGCTACGGCCAACTTCAACTGCGACACCTTGGCAAATCCCCATCGGGCAGCGGTGGCCTCCTGCAGCCTTACGTCCTCTTGATACCAAGGATAGTTATGGTAACGTGCCCAAAACTTGCCATACTGTCCCGTGAAGTCCTCATGATGCAAATGCAACCAATCGTACGAAGGCAGCACCCCTTGCAACACCTCATCGTCATAAACCACATCGTATGGAATCTCGGCATAGGTAAGCACCAGTGTCACGGCATCATCCCAAGGCAAGGAGTTCTTTGGCGCATATACAGCAACGCGAGGCACCTTTTGCAATTTCATCTCATCCATGTTGACACCAGGATCCGCAATCTGGGCAAGGATCGCATCCGCTTGGGCATCGGCAATCACCTGATACGACACATTCCGCATCTTGCACTCCTTCTCAAACATCTCATGGTAAGGAATCAAATAGCTGCCTCCCTTGTAATTCAACAACCAGCTGATCTCCACCTCACGCTCCAACACGAAATACGCCACCCCGTATGCCTTGAGATGGTTCGTCTGGGTCTGGTCCATCGGAATCAGCAAATAGGCCCCCTGGGAAGGAAACGCCCATGCCAACAGCAGCCCCAGTATGATCAATAGTTTCTTGTTCATCGTTTTCATATTGGATGCAAAGATAGCACTTTTCGCACTAATACTCGCAATTATTTGATGATTGTTGAATTTAATATAATATTTTTGGAATATTTATAACATTTGTTATATCTTTGCGGCAACGATATCATCCCAACATGGCATCCTCGAAAAAATACTTCAACAAAGGCTTCATCATTCTCAACAAAGGGGAACGCATTGCCGTCATCAACCTATTGACAATCATCGTGATATTGCTTGGATTCAGCATCTTCCGACCCGTAATGCATCTAACCAAAGAAGAACGCCGAGCCTTCCACAACCTGGATTCCCTGCTTGCCATACAGGAAGCTGCAGTTGAAAAACAGCGTCACAGGGCCGAAATCGAGACCAAGCTTGACGCACCTTCGCAAACCAATAAAAAAGAAGACTATTCCAGCAAGAAAACAACTTATATGAATGCCACCAAAAGGGCTTCACCCACCAAAGAAACTGCTATTACAATGGCATCAACCATCCCCCAAAAAGCCATCGAGCCAATCGAACTCAACAGCACCGATTCCATAGCCCTGATTGCCCTTCCTCAGATCGGGGAGGTCATGGCAAGCCGTATCCAACGCTATCGCGACCGTCTAGGCGGTTTTGTCACTACGGATCAACTCTATGAGATCAAAGGCATGGACAGCACTCGTTTTGAGACCATCCAGCCCTATATTCTTCTCAACGATCGGGATATCAATAAAATCAATGTCAACCAAGACGCATTCAAGAGCCTACTTCGACATCCCTATCTGGAATACGAACAAGTAAAAGCCATCGTCAACCACCGCGAGCGCAGAGGATTCATCAAAGATTGGGCACAGCTATGCAGCATCATTGGAGACGTCAACCCCTTATTGGAGCGGTACGTCACCTACTAAAGCAAACCCGTAATGAAGATCACCGCGATGGCGATAGGAGCCAAGAACTTGATGATGAAATAGATAATCCCTTTGACAGAGAGCTTCAGCTGTCCGCCGTTTGTCACCTCCTCGAAGAACTTCGTCTTGCCAAGGATCCAGCCGACAAAGAGGACAATGAAGAAGGCGCCGACAGGAAGCAGGATATTGGAAGAGACGAAATCGAGGCAATCGAAGAATGAACGTCCTCCTATGTTGAATCCCGATCCGGTCTTCAAACTGAGGGAAGCAAACACTCCGACCGCCATGCAGGCTACAGCGGCAATGACCGTGGCCCAACGACGAGAGAGACGCAGTTCCTCGACAAGATAGGCAACGATGACCTCCAGCAACGAGATGGTGGAAGTAAGAGCGGCCACTGCAAGGAGGACAAAGAAGATGATGCAGAAAAAATAGCCTCCTGGCATCTGATTGAAAATCATCGGAAGAGTATTGAACACCAAACCCATTCCTGCCGTAGGCTGGACACCGAAGGAGAAGGCTGCGGGGAAAATCACGACGCCAGCCAGCACTGCCACAAGAGTGTCGGAAAGCGTGACCGACAACGCTGTCGTCGTGAGGTTGTCCTTTTTACTGATATAGGAACCGTATGTGATAAGCACACCCATACCCATGCTGAGCGAGAAAAACGCCTGCCCCAATGCACTGATCAACACCGACCCCGTGATCTTGGAGAAATCCGGCTTGAACAAAAACGACACACCTTCACCAGCACCGGGCAGCGTGAGAGAACGGACCGCCAGAACGATGAGTATCAGTACCAGCAAAGGCATCAAGACCTTCGAATACTTCTCAATTCCGTTGGCAACTCCCTTAAAGACCACAAAGGCGGTCAGGAAGATGAAGATCCCCTGCCACATCACGTTTTTCCAGCCTATATCATGGAATGCGGCAAACTCCTGCTCTATCGTACCCAAATCCTTGTCATGAAACTGGTTGCCAACCGCCTTCACGATATATTCCAGAGTCCAGCCGGCCACCGTGGAATAGAATGCCATGATGACCAACGCACAGGCAACTCCCATATAACCGATGAGAGGCCACCCCGACTTCGGTCTCAGCGTCCGAAAGGCACCAATAGGGTTTTGCTGTGTGCGACGACCGATGACAAACTCGCTGAGCATCACGGGCACTCCAAGGCCTAAAATTATTAATAGGTACACCAAAAGGAATGCTCCTCCACCATTATTGCCCAACTCACATGGAAACCGGTAAATATTTCCCAAACCAACAGCAGATCCAGCTGCTGCGGCGATGATCCCTAACTTGGATCCGAAACCGTCACGACTCATCCTTTTGGTATTTTACATAAAACCTTGATTAACTATGCTTTGCCCCAAAGGCAAGGTCACCAGCATCGCCCAGTCCGGGAACCACATAGGCTCTAGCCGTGAGTTCATCATCGACCGAGCCGACCCAGATCGTGACCGGCTTGCGCGACATACGGCGTTGCACATGTTCCAAGCCGTCGGAAGAGGCCACCGCAACAGCAATGTGGATGTGTTTCGGCTCTTGATAATCGCCCAAAAGACCATCGATGGTCTTCACCAGCGACTCACCCGTTGCCAGCAAAGGATCGCTGAGAATCAGTATCCTGTCGTTCAAGTCAGGAGAGGAAAAATACTCCACCCGGATCTCAGAGTCGTCGTCCTTGTCATACTTGCGATATGCTGCAATGAAGGCATTGTCAGCACCGTCAAACATGTTGAGCATACCATTGTGGAAAGGCAGTCCTGCCCGCAGGATGGTTGCCAGCACAGGTTGCTCGGCAAGTACGCGCACTTCCTTGACACCGAGAGGCGTCACCACCTCCCTGCTCATGTAAGGCATGGTTTTGCTGATCTCATAGGCCATGATCTCGCCGATACGTTCCAGATTGCGACGAAAACGCATACGATCCTGCTGAATCTCAGCGTCACGGATCTCTGACAGAATGTGGTTAAAGAGACTATCCTCTTTCTCAAGGTTAACAATTTCAATCATAATGCTAGAGTTTGACACAAAAATACAACAAATAGCGGTTGAAAAAAAGAAAAAAGAACTTTTTTTTCAAAAGATATCAAAAGCGACGATAAGAATATCCCGGATAGGTTACTGCTTGGGCTCCAAATCCGCTATAAAAACGCGCAAGATTATCATCATCGGAGCCCTCGAAATCAAAAACCATCGGTTTTCCGGCATATTCATGGATAACTTGATCTATTAAAAATGTCATCGCACCAGCAGCTTTCCCTTGTTCACTATTCCCAGAAAACAAAAAAGTGATTCTTTGGTGGCTTATCATAAATAATGCTCCACATATAATCTCCTTATCAATAGCAGTTTGTATACCGTAAACGAAAGCATTACTTGAAGAAATGGCAGTTGTTGTCAGCGATTCAAGACGAGCATATTCGAGGTCACTCCAATGCGAGACTGAAGCACCTTTGTTTGCTCGAAAAAGTGCTACAACCGAATTCACATCAACGTCCTTCACCACCCTAAGACCATAGTTTAATGATTTCTTTAGATTACGTTTTGTATTATCATGATAATTAGATGATAATGTGCCATAATTTTGATTCAAATCCAGCAAATAATTCCGATGGAACTCTACTCCATTCAAATCCTCGGGAACAGGGTTCTGTTCGTTGAGACGGATCTCCACCAGCTTGAACTTTTTTGGAATGGCAGCCAAAAAGGAACGTGTGGTTTCCACAGTAACCGGATAAAGTGAAAAAACCCCCAATTGTTGGACAAAAAAGGGTTGGCACAGATAGCGGATCAAATACTTCCTCTTGCACGTAAGTGGCATGACTGACAAATAATTGTCACCATCCATTTCAACCAATGCTTCCCATCCAAGATGAACTTGATCGAGATACCATGACCAGGCATAGACATTGCCATTGCAGGCTTGAGCGATACAACGGTCCCAACGTGACTTATCAATCCGATCGTGTGTCAAATAGGAGATCATACGCCGTATTCCAGTATTTTACGATATAATTCAGGCCATCCCTGCCAGCGTTTTTGGCCTCCAAGAGTTTCATTATGGGTCAAGAAGATGAAAGTTCCGTTTATTTTCCTTACTTCATCTATCACTTTAGTTATCGCATTATAAGAATCACTTATTCCATAATTTAAGTAGTCTTTAAGTGTGCCGTCCATCACTGCAAATGGATGGATGGTCAGCGAAGTGGAGAGGTCGTTTTCAAGATCGTAAAACTTGAAGGGGGTTGCAACACCTGCCCGGAAGCCCACCTGGGAAGCATAACCCATGGTAAAGTCATCCTTTATGTCAAGCTCAATAAGACGTTGATAACTACGTGGCAATGTCATCCTCAAAAAATGCTGTCTGCTCTTAGTGACTTCGCGATTCAACACATGGGAAAGCCGCTCCACCTCTTCATGAAGCCGCACCGGATCCAAATAGGACGAAAACGAAGGATGGATTCCTACATCGGCATGGTCGCCAATGCGTTTGATCAACATCTTGAAAGCGTCCTTTCTGATGGAGATGCTTTTGTCGTTGGTGTCATAGTCGCCACAATGAATAAAATAGATCGGTTTCAGATGGAACTCTTCTTGAAGTTGAAACTGCAGGTCGAAACTGTCGAAAGGATCCTTTTCATGCTTGAAAAGCACTCTATTTCGATGCTTGATCTCGTTGAAATTGCCAGCCATCAGATCTTTCAGATAGCTGCCCGTTGTCCTAAAGAAGCCTTTATGGAGGTAAGCCCAAGCGGCATCGATGTCGTATGTGGCCTGAAAACTATACTTTCTTGTCCGGGGAGACACTTCCAGGTTCAAGCGTTTTGCCAATTCCAAAACCCAGATGTCAACCACAGGCTTGGCCAAGACGCCCAATTGGTAAAGACAAGACGATGAGGGCTGGAACCTTCCATAACAATCGCGAACCTGGGGAAGGTATTCCTCATAGCGGGAAACAAGATAGAAGGTGGCCGCAAACACGTCGAAAGGCATGAGGGAACGTTGTCCATATACCGGGAAAATGCCTTTGATATCCAGAAAATCAATTGGTTTCAGATCCTGCTCGCAGATATCGCGTTCAAACAACAACTTGGCTGCTTTCTGGAAAGGCTCGTCCCAAAGAGGATTCTCCCCATAGCTCATTTTCGGGCCTTCAAAATCCCTAAAGGAGGCCTTGTCGGTCGTAAGCTCTATCTCCACCCCCATCATGTCGCGGAAGACAAAGTCGAAGGTGTAATGGAGCCTGTTGGTTATCCTTGAGACAAGAATCAGCATAATTTGGCAATTATGGAGCAAACGTAAGGAAAAAAAGCGGACAAAACCCAAATCGCAGCAAAAAAAAGTCTATCTTTGTTGGTTCAATCACTAAGCAGCGCTCATGGAGAACTTCATTGTATCAGCGAGAAAATACAGACCGGCGACCTTTGACACGGTGGTTGGCCAGCAATCCATCACAACCACGTTAAAGAACGCCATCAAGAACAACACCCTGGCCCAGGCGTTTTTGTTCTGCGGTCCCCGAGGCGTAGGCAAGACGACCTGTGCCCGTATCATGGCCAAGACCATCAACTGCCTCCATCCCACCGAGAACATGGAAGCCTGCAACGAATGCGAGTCGTGCCGTGCCTTCAACAACAATGCCTCGTTCAACATCTATGAGCTGGATGCCGCCTCCAACAACTCAGTGGAAGACATCCGCAACTTGGTGGAACAAGTCAGGATCCCTCCGCAGATAGGCCAATACAAGGTCTATATCATCGATGAGGTACACATGCTTAGCGCCGCCGCCTTCAACGCCTTCCTCAAGACCTTGGAGGAACCGCCAGCGTATGCCAAGTTCATCCTGGCCACCACTGAGAAGCATAAGATCATCCCGACCATCCTTTCGAGATGCCAGATATTTGATTTTAAACGCATTACCATTGAAGACATTGAGAAACACTTGGCTCATGTCGCCGCCATGGAAGGCATCCAGGCCGAGCCGGAGGCGTTGAATATCATCGCCCAAAAAGCCGACGGTGCCTTACGCGACGCCCTCTCCATTTTTGACCAGATGGTTAGCTTCTCAGGAAAAACCATCACCTATGCCTCGGTGATCGAGAACTTGAATGTGCTCGACTACGACTACTATTTCAGGATTGTTGACGACCTGTTGCAAAGCAACACCAGCGACATCCTTTTGATACTCAACGACATCATAGGGAAAGGATTTGAACCTCAGCATTTTATCACTGGAATGGGCAACCACTTGAGGAGCCTGCTCGTCAGCAAAGATCCCGCCACAACGCAACTCCTGGAGGTTAGCGAGCAGCTCCGCCAGCGTTACATCGCCCAGTCGCAACGTTGTTCCCTCCCCTTCCTGGTACGGGCATTGGACCTCAACGACCAATGCGACATCGACTACCGCAGCGCCAGCAACAAGCGTCTGCACCTGGAGGTGAGCCTATTGAAGATGACGAATCCAGAAGACAGAAGCCAGAAGACAGTAGTAATGCCAAATACACCTACGGCAAACCCTACGTCAGGCGGAGTTAATCCGCCACAACCCCAAACAAACCTAGTTTCGAAGGAGACTCTTGCCAAAACGGAAGACAGGAAACAGAACGGAGAAGCGCTCCAAGAAGTCAAATCAGACAAAGGAAAAACACCAACCGAGCCAATTCAAACCCGTCCCCGTCAGCGAAACAGCACCAGCACCATCTCCATCACCAACAGCATGGAACAAGCCAGCAAGAAGGATGAAGAAGAGGAACCAAAATGGGACTCTTCCTTTACGCAAGAGCAGCTGGAGGCTTCATGGAACGAATTCGTAAACAAATACAAGAAAATATCCCCCAATTTTGCTGCGGGACTGGGCAAATACAAACCCGAGCTGAAAGGAGAAAAGGAAATCCACTTCCATGTCGATAACAAGCTGTTCGAAAACGACACCGATGGCATGACCGCCTTGAGAAGCCACCTTAAAAACACGCTCCATAACAACCAATATGATCTGATTCCCGAGGTCATGGAGAAACCAGCGGAGATCGAAGCCTATACCGATAAAGAGAAATTCGAGAAGCTTGCCCAAGCCCATCCAGAGCTCAGGAAGCTTCAGAATGAGTTGAAACTAGAGGGGGATTTGTGAGAATGATAGAAGACAGAAGACAGAAGTTAGAAGTAAGAAGTTTAGAACAGATAAAAAATGAGAAGACAAATTATGATCGCCATGACGATTATTTGCACAATGGCTACTGGTTGCACTGAAAAGGCACCAAAAAACACACCTGACGAACCAATCAACGGAGTCTATCCAGCCATCGAACTGGGCAACATGGACCGAAACATCAATCCAGCAGATGACTTTTTCCGCTATTGCAACAACAACTGGCTGAAGAACAATCCCATCCCGGAGGAGTACACCACATTTGGCGCCTTCACTGAGATTGACCAGCGCAACGAGAAACTGCTTCAAGGCATCATCGACGAAGTATCGAACGACACCAATGCCATCCAAGGCAGCATGTCGCAGAAAATCCGCGATTTCTACAACACAGGCATGGACACTGTTGCCATCAATGAGCGTGGCTACATCGAGCTACTGCCCTATTTCGAACAAGTGGATGCACTCAATAACAAAGCCGACCTTGGCGCGCTGTTGGGCGACCTTCACAGCAATGGATTTGGCGGCTTCTTCCATGCAGGAGGCAGCCCCGATCCGAAAAACGCCGAGATGGTGATCATGCATCTTTACCAAGGTGGGCTGAGTCTCCCCGACCGCGACGACTACCTTGAGGAATCCTCCCAGGAGATGCGCGACAAATATGTTGAGCATGTGTCGAACATGTTCCAGCTCGTTGGGGTCGAACCTGAGGCCGCCACTGAAAAGGCCAAAGCCATCCTCGACTTCGAGACCCAACTCGCCAAGAACTCACTGAGCCGTGTGGAGCGCCGTGACCCCGACCGCATTTACAACATGCGCAGCGTTGTCGAACTCCAAAAGTCCACACCGAACTTCAAATGGAGAGACTACTTCATCCATTCAGGCGCTCCCGCATTCGAGTTCAGCAGTCTTAACGTAGGGATGCCAGACTTTATCGCCGCCATGGACGGCATCATTTTCAATGCCGACCTCCAAATCATCAAGGATTACCTGAAGTGGAAGATCATCCATGGAAGCGCCTCCATGCTAAGCAGTGACTTCGACACGGAAAACTTCAACTTCTACAACAAGTATCTTTACGGACAGGAAGTGCAGCAGCCTCGCTGGCGCCGCGTGCTCAATGCGACTTCCGACTGCCTCGGCGAAGCCATTGGACAACTCTATGTGGAGAAATTCTTCCCCGCCGAAGCCAAGGAGCGGATGGAACATCTGGTAGGCAACTTGAAGATTGCCTTGGGAGAACGCATCAAACAACTGGATTGGATGAGCGAGGAAACCAAGGACAAGGCTTTGCATAAACTCGAATGCATCAACGTGAAGGTGGGCTATCCCAACAAATGGAAGGACTACAGCAAGTTGGAGATCACACCCGATTCCTATTTCAAAAACTTCCATAACTTCATCAGTTTCGAAAACGAACTTGACATGGCCAAGATCGGCAAACCCGTTGACAAGGAGGAGTGGTTCATGACGCCCCAGACCGTCAACGCCTACTACAGCCCCGACATGAACGAGATCGTCTTCCCAGCGGGCATCCTGCAACCTCCGTTCTTCAATCAAAATGCCGACGACGCTGTCAACTACGGCGGCATCGGTGTGGTGATCGGCCATGAAATGACCCACGGCTTCGACGACCAAGGCCGCAAGTATGACGAAAAAGGCAACCTCAACGACTGGTGGTGTGCAGAAGACACCATCAAGTTCAAGGAACGCACCCAAAAGCTGGTCAAGCTGTTCAACGAGTTTGAACTTCGTGGAAACCATATCAATGGCGAGCTCACACTAGGCGAAAACATCGCCGACCTCGGCGGCCTCAACATCGCTTGGGATGCCTATCAGATGACCGATGAAGCCAAGGCCAACCAAAACATCGACGGATTCACCCCCGCCCAGCGTTTCTTCATCAGCTATGGCACCATCTGGCGCAACAACATCCGTGACAAGGCCCTTGAACGCCGCATCAAGGAAGACGTGCACTCGCCGGCGGAAGCCCGCGTGAATCGCACCCTCGGCTCCATGCCGCATTTCTATGAAGCTTTCAACATCCCGGAAGGAAGCAAGATGTATATCGCTCCCGAAGAGCGTGCTGCAATCTGGTAATGGGGCTCAAAAAAGCCATAGGAAGACTAGGCCTCAAGATCGGCGGGTGGCGGACTGTCAATGAAGTCCCCGCCGATCTTGGCAATGCCGTTTGCATCATGGCGCCTCACACCGCCATCGCCGACTTTTTCGTCGGCATGGGATTTTATTGGAAATACGGCTACAAGTTCAAGGTGATGATGAAGAAAGAGTTCTTCAAGCCCGTGGTAGGATGGATCCTAAAAAAGATGGGAGGCATCCCAGTCAACCGCGGCCATCAGAACCATCTTGTAGATCAGATGATTGAAATGTTCAGAAAAAACAAAGACACCCATCTCATCATCTGTCCCGAAGGTACCCGAAAGAAAGTGAACCACTGGAAAAAAGGCTTCTATGTCATCGCCGAAGGAGCCAACTTACCCATTCTGCTTGGCTTCATCGACTACAAGAAGAAGTATTGCGGCATAGAGCGGATCTACTATCCTACTGGCGACTACGAGAAAGACCTGGCTGAGATTTGGGATTATTACAAAGATGTAAAGGCAAAGCATCCCGAAGGCTTCAACCTAGATGAGCAATACCGTCAGGGATGATCAGAGCACATCCGAGCTCCCTCCCACCTTGACAGTAATGTAGCCGGGTTCAAGACTCCACCCTTGTTGGCTGTTATACACTGACAAATCCCTTTTTGTAAGACAGAAAACAACCTGTTTGGATTCTCCACTTTTGAGATGAATCCTCTGGAATCCTTTCAGCAACTTTGAGGCCGGAGCGATGGACGCCACCTCGTCACGGATATAGAGTTGCACTACATCGTCGCCATCGAAAGGACCAAGGTTACTCACCTCGCAGGCGACCCTATAGAAGGTGTCGGCACTGTCGATACGTTCCACCTGCGGCTCGCCATACTCGAATTGGCTATAGCTCAAGCCATATCCGAAAGGAAACAAAGGCTTGGCCGATTCCTCCACATAATCACCTGTGGAAGGCTGCGAGTAATAGACAGGAATCTGGCCCACCGATCGCGGCACCGAGATGGGCAAACGTCCTGCGGGGTTGTAATCGCCCCATAGGATGTCAGCCAATGCCGAGCCGCCTTCCATGCCAGGATACCACAACGTCAGCAGCGCATTGCTTTTTTCAGCAGCGAGGTTCATATCCAAAGGTCGGCCTTGGACATAGACCGTCACGACAGGCTTGCCAAGGGCATAGATGCGTTGCATCAAGGTCTCTTGGTTTCCAAGAAGTTTCAATGTGGCTCGGTCATAGCCCTCGCCACAGTCCATGTCGGAAATTCTTTTGTCAACGATGGCAGCGCCCGTCTCCTCGTAACTCGTCTTGAAGTCACGGGCTGAAGAGCCGCCCATCACCAGCACCACGGCATCTGCCGACTTGGCCACACGCACGGCCTCCTCGATCCAGTCTGCCGCCTCGTCACGGACGGCACATCCTCTGGCATAGAGCACCGTCGCCCTACCCTTTTCGCGGATGCCTTCGAGCATGGTCACGACATGGTCGGGGTCTTGCGGTGCGGTATAGTCGCCCAGCTGGTTATACATATTGTCGGCGTTCGGCCCGATGACCGCCACCTTTTTGATGGCGTCGCCGAAAGGCAGGATGCCGTCGTTCTTCAACAGTACCGCCGATTCCAAGGCCACCTGTTTGGCCAGCTGGGCATTTTCCGGCGTGCCCACTTCTGTATCCGCCAAGGTCTCGTCCACGTATGGATTCTCAAAGAGGCCAAGGTCGAGTTTCAGTTGCAGCACACGACGTACTGCACGGTCGATATCCAACTCTGTGATCAGCCGTCTTTGCAAAGCCTCCTTGAGGAAGCCGCCATAGTTGTAGCCGCCCAAGTCGATGTCAACTCCCGCCTTCAGCGCCATGGCTGCCGCTTCGGCGGGATCAGCAGCCACACGATGCGTGGCATACAAGGCGTTGATCGCGTTGAGGTCGGCGAAGACCACCCCGTTGAATTTCCATGCCTTACGCAACAGCTCTTCCATTAGCCAACTGTTGGCTGAGCACGGCACACCGTCGATGGTGTTGTACGAAGTCATCACCGAGCCGGCCTGTCCTTCCCTCACTGCCTTCTCGAAGGCAGGCAGATAGTCATTCATCAAGCGGTTGGGACCGACATCAGCGGTGGCGGCGTTGTGTCCCCCTTCGGGGATGCCGTATGCCGCCAGATGTTTCAAGGTGGCGACTACATGCCGTTGCATTCCTTTGACAACCGCAGTGCCAAGGACGCCAGAAAGATAGGGATCCTCCCCCATGGTCTCTTCCACCCTCGACCAACGTGGGTCACGAGCGATGTCAAGCACCGGCCCGTAACCGATATGTCCACCTTGCAGCCGGATCTCACGTCCCATCACCTCGCCCATCTGTTCCAACAGCTCCGGATCCCAGGTAGATGCTTGTCCTATGCCTGTAGGGAACACTGTCGTCCCCACGGCCATGTGGCCGTGGGGCGTCTCCTCGCAAAACAGCAAGGGGATGCCAAGGCGAGTATTCTCTACCGCGTGGTGTTGCATCATGTTGAGTAGCCTCGCAGATTCGCGAGGATGCAAGCCAGTCTCCACAGTCTTTTGTGACCACGGGTCGGCACGCAGCACTGCCCAGCAGGAGCCCAACGGCAATGTGTCCATCATCTCCGTGAACGACTCAGAGAGCCATATCGAATCGCCCTCCTTTCCATAAAAGCCAAAGCCGATGGGACAGGTCAGCTGCCCACATTTCTCCTCAAGGGTCATCTGCTCAAGCAACGCATCGACCTTACCCAGATGTTCAGAGCAAGAGGCAAGTGCCATTGCGAGGAGCGCGGCGACAAAGCCAACCAACCAAATCCGTCGCATCATACCAAATGTCCGATCAAATCCTCACGTTCGCCAGGCAGCATGTCGATCACGGGGATCTCCACCATGGTGTAACAGCCGGGCTGCAAACGCATCGTAGCACGAGCTACGTTCACCAGCACCTGTCCCGTCAAAGCCGGGTTGTTGATGGACATATTGAACTCCATGCGTTGGTTCTGCGTCTTTCCCGAGACACCCTTGCGAACCAGATGGACGCCATGACCCATATCACGAACAGCATCCACGCTATCCACTGCAAACACATGGGTCTCATCGCTGGCGAAATACGGGTCGGCCTTGATGTCAGCGGTTACCTGCTCCAGCGTGGCACCGTCTTCAAGTTCCACATACACCATGCGGCGGTGGATGCCTTCGCCCAACGGGATGGTCACCGACAATGCGTTTTTCACCCCTTTCTTGGAACGCACACACACGCTGTGACCCATCGACATACCGGGACCGAAGTTAGTGTACGACAAGCCTTTAGGGGCAAGGCTCTGCATCAGGGTGCGGACGATGGAATCCGAGCCTGGATCCCAGCCTGCGGCGATGACGCTGACGGTCTTCGTTTCCTTATTAATCGGCATCAGCTCGCGACGATAATCCACGATGGAGGTATGGATGTCGAACGAATCCACGGTATTAATGCCCAAAGGAAGGATCTGCTTAGCATATTCGGGACAAGAACGTGTCGGACACGCAAGGATCGCCACATCGACACCCTTCAGTTTCCGAATATCGCTCACCACCTCGTATTGAGACAACTCCAACGGATTGTCTTTATCACCGTTACGACGGACGATTCCCGCCACCTCAAAATCGGGGGCTGCCTCCAAAGCTTCCAGGGCAAAACGCCCCACATTGCCGTAACCTACTACGGCTGCTCTTATTTTTTTCATTTTCAAGGATTTTAAAGGGCAAAAGTAGAAAAATAAATTGGAAATCGTTATCTTTGCACGCTTTTTTATAACTAAAACAGAAGACAATAACAAACACAAAACGTCATAATAATGAAAAAACTGTTTCTAATTATCGCTTTCTCAACGATTTGTGCTATTCTCCACGCCCAGACCGTTGAGATGAACTACTCTTTCAACACGCCCACCGTCAACTCCATCAGAGGTTATGAACAAGTTCAGTTTGACGGCTGTATGCAATCAGCGCTAATGGGGCAACCCAGCCTTCCATGGAAAAGCGTGAGCCTGCTTCTTCCCGAAGGACAGGAAGCCGAATCCATCGAGGTGATCCTTTCCGATTTTGAAACGCTTGAAGGAACCCATCAACTCTTTCCTTACCAGCCATCAAGAACCACCAACGACCTCAAGCAGCATGAGCTTGTGATTGACGAAAGCATATACGCTTCAAAAAGCACATATCCAGCTGAGAACCATGGTGTAGTAACTACACAGTACAAGAACGGCTATGGATTTGCTTTCTCCGCTTTCACGCCAGTACAATACATCCCCTCCTCAGGAAAGGTGATGTTCGCAAAGAAAGCCACCGTCCGTGTGCATCTCACTCCGGCCAAGTCAAGCCATAGCGCCATGCTGTGGGGAAGCCCTGCCATCAAAAACAGCGTCCGTCGCCTTGCCCAGAACCCCGAGATGATGGCTTCGTACCAGACCCAAGGTAGAGAGGTGACCGGCTACGACCTGCTAATCATCACCAGCAGCGAATTTGTGGAGGCATACAATGAATATTGCGATTATTACAACTCCATCGGGTTGCACAACCGCATCGCCACGGTGTCTGACATCTACAACACCACAGAAGGCTTTGACAACCAAGACAAGATACGCAACTACATCATCCAAGAGTACCAAGAAAACGGCATCATGATGGTGGTGCTGGGAGGCGACGTGGACATTATCCCCTACCGCGGCTTGTACTGTACTGTGCAGTCCAGCAGTGTTTACGAGAGCAACAACCTCCCCGCAGACCTCTATTACTGTGGCCTCGACGGCACTTGGAACGACAACGGCAACAACCGTTTCGGCGAGCCTGGAGAGGATGACCTCTTGCCAGAGATCGGCATGAGCCGAATGTCATTCCAGAACACCACCGACTTGGCCAACATGATCCATAAGACTTTGTCGTATCAGCAGAATCCCGTTTTGGGCGAGTTCAGGAAGGTCGTCTTCGGTGGCGAACATCTTTATGACAGCCCTGAATCCAACGGATCCGATTACCTGGAGCTACTGATTGGCACCCGCGACGACAACGGATACACCACCACTTGCTATCCCGTGGATTACAACTTCACCAAACTCTACGAGGAGCAAGGCAACTGGAGCGGCAGCCTGTTGCGACAAGCCATTAATGAAGGTACGGGCTACGTGCATCATGATGGACACGCCAACTCAGGCTATGTTGCTGGTTGGTATGGCATCTCCAACGACGACTTCTGGGGAGCCAATGGCACCACACACAACTATACCTTCTTCCATTCGCAAGGTTGCGACTGCGGCGCTTTCGATGAGAACTGCATCCTCGAAAAGATGGTGAAGATCCAGAACTTCGCCGTCGCCGTCATCGGCAATTCACGCTACGGATGGTTCAACGAAGGACAGACCGAAGGACCTGGATGCCACCTCGAACGTGAGATGACCGACGCCCAATTCAACGACCGTATCGGTCTCCTAGGCTGCGCCATCTCCGAAGGCAAGACCATGACAGCTCCTTGGGTGAACGCCCCTGGACAATGGGAGGAAGGTGCCCTGCGCTGGAACTTCTACGACATGAACGTCCTCGGCGACGGTGCCGTCAACGTGTGGCTCGACGAGCCCTTCAACGCCACGGTGGACTACCCCAATCAAGTGGTCCTCGGAACACAATCCATCGAAGTCACTGTAACCGACGACAACGGCGTGGGACAGAAGAACTTCCGCTGCGTCCTCTACATGGATGACGATGTTGTTGCCATGGGCGTGACTGACGATAACGGCGTTGCCGAGATCGCCTTTGAAGGCGGCCTTTCCGCAGTGGGAACCCTCAAGATGAAAGTCACCGGCGTGAACGCTTGGCCTCAGGAAGTAGAGTTGTTGGCCGTTCCGAGCAACACCCCATACATCGTTTACGACAGCTATTCCTTGATTGGAGACACCCCGCAGATCGAGTTCGATGGCAACTATGCTTTCAACATGGTGCTGAAAAACATAGGCAGTGTCAACGCCTCCAATGTTACAGCCACCATGAGCTGCGACAGCGAACACGTCACCATCAACCAAACCACCGTCAATGTGGGCAACGTCGACGGCAACCAAAGCGTCACCCTCGAAAACGCCTTTGCTTTCACCGTGAGCGACAATGTACCGAACAACACCAACGTTCGTTTCAACATCACTTGCACCGATGGCACCGACAGCTGGGAGAGCCATTTCAACGCAAGGATATTTGCTCCTGAGTTTGAATTGGTCAGCACAGTACTTGAAACTACAACAGGACAAGCTTTGAACCCTGGCGACAGTGGAACAGTGCATTTCACTTTTAAAAACAATGGTGGGACGACAGCACCAACAGCGACTTTCACCTTGATCAACCTACATGAAGGAATCATCGTATCCGAAGGCTCGCCATGGGTATTAAACAACATTGCGGCAGGCGAAGAGTTTTTGGTGGACGTTGTTTTTATGTTGGGAACCAATGTGCAAGACGGAGCACTTTACGAATTCCATTACTCTGAACAATTTGAAAACTATGTTTTGGAAGACTCCTATTATCTTCCTGTTGGACAGTCCATAGAAAGTTTTGAAACAGGAAATTTCAGTGCATTCAACTGGCAAAGCACGAGTCCTATCTACGCATGGTCGGTAGTGAGAGAGAATCCGTATGAAGGACAGTATTGTGCCAAATCATCATCGATCAACGATTACGAGACCTCGGCATTGTTTATCACTGTGGAAGTTGGAACGGCAAGCGAGATGAGCTTTTATTATAAGGTATCATCAGAAGCGAACTACGACAAATTGCATTTCAAGATCGATAACGTGGAGAAGGACAACTGGTCCGGCGAAGTGGGATGGACACAAGCTTCGTACCCATTGACTCCAGGAACTCACCAACTCCGTTGGGAATACACGAAAGATGTTTCCTTGCAGAGCGGGTATGACTGTGCGTGGATCGACTATATTGTGCTCCCCGCCTCCACCATCATCACTGAAGTCAAAGAGGAAGTCTCACACAACTGCGCCATCTATCCTAACCCGAACAAGGGCAACTTCAACATCGAGCTTGGCGAAGAGACTTGTACCGTCACTGTGTTCAACAGCATGGGACAGACCATCTGTCAGCAGGAGAACATCAGCGGAACCATCGAGCTACACCTTGACTTGAATGCCGGCATCTATTTCGTCAACGTGAAATCCCCAAACATCAACAAGACCGAAAAAGTCATCGTTGACTAAAACATTGAGATGACCACCGACACCATTATCCAATCCATTGACTCCATTGCGAGCACCGAGACCGTCCAGGAGGTAGTCTCTCAGGCCAATAATGTGGGGGTTTCCGACAAGACCGGATTGACCATTGCCATCCTGGGCCTGTTGATTTTCGCCGCGCATTTGTTCACTGAGATCTTCAGCCGCAAACGCATTCCCGATGTATTGTTACTAATGATCATCGGATTGATCATCGGTCCCGTTTTACAATGGGTCAGCCCCTCGCAACTTGGTTCGGTAGGGAGCATCTTCACCACAGTCACGCTGGTCATCCTGCTTTTCGAGAGCGGAACGCAACTCAACTTCAACACCTTGTTAAACTCCATTGGAGGCACCATGAAGTTGACCACCATCAACTTCTTCGTCACGATGGCCATCGTTGCCGTGTTGGGCATCCTTCTAGCCCATCTAGACATCGCCACCAGCTTGATGCTCGGTGCCATCCTTGGAGGAACGTCATCGGCAGTGGTCATCCCCATGGTCAGCCAATTGAAGATCAGCAAGAAAAGCGGAACGATCCTCATCCTGGAGTCCGCTTTCAGCGATGTATTGTGCATCGTCTTCGCCTTGGCACTGTTACAAGTGGTCCAGTCTGGCACCATGAACATTGGTGGGGTCCTGGGGCAGATCCTTTCCTCTTTCATCCTAGCCAGCATCATTGGCTTGTTGGCGGCTGTGTTTTGGTCGTATATTCTTGACAAAGTGCGTCACGTCAAAAACTCCATCCTGACCACTCCCGCTTTTGTCTTCATCGTTTATGGCATCAACGAGTGGCTGGGCTTCAGCGGAGCCATCGCCTCCTTGGCATTTGGCATTGGCATGGCCAACATCGACAGGATCTACAACGGTTTTTTCAAGAGGTTGCTAAAGAGCGAACCTGCCAAGCTGAACGATACCGAGAAGCAGCTGTTTAGCGAGATCGTCTTCCTGTTGAAGACTTTCTTTTTCATCTATATCGGCATCTCCATCCGTCTCGACCAGTTCTGGCCGATCATCATCGGACTCATCTTCACCGTGGTGCTGTTCGCGCTGCGCATCCCCATCGTCAGGTTGTCCATCCGCAACGAGGAATCGGATATGATGCCCGACGACAGGGCATTTATGGCTAGTATCCTTCCAAAGGGTCTGGCTGCAGCTGTATTGGCCACCTTGCCCGCGCAAGCGGGCATCCCCGGAGGGGAGACCATTCAGAACATCGTTTTCGCAGTCATCCTTTTCAGCATCATCTTCACGTCCATCATGGTCCCCGTCCTGGAAAAAGACAACATGGTAAGCCGTTTTTACAAGAAACGTTTCACGAAAAACAGCAAAGCCTTGGCTAACAGCATCGAGGACAAACTTGAGGAAATCATCGACAACGAATAATCTATGGGGGAAACCGACCATATCGAATCCATCAGCCAGACCATCTCGACAGGTCTGTCGTCAAGCAAGATCGGCTTGATCATAGCCATCATCGGCCTCTTGATCTTCGCTGCGCATCTGTTCAGCGCCATCTTTAGCAGAAGAAGGATCCCCGACGTGCTCTTCCTGATTATCATCGGATTGGCCATCGGCCCCCTCACCCACCTTGTCGATTCAGAAAAACTTACCTTGCTTGGCAGCATCCTTTCAGCCGTCACCTTGGTGTTGATTCTTTTCGAGAGCGGCATCCAGATGAGTCTCGCCAACCTGAAGGACTCTTTCAAGCCATCGCTGAAACTCACTGCCACCAACTTCATTTTCTCCGCCGTAGCCGTTTGGCTTTTAGGTTGGTTGGTATTGAAGATCGACCCCGTCATCAGTCTTATGCTGGGCTGTGTGTTGGGTGGCACCGCCTCCGCTGTGGTCATCCCGACAGTGCGCCAACTCAGGATGTCGCAGAAAAGCGCCACCATCTTGATACTGGAAGCCGCTATCGGCAACGTGTTCAGCATCGTGCTCGCCCTTGCCCTGTTGGAAGCCATCAAGTCGAACCATGTGGAGTTCGGCATGATCTTCGGACAGATCTTCTCCTCGTTCATCCTTGCCACCGTCATCGGGTTGCTGGGCTCCATCTTCTGGGCGTTGATCCTCGACAAGGTGCGCAACATCAAATACTCCGTCCTCACCACTCCCGCCTTCGTATTCATCATCTATGGCATCAACGAGTGGATGGGCTATAGTGGCGCCATCGCAGCACTCGCTTTCGGCATCGGCATGGCCAATATCGATGGCATCTACGACTCCATACTGAAAAAGATCATCAAGAAACGCCCCGCCAACCTCAACGACACCGAACGCGCCTTGTTCAGCGAGCTGGTGCTGTTGCTTAAGACCTTCTTCTTCATTTACGTAGGCATGTCCATACAGTTGTATGTTTGGCTGCCCATCGTGATAGGCATAGGCATCACCTTGCTGCTGTTCACCTTACGCATCCCCGTGGTCCGTTTCGCCATCGCGAGAAAAGACGCTATCCCCGACAAAGAGCTGATGTACATGTCAGCCATCACCCCCAAGGGACTGACGGCGGCGGTATTGGCCACCCAAGCCGTAGCATATATCCCCGACATTGAGACCGGTGTCTTCATCAAGAATGTCGTTTTCTCCGTGATTTTGTTCAGCATCGTCATCAACTCCATTTTGATCCCTTTGATCTCACGCGAGAAGACCATGTATCGAGTTTATCGGCATTTGCTGCTGCTTAACGCAAGAGTCAAGGAAGCTGTGTCGAAGACCAAGAAAGAGCAGGACGAGCGTCGTCGAAAACGCTCCAAGGCACGTGAGTTGGCTGATGAGATGTTCTATCCCGAGGTAGTGGCCGATGTCTTCAAGGAACAAGACACCCCGGGCGCCTTGAACCATTCCGAATCGAGCAATTCCGATGTGGCGGATTGAGTTAACGGCAGGCGCTATAGTATTGTTTTTAAGATTATAAATAATGATAGAATAATATCATTTATAATATTGCAATGGAAAATAAAATATATTCATATAAGTATCCACATCCTGCCGTGACGACCGACTGCGTGGTGTTTGGATTTGATGGTTGCCAGCTCAACATCCTGCTGATCGAACGCGGCAACGAACCTTACAAAGGATGCTGGGCATTCCCGGGAGGATTCATGAACATGGACGAGACGGCCGAGGAAGGTGCCATGCGCGAGTTGAATGAAGAGACTGGTTTGAAACTCACACAACTGAAACAGTTCGGGGCATTTACTGCCGTGAACCGCGACCCGCGTGAGCGCGTCGTCACCATCGCCTTCTATGCGCTGACCAAGAAATCGGACGTGCAGGGAGGCGATGATGCCGCCAAAGCCCGATGGTTTCCTCTCGATGAAATGCCAACGCTTGCCTTCGACCATGACAACATCCTCCAAAAAGCTATAGAACAAATGAAAAAAGACATCTATTTTGAGTCCCTTCACCGTATCACACCAGAGCGCATCACAAAGCTCGACAAGAACGAGATCTTCGTCTTCGGTAGCAACCTCGAAGGCGCACATGGCGGAGGCGCCGCATGGCAGGCATATCGAGAGTTCGGTGCCATCATGGGACAAGGCGTAGGCTTGCAGGGACAGAGTTACGGCATCCCTACCATGCATGGGGGTCCCAAGGACATCTTGCCCTACGTGGAAGAGTTCATCGAATTCGCCAAACAACACCCAGAACTTACCTTCCTGGTCACCAAGATCGGCTGCGGCATCGCCGGCTTCATGACTAAAGAGATCGCACCATTGTTCGTCGGTGCCGTCGATGTCAAGAACATTTTCCTGCCCCAGGATTTCTGGAAAGAACTCATATAAACTAATCGATATGTCCAATATACTTGACCAACTGAATGCTCCACAACGTGAAGCCGTCACCACGGTGAACGGACCTTTGATGGTCATCGCCGGTGCCGGCTCGGGCAAGACCCGAGCCCTCACCTACCGCATCGCGTACATGATCTCCGAAGGGATCGACCCCTTCTCAATCATGGCGCTGACCTTCACCAACAAGGCCGCCCGAGAGATGAAGGACCGTATCGTCAAGCTCGTCAATGCCGACGACGCACGCAACGTTTGGATGGGCACCTTCCATTCCATCTTTGCGAGAATTTTAAGAATCGAAGCCCAATACATCGGCTTCACCTCCACCTTCACGATCTACGACACTGACGATTCCAAGGCACTCATCAACATGATCCTCAAGGAGATGCAACTCGACACCAAGGTGTATCCCGCCAAGTCGGTGCTAGCCCGCATCTCAGCCGCCAAGTCGAGCCTCTACTCTCCCCAGGACTATGCCAACGACGCCGACATCCAGGAAACCGACCGAAAAGCCAACAAGCCGCTCATCGCACAGATCTTCCAAGTCTATAACGATCGTCTGCATCGCGCCAACGCCATGGACTTTGACGACATCCTCTACTACACCAACGTGCTGCTCCGCGACAACCCCAACATCCTTTACAAATATCAGAACCACTTCAAGTACATCCTCGTGGATGAGTACCAGGACACCAACTTCGCTCAATATCTCATTGTAAGACGGTTGGCGGCACTCTTCGAGAACCTCTGCGTGGTGGGCGACGACGCCCAGTCGATCTACGGCTTCCGTGGCGCCAACATTCAAAACATCCTGAATTTCAAGAATGACTACCCCGACTACAAGCTGATCCGCCTGGAGCAAAACTACCGCTCCACCAAGACCATCGTCGAAGCGTCGAACAACATCATCGCTCACAACAAGGACCAGATCAAGAAGCGCGTATGGAGCGACAACGAACAAGGCGAGCTCATCACTCTCCTCCACGCTTCCACTGACTCAGAAGAAGGCACCATGGTGGCCAACTCCATCTTCCAGTATAAGATGTCGCGGCAGCTCAACAACAAAGACTTCGCCATCCTCTACCGTACCAACGCCCAGAGCCGCTCCATGGAAGCCGCCTTGCGCAAGCAGAACATCCCTTATAAGATCTATGGCGGACTCTCATTCTACGACCGCAAGGAGATCAAGGACTTGCTGGCCTATTTCAGGGTGACCATCAATCCCGAAGACGAGCAGTCGCTGCTGCGCATCATCAACTATCCCGCACGAGGCATCGGCGAGAAGAGCATTGAACGCATGATGGTCTTCGCCAACGAGCACAAGACTTCTATCTGGCAGTGTATAGCAAACGACCAGTTCCCACAAGATTTCAACATGGGCACTGTGAACCGCGTGCGTGATTTCGTAGTGCTGATCAAGAGTTTCCAGAGCCTTCAAGGCAAGATGAATGCCTTTGAACTGGCTAAGCACATCACCAACACCATCGGCATCATAAAACTGTTGAAAGAGGAAGACACTCCCGAGAGCATCAGCCGCGTGGAAAACATCGAGGAGTTGCTCAATGCCATCATGGAGTTTTCCGACCAACAAGTCGATGAAACCACCGGTGAGGCCGCACAAGTTGATCTGGTGCGCTTTATGGAAGACGTGGCATTACTCACCGACAACGAGATGAAGAAAGACGACAACACTGAGGACTGTGTGAGTCTGATGACCATCCACTCTGCCAAGGGATTGGAGTTCCCTTACGTGTACGTAGTCGGCATGGAAGAGAACCTCTTCCCGGGAATCATGTCGTTAAGCACCCGTGAAGATCTGGAAGAGGAGCGCCGTCTATTCTACGTGGCTGTCACCCGTGCCATGACCAAACTCACCCTGAGCTGTGCTGAGACGCGCTATCGCTATGGCAATCTCACCCTCAGCGAGCCTTCGAGATTCATCGAGGAAATCGACGAGAAACTCATCGACAAGCCTCGCAAGGCATCCTTCCACGGCACCTCATCATTCGACGAAGAGCGCCGCATTTGGGGCCGTCAGCCAGGTGGTTTCGGATCAAGCAGGAGCACCTACGAGAGCAAGCCACAAACTGGAAGGACCATCACCGACCCGGAAAAACATGGCTTCAAAAGAGTCAGTTCAACAAGTTCCAGTGCTCCATCCTATCAACCTGCGTCCAGCGCTTCGGAAACAGGATTCGAGGCTTCCAATCCCGACCTGCTGCAGGAAGGAATGAGGGTGTTGCACCAGAAGTTCGGTGAGGGTACCGTGCAATCCATCGATGGCGCAGGGGCCAACAAAAAAGCCACGGTCGTTTTCGACACTTCGGGCACCAAACAACTCATGCTGAAATTTGCCAAATTAAAAATCCTTTGATGTTTTTGTTTTTATAAGAATTTTTATCGTATCTTTGTTGATTGAAAAAAATTGTCCGAAACAAAACATCATCGAATATGAAAAAGATAGCCTTACTCTTTGTCTTTGCTATGCTTTCCGCTCCTATGCTCAAAGCGCAAAACCTCATCCTGCCATCGGCTCATGGCTTGACTGAAAACCAACCCGCATGGTCCCAACAGATCAACCAATTCCAAGAGTTCAGCCTTGCCAATGGTTTCAACTGGTGGTCTTCCTATATCGACCTCTCCGGCGACGGCTTGTCAAGACTGAAGAACTGCCTCGGAAATGATGCATCTCTCATCAAAACATTAACAACAGGATTCATCCAATACAGCCCAACTACAAACAGTTGGTCTGGCAACCTGACTGAGATGGAAAATGGCAAAATGTACCTCATTCTGATCAAGAACGAGTCTAGTTCATTCCAACTTGAAGGCACTGTCGTGAATCCTTCAGAGGTTGCCATCGAGGTGAACACCGGCTGGAATTGGATCGGTTATCCCTGCTCCTCTCCTGTCGCGCTTACTGAAGCTCTCGCCGACTACACTCCAAACAACAACGATCTTATCAAAAACCTCTTAGGTTATTCCATTTACTCGAATGGGAAATGGTCAGGAAATCTGACTCAACTCGTCCCTGGTGATGGCTATCTCATTTTGCGTCACGGCGACCCCACGTCTTTCCATTTCGCAACTCCCTCCAAGAGTGAACCCATCGTTAGCGAAATTCCCAATACAATCTGGAAAACGAACGCCCATGACTTTGCCCTCAACATGAACGTCCTGGCTTCTGTCAAACTCTTCGACACCGAACTTAACAGCGAAGACTATGAACTTGGTGTCTTCTTTGGAGATGAATGCCGTGGCACTGTACAACTTATGAATGTCGATGACAAGGGCTGCCTTGCTTTTCTCACCGTCTATGGAAACGAGGGAGAGAGACTTCAATTCCGCCTGTTGGATCGCATCACTGGCAACGTCTATACCACAGAGCAACAGCCACTTGTATATAGCGACAACGACGTATTGGGAACACTTGACGCCCCGTTTCAAATCGAATTCAGGAACATCCTCAGCAGCGAAGAGACCTTGGCTGGAATGCTGAAAGTCTATCCCAATCCATTGAACAGCCAACAAAGTCTCACTGTCACGATTCCTGAAAACCAAGCCCCTGCCGATGGTGTCAAGATCCAGGTCATCAACCTCCTTGGACAGGTAGTAAAAGAAGAGACCATGATGGGCGACCGCTGCTCCATCAACGGATTGTCAACTGGAATGTACACCCTCAGGGTCCTTGCAGGCAATGCGATGATCTACAACAACAAACTTATCGTGAAATAATTTCGGAATGGAGAAAGAAGGATTATTCTACAATACGGAGCGCAATCCCATCATCATCTCGGAATACGGCCGCAACATGCAGGAGATGATCCGTCATCTCATGGAGATAGAAGATCGCAAGAAACGCACCGAAGCCGCCTATTTCATCATCGCCGTCATGGCACAGATGAATCCTCAGGTCAAAGAATCCAGCGATTACATACACAAGCTTTGGGACCATCTGTACATCATCTCGGATTACAAGCTGGACGTGGACGGTCCATACGACCCGCCCCAACCTCTCAACGAGAGTTCCAAGCCGCATCATGTGGACTATCAGAATCACAACATCCAATACGGTCATTACGGTCATTACATGGCCAAGATGATCGAAATTGCCTCCACCGTGGAGGATCAAGAAACCCGTGAAGCCTTGACCCATTCCATCGCCAATCAGATGAAACGCAACTACTTGGAATGGAACGGCAACGTGGTCAACGACCAACAGATCATCGAAGACCTGAAGGTGATGTCGAAGGGACGTCTCGTATTGCCCGAGGACACCAAACTGAACGGCACCAACGAAATCCTTTCCAAGCCCGTCCTGTCGCAAAAACAGGGCAACGGAGGCAATGGAAAGAAGAAGAAAAAGAAACAGTCGAACCTCAAGGCGGACATGAACAACCCCAACAACCCCAATTACAAGAAACGGAAACTGCAATAAGCCATGGGATCATTCCGGATTGAAGGAGGTCACAAACTCAAAGGCGAGATTGTCCCTCAAGGCGCCAAGAACGAGGCCATGCAGATCATCTGCGCCAGCCTGCTCACCGACGAGGAGGTCGTCATCGAAAACCTGCCCAACATCCTAGATATCAACAACCTTATCGACCTGCTGAAAGGCATGGGCGTCCAGGTGGTACGCAACACCCCCGACGTGGTATCCTTGCAGGCCAACGCCATCGACTTCGACTATTTCCAAACAACGGATTTCATCCAGAAAGCTTCGCGCCTGCGTGGCAGCGTGATGATGATCGGCCCCCTACTCGCCCGTTTCGGCACGGCTTACATGCCCAAGCCAGGTGGCGACAAGATCGGACGTCGCCGTTTGGACACCCACGTCATCGGTCTTCAGAAGCTAGGAGCCATCTTCGACAACGAGGGCACAGTGCAGAAAGCCACCGCACCCAAGGGACTCCACGGTTGCTACATGCTTTTGGATGAAGCCTCCGTCACTGGCACGGCCAACATCGTGATGGCTGCGGTGATGGCCGAAGGCGAGACCACTATCTTCAATGCAGCCTGCGAACCTTATCTGGTACAGCTCTGCAAGATGCTCAACGCCATGGGCGCCAAGATCGAAGGCGTTGGTTCCAACCTGCTGAAGATTACTGGTGTCAACAAGCTGAGCGGTACCAAGCATAGACTGTTGGCCGACATGATCGAGGTCGGCTCTTTCATCGGCATGGCTGCCATGACTGGCTCTGAACTCACCATCAAGAACGCCGGCATCGAACAGCTGGGCATCATCCCTGAAATGTTCCGACGTATCGGCGTCAAGATGGAATACCGTGGCGACGACATCTACATTCCAGCCCAGGAGCATTACGAGGTTGAGACCTTTATGGATGGCAGCATCCTTACCATCGCTGACGCACCATGGCCCGGCTTTACCCCCGACTTGATCAGCATCATCTTGGTGGTGGCCACCCAAGCCAAAGGCACCGTCTTGATCCACCAGAAGATGTTTGAGAGCCGTTTGTTCTTCGTGGATAAACTCATCGACATGGGCGCCCAGATCATCCTTTGCGATCCCCACCGAGCCAATGTCATCGGCTTGGATCATCACCATGCCCTGCGCGGCATCCGCATGAGCTCTCCCGACATCCGTGCCGGTGTGGCCCTGCTCATTGCCGCCATGTCCGCCAAAGGAGTCAGCATCATCGACAACATCGATCAGATCGATAGAGGATATCAGTATATTGATTTGAGATTGAATAGCTTGGGAGCGAAGATCGAACGCATATAGTTGATGCCCCTTTTGTTGCTTTTCTGCCCAAGAAAAGCAAGATCCCCTGCCATTTTGTCAACTCCCTACCCTTTGGCAAAGCTTTTGCTCTGCCATGGACGCACCTAATCAGAAATAAAAAATATAAAATATAAATATCACAATGGAAGAAAAACAAAACATTGAAATTCAAGAAGATGAGAATCCAATCCAACCCAACCAAGAGGCTGGAGCCCCATCAAACGAACCCAAGGAAGAGATGACAAACGGACAAAACGAGTCAGCCGATGCAAAAATGGCACCCGAAGAATCCCAGAGAAAACGCCATAAAGGCAGACGCGATCATGCCAAGGCACTTGAGGATGAGAAGGCGAAATACGCCGAATTGAACGACAAGTACCTCCGTATGTTCTCGGAGTTCGACAACTACCGCAAGCGTACCGCCAAGGAAAAGCTTGAGCTGTCAGCCACTGCTTCGGCCTCGGTGATGAAAGACTTGCTTCCCGTGCTCGACGACTTCGAACGCGCCCTCCAGAATATGGAGAAGAACGGTAACGAAGCCGACCTGCAAGGCGTCACCTTGATCTACAACAAGTTCAAATCCACACTCCAAAAGAGAGGTTTGGAAGAGATCGTCGCCATCGACTGCGACTTCAACACCGATGAGCACGAGGCCCTCACGATGATCCCTGCCCCCGATGAATCCAAGAAAGGCAAGGTCATCGACGTCATCCAGAAAGGTTACAAGCTCAATGGAACGGTGATCCGTTTCGCCAGGGTCGTAGTAGGAAATTAAGAATTTAAAATTAAGAATTTAGAGATATTGGCATCCGCAGGATGCTAGCTATGTAACATGGCAGAAAAAAGAGATTATTACGAAGTGCTAGGTGTCGGCAAGAACGCTACGCCCGATGAGTTGAAGAAGGCGTACCGCAAGCTGGCATTGCAATATCACCCTGACCGCAACCCGGGCAACAAGGAGGCAGAAGAGAAGTTCAAGGAGGCCGCCGAAGCCTACGAGGTGCTGAGCAACCCCGAGAAACGGCAACGTTACGATCAATTCGGCTTCGCCGGAATGAGCGGACAAGGCGGCTACGGCGGCCAAGGCATGTCGATGGACGACATCTTCAGCCAGTTTGGCGACCTGTTTGCCGACTTCGGCTTGGGCAGCTTCTTCAGCGGCGGCTTCGGCGGTGGATCCCGCTCAGGCGGCAACATCCGAGAGCGCGGCGGCAACATCCGCGTCAAAGTCAAGCTGAACCTGCAGGAGATCGAGAAAGGCGTCAAGAAAAAGATCAAAGTCAACAAATACGTCACCTGCGACCATTGTCACGGTTCAGGCTCGGAGGACGGCACCACCGAGACCTGTCCTACTTGCAAGGGTCGTGGACAGGTTTTGAGAACGGTCAGCTCTCTCTTCGGACAGATGCAGACTGCCTCGACCTGTCCCAACTGCGGCGGTACAGGAAAAGTCATCAAGAACAAGTGTACCCATTGTCACGGTGACGGCATCGTCAAAGGCGAGGAAGTCATTGACATCGACATCCCTGCCGGCGTCGGCGAAGGCATGCAGCTCACGCTTCGCGGCAAAGGCGGTGCCGGACCGCACAACGGCGTCAACGGCGACCTCTTAGTGCTCATTGAAGAGGAGGAACATCCCGACTTCGAGCGTGACGGCAGCAACCTGATCTATCAGCTCTTCATCTCCGTCACCGACGCCATCCTCGGCACCGATGCCGAAGTACCCACCGTCAGTGGCAAGGTGAGGATCAAGATCGCCCCTGGTACCCAAAGCGGCAAAGTACTGCGTCTCAGAGGGAAAGGGCTTCCCAACGTCAACAGTTACGGAAACGGCGACCTTCTCGTCAACGTCAATGTCTGGATTCCAAAAAAAGTCTCCAAAGACGAAGAGAAGCTCCTCCAAAACCTGAGCAAGTCGGATAACTTCAAGCCCAACCCGACGGAAGACGACCGCTCGTTCTTCAAAAGGGTCCGAGATTACTTCAGCTAACCCCGCCGCCCTATGAAGATAGAAGTCACCAACGTCACCAAACGATACGCCGACCATGTGGCCCTGAACAACGTCAGCATGCAGGTGCCCGAGCAAAGCATCTACGGGCTTCTTGGGCCCAATGGTGCCGGCAAGACCACCCTCATCCGCATCCTCAACCAGATCACCGGCCCCGACACCGGACAGATTCTCATCGACGGGAAGCCGTTGTGTCCGAAACATATCGAACGCATCGGATACCTCCCCGAAGAGCGCGGACTGTACAAGAAAATGAAAGTCGGCGAACAAGCCATCTATCTCGCTCAACTCAAAGGGATCTCCCGTTCGGAAGCCGAGCGGCGACTAAAGATGTGGTTCGAGAAGTTCCAAATCGGCGAATGGTGGAACAAGACCGTGGAAGAGCTCTCCAAAGGAATGCAACAGAAGATACAGTTCATCACCACCATCATCCACGAGCCCGACATCCTGATCTTCGACGAGCCTTTCTCCGGCTTCGACCCCATCAACGCCAACCTACTCAAGGAGTCCATCCTTGAGCTGCGCGAAAAAGGCGCCACCATCCTGCTCTCGACTCATAACATGAGTTCGGTGGAGGAACTTTGTGACAGCATCTCTTTAATTAATAAAGGTGAAAAGATCCTGGAAGGGCGAGTCGCTGAAATCCGCCAGCAGCACCACACCTCCACACACGAGATCGTGGTCCGTGCCGAAGATCGTCAACCACTCTTTTCGCTCACCGACGATTTCAACCTCAAGATCGAAGATACGGAGACTCCCGACACGCTGAAGATCACCTTCGTCGGTGAGTCGCCCAAAGCCCTGCTGCTCCGTATCATGGACATGGGCACTCTCCTCTCCTACCACGAGATCCTACCTTCGATGAACGACATTTTCATCCAAGAAGTTCAATCCAAAAACAGCCAGCCATGAACAAGATCGGACTCATCATCAGACGCGAATATTTCACCCGCGTCAAGAAGCGCAGCTTCATCATCATGACCTTCTTGGGTCCGTTGCTTCTGGCTGCCATTTATATCATCCCCATCCTGCTGGCACTCCATGGCGACAACGAGAAACGGACCATCGCCGTAGTTGACCAAAGCCATTGGTTTGAGCGTCAGTTCACCAACACGGAAAACCAGACCTTTGTGCGCCTTGACGACATCAGCATCGACTCCACCAAGAGACTGATCCAAGAAGGGACGTACGACATCGCTTTGTTTATCCCCGAGACGCAACTCAACATCCCGTCAAACGCAGTGGTTTACAGCATGAAGCAGGTTCCAATGAACGTCGAGGAACACATTCGCGACGTGATGAAAAACGAGGTTCAGGTACAGAAACTCATCGCCTCAGGCATCGACCCCGAGATTCTGGAAAGCATCAAAACCCACATTAATTTGACCGTCATCCGAATGGACGAGGAAGGTGGTGAGAAAGAGACCTTTACGGAGATACAGTTCACCCTCGGCATGATCCTCGCCATCTTGATTTACGTCTTCATCATGCTGTTTGGCGGGCAAGTGATGCAAGGCGTCATGGAAGAGAAGAGTAGCCGCATTGTCGAGGTCATCGTCAGCAGTGTGAAGCCCTTCCAGCTGATGATGGGCAAGATTATCGGCGTGTCGCTGGTGGCAATCACCCAGTTTGTAATGTGGATTGTGCTAACCGGCGTCATTTATGTCGGCTTCTCTGCAGCAGTAGGCATCAGCCATCCCGAGGCCATCAGTGCTGGTACAGTGATGACACAGCAAATCAACTCCAGCAACATCATGGACAACGAGGCGGTACAAAACATACTCAACATTGTCCACTCCATCGATTTCGGGACGATCATCATCAGTTTCATCGTGTTCTTCCTGCTGGGCTATCTGCTTTACGCCACCATGTTTGCCGCCATCGGCTCCATCGTCGAGAACAACACCGATTCGCAGCAATTCACCTTGCCCGTGACCGTTCCCTTGATTATTGCCTTCTTTTCGGCAATTTACATTGTCAACAACCCCGACAGCAGCTTAGCGATCTGGCTGTCGATGATCCCGTTCACCTCGCCCATCGTGATGATGGTACGCATACCATTCGGCATTCCCATCTGGCAAGTCGTCGTCTCTGCCCTGATCCTCGTCGGCACTTTCATCGCCATGACGTGGGTCGCAGCCAAGATTTATCGCACGGGAATCCTCATGTATGGCAAGAAACTTTCCTACAAAGAGGTTTTCAAATGGTTAAAATATTAGAAACAATTTGTGAAATCGAACAAAATATTCTATTTTTGCAGGCTCGAAATTAAGCAAAAAAGGCAAAAAAAGTATCTAAAATATTAAAAGTCAAATAATTAAATCGTTTTACAATGCAAAACAAAGGAGCAATCAAGGCGTTAGCCATCGTTTTTGGGCTGATTTTCTTGTACCAGCTTTCCTTCACTTTGGTAACCAAGTCGGTGGAGAAGAAAGCGGCCAAGTACGCTCAAGAAGAGGCTAGCAAACTTGCAAATGGAGACGAGTCCGCAATGCAGGCACTCATGGATGCCAAGGAAAACTACTATCTGGACTCAGTCAGCAACGTCAATGTGTACAACCTATTAGTGAAAAAGTACACTTATCGTGATGCGAAAGAAAGAGAAATCAACTTAGGTCTGGACTTGAAGGGCGGTATGAACGTGACCCTCGAAGTCTCGGTGAAGGACATCGTCAAGGCACTGGCAGGAGCCAACGCCAACGACCCGACTTTCATGCAGGCCATGGAGCTTGCCTCCCAACGTCAAGAGAAGAGCGAAGGCGACTTCGTGACCTTGTTCGGCCAAGCCTACCAAGAAGTTGACCCCAACGCAAAACTCGCCTCGATTTTCCTGTTTGAATTCAAAGATAAAGGCATCACCGTCAACTCCACCAACAACGAGGTGCTGAAGGTTTTGAAAGAGGAAAGTGACGGAGCCATCGACCGTTCCTACCAGATTCTGAGAACGCGTATCGACCGTTTCGGCGTTGCCCAACCCAACATCCAGAAGCTGGAAGGCAGCGGACGCATCCTCGTGGAACTCCCTGGCATCAAGGATCCGCAGCGTGTGCGTAAGCTCCTCCAAGGAACGGCACAACTCGAGTTCTGGGAGACCTATAACTTCAACGAGGTGGCCCAGTATTTCGTGGAAGCCAACGCCAAGTTAGCCCAGAAAAACAAGGCTGCTAACGAAATCACCACCGACAATGCTGAAGAGGCTGCCGAAACTGCTGAAGAGGTGGTTGCCGAAGCCCAAGAGGCCGTTGCCGAAGTTGAAGCCGCTGCCAACGACAGCACTGTCGAGAACGTGCTTGACCAACTTGCACAGGAAGAAAACGCAGAGGAAAACATCAGCGATGACGAGGCTTTGGCCAAATACCAGGCCGAGAACCCCTTGTTCGCCCTGCTGCAACCCTCATACTCCCAAAACGGCCCTGCCCAGACTGCTCGCGTTGGTATTGCCCAGGTGAAGGACACTGCCGCCATCAACCAGATGCTGACCGAGACCGCCAACCTCTTCCCTCGTACGATGAAGCTGGCTTGGTCGGTGAAACCAGAAAACTACGGTGGTGAGACCGAGTTCCTCGAACTCGTCGCCCTGAAGATGTCGCGCGACAACAAATGCGCCCTCGGTGGTGAAGTCATCACCGATGCTCGTCAGGACTACGGCCAAAACAACCAAGTGGAGGTCACCCTTCAGATGAACTCGGAAGGTGCCAAGGCTTGGAAGCGTCTCACTGGCGAGAACGTCGGCAAGCAGATCGCCATCGTCCTCGACAACTACGTCTATAGCTATCCCGTTGTCAACGGTGAGATCCCGAACGGACGTTCTTCCATCTCTGGTGGTGGCATGACCATTGAGGAAGCCCAAGACTTGGCCAACATCCTGAAGGCCGGTAAGCTTCCTGCACCTGCCCGCATCCTTGAAGAGCAAGTGGTTGGTCCTTCACTCGGTAAAGAATCCGTCCAGAAAGGTATGTGGTCCATGGTCTTCGCCTTCATCCTCGTGCTGATCTACATGGTCTTCTTCTATAAGAAAGCCGGTTTGGTCGCCGATATCGCCTTGATCGTCAACGTATTCTTCCTGTTCGGTGTGCTGGCTTGCCTCGGCTCCGTGCTGACCTTGCCTGGCATCGCAGGTATCGTGTTGACGTTGGGTATGGCAGTGGACTCCAACGTGATTATCTTTGAGCGTATCAAGGAAGAGCTTCGTGGCGGCAAAGCCCTCCGCGCAGCCATCGATGCCGGTTACAAGAACGCTTACTCCGCCATCATCGACGGTAACGTCACCACCTTGATCACAGGTATCGTGCTGATCATCCTCGGTACCGGTCCTGTCCACAGCTTCGCTGTCACGCTCTGCATCGGTATCCTCACCTCCTTGTTCACCTCCATCTTCATCAGCCGTCTCATCTTCACGAGAATGCTTGACAAGGAAAAGAACATCTCCTTCACCACAAAGCTCACCGAGAACTTCTTGAAGGACACCCACTTCGACTTCATCAACTTCCGCAAGACCGCTTATATCATCGCCCTGATCATGATCGTCATCAGCGTCGGTTCACTCGCCTTCAAGGGCTTGAACCTCGGCATTGACTTCAAGGGTGGTCGCAACTACATCGTTCGCTTTGACCAAGACGTGAAGGTGGATCAAGTGCGTGAAGCCTTGTCGAATGTCAATGTGGCCGGTTGGGAGACTCCTGAAGTGAAGACCTATGGTCCTAACGGTCAGGTGAAGATCACGACCAAGTATAAGATCGACGACAACAACCCGGAGGTTGACAGCGAGATCCAGAGCATCCTCTACCAAGGTCTGAACGGCTTGTTCAACCAGAGCATCACCGCCGACCAGTTCTCTTCGGAGGACGAGACCATCGGTGTGTTGAGTACCCAGAAGGTGGGTGCCACCATCGCCAGCGACGTCACCCGCAAGTCCATCTGGGCCATCATCGTGTCACTCATCTTGATGTTCGCTTACATTGCCATCCGTTTCCGCAGATGGCAATACGGTCTCTCCGCCCTTGCCGCGTTGACCCACGATACCGTCATCATGCTGGGTATGTACTCGTTGTTCTTCAACATCCTGCCGTTCACCATGGAAGTTGACCAGGCCTTCATCGCCGCTGTGTTGACCATCATCGGTTACTCCATCAACGCTACCGTGGTTATCTTCGACCGTGTGCGTGAGAACACCACCAACCACCCGAAGGCTTCCTGGAGAGAGAACATCAACAACGCTGTCAACAGCACGTTGACCCGTTCCTTCAACACCTCGGGTTCCACCTTCGTCGTGTTGCTGGCCATCTTCTTCTTCGGCGGCGACACCATCCGTGGATTCATCTTTGCTCTGTTGGTCGGTATCCTCGCTGGTACCTTCTCCTCAGTGTTCCTGTCATCACCCATCGCTTACAACCTGCTCAAGGGCCACAAGCAAGACAAGGAACTCGCTGAAGCAGCAGAGAACAACAAGAAGAAATAACATAATAAGCATTCTTATTCTAAAAAGAATCCCGTTGGCAAGCGGGATTCTTTTTTTTTCGTATCTTTGCTGAATTAATACGAACATCGGTACATCACATGAAAAAATATTTGATCATCGTTCTCTCCCTCCTTTGTCTTTGCTTCGACACCGAGCTCTACGCGCAAAGGAGAAACCCTGCCAAGAACGCCGACCTTGCCTTCGGCAGAAAACAATATACGGAAGCCGCTGACCGCTACAAAAAAGCCTATAAAAGAAGCAAACGCAACAAGAGCGAGCGGGCACGCATCAGTTTCCAGATGGGAGAATGCTACCGACTCATCGGACTTCCAAAACGCGCCGAACCTTACTACAAAAGAGTCATCAAGACCGACTTTCCAAGCACCCATCCCGAAGTCTATCTATATCTCGCAGAGACCTGCAAGAGTATAGAGAAGTACAAGGAAGCCGTTGAATACTACGAGTCATACATCCACATGGTACCCGACGACCCACGAGGGCAATTGGGCTTAGAGACCACCAACCTCATCCAGGAATGGATCGAGAATCCCTCTCGCTATGAGATCACCGAGATGAAAAAGATCAACTCCAAGAACTCCGACTTCGCTGCCACTTGGACCAACAGCAACTTCAACGAGATCATCTTCACCTCTTCCCGTTCAGGAGCTACCGGAGGCGAGAAGGAAGGCATCACCGGACAGGATTTCTCTGATTTCTGGACCTCAAAACAAGACCGCAAAGGAGACTGGAGCACCCCTACCCTCGCTGACGAAGGCAACAACATCAACAGCGACGACAGCGACGGCGTCCCCTTCATGAACAGCAACTACACCAAGTTGTATTTCACCCGTTGCTTGGCTGGCGAACACAGGAAAAACGGCTGTCAGATCATGGTCGCCTCCAAATCGGGAGGCTCTTTTTCCACCCCGAGACCGGTAGAGATCGCCACTGTTGACACCCTTGACATCGTGGGACATCCCACCCTCTCCGACGATGAGCTCATCCTATACTTCTCCGCTGATCGCAAAGGCGGTTTCGGAGGTAAGGATCTTTGGGTGTCCACCCGCAAAAGCACCAACGAAGCCTTTGGAAGACCTTTCAACCTCGGCGAGAATATCAACACCGCTGGCGATGAGGTGTTCCCCTTCCTTCGTAACGACACCACCCTCTACTTCTCGTCGAATGGCCATGGCGGCATGGGCGGTCTCGACATCTTTGTGGTCACCATCGACACCGCAGGAAACTGGGGACAACCCGTCAACCTGAAATACCCCATGAACTCCACCAGCGACGACTTCGCCATCTGTTTCCACCCTACCCAGGAAAGAGGCTTCATGTCGTCAAACAGAGGCAATAACAGAGGCATCGATAACATCTACTACTTCGAGGAACCCCAGATCAAATTCACGTTTACGGGTACTGTCAAGGATGAGAACACCATGCAGTTCGTCTCCAACGCCACCGTGCGTTTTGTCGGCTCTGACGGCTCTGTCATGAGTACTCGCACCAACGACAAGGGCTATTTCAACTTCAGCGACTCGCAGATGAACAAGAACACCACCTACGAGATCACCATCGACAAGGACAATTACTTCACCCTCAGCGCCACCGAGACCACCGTGGGATTGGAATTCAGCAAGGACTTCGAAAAAGAATTCGAACTCAAGCCCATTCCCGAAGAGCCCATTATGCTGCCCGACATTCTCTACGACTTAGGCAAATGGGACCTCAAGCCTCAGTTTGAGGACTCGCTCCAAGGCCTTATCGAGACCCTGCAAATTAACCCGACTATTACCATCGAACTGGCCTCCCATACCGATGCACGCGACACCGATGAGCACAACGACATCCTCTCGCAAAAACGTGCCCAAAGCGTGGTGGATTACCTCATCATCCGCGGCATCGACCCACTCCGTCTCACCGCCAAAGGCTACGGCGAACGTGTTCCTCGCACCATCCAAAAAGACATGACCGTAAAAGGCTATACCTTCAAGGCCGGGACCCAACTTACTGAGGATTTCATCAACAAACTGCCCAACAACGATGTGAGGGAAGCCGCACACCAGATGAACCGTCGCACTGAGTTCCGCATCCTCTCGAAAGACTTCGTCCCAAGGACCGAGATCGACGAAAACGCCACCGTCAATATCGCCATTAACCCGACAGAAGTCAATTATGTGGTCTTCGCCACCGACAGCAGAGGTTATTTCACTTTCGACGCCAACGTGGACGGCTATAAAGAGCTATTCACTTACAGCCAAAACGCCGACTTCTGCATGTCGGAAAAGACTGCGCTCAAGCTTCTTAGCGAAGGACGCATCAACCGCGACAACTTCGTCGGTGAGGTGGACAAGATTTTGGGCACTGGCAGCGTGGCCAACAACGCCATCATCGTCATCAAGGAGATCCGTATTGCCAATAAGACCCTCAAGGACGTGCAGGTGAAAGTCGTTCAAAAGATGGTCGAGAACTGGGTCATCGGCAAGAAGACCTTGCAAGAGATGGGCAACTTTGAATTCGACACCAAGGAAAGAAAACTGATATTCAAATAATGGACAACCAACGTTATAGCCTTCGCGGCGTCTCCGCCGAAAAAGAAGACATCCACAACGCCATCAAGAACCTCGACAAAGGGCTCTATCCCAATGCGTTCTGCAAGATCATCCCCGATATTCTCGGCGGAGATCCCGAATACTGCAACATCATGCACGCCGACGGTGCGGGAACAAAATCCTCACTCGCTTACCTCTATTGGAAAGAAACGGGCGACATGAGCGTGTGGGAAGGCGTGGCACAGGATGCCGTGGTGATGAACACCGACGACCTCATCTGCGTGGGGGCTACCGACAACATGCTGCTCTCCTCCACCATCGGGCGCAACAAGAGCCTGATTCCAGGTGAAGTCATCTCGGCCTTAATCAACGGCACTGAGCATTTCTTGGAGAAACTGCGCAACCTCGGCATCGGCATTTACCTAACTGGCGGCGAAACCGCCGATGTGGGCGACCTGGTGCGCACCGTCATTGTAGACAGCACCGTGACCACTCGCCTGCGCCGTGATGAAGTCATTGAGAACAACCTCCAGCCCGGCGATGTCATCGTGGCCTTCGCCTCATACGGACAAGCCACCTACGAGGACAGCTACAATGGCGGCATGGGCAGTAACGGCCTCACCTCGGCGCGACATGATATGTTGAACCATTATTTGGCGGAGAAGTACGACGAGAGCTACGACCACAGCATCCCTGAAGAGTTGGTCTATTCCGGTCCGCATAAACTCACCGACCCGACTGAAGTGCCAGGCGTGGACGTAGGCAAACTCATACTCTCGCCCACCCGTACCTACGCCCCGTTGATGATCCCGATTCTGAAAGAATTCAGAAAGCAGATCCACGGCATCATCCATTGCAGCGGCGGCGCCCAAACCAAGGTGCTTCATTTCGTTGACAAGCTACATATTGTGAAAGACAATATGCTGGCCCTGCCACCCTTGTTCCGCATGATCCAAGCCGCCTCGGGCACCGACTGGCACGAGATGTACAAGGTCTTCAACATGGGTCATCGCTTGGAGATTTACACCAACGAAAAGGCTGCCAACGAGATGATCGCCATCGCCAAACAGTTCAACATCGACAGCCAGATTATTGGACATGTGGAGGCTTCGGAAGTGAAACGACTGACCATCAAGAGTGAGTTTGGTACGTTTGAGTATTAAACTATGGACATCACCGAAAAACTCGAAACGATAAAGCACCGCTGGGAGGAAATGGGTGAACAGCTCGCCGACCCCGCTGTGGCCGCCGACATGAAGCGATTCGTGAAGCTCAACAAGGACTATAAGGACTTGGAGCCTATCGTCATGGCCTTCAAGGAATATAAAACCCTGAAAGCCAACGTGGAGGAAGCCAGAGAGATCCTTGCCACCGAGAAAGACGAAGATCTCAGGAAGATGGCTGTCGAGGAGATCGAAACCGCCCAAACCCGCATCGAACAGTTGGAGCAGGACATCCGCGTGATGATGATTCCCAAGGACCCACAAGACAGCAAGAACGCCATCATGGAGATCCGTGCAGGCACTGGCGGCGACGAAGCCTGCCTCTTCGCTGGAGACTTGTTCCGCATGTACACGAAATTCTGTGAAAACCGCGGCTGGAAGGTGGAAGTGACCAGCGTGAGCGAAGGCGCCAGCGGCGGCTACAAGGAAATCGACTTCACTGTGACGGGCAACGGCTGCTATGGCATCCTCAAGTTCGAGTCGGGTGTCCACCGCGTGCAGCGTGTGCCCAAAACCGAGACGCAAGGCCGCATTCATACTTCCGCCGCTTCGGTAGCTGTTCTGCCTGAGGCCGAGGAGTTCGACGTGGAAATCAACGAGGGCGAAATCAAGTGGGACACCTTCCGCTCCAGTGGTGCCGGCGGCCAGAATGTGAACAAGGTAGAATCAGGAGTGCGCTTGCGTTATATGTGGAAGAACCCCAACACGGGCGAGATACAGGAAATCCTCATCGAGTGCACCGAGACCCGCGACCAACCCAAGAACCGCGAACGTGCCTTGTCGAGACTGCGCACAAAGATCTACGACATGGAGTACCAGAAATACATCAGCGACATCTCCGCCAAGCGCAAGACCATGGTCTCCACAGGCGACCGCTCGGCCAAGATCCGCACCTACAACTATCCCCAAGGCCGCGTCACCGACCACCGTGTGGAAGGCTTGACGGTTTATAACCTCGCCGCCGTCATGGATGGCGACCTCAACGAGATCATTGAACGCCTTCAGATGGCCGAAAACGCCGAACGATTGAAAGAAAACATCGAACAATAACATGAACAAGCATCAACTTTTCGAACAAATCAAGAAAAAGCAGTCCTTCCTTTGCGTAGGCTTGGATACCGACATCAACAAAATCCCGCAACACCTCTTGGATGCCGAGGATCCCGTTTTCGAGTTCAACAAGCAGATCATCGACAAGACGGCTGAATTTGCCGTAGCCTACAAGCCCAACACCGCCTTCTATGAGGTGTATGGCGCAAAAGGCTGGCAAAGCTTAGAAAAGACCATTCAATACATCAAGGCCAACTACCCTGAGATTTTCATCATCGCAGATGCAAAAAGAGGCGACATCGGCAATACCTCAGCCAACTACGCCAAGGCCTTCTTCAACACCTTGAAAGTCGATGCTTTGACCGTGGCGCCTTACATGGGCAAAGACTCCGTGGAGCCTTTCCTCGGCTTCGAGGACAAATGGGTCATCTTGTTGGCTTTGACTTCCAACAAAGGCTCACAGGACTTCCAGTACCTGAACGTCGGTGAACGCATGCTGCACCAGCAGGTGCTCCAAACCGCCACCACATGGGCTTCTTCAGAGCAAATGATGTTCGTGGTCGGTGCCACCCATCCCGAGGAATTGGGCGAGATCCGCAAGATGTTACCTGACTATTTCTTCTTAGTGCCAGGCGTAGGCGCCCAAGGCGGCGACTTGCGAACCGTGGCCAAATACGGTCTAAGTAAGGAATGCGGCTTATTAGTCAACTCGTCGAGAGGCATCATCTATGCTTCAAATGGAAGCGACTTCGCCGACAAAGCAGCAGAAGAAGCGCACAAGTTACAGCAACAGATGGAAGAAACCCTAAAGGCGAAAGGAATCATTTAGCCAAAACTCCTTTTACTAAACAAAAAAAAGAGATTGACATAAGTCAATCTCTTTTTTAATGGGCGGGATATCCACATCAGATCCCCTCAACGATGGTAGTCCAGCCGAACTCATCAGGTTCGGTACCGTACTGGATGCCACGAAGTTTGTTGTAAAGTTTCAAACTCCAAGGACCCGGCTTGCCATCGCCAAAGGTGTATGATTTGCCGTTTTCAGGATCGTCGATGCGGGAGATCGGGCTGATGACCGCAGCGGTACCGCAGGCGCCAGCCTCATCGAAAGAGGCCAGTTCCTCTTCTGCGATTGGACGACGTTCCACCTTCATGCCGATGGTCTCGGCCAGTTGCATCAAGCTCTTGTTGGTAATGGAAGGCAGGATGGACGTGCTCTGAGGAGTAATGTAGGTGCCGTCCTTGATACCGAAGAAGTTGGCTGCACCGGCTTCGTCGATGTACTTCTTCTCCTTGGCATCGAGATAGAACTCGCATGCATATTGGCCGCCGTGGCAAGCCTCGACATGCGGACGCAGTGAAGCAGCGTAGTTGCCACCGACTTTATAGGTGCCCGTACCCAACGGAGCGGCACGGTCATATTTGCGTGTGATGACGTATGGATTGGCCATGAAGCCGCCCTTGAAGTAAGGACCCACTGGGGTAGCAAAGACCAGGAACAGGTACTCATCGGCGGGTTTCACACCCACACGGGCGCCCGTGCCGATCAGCAACGGACGAAGATAAAGCGACGCACCCGTCTCATACGGAGGGATGAAGTCGGCATTGAGACGGATGACCTTCTCGATGGCTTGCCAAAACTTGTCATCCGGGAATTCGGCCATCATGATGCCCTGCGCAGAACGCTGCAAGCGTTTGCAGTTCTCGTCCCAACGGAACACACGCACCTTGCCGTCCTTGCCACGGAAGGCTTTCATGCCTTCAAAGGCTTCCTGACCATAGTGCAGACAAGTGGCGGCCATGTGAATGTTGATGGATGTTTCGGAGCTGACTTCCAGTTCACCCCACTGTCCGTTACGAAAATAGCAACGGACATTGTAATTCGTTGGATAATAACCAAATGTTAAATTTGCCCAATCAATGTTTTGCATGATATAATTGATTTAATAAAGTGAATAGTAATCGGTTACTTGAAAATTCGTTTGAAAATATTGTTCACAATGTCATATCGATAGAGCACCAGTTCCACCTCATCACCGTTCTGTTCGATGGCGTTCCACAAAAAGACATGATTGTGCTCATCAAACAACGCATAACAAGGAATGGATTCCGCAATCTTCACACCATCGATTATCACCCCAGGCGAATTGGCCTGATATGTCAACTTGTGAAGACCGTCATTGGAAAGAACGGTTACAGGCAGATCGTTCATCAGATTGTCTGGATAATAGGCAGAGGTCATGAACTGACTCACATCCGTGACTTTTTCATTTTCATATTGCAGATAACGGCCTCCCGAAAGGAAACGGAATTTCAGCCTGCCTTGTGAATCCAAGCCGAAACAAGACACTTGGGCATTGCGTCTGATGATCTGTCCATCGGAAACCACCACCTCGCCTTCTTGGCTGGCATCATTCTTTAAGGCCTTATAGCCATAATGGCCATCATTTGTCACGACAAAGTCGGTGATGGTGAATCCCTCAACCGATCGCATGGTCCCATCAACCCAATAACAATCTTTGCCAACTGCCATCCAGTGTTTGCCGTTATAGGAGAACTTCAGCTTGAAGTTGTCCTCCGTATAATTGTCAAACAACTCGACCACCCTGTTGTCGATCACAAGAACCGTATAGGGCATGTAGTTGTCGCGATGCAAGAAATAATAATGGCCATCCTTGCCTTCATAATATGTGGCTCCCTTTGAAAGATGAGAGAACATGCTTTTTTGTTCGGCGGGCATGCCGGTATCGTTGCCATCATAACTCTTCTTGTCAAGCCAAACTACAGGAGTGGCAATGGTCTGGTCGCCTGCTGCAGCTTTATAGGCACAATAATAATACTTTCCCTCCAATCGGAAGATGAAGCCATCGTCATTGATATCCACCACAGTATCGCAGACCAAGTATGAAATACCCCATGCATGGACCATCTCCATGCCATACCCCATGTCGTTGGCATTGCTATCCATGTTCTTCAGAATAAAGATGCATTTCTCCCTAGTAGGACCGACACGGTACGAGCGGACTCTCATATTCTTGTTCACAAACATCGGGCGGCCATTGGCCATGACGTTCTGCTGTTGATTGTACTTGTTTGTCGTGGTGAAAAGATAGGAGAACCAATATGCATCCGTATCCTCTCTATAATTATTGGTCTTCAGCAATTCCACTTGAAACTCTCCATAATTCACCGATTCATTATCTGGCAGTGTGACCAACACATTACGAGTCAAATGGTCTGGCAATTGAGCCATCAAAAGACCACAACCAAACAAGATTGCCAATAGAATCAATATCTTTTTCATAACTACCGTATCGACTATTTATAACTAAACCTATTAAACTCACCCAGATGGAAACCGATGCCGAAATCGACATACAAATGGCGTTGGCCAAACAGGTCGGCCTCATGAAGCATGAAAGTCACCGGGAAACGCCAGAAATTGAGGATCGCACCCAATTCCGCATTGATGCCTTGGAAAGGTTGAGGCAGACCCTGGACGTTCACCGTGGCGCCCACACCCAGTGTCATGTCGATAATGCTGTTCACGGGGGTAAAAACCACACCGGCAGAGGCGTCTATCGATCTGACTGATTCTGAAGGATTCAGGTACATGGCTTTAATATAGGCTCTCAACTTCTCTTTGCCCAGATCACCGAACATGATACCTTTCCCATGCTGGGCGGGACGGAACACATAATTCAACGACCACCAACGGCGGCTATCGCTACAGCAATAGTCATAGGTCTCATCATAATAGCGTTTCAGGTATCCACCGATTCCAAATTGGAAAGTGGTGCGCTTTTGCATCGCATTGAAACGTATGGAATGGAAGCCCATGGTGAGCATCAAGTTTTTATAAAAGCCCATCAAACCAGCCTCAAAATCAAAGCCAAAGTGATAAGGAGATGCTTCGACAGCACTGCCTCCCATACCAGCATAAATGCCAAGATACTGAATAGGTTGATAGACCGCGCCAAAAGTGGCACGGTAACCAGCCAACCCTACGCCATCGGAACTATATTCCTTTACAAAAGGAGTTGACGACTGTACATGGACAAAGGCACCGAATGAATTGGCGCTCACAAAGCCGCTCATCAAGCCTAATACCTTGGGCGCGGTGATCGTGAAAGCAGCAAAACGCAGACCTGGTTCAAAGATGATGTCTTCCTGTTTGTCATTGAAAAAACAATCCCGTCTCTCGAACCCCATCAGCAGGGAATGATGCTCATAGTCCACATGATAGGAGAAAGGCGTGTACCTGGCTATGGTGTCGTCAATATAAACACGCAGGTCGGAAGGAATGCTGGTCACCGTGATCAACTCCTTGCTCGACTCGTCAATGCTTTGGAGTTCCGAGACGGGCTTCACAAAACTAGAGACATGCGGTGCCTGGTGAACGGCGACTTCGCAAGAACGTTGCCCTGCCTTGAAACGCACCACACCGTGACGGCTGAACAGTCCCATGTTCTCAGAGGCGAAAACAGTGACACTGTCATGTTCAACAGTCACCCCGATCCATTTTTCAGAAGGATCGGCCTTCCAGGTTGTGATATTACTCACCACCTTCAGACGAGAGGATTGGGCTTCGCTAGGAAACACGATCTCCTGTTGGTTGGTGTAGATGACCGTATCTCCAGGCAACTGTCGAACGCTTAACGGGAAATGGTCACCGGAAACAATCAGCACAACCTCGTCCTCACGAAACGAAGAGGAAGAATTGACGGAACTCGCGACATACAAAGTGTCGGCTTTACGTTCCGCAATCAACCAAGAGGGAACTGTTTCAATTTGCCAATCCGTTGCATTGGTAGAGACCACGACCTGTTGGGTTTCCTGTTTGCTTGAGAACTCAAGATGGTCGGGTTGGAAATCCACCTCAATATCCGCTGCTCGTTGATTCACCTCAAAAGACGAGGTCTGTCCCCCTGCCGTCACTGTGATCCTGGCTTCACGAGGGACAACCGCCACGTTATCCTCACAACTGACAACAAGGTTCTTCCCCTGCTGGGTAACCTTGCACCACGAAGGCGTACTGCCAACACGGAACGACTTGGCGTTGGTGTTAACCTCCACACACTGTTCCTCAGAATCGGTGGCGTTGAAGCTGAGATTCTTCACAGAAAGCTTCACCACAATGACGCATTTCTTGAGCCACGTGTCCAAATCGTTGTCTGACGGAAGATCCGAGCAAAACTTTGCAGCCTCAAACTTCTTGGCTGCCTCTTTGTATTCTCCTTGGTTGAAAAGCTCTATTCCTTTTTGTTTCAACCGCTCATAACACTTCTCTTGTGAAAAGAGCATCCCATCGAATAGCAGGAGCAAACATCCCAAAAAAAGTAAACGTTTCAATGCCATGGTTGCGTTTTTTATATTTGCTGTTATTTCTTTATTTTTCGTGCGACCGCCTCCAGCTGTTGTTGATCCTCTTCCACAGCCAGCACTTTGGCGATGTTATAACTATGAGTGGCTAGATCCACTTCTTCTGCGATAAGGAAAGACTTCGCGGCGTTCAACTGAAACTGAAAGCGTTCACGGCGCAATACGTTCAGCGAGTCATATCGGTGAGACAGCGCGGACGAATCCAACTCGATTTCCGGATGCATCCTGGCAACTTTCAAGGCTTCCCCATAACTCGCGAAGGCTTCCATAAAATGCCGGTATTCTTCCTCATTGGTGGGATTCTGAATGGAACGGAGCAGATCATCACCCGCATCAACAAACTGTGCATACGAATCGCGAATACCTTTGCTCGGATCCTCCTCCTCGACAACTATCGGCTCCTCCGGCGGCACTTCAGGCTTGGGACGGGAAAGCAAGAGCCACGCCCCCACGGCAAGGAGGACACCTCCAACGATGCCAATGGACAACTTGCGATGTGAGCGCTTTTTCTTTTTGGAAGAAGATATCAGATTATTCTCGATTTTATCGATCGAAGCGTTCCGATACTCATGTGACCATAAAAACACCTGCTTTTCGGGAATGTCGCGTAACGGTTCGGGAAGCTGGTTTACCTCAGGCATAACAAAGCCTGGCAACGACACACCGATAATGTTCTTGCCATACTTCTCGGCCAACACGATCTCATGTCTCACCCAGTCCTCCTCATCTACACAACGATCCAACATCCCCACGGAGAGGATCAAAAGAAAGTCATTGCATCCCTTGATGGCATTGTCGATCTGCTCTGGGAAATCGCCACTACCAATATTATCCACATCAAGGAACACTTTGTATCCCCGATTCTCAAACTTGGTCTGAAGTTCCCCTGCTACACCGGCACCCGCACCTTTTCTTCGATAACTGATAAAAATATCGTATGACATAAATATGATCGACGTTTTCCTAAAAAACCTTGCAAAGATAGCAATTATTCTTGAATTTCCAACAGGGTTTCAAGATAGTGTTGACCTATACCGTATTGTTTTTTTAATTCATTGATTTTTAATAAAATGGAATCTCTATTATTGGGTTTTCCAACTCGTTTTCCAACCAAAAGCACGTTCTTTGGCGTATGTTCCATCTCAATGAACTCCATCACTTGGGTCTTGTAGCCATAATACTCCATGATCAAAGCGCGGATGGTGTCGGTAATCATCACGGCCTGACGCTCCAAAAAGATCCCATAGCGTGTGATGGCATCCACTTTGCCCGAACGTTCCATCTCCTGCCGGATCTGCTTGTGGCAACAAGGAGCACATACGATCAGTTCGGCACCTGCCTTGATTCCGGAGGCAATGGCATCGTCGGTGGCGGTGTTGCATGCGTGGAGGGCAATCAACACATCCAATTTCTCGGGCTTGAAATCCTCTATGCTGCTCTCCACAAACTCCATCCCCTTCAAGTTGGATGAGCGTATGATCTCGTTGATTTTCAGCACCAAGTCGGGACGGATCTCCACGCCCTTGATATCAACATCCAGATTCATCTTTTGGGTCAGCAGTTCATAGAGCGCAAAGGTGAGGTACCCCTTCCCTGCCGCCATGTCGGCGATGTGGACAGTGCCCTCGAACTTCATTGGCTTGATGAGACTCTCCACGATCTCGGCATACTTGTAGATCTGCTTGAATTTGTGTTGCATATCGGCAGTTACCTTACCTTCGCGAGTGGTCAGGCCAAGTTGGTACCACCATGGGTTGGCGGGGTTGACAAGACGGTTTTTCTGCTTGTCGTGTTCCAGGTTCTGTTCGCGGCATTCCTGCACTTTCTTGGTTTGCAGAGTAGACTTGCCTTTACTGGACACGAGCAAGGTAACGTCCTCGTTCACAGTAAACAGCACAGCATTCAAGAACCTATCTGGCAGCATTTCTCGCAGCATTTGGAGCATCTGAGCGGCATCGTAGTTCTTCACTTCGTCGCGACGCTCGTAATGATAGGTAAAGGCAAACAAGCGTTTTTCTTTGATCAACACTGGCTTCACATAGATGTTACGCAAATCATCGTGTTTGTTGACAGGTTTGCTCAACGTCATCTTCACGAGCATGTTTTCTTCAGCGGTCTCGCCAACACGGCTTATGAATTTTTCGAGGTTTTCCGACATAGTCAAATTTTTTCCGCAAAGATAAGGGTTTTTCAAAGAAAAATATTTACTATTTTTGCTTTTGAATTAGTTAACGGATTACAAACCCTTAAAAAAACACTATGAAAAAAGTATTGATTATTGCCATTGCGGTCTTCATGACGGTTGCCTTCACTCAGTGCAGCGCCGGAGGTTCAAAAGAGTACAACGACACCATGAGTTATCTCAAGAAGACAGAGAAAGCCATTAAGAGCGCCAAAAACTGCGATGAATTGGACAAGGCAAGCGAACTATTCTGGCAAGGAGTTGAAGATAAAGACTATGCCAAAGAAGACCAGATTACCGAGGAAGAAAACAAAAAGGTATTGGAATACCTTGAAAAGGTCAGTTCAGCCTACAAAGAACTCATCGAGAAGTTCAACTGTGATTGATTGGATATCATTCCACTGAGATCCAACTCTTACGGAACGGCCTCTCTCTTTCCATCATCCACCACGCTAGCCACGGTCATGTCGCCTGTGACGTTGACCACGGTGCGAAGCATGTCTAAAGGACGGTCGATGCCCAATATCAAGGCCAAGCCTTCAACGGGAATGCCAACGGAGTCCAACACGATCATCAACATCACGATGGAACCTCCAGGAATGCCTGGTGTACCAATAGAGGAAATAGTAGCCGTAGCCAGTATTAACAACATCTGCCCAAAACTCAAATCCAGGCCCAACACCTGAGCCAGGAACACTGCTGCCACTGCCTGATAACAGCTGGTTCCATCCATATTGATGGTCACTCCAACAGGAAGCACAAAACTAGAGACCTGCTCCGACACGCCCAAGTGCTTCTGCGTACGTTCCATGGTCAAAGGCAAGGTGGCTGCGCTGGAACTGGTACTGAAAGCCAGCATCTGGACGGGGAAAGCCGCTTTGATAAAATCCTTCCACGTCTTCTTTGTGAACAGCTTCAATATCAAGGGATATACGATGAAGACGATCACTGCCAATGCCACCGTCACCGTCAAGGCATACATGCCAAGAGATGAAAAGATGCCCACATCACCCGAGTAGGAAACGACCAGATCTGCCATCAATGCCAATACGCCGATAGGGGCAAAAGCCATGATGAAATCGATGATCTTCAAGAGCACCAGATTCAATTGGTTGAAAAACCTTACGATAGAACCCGTCTTCGACTGGCCAACACAAACAAGGGCAATTCCAAACAGCAAGGCAAAGAAAATGATTTGCAGCATCTTGGAATTGTCACCAAAGGCATGGAAGGCGTTCTCTGGAACGATATCGACCAAGAACTGCAGTGGCGACTGGTCTTGCACCTCCTGCATCGCCGACTCCTTTTGAGCCACCGTCTGCTCGTAACGTTGCATGAACTCCGACTGCTTGTCGTGTGGAAAATACCTCCCAGGTTTCATCAGACTCACTGCCGTCAAGCCAATACTGACCGCGATGATGGTGGTACAGATGTATATCAATATGGTCTTCAAGCCAATCTTCGAAAGGTTTCGCACATCCTTCAGGTTGACCACCCCGATAATCAGTGAGACCAGCACCAAGGGCACGGCGATCAACTTCAGCAATCGAAGGAAGATGGTGCCCCAAGGAGCGATCCAATGATGGATAAACTGCTCGAAATGCAGGCTCGCACCGAGTAATCCCAAAGCTACGCCCAAGGCCATGCCAATGAGGATCTTGGCATACAGCGGTAGTCTTTTCCTATGTTCCGATGGCCTATTCAATCAGCGTGATTTTCTTGTTCTCGACACCGTTTTCAGTGACAATTTGAACCATATAGATGCCTTTGGAATAGCCTGCCAAATGGAGTTCGACTTCCTTCGATCCCACCTGACGATTCTCTAGCATCTCACCTTTGATGCCAAACAGCATTACGCTCTGAATGGTGCTGTTCGACTCGATTCGTACCATGTTCCTAGCTGGGTTCGGATACACTTTGGCCTTATCGAGATTTATTTCGCCAACGCCTACATTCACGGTATCGGTCGCCACGATTTTTACGTTGTCAATGAACCACGAGAACGTCAAAACATCGCTTCCATTGTTATGGCCACGGAATCTCAATCGGATGTTGGTTCCTTGGAATGGAGTCAAGTCGATGCTCACCGGCTCGTTATAGTTGTTCAGGAATTGCGGCTGATCCACGGCATCCCACAACGTTGTCCATGAGCCCGTGCTGGTGTTCAAGACATCAACCTTATAATGGTCTTGATAATCAGGCACGCCATATTGGCATGAGGTCTCAAATGTCAGCACTGTGGGGCGTTCTATTGAAACGATCGGGGTGATGAGTTTCTCATCTTGCGGTCCCCATTCCTCCGACTCGTCCCATTCCAATGCTGCTTGTTTCACGCCTTGCGGAGGCACCACTTGGTATTCGTCGCCGAACCAGTTGGAAGCCCATTCAGCGCTCGCCCTGTACCAGGTAAACCAGCTCATGCCAAGCGATTCCCACATCCAACCCTCTGGCGGGAACTGCTCGCCCTCGAAGCCTTCTAGAAGGATGGGAGCCTGCCAATCCCAATGCAGGTCGTAAGGGTCGGAATCGACAGTGTGACCCAACTCATCGGCCAAATGGAACACGATGCTTGCACTGGTATGGTTCGGTTGGGCCGGCAAAGTGGCCTCATAGTCGTAATTGGCCTTCGAAATTTTGTGGAAAGTGACATCATACGGATGACCTTCAATAGTATAGGTCGCCTGCATCTGGTTCGGGACATCCGACTCGTCATAGACCCTGACGGTCAGGTTCATCTCCGTGTCGGCCCATGTCTGCGTGCCATTCAACGACACCACATGCGGAGGATCGTTGTCAACGGAGGTGACGTTAATGAAGATGTCGTCGATGCAGAGGTTCCATCCATAGCCGCTAACTGCCTCAAAGATGACGAATCCATAGCCTTCCGGGCTGTCGAATGTGTAGCTGTATTCGTACCAGTCGCTCACTTCACCAACCACAGGTTCCATCATGGTGTTGCGGTGTACGGTGCCCAAGAGTGTGCCGTCGGCCTTGTCGGTAGTCGGTGAGTAATAGACGTTGATTCTGTCCGGACGGTTGATATTGTTGTTGTAGTTGCGGAAAATCCAATAACGCACGGTGTTGTCAGTGGCGTTGAGCTGTAGTTTTGGTGTAATCAGCGAGCAGGTCCAGCCTTCAGGAGCGATGTAGCTATAATACCTTGCCATTCCCGCGCTCTCATCGTGAGGCGTGCAGGCCGGCCAGTCGTTATACGTCCAGCGTTCAAAGACATAGTTGCCGTTAGTGGCCACATTCAGCCATCCTGCAGGCGGGAAGGTCGTGTTGTCGAAGCCTTCCATCAAGGGGAAATCACTGACAGGCGCCATGGCGGTGATGGTAAAATCAACACTCTGCGTCGGGGCAGAAAACGACGACATCACGTCGAAGGTGGCATGAAGTGTTTCGTTGTCGGTCAGGTTCATGGGTAATGTTGTCTTGGCAACCAGCTCCACAGTATTGTTATATGGCACGGCAACTTGAGAGACTTCCGTCCCATTCTGATAGAACTCCAGAGGAAGATTCCCTGTGCTGTTAAAATAATAGGTATCCGACTGTTCGCCGGTATTGCTGAGGAGGAAGCGCAAATAGGCCGGTTCGCCGAAATACACTGAAGTGTCGGCAGTAAGCTGTTCAATATCGAAGTTGAATTGGTCGGTATGCTCAATCACCACGTCGTCGATGGAAAGATACCACGGCATATTGGTGGCCACGCTATGGAAGCCCACATAGAAGGTGCCGGAGCTTGGTGCTTGGAACACGGCCGAGGCCTGTTCATAATCCTCGTTGGCGACAATCATCTGGGGCACTACTGAGACCGTCATGGCCGAGGGATCGGCACTGGCACCCGCCTTGACTTCCAAGTCGAAGTGATCGACATGCCATGTGGAATACCAGAACGAGACGCGGTAGTAGGCACCTGCCGTTACGTCGATCTCTTTATAGATCCACACATCGGTATTATAGCGGGCATACATATACCATTCGCCAGTATGCGGTTTTCTTCCGCGCGCTTCATTGTCGTCAGGAATGGTGATGCCGGCTTTCCAGCCACCATCGTTACAGATCCAACCCACAGGAGTTTGATCGACAGTATTCCCATTTTCAAATGTCTCATTGACAAGAACTTGTGCAAAGGTACTTTCTACCAGAAACAGAAGCATCAAAAGCGTAAAATATCTTTTCATAGCACTTCGTATTATTGTTAAGTGCCACAAAGATAGGAATTGTTTCACACGATTAGAAGGTTTTTTGCGAAAAAGGCACATTATTCATCTCCACGGTCTCTTTCTTCCGGTCCAGCCCTTTGCCTTCCAGTAATCTACATCGGCTTTGTTCCAACCATTTCGCTGCATCAGGCTCATCAGCTTGAAGAACGCCCTGGTTCCTATCGATACCGGCACTTTCCCATGCCTTCTGAGGATCTTTTTCGCGATTCCACCAGCCTTCGAGTCGATACTGGCTTTCATCTTCGGAGAAACGCTTTCCCAGTTCACCGCTCTTACGGCCTTGCCCAACCTGTAGGTCTTCGGTATCCCCCAGTAAAAACAGCTGTCTGCCATATCCTTCATCGTGGACTTCACACCCGCTCCAGCAGCCGTCGCGACCACAACCGCCTGTTTGCCGAACATCCTCTCGTCAGGACGATGCGACATCCAGCGCCAGCCGTAATGGTCCAGAAGCGCTTTCATCTGCCCGGTCGCATGATACACATACACTGGTGATGTCATAATGATCACATCCGAAGCGTCAATAAGCTCCGTTATTGGTTTCAGTTTCGCATAATGCGGACATTGTTCCTCCCCTTTCACAAAGCAGCTCGTACAGCCGCAACAGAATTCGTCAAAGTCACGGGGCAGGAACACCTCGCTAATTTGCTCCGCCGAAGCAAGCTTCTCCGCAACGATACGCCCGATGTTATACGAAGAGCCTTTATGGTTTGTACCACTAATGATAAGGACTTTCATACGCTTTATGTTTTCTTATTTCACAAACAAATCATCAATCGTAACCACCTTTTGGAAAACGCCACTATACTCATTATAAGTCAAGCCTTCTGTCGTCACAAAAACATTGTGAATGACCGATTTCTTCGGAATCCGCTCGGCCAATAGGTTCTGTCGATGAACAACCTTTGAATAGTATACCTTGTTGACCGTGAATTTCTCATTATAGAACTTCATTTCGCAAAAGTTGACGACATTGTCTTTCCTATTAATTAGCAAGTCCATCTGTGCACCTTCCGTTTCATCATCTCCTTTGACCACCCATGCGGATTGCGTTGATGAAACCCCAAGGATGCCGAGTGCTTTTTTTATTTTATTGATATGCGAAAAACACACTTCCTCGAAAGCGAAGCCACGCCACGAAGACACACCTTGCGAAGTCACATTGTGCATCCAAAACTCGGGATCAATGTCTTTTTGGCCTTGCACAAACTTTATATAAAACAGGCAAAATGGGTCTATCAGTTTGTAATGCACATCCCGTTTCCCCATCCCGAAAGGCACATACGCTTGGATGAAATCACTAGCAATGAGGGCTTTCAGCAGCTTGGTTGAGTCTCCGCAATCTTTCAGTCCTGTCTTGGCGAGAATCTCTTGACGCGTAAAACCCGAATGGCGTGTACCCAATAGTTGCACAATGCTTTTCATCTGTTCAGGCTTGGCGAACACCGAAGCGAACAACCGGTCATACTCATCATGAAGTTTGGCTCCTTTAGTAAAGAAAAGACGGTCAACATTTTGGGCGAGACTCAAACCCTTTTTCATGTATCCAAGATAATATGGGATGCCGCCTGTAATCATGTAGCTTTGCACGATGTCGTAACGCGACATCCGTATGCCTTTGCTCTCGAAAAAAGCTTCACATTCCGCCAAGCTGAATGGACTCAACTTCACCTCGTAGGTGGTTCTACCATAAAGTCCACCGTGGTTATTGACCAGATTGTCAAGCATCCACGAATTAGCCGACCCACAAACCACCAGCATCATATTATGCCTATGGCAGGCCCAGCCGTTCCAGAAGGCTTCCAATGCCGTGACAAACCCCGACCGAGGCGTATCCATCCAAGGCAATTCGTCAAGGAAAACCACCTGCCGCGAGCCGTTGTCCAAAGATTGCAAATGCATCTCAAGCATGAAGAAAGCCTCAAGCCACGAAGTCGGGCATTTGCTTCTTTTCATGCCATGTCGCTGCAACGACAAATAGAAGTGCTTCAATTGTTCTTTCAAACTGTTTTTGTGGTTTTGCTCGTCCACAGGCGACAATCCCGAATGGCGGAAAGTGATTTTCCCTTTCAACACCTCGTCCACAAGGAAAGTCTTTCCCACGCGGCGACGACCATATACAGCGACAAACTCCGCCCTGCCGCTCTCATACAACTCATTCAGTTCATCTGTTTCTTGCTCTCTACCAATGATATAACCCATAAAATATGCTTTTATTTTTCTGCAAAGATACAAAAAATATCATTCACAGAAAAATAAAATTCATTATCATTATTTATTTTATTGATTTTTAGCAAATAATGTTTTAAAAATAGCTTTTATTTTTCTAGAATAGAACAAAAAGTACCGTTCACAGAAAAACAAAGTGCAACTATTTATCATAATACTTTTATTATCAACATTTTATTTGATGCAAATTACAAATTCAGCCGAACGAGAGTTCGGGAAATTAGATTTCGTACATCTGCAACAAATAATGGTGATTACTAATATCTGAACAATATAGTGGAAGCAATAGTCTTCTACTCTTCATGGCTCTTTGAGTCGTATTCTTTTCCGGACTTTTTATCGCGTTTACCAATTGATTTCCTTCAAGTTGAGAACAATAAAAACAACATCTATTCTTTTCGCTAAATTTATACAATCGACAAGTAAAATCATAAAATCTGCCCCATTTTGTATGTACAGGATTTAAAATCACATCTACACTATCAATTACTTTGTCGAAACGCTTTTTTAGATTACTATTTTGCAAGCGAAACTCTGCTCTATTATTAACGCCTCGTTGGGTTTTCAATATGTTATTTTCTCCACATTGAATAACCAAAAAGCGATTTTCGCCGACCATAAACTGTCGGTGCCACTCTAATTCATCAAGCAATCTCTCAACGTTTTCTTCTGTTGCATCCTTATGCTCACTAAAGATTTGGTGTGTTTTGAGATCAATAACCTTTCTGTTTTGTAAAAGAAACAGCTGGTTTCCGACAAGACCCCGTGACAATTTCAATTCAAACAAAGCGGTGACTTTTTCATTATGGACTAATTGACAGACAGAGTTTAAATCTTCTATATTATTAAACACCCATTCGCTAAACATCACAAAATCGGCATCCTTTTCATTGAGTATTTCTGCTACGGTACTAATCCGAATTTTTCTCTGCTTCAAAGACAAACGATTCCAAATAGGATAAGAAACTAATTTTACTATCATAGCTTATGTGAATTCTGTTTTGTTATAAAGGCAAAGCACAAGCTCTCTTTATGATTTTTTAAATCGTTGATATACAAGTTTCTCATTAACAGTTTGAAAGCAAAAATACAACTTTTCCTCAAAAGTAAAACACTGCACACTTTGCCAAAATGTCAGTTTTCCGCATGGCACACAATTTGACCAAGCCGCTCCGTCAAATCTTGAAATCTTGAAATTAGAAATCTTGAAATCTAAAAAATATGCAAACCGGTAACATTGGAGTAAAGACAGAAAACATTTTCCCTGTCATCAAGAAGTTCCTCTATTCGGACCAGGAAATCTTCCTGCGCGAAATCATCAGCAACGCCGTGGATGCCACGCAAAAACTGAAAGCCCTCGCCGCCTCGGGCGAGTTCAAGGGCGAGTTGGGCGACCTCACCATCAAAGTGGAAGTCGACAAGAAGAAAAAGACCCTCACCGTCCGCGACCGCGGCATCGGTATGAACGCCGAAGAGGTGGACAAGTACATCAACCAAATCGCCTTCTCGGGCGCCGAAGAGTTCATCGCCAAGTTCAAGACCCAAAGCGAGGCCGAGGCTGCCAACATCATCGGACATTTTGGCTTGGGATTCTACTCCGCCTTCATGGTCTCCTCGAAGGTGTCGTTGATTTCGAAGTCCTGCCACGAAGAAGGACAAAACGGCGTGATATGGGAATGCGACGGCAGTCCGGAGTACACCATGAACGAGATCCCGAAGGGCGACCGTGGCACCGATGTCATCCTATACATCAGCGACGACTCCGCCGAGTTCCTCGAAGAAGGCCGCATCCGCGAACTGCTCAACAAATACTGCAAGTTCCTACCCATCCCAATTCAATTTGGAACTCACAAAGTGAGCGAACCCATCGAAGGCGAGACTGACAAGGACGGCAAGCCCAAGACCAAGGAAGTGGAGAAGCCTTGGATCATCAACGACGTGGCACCACTGTGGAAGAAAGCCCCGACCGACATCACCGATGCGGAATACGACGACTTCTACCACACCCTCTACCCGATGAATTTTGGAGAGCCTTTGTTCCACATCCACCTCAACGTGGATTACCCCTTCAACCTTACAGGTATCCTCTATTTCCCGAAGGTGAAGAACCGCTACGAATTCCAGCGCAACAAGATACAACTCTATTGCAACGAGGTCTTCGTCACCGACAGTGTGGAAGGTGTTCTACCTGAATTCCTCTCACTGCTGCACGGCGTCATCGACTCACCCGACATCCCGCTGAACGTGAGCCGTTCCTTCCTGCAAAGCGACCAAATGGTGAAGAAAATCTCCACTTATATTACCAAGAAGGTGGCCGAGAAACTCGAGGAGCTCTTCAAAAAAGATCGCGAGGCCTACCAGAAGAACTGGGACGACATCCGCGTGTTCATCGAATACGGCATGATGAGCGACCCGAAATTCTACGAGCGTGCCGAAAAGTTCTTCCTCTTCAAGGACACCGACGACAAGTACTACACCATCGAGGAATACAAGGCCCTTATCAAAGAGCAGCAGACCAACAAGGACAAGATGCTGGTGTATCTGTATGCCACCGACAAGGACGACCAATACACCAACATCGAGAACGCCAAGGCCAAGGGCTACAACGTCCTGATGATGGACGGCATCCTCGATGCACACTTCATCAGCAGTTATGAGCAGAAAGAGAGCGAGAAGGGTGACGACAGCCGCACGATGTTTGCCCGCGTGGACTCCAACACCATCGACAAGCTCATCGTGAAAGACGACAAGGAAGCCGCCTCAGGCCTTGACGACAAGCAGAAGGAGACCCTTAAGGCCGCCTTCGAGAAGGTCATCGACAAGATGAAGTTCAATGTGGAGTTCAGCAACGAAGGCGAGGCTGATGCCCCTGTGGAGGTCACCCAGAACGAGTGGATGCGCCGTATGAAGGAAATGGAGCAGATGGGCGGTGGCCCGATGTCGTTCTATGGCTCCATGCCCGACAGCTACACCTTGATGCTCAACACCAACAGCCCCGTCATCACCGGCCTGTTAGACAAAGACGAAGCTGTACAGGAAGCCACTATCAGGCAGATTTACGATCTCGCATTGCTCTCGAAGAATTTGCTGAAAGGCAAGGATTTGAGCGAGTTTGTGAAGAGGAACATGGAGAAGCTGTAATCATGCTTCAAGCAAAAAGAAATCCCCGCAACGCCGTTTGGTGCTGCGGGGATTTTCATTATTCGGCATCCCTCACAAGACGCACAGACAGTCCGCAGCCACGGTCACAATAGTTGGGTAACCCTGGGCTACCCCCATAAAACTGCAAATAAAATACGTATCCCCAGAGTGGAAGTCCAGATGGTTCAGATGGTCCAGCCCAATACATACCTGTATTTTGAACCCCATCGACCCTAGTTACATATCTCATACCCGCAGCTGGCAAAAAAACAGCCCCATGGCTTTCCAGTGTTTCCCATTCTGATTCGGTAATAAAATGTGTATCGAATGTGCTTTGATTGTAATTATAGCCAACAAAAGTATAAATGGACGCATCCCAATTATCAGGTAACAAGATCAAACCTTTAATACCATTAATCGTTGCAGCTGCATACCGAATTCCCGATTCGGTGTCACGGAAAGCAAGCAAATAACGCCATTCCATATCATTAAGAGCGTACCATTGATACTCCATCCCGTTGCAAATGAGATTCGTACCCCAATCTACAAAATTGAGATAAGCCGTATCATACGCATAAGTTGAGGTGTATGTTGGCTTGTCTCCAGTCCCCCAACCAAACAAATCTATCCAGCCATCGTATGTTTCAGAGATATTTGCGTTGCCCTCCCCAATATAATCCCATTGGTTTTCGGCAAAACGCCAAGTATCGGTTGAAGCTTGATATTGCAGGTTGCCTGGCGAAAAACACACCTGCGTACTATCATTTATCGAAAACAAACCAATAATTGGCATTTCTGGAACATCATTTCCACCATTGTTCGGCTCATCAGGTTTATTACAGCCCACTGCGACTACCATCATTAGCATTATGGTTGCTATGGCCTTTGTGATTTTGTTCATCTTTTTGTTGGTTTAGACTTTGCAAAGAAACAAAAATAATCCAAACCTCGCCAATCAAAACGATAAAAATCAATGACTTTCCGCATCAGAATCCAAAAATTAGTATTTCTAAATATTATTTTTTATCTGATTTTAGTGTTTTCAAACATTACTTTTTACAAAAAGTTAGTGTTTTTAAATATTATTCTTATCTTTGCAGCCGAAATAACACCAAAACACAATCGCCATGAGCGCACCGGATTATTTGCAGCGGACATTGGACAGGAGATTATCGTCCATCTCCACCACCTTCAAGAGATACTTGTATCAGCGCATCGATTGGAGAGACAACCTTATCGGCATTAAAGGCCCAAAAGGAACAGGCAAATCCACGCTGATGCTCCAGCACATCAAGGAGACCTTCCCCGACACATCGGAAGTGCTCTATGCCTCGTTGGACGATTTCTGGTTTACGACAAACTCCTTTACAGACATCGTGGAAGACTATTATGCCTACGGTGGCCGATACCTGTTTCTTGACGAAATTCATTATTTGGACTCGTGGCAAACCATCTTGAAGAACCTCAACGACAACTATCCAGGGCTTTTCATCGCTTATACGGGTTCGTCGATGCTCAAGATGGAGAAAGGCAAAGGCGACCTCTCAAGAAGGCTGATAGAATACCACCTGACCGGGCTTTCCTTCCGCGAGTATTTGGCTTTTGAAGGTCTCAAGGACATTCCTCGCATATCCTTGCAAGATTTGCTCAAAAAGCACCGAGCCATCGCCTTGGAGATTGTCAGCGACGGCTTTCAAGTGCTTCCCGCTTTCGCACAATACCTAAAGATAGGCTATTATCCCTTCTACAAGCAAGTCTATGAAGGTTATGGAAGCCGCTTGAAGAATGTGGTCAGTCACATCTTGGAAAACGATTATGCCGTTATCGAGAAGGTCGAGCAGTCCACCATCAGGAAAGCCAAGAAGATGTTCATGATTCTGGCCGAGCAAGTCCCGCAGAAGCCCAACATGTCGGAACTTTACCGAGAATTGGACACCGACCGCAACCAAGGGTTGAAGATGCTGTATACCTTGGAGCAGGCAGGGTTGTTGTCGCTGCTGACCGACACGCCACGGAAACTGTCCGACCTATCGCGACCTGAAAAGATTTACCTCAACAACACCAACCTCATGAACGCTTTTGCTCTCCAGCCCAACATCGGCACCATTCGGGAGGCCTTCTTCCTGAACCAGCTGAGCCAATCGTATCAAGTAACCTACCCACCAGCGGGCGATTTCCTCGTGGACGGAAAATATCTTTTCGAAGTCGGCGGACGCAAGAAAACCTTCGACCAAATCAAGGATATCAAAAACAGCTATTTGGCCATTGACGAAACCGAAGTGGGCTATGGCAACAAAATCCCACTCTGGATGTTTGGGTTACTTTATTGACAAACACGCACTGCTCGGACACATTGACCGCGGGCACGTTCGTAGGTGCCGCACACATGGCAGTTTTCATAATCGAAGTGGAGGCTCCAACCCGCCACCTGACAGTCTGTTTGAAGAGAACTCGACCAATAGATGCCAAGGCCCGTGCAGATAAGCTCACCATCCAAATAAAAACCCGTGGCAGGAAGGAAAATGCTATTGCCATTCCTACCGGTCAAAAGCCTCCCCTCCACGCCGTCAAGGGTCGTCCACTCCCAAGTCGTTTTTTGATACAGTTCCTCACACTCTTCCCTGGTGGGCATACGCCATCCTTCACCCCAGTTTGCCCTGACCGCATCGTCAACAGGTTCCAAGAGCGTCAAACTGTCAACAAATCCGTTGAATCCAAAAATCGAATTGGTACAATACTTATTCAATACATAGCAATCATTGACACAATCGCCGTATTTGTAACTCTTCCAATCATAGACACCCTTGGGCTCGGTCTCGCCCCAAGCAAAGAAAACGCCTCGGTCTCCAGGATGATCGGCTCCCACATTGCAACTCGCCCACAAAGTACCACTTGGCAAACCCAGATCGACATAATCATGGCCGTTGAGATTGCCACTGTTATCAACGATGGTGTCGTTTTGACCATTGTCGTTTCCGCCATCGTCCGGTTCAACAGGTTTACATCCCGACATAATCATTGCCACAACTGACAACATGAGGACTGCTATGGCCTTTGTGAATTTGTTCATCTTATTCTTCATGTTACAATGCAAAGAAACAAAAAAAACATTACATTTGCGCATCAAATGCAAAGATAATGTCCAATGCCGTCAACATCCTGAACCACGAAGAAGACAAGCGTGTGGTGGAGGCCATCCGTCAAGCCGAGTTGAACACCTCTGGAGAGATCAAAGTGCATATCGAGAACCGTTGCAAAGGCGATGTGGAAGAAAGAAGCCTGTACATCTTCAAGCACTTGAAACTCAACGAGACAAAACTGCGCAATGGCGTCCTCATCTATCTTGCCGTCAAAGACCGCAAGTTTGCCATCCTTGGCGACGAAGGCATCAACAAGGTGGTAGAAGACGGCTTCTGGAACGATGTAAAGGACATGATGCTGGCTCACTTCAAGGAAGACCGCTTCGCCGAGGGGCTGGAACAAGGCATCCTGCGTTGCGGGGAGAAACTCAAGACTTATTTCCCCTATCAATCCGACGACGTCAACGAGATTCCCGACGAGATCTCCTACGAAAACAACTGATAGCATGATGAAAGGTACTTTGAAAACATATCAAGCCCACAGAAAAGCCCATCTCTTGCTTTTCCTTTTGATGGGGCTCCTCATGAACCTTCATGCACTGTTGCCCTCAAAGCCCGTACCGCCACGTCTGGTCAACGATTTCACCAGCACGTTGACGACATCGCAAGTGAACAGCCTGGAATCCATGCTCGTGAATTACAACGACACTACCTCCACCCAAATCCTTGTCTTGCTCGTGAATGATTTGCAGGGGTACAGCGTCGATCAATATGCCACTGAGATCGGTCATAGCTGGGGCGTGGGACAGAAAGGAAAGAACAACGGCGTGGTCATCTTGGTGAAGCCCAACACTGGCCACGAAAAAGGAAAGGTCTCCATCAGCACAGGATATGGCCTTGAACAATATATCACCGATGCCACCGCCAAACGCATCATCGAGAAAGAGATGATCCCCGAGTTCAAGAACGGCGACTATTACGCTGGCATCGTCAACGCCGTCCATGTCATCATGGATCTGTGTTCGGGCAAATTCTCGCAAGACGACTATGCCAACGACGGTATCCCATTATGGCTCATCCTGATCATTATCATCGCCATCGCGATCATCCTAACCAGGTTCTCCGACAACAACGGGCAGAACTATACTGGTGGTGGCCACCGGACCATCTGGATTCCTATGGGCGGCGGTTTCGGTGGAGGCAGCTTTGGTGGAGGCCATAGCGGTGGTTTCGGCGGCGGAGGCTTCGGCGGATTTGGTGGTGGCGGCTTCGGCGGCGGAGGCGCAAGCGGAAGTTGGTAAGTTGAAAATTGAAAAACGGAAAATACTACAATGATGGAAAAACAAGATTTAGAACAGATCAAGGAAAGGAATGTCACAGAAGAACAAGTGAACCAACAGGTGGCTCAGCTGAGACGGGGCACCGCCTACGTCCAACTCGTGCGCCCAGCCACCATCGGCGACGGCATCATCCGCATGACCGATGACCAAGTGAAACAGATGACGGATGCCTTTGAAGAAGACCGCGAATACTATCAATTCACTAAGTTCGTGCCCGCCTCGGGTGCCGCCTCCCGCATGTTCAAGGACCTCTTCACCTTCATCGAAAACGGTGTGGAGACCAAGTTCACCGAGATCTTCTTCGCCCATATCCATTGCTTCGCCTTCACCGAAGACCTGGAGCAGGCCTGCAAGAAGCTGTATGGCATCGGCATCGACGAGTTGAAGGGACAAAACCGTCTGGTGGATATCGTGAAAGCGCTGCTGCTCGAAGACGGCTTGGCATACGGCAAACTTCCCAAGGCCTTGCTAAAGTTCCACCATTACGAGCATTTCAACCGCCTCGCCTTGGAAGAGCATCTGGTGGAAGCCGCCCGTTACGCCGCTTCCAACGACGGCATTGCAAGGCTGCATTTCACCGTCTCACCCGAGCATGAGCAACCCTTCAAGGACACGGTGGCAAAACTCATCGACGGCTACGAGAAGCGATACGGCGTCAAATACGAGATCGGCTATTCATGCCAGAAGCCTTCCACCGATACGGTGGCCATTGACGCCGAAGGCAACCTCTTCCGCGAAAAGGACGGCAAACTGCTGTTCCGCCCAGGCGGTCACGGAGCCTTGATTGAAAACCTCAACGACTTGGGACAGGAGATCGTCTTCATCAAAAACATCGACAACATCGTTCCCGAGACGCGCATGGCCACCACCGTCACCTACAAAAAGGCCCTGGCTGGCATGTTGCTGAGGCTGCAACAGCTAACCTTCGAATACCTGGAGATGCTGGATGAAGGCGGCTTGACCGAAGAAGACTTAGCCGAGATCATGCGTTTTGCCAAAGAACAGTTGCATCTCGACATCTCCGATTTCGTCAGCGCATACGAACCCATGGAGAAGATCGACTTCCTCTACAACCGCCTGAACCGCCCGATGCGCATCTGTGGCATGGTGAAAAACGAAGGCGAACCCGGCGGCGGTCCCTTCTGGGTGAGAAACAACAACGACGAAGTCTCGCTGCAGATCATCGAGTCCTCACAGATCAACCACGGCAAGGAGGACCAGGAAGCCATCTTCAAAGGCTCAACCCACTTCAACCCCGTGGATCTGGTATGCGGCTGCTGGAACTACAAAGGCGAGGCGTTCAACCTCACCGATTACGTGGATCCCAACACCGGCTTCGTCTCCAGCAAGTCAAAAGACGGCAAAGAGCTGAAAGCCCTTGAACTGCCTGGCCTTTGGAATGGCGCCATGGCCGACTGGATCACCTTCTTCGTAGAAGTGCCCATCGAGACCTTCAACCCCGTCAAGACCGTAAACGACCTACTGAAACCGATGCATAACTAATCACTCTAGACCATCCACTCCAACATGTCAACCAACTCCATCATTGAACTCCGAAACGCCAACATCTACCAGCGCGACAAAGTCATCCTGTCTGACGTGACTTTCAGCATCGGCAAAGGCGAATTCGTCTATCTCATCGGGAGGACCGGCAGCGGCAAATCATCTCTGCTTCGGACGCTTTACGCTGAGCTGCCCACACACGACGGCACAGTCAACGTGGCCGGCTTCGACCTCACCGAGATCCATCGCAAGGAGATCCCTTATCTGAGAAGGAAACTGGGCATCGTGTTCCAGGACTTCCAACTCCTCGACGACCGCAACGTGGAAGCCAACCTCGATTTCGTGCTGCGTGCCACAGGATGGTACGATAGTGACGAGATCAGCAAACGCATCGACGAGACCTTAGATAAAGTGGGGTTGAAGGACAAGCGCAAGAGTATGCCATACAACCTCTCAGGTGGTGAACGTCAAGGTGTGGCCGTTGCCCGTGCCTTGCTCAACAACCCCGATGTCATCCTTGCCGACGAGCCAACCGGTAACCTCGACCCCGAGACCGCCCTCGACGTGCTCAAGATGCTGCTTCGTATCAGTGACAGCGGCACCGCCGTGCTTATGGCTACACACAACTACGGCCTTATCCAGAAATATCCGGGGCGCATCATCAAATGCGAGAACCATCAGGTGGTTTGTTCACGAGTTGAATAATAAAAGGAGACAGAAGTCGGAAGACAGAAGTCAGAATATTGTTTTAAGGATTATTTGAGCGTTTTTCTCGTTCTGATACAACTCTTTTAGGGCGTCGTCACGTTCTTCGATGTCATCGTCGGTGAAATCCTCATCCATCAAACGATTGATCTCAGCGACAAACTGCTCAGGTGTCTCCGCCACTATGCACAACCGATCCAACGAAGTGCCGCGCACCATATCGTCGTTGACCAAACAGAACCGTCCGTTGTACAAGGCATTCAACAGCTTCAGCTTCAAGCCGGTAGGCTGATCCGTTACCATCACATTGACTTGGGCGTTTCGGATCAGATCCATCATCTCGGCATCCTCGGGATTGGCTTTCAAGGTCACGTGTGGATAGCGCTCGCACAGCTCGCGCAGGTCATCAGATGGATCGAGACCAGCCACTACACAAGGGATGTCAAGCTCATTAAACACATTGTCGATGAGCCATTCCGCAGCAGCCTTGTTTTCCGCCACAGAGAGATTGCCGTGATATAGCACATAATCGCCCCTACCCGTCTCGGAGCACACCTTGCTGAGAGCATTAAAGCCCGGCAACAGCATGGCATGACCGTATTTCTCCTTGAAGTAATCCGTATCCTTTTGCGTGATGGCAAAGATCATCTTGGCCTTTTTCAGCACGGTCTCATAGCGACACAGTTTCTTGGCTTCCGACTTGTAAAAGCGACGTTTCCAGAATTTAGGCTCCGAATCGGCAAGCAACCGGTAGTAGTCGTGCTCCACGTTGTGCGCACGGACAAAGATGGCACGGTCTTTCAAGCGAGGGTCGTTCAACACCGCGGTGGTATGCAAGCCTTCGCAAAGGATCGGATAATCGTCCTTCAAAAGGTTCTGAACCAACGCTTCCGACTTTCGTGAAGCCACAATGAAAGGCTCGCGTTGAAACTGTTTCCAAATGGAGACATCCCTTTTATAATAATGGACCTCATAGCAGCGTTTCAGGATTTCCACCTCTCCCCTGCCATATTGGAAACAGTGCAGATGCACTTTCACGCCTGCCTCCACCAAAGCCTTGATACGGTAAAACACGTCGATCACCCCACCATAGTTGGCAGGATAAGGGACGTTGAAAGCGATTATATGTAGGTGATAATCAGTGTCATTCATAATGCTTGTAGATTTCCATCAAGATTTGTTGTTCGTTTTCCCAACACAACTCATCGGCGGCTATTGCCAAGCCTTGTTGCCACCGTGCCCTGTTTTCGATATCAGTCAAGCCTTCGCGGATAGTGGCCGCAATCGACTTGGGGTCGTGGTCGGGAATGAACAACCCTATATCGTATTTTTTGATGATTTTCTCTATTTCAACAAGATGCGAAGCTACAATCGGCACACCAGCCTGGATGAAGTCAAACAGCTTGTTGGGCAGACAGAATCGGTAGTTGAGGTTTGTGTCTTTGTCGAGGACGAAGCCCAATTCCGCCAACTGTGTGTAAGCCATCATGTCGGCGTAAGGCATCCTGGGCAAGAATCGCACCCGATCTTCAATGTGCAGCTGTCCTGTCATCTGTTTCAAGATCGGCAACACATCGCCACCGCCGATGACCATCAAGAAGCAGTCGTCGAGATACTTCATGGACTCAACCAGCTCTTCCGCCCCACGTTGGATATTGATGCCCGAACCTTGCAACACCAGCAGATGCTTGTCTTCAGGCAAATCCAGGACTTTCTTGTCGCCCTTGGGTAGCAGTGCCGCTCGCGGCGGGATGTTCCTCACCACATGGCATTTCACTCCGTATTTTTCGTGGAACAAATCGGCGATGCTGTCGCACACCGTGATCATCTCCTTGAGTCGTGGCACCACATAGCTTTCGATGCGTTTCCACACCCGCTGCACCCTCGGCCTGTTGATCAATTCAGGCGTTTCGGTGAAGTATTCGTGGCTGTCGTAAACCATCTTGATGCCTTTCAGCTTCGAGATGAAATAGTTCGGCAATGCCGTGTCGAGATCGTTGGAAAGCAGCAACTGGGCCTTATGGAAAAGCAGGAAGAAAAACAGTCGGGTGTTGTACTCCGCGTAGAATAACGGCCCTTTCTCAAAAAGCAACTTCATCCGTTTCGTAGCATAAGGTCGCTCATCCATCGGTGGACTCTTGCGTTGCTTGCGACCCACCAACAGCACCTCGCACCCCATCTTTTGCAGGGTAAGGCACGATTTATTGACCCTTTGGTCAGTGACCAAGTCATTGATAACAGATACGATGACGCGTTTCATAGCTGCACAGAGGTTACTCTGCATTGCGAACTAGACGCACCGCCAGACCGAGATGGCGGTAAATCCTCCAACCGCTTGTAATAATGTCATTAGAAGTAAAACGCACAAAATACGCATAGTCGTCTAAACCGCTCGTCGATGACCAATAATAACCAGGTTCAAATCCATTGTAATAGCAATAGGAAGTCCCTTCGCGATAACTAGCGCATGGCAAGAACACGCAACCATGGGATGCAAAATATGTCATCCATGCGGAATAATCAATCACATTGGAAGAATAATCACATTCTATCGTGTTGGGATTTTGCAAATCATAGTAACTAGAGTTCCAACTATCAGGCAACAGCAATATACCGTTCATACCGCATACGATCGCCCTGGCATATCGAATACCTGATGCGGTTGTCCTCGAGTTGAACACATAATTCCACTCATAGATAGTCAAGGTTCGCCATCCGCTGTTTTGCGAGTTGCCGCCATTGACAATGGCATTGTATCCCCAATCGGCTTTGCCGGTCTGGTCATACAAGTTATAGATGGAATTCCCGTAAGCATTATAATCAGAGTTTGTAAGGCTTGTGCTCCAAGGTTGGTAACACACGGCTCCATGGTTATAGCCGCTTGTGCCCCATCCGAACAAATCCCTTGTGACGTCCTGTCCATTGGAGCCCTGCATCAGACCAATAATATCCCATTGATTGTCAGCGAATTTCCAAGTACCGTTGACGCCAATATATTGAAGGTTACCTTGTGAGAAAAACACCTTCTGTTGGCTCACATTGATCGCAAAAAGGCCTTCAACGGCACCAGTGGGAATAACGGCAAAATGGGCCTCCAAGTTACAGTTGGCAGATACGGTGAAGGTATAGCTCGCCTCTGACGACACTACCGACCCATTCTCGGTCCAATCTATGAAAAGATAACCAGATGATGGTGTTGCGGTGACGGTGCAAGACTGTCCGAATGAATAGGATCCACCACCTGTAACAACACCGCCATTGGCTGGATAACTTGAGACGGTAACATAGAATGTTTCGGGAGCGAAATTGGCCACTAAGGTTCGGTTGGAAGTGACAGTAAAGGTGTAATTAGCGCTCGAGGAGACCGAAACCCCATTTTCAGTCCAATCAACAAAGTGATAACCCGAGTTAGCTGTCGCATGAACGGTACATTGTTGGCCATACTGGCAAGTGCCACCTCCGGAAGCGCCACCTCCTTCAGGAGGATTGGCAGAGGTTGAGATGTTATAACTCATTGCCTGGAACTGGGCAACAAGCGTTCGGCTACTATTTACCGTAAAGGTATAGTTTGGATTCGTGGAGACCTGGGCGCCATTCTCAGTCCATCTCAAAAATGTATAACCCGTGTTGGGTGTGGCTGTCACCGTGCAGGTCTCACCATAATTGAACGATCCGCCTCCCGATATCATTCCAGCATCGGAAGGATTGGACGAGATGGAAATCGTGAAGCTTTGGATCTGGAAATGCGCCACAAAAGTACGATTCCCCTCCACCGTGAAAGTGTAATTGAGATCCGTTGAAACTTGGCTGCCCCCTTCTGTCCAATTCAAGAAAGAATAACCCGAAGCGGGTGTGGCCTTAATCGTACAAGATTGCCCTTGCTGGTAACTTCCTGCGCCAATAATAGTACCTCCTTCATGGGGATCGGCAGTAGCGCTAATATTATAAACAGGAAGCGGAGTGGTGATGAAAGAGACTTCATTTCCATAGCCAATGCCCGCACTATTCTTTGCATACGCCTTGACGTAATAAGTGGTGTTGGCAGTGAGACCGGTGAGATCTACCGTGATGGTACCGGATTCCAACACACCGCTCGCATGACTACTCGATATGGTCGGATTGTGGCTGGTACTCCAGCAAACACCGCACTCCGTCACCGTCGCTCCGCCATCGTTAGTCACCTCGCCTTTGCCAATAGCAGTGGACTGGGTGATGTTGGTCGGGGTTAAAGTAGTCACTGTAGGCACGACAACAACCGTAGTAAACTCCTTTTGTTCACCGTAAGTCGTTCCTTGGCTGTTGACAGCAAATGCGCGGACATAGTATTTAGTGCCCGGGGTGAGTCCTGTAATATCTACAGAAAAGCTTCCGACGCCCGAACCGCTACTAGCATGGCTGCCGCTCACCGTGGGATTGAATTGAGTACTCCAGCACAAACCACGATCCGTCACCGGACTGCCACCTTGGTCTGAGACATTTCCACTGCCTCTTGCACTGGTAGTGGTAATACCGGTAATACTGCCTGTTGTCACCACGGGCAATCCCTCCAATGCCTTGAAGCTCACCTCGCTGCCATAAGCTGTACCTTGTTGGTTCTTTGCATAGGCTCTCACATAATAGGTCACATTGGGAGTCAGGTTCGTCATGCTCACGGTGAAGGATCCCGTCCCCGTACCGCTGCTGGCGTGATTGTCACTCACTATCGGGTTGTGACTCGTGTTCCAGCAGATGCCACGTTCCGTAACAGGGCTGGCTCCTTGGTCGGTCACCGTACCTCCACATTTCGCACCATTGGCGGTAATGTTGGTGACACTTGACGTTACCACTGTAGGCAAGCCCTCAGTGGTGGTGAACACCATGTCTCTGCCGTAAGAGGTTCCTCTGTTGTTTTTGGCATAGGCTCTGGCATGGTAAGTGGTGTTGGCTTCCAAACCGGTAAGGGAGATACTGAACGCGCCTATCGCAGCGCTGCTTGCAGCCTGATGTTGTCCCGTAATGCCAGGATTGGCACTGGTACCCCAGCACACGCCTCGTTCAATGAGGGGTGCACCACCGTCGTCGGTCACTTCACCCTTACAGACAGCCGATGAAGGCGTTATTTCACATACCTCCACAGATGTTACCTTAGGTGCCGTGATGACAGCTCCCGTCACAAAGTCCACCATATCGCTCAGGCCAACACCCAATTCATTCTTGGCGTAAGCCCTAACATAATAATGCGTGGACATGGTGAGATGCTCCAACCGGATGGCATATTGGCCCAAACCTCCATTTGAGTAAGGAATGGTCTCATCATCCATCGTAGGATCGCCAAAAGTGTTCCAGCAGATGCCACGCTCCGTCACTTCCATACCGCCGTCTTCCAACACTTCGCACTTGATGCGGTAAGTGACACTGTCAATATCAATAACCTCTGAAATGCTCACAGCGGGCAATGCTCCGGTGTTTCTCGCTTTAACAGTCAATTCCCTGCCACCGCCTTCGTTGGAGGTTACCAACAAAATCGTGGTGTTGTCACCAATAGCCAACAGCCTACGATTGATTGTCACCACAATCGGCTTGGTAGCTCCAACATTGATGGTTCCGTTTGGCTGGCTGATGTTGGTAATCCAGTCGACTGATTTTTCTATTTCATAGTCAATGTTATGAGTTCCTCCGTTAAAAATATTGAATGTCTTTTTGGTCACACCCTCGTCAGAACCGAAATCCAATTCGGATATTTCCTGGCTGTCGTTATCGTAAAGATGGATAGCTACAGGACGTTTTTGGATCTGAACATCTCTTCTCACACGTTTCCCATCCAATACCTCAATCACATAATCGTCCACAAGGTCAGTATATTCTGCTTTTGACACCTTGATGGAATAGCTTCCTGGAACAACATCGGTAAACTCATACATGCCATCGGCTCCCGTCAGGGTGGTCTCTCCTCCAGGACGGAGCTGCACATTGGCGCTGTTTACAGGTTCACCCGTGGAGAAGTCTGTCACTACTCCAAAGATGGAGCCCGGTTTTTCTTCCTCTTCTTTTCCACAGCTCCAAAAAACAAAACATAATGCTGACAAGGCAAGTGCCAAAACTAAAAATAATCTATGCTTTCCCATCATTTCTTATTAGATGTTAGTTAAGGATGCAAATATAATAAAAACTTGGTTTTTGTAAAGATTTTGGTCTGTTTATAAAAATTAAAGTATTTTTGCATCATGAAATCAAACGTTAACCTGCGGTCTTACAACAGCTTCGGCTTCAATGTCACGGCAAAACATTTCGTCGAAATCAAGGACACAGCCGATCTTCAAAATCTCATCGGGACGACTGATTTCAAGAAAGAAAAACGTCTGATTCTGAGTGGCGGCAACAATATTTTGTTCACCGACGACTACTTCGACGGTATCGTCATCCTCATGAACAACAAGGGCATTGATACCATATCCGACAACGACGGGAAGGTCATTGTCAGGGCCCAAGCTGGAGAGGACTGGCCAGCATTTGTCAAGCTGATGGTAAGCCAAGGCTATTACGGCATTGAGAACCTCGCCCATATCCCCGGCAAGGTGGGTGCCGCCCCAGTGCAAAACATCGGCGCCTACGGCATGGAGCTGAAGGACAGTTTCTTGCAGTGCGAAGCCATCGAGTTGGACACTGGCGACAAACGGGTTTTCACCAAGGAAGAATGCCATTTCGGTTACCGCCAAAGCGTCTTCAAAAACGAGCTGAAGGGGCAATACATCATCGTTTCGGTAGATTTCCAGTTGGCCAAGCAAGACAAGTTGAAGTTGGACTATGGCAACATCAAATCCTATCTGGTTGAACACGGAATGGAGCATCCCACCTTGCAGCAACTACACGATGCCATCTGTGCCATCCGCGACGCCAAGTTGCCCGATGTAAGGCGAATCGGAAATGCCGGCAGTTTCTTCAAGAACCCCGTCATCGGCACCGGACAATTTGAGGCATTACAAAAGCTTTATCCCGACATCCCTCATTACCCCGACGCAGACGGCATGGTGAAAGTCCCCGCCGGTTGGCTCATTGAAAAAGCCGGTTGGAAAGGCTGGCGTGACGAGCATGTGGGCGTGTATGAGAGGCAGGCTCTCGTCCTGGTGCATTACGGTGGCGGCACGGGTCGCGACGTCGTGGAATTATCCCAGAAGATCCAACAATCTGTGAAAGAGAAATTCGGGATTCAAATCAGTCCTGAGGTAAACTTCATATAACTGAAAATCCCCGCCCTGCCGGGCGGGGATTTTCTTGAAACTATTACTCCAAAAAGGTTATTTCACCACCAGTTTGGCAAAGTGCATGTTGCCTTTTCGGTCGGTGACCTTGACGGTGTACATGCCTGTGGTGTGGAGTCCTTCGAGTTCGCTGTTGCCGTTGAGCTGGAACGATCCGACGAGGGCGCCGAGGGCGTTATAGACCTCGACCTTGGCGTCGGCGGCTTCGATGCTGGCCGGGAGGGTCACGCGGATGCGCTCATCCCTGTCGGCGGGGTTGGGGAAGAGGCTGAGCTCCTCGCTGCTGGCATGGAGCACGAAGGGCGATTGGAGGTTGCCGAGCATGTCGTTGACATGGAAGGTGATCTTCTCGTCGAGTTCGCGTATCTCGGT
>JAFYJV010000031.1 GCA_017537965.1 Bacteroidales bacterium | reverse complement strand
TGCTGAAGGACATTGCTCCGTTGACGAAGTTGGTGATGGTGTCGAGGTCAGCCGAAATGCCCATGGAGTTTCCGTTCATCCAAGGGAAGATGCCTTTTGAAAGAAGGAAGACCTGCATCAGCATGGAAAGGACGTATGAGACACCAATCACACAGGCCAGCGTCTTGCCTGTCTTGTGGGTCTTGAACAGCAGATTGCCCAACATGAAGAGACCGACGTTAAAGACCAAGCTGATGATCATTCCGATGCTGTAGGTATGATCAAACATGCTGAAAACTTTCGGGAAATCGTCACCTAATTCATTAGTAACATCGGTATCGGTCATCGAGCCAATCTCCGTGAGGAAGTCTTGCATGATGCCGTTCATCCCAAAATGCTTGATGTAATGATCGAAACCTCCCAAAGGAAGCAGGGTCAGCAGGGAATCAACTGCCCAAGAACCCAATAGAATGACTACTGGAGTCATCAGGCAGAAGAGCGCGTAGCTCAAATATTTCTCCAAGTTGGAGACGGGCAGCATGGCGTAACGCACACCTTCGCGAGGCAAGTTGATGTCGCCGAAAGCTTTGGCAGGAATCAGGATGATGCCCAGAGACATGGCAAGAAAGATGCCTCCCCAGCGAGGCAGGGTGGGCATGGTAAAGCCAAAGATCAAGGTGAGGAGCCAGCCTATGATCGGAATGCCGCACAGGATGGCCAAGGTGATCCCGAAGTTGCGGAGATACTTCCTGCCGTCGTAGGCAAGGAGACTTCCGAAACGGTTGATATTGAATGTGTTGTTCATATATTTAGTATTTTTGGTTTTTGATTCTGCGATAGGTAAGGATGTAGAACACGATGGCGATGACGAACATGAAGGCATCCCAGAGCCATGGAAGGATCTCAGGATTCTTAATGCCATAACATTCCCAACGCACAAAGGCCTCCCAGAAGTGGCACAGCTGCAGGATCATGGTGATGACAAATACAATGAGCATGGTCCATGCGATGGTCTTTCCGGCTTTGCGTTTTTTGAAAACCATGTTGCCGAACATGAAGATCGAAGAAACAAGCAGCACTGAGCAGGCGATGGTGGCCAACTGCATTCCTAAATGGCTCTTTGGCAGTACTACTAACTCGTAGAATCCGCCAAATGGCAACAAAGCAAGGAGCGAGTCAACGGCCCAGCTTCCCAATCCTACGATGATAGGAGTGAGGATGGAGCAATAGAACACCATGCTGAAGAACTTCTCGGCGTTGGTGGCGGGTAAAGTGGCAAAGTTGACGCCGTCGCGTGAGAGGTTGGCATTACCGTAAACCTTGGAGGGTACAAACATCAGCACGGAGTAAACCAGGGAGGCGATGACGGCGATTCTTCCGTCGGCACCCATATTGACATCGAAGATCAGTGTTGTAACCCAAAACAAAATAGGGATGCAACTCCACACGATCAGTGAGATGCCGAAGTTCCGGAAGTAGTCCTTCCAGTCCTTGGCAAGCACCTGACCAAAACGATCGAAACTGAATTTGTTTTTCATAGCCAATGCCCTTTCTTATCCAAAAAGTTGCTTGATGGTTTCCTTGTTCTTCATCACCGTGTTGAAGAGGATCTCCACGCTGACCTTGCTGTCCACACCCTCGGGATTGCGGGTTACGTTGACATAGCCGCCGGGGATCATCTCGCTATAGAGCGCAGTGTCGTCTTTCTCGGTGCCGTATTCGAAATAGAGTTTGTCGGTGATGGCACGGAAGGTGGCCTTGAGCAGCACCTCGTCGTGGTCGAGGATGATGAGTGGATCAATGAGGTTCTCTACATCCTTCACCTGGTGGGTGGAGATGATGATGGTGCGGTTCTCGTTGGAGTGCTTGGCGATGACCTGTCGGAAGAGGGTCTTAGATGGGATGTCCAGACCGTTGGTGGGCTCATCGAGGAGCAGGTAGTCGGTGTTCAGTGCCAAGGCAGTAGCAATCAGGCATTTTTTCTGCTGACCAAAGGAAAGCTCAGCGTATTTGCGGTTGGGATCCACTTCCATTTCCTTGCAGAGCTCCATGAACTGGGCCTCGTTGCAGTTGGGGTAGAAGGGGGCAAGCTCTTTTAAATTATTAATAGGTGTTCCCTCAGGGATGGCGAAATCCTCGGAGATGAAGAAGATCTTTTGCAGGGTCTCGGGAAGGCGTTTGAAAGGGGAGACGCCATCGACGTTGCATTCGCCTGCGCTAGGTTTTTGGAGGCCGCTGATGAGTTTCAACAGGGTGGTCTTGCCCACGCCGTTTTCACCCAAAAGTCCGTAGATGTTGCCTTTTTCGAAGTTAAGGCTGATGTTCTTGAAGACTGGTTGGTACTTGTAACCGAAGTCTAAATTCTTGATTTCTATCATATTAGTTAGTATTATGTTGTGTTATCACAGTGTGTTAGTGAAGTAGTACACTGCAAAAGTACAACTAATTCTGATATTGTCAAGAAAAAAATGCATTTTTTTGAAAAAAAATAATCTGAAAATATTGTTAGACTAATTCCTCACTCCTAATTTCTGATAGTGACACATCAGAATACCCTCGGAATCCATTCTATGAAGATGCATGGCGCCACCGAGACAGTTTTTAAAGACTTTGCAATCCTTGCAGATTCCCGTGCGCATCCAGTTGCGATCACGGAAGATTTGGAATCGGTTTTCCCAAATGTCAAGGAAATCGTCCTGATAGATGTTGCCTTGGGCATACCGCCTGTCGATGTTGGGGCAGGCTGAAATGGATCCGTCAACCAGCACGGAGCCGATAGTGATGCCGGCACGGCAGAAGTAGAACCAGTCGCGGACCTTGCGTTCGTAAGGCCCTATGTATGCCTCGCAACTGAACATGGCGTTGATTTTGCCCTCTTTGCGTGTGGCGACAATGAAGTCCATCAACTGCTTGAATTGTTCGTTGTTGAGTTGTAGGTTGGGATTGTTGGCGGCTCGGCCAATCGGTTCGATGGTGAAGAAACGCCAAGCCTTCACATGATGTTCAATGAGTAGCTTCTTCAAGTCCTCCAGCTCATTCAGATTCATCGGACTGACGCAAGTCACCACATCGTAGGCCAGCTTCCTTTTCTCGTTGGCCACCAGGTCGATGGCGTTCAAAGCATGGTTGAAGCTGCCTTGGCGTTTGCGGAAGGCATCGTGGGTCTCGCGCAAGCCGTCCAAGCTGAAGGTGACGCTGCACAATCCGGCGTTCATCAGTTCATGATGCCTTGCTTCATCGTAGGCCCAGCCGTTGCTGACAATGCCCCAAGGGAACCCGTGCTGTCTTAATTGCCGTCCGCAGTCGGCCAAGTCCAGTCGCACCAAAGGCTCACCACCGGTGATGACCACCAGAATGGAGTTTCTTTTGAATCTTGTTTCAAGGGGTTGGATGGCCTTCAGAAAATCCTCGAAAGGCATGTCCTTATACAAAGATGAAGCCGTACAATCCGAACCGCAATGCCTGCAGTTGAGGTTGCAACGTTGGGTGCATTCCCAAAAAAGATAGTTCAACTCATGGAGCTGGGTCTCCTTCTTGCGGAAATAATTATGGAAGGTTTGCAGCATCATCCATTTCTTGTGGAGCATCGTTTGTTTCGTTAACCGTGTCAGCGGTCTGTACGAGCTCCTCTTCTTCGTTGACACCGAGATCCTGAATGGGATGTGGCGCACCATAACATGCCTGCATGACGAACATTACCGTTGTCAGTGCCGATGTCTTCAATATACCCCTGAGCCATTTGTATGTTTTCATGTCAGCTACGTGTTGATTCAGTGCAAAGATAGTCTTTTTTATTGAACAATAAGTTTCTGTATATATGAACCGATCTCCAGCAGATACACGCCGGCGTGAAGTGTGAGATCAAGCGGAAGTTCGTTGATTCCAGGTTGCAGGATGAGCTGTTTGCTGACTAGTTGATGCCCTCGAAGGTCATAAAGATGCAATTCGGTGAAGCCAAAGCACTCGCATTCCAGTTTGACTGTCAAGTGATCCTTGACCGGATTGGGAGAAAGCAATACTTCCGAGATTTGTTGGTCTTCCAAAAAGAAATATTGGTTGATTCTATCCCGCATGTTGTCCACTCTTTGTTGGAGAAACAGGTCGATGTTGGAGACCAGTTCCTCCCAATTTGACAAGTTGTAAGGTTTTCTAAAACGTTCTGCCTGGAAGGGCACTTCTTCGCGTACAAGTGCGGCGGCATTGTCCAAAAGGGGCTTGGTTTGGCTGTATTGGAATGAATCCGAGAGGAGTTCGTCAAACCTGGATAAAAACCGCAACTGGAAATCCGTGTTTTGTAACAGTTTTCTGAAGAGAAGGGTGGAAGTGGGGTCGTTGGGCCATCCGTGGCCGTTTTCGCTGGTGGCGTTGTCAAAGACATCAAGGTTCATTTTCATCAGGCAATCGTCCCCGTCGAAGAAGATCCACCGCCACACCCCATCTTGCAACTGATAGCATCGCATGTTGTTGGCAGGCCAATCGTTGTTGGCAATAAACAGTTCCAGACAATAGTAGTCGATAAAACAATCCATGTCAATCATGGAGCATAATGCCTGATAGGCTGCATTTTCTGACAGATCGCAGTTTCTCAGCCACGACATCATCTCCAGAAAATTCGTGTTGTCACCATCTTCTTGCTTGCCATACCAGTTTCCGATGACGTTGTAGTCCCCATCGTTGTTGCCGAAATGGTCTTCAAGATAATGGGCATCAGGCTTTTCCTTGATATAATAGATGCCCCAGTATTCTCCGTTCAGATACATCACGGCGGGTCTTGAGGTGAGTGATTCGACCTGAAGGCCTGATGCGATATGGTTGCAAATGTCATCTTGAATGCCATGCGAGAACCAATGACAGCTGAACGGTCTCAGCACCAGATGTTTGAAACTCTCTATTTGAAGCTCTTCAAAGAATTTGTGGTGGAATCTTTTGGTTCCGTATTCTTCGCGGGCATAGAGTTTCATGCCTTTCTGAGGGCCTCGCCGTCCTGTTCCACCATGGGTTCGGAGGCCAGCGTCTTGGCTGATGCCTTGGGTGCCGTCTGGTTCGTAGAATTCAACGTGTACGCGACGTTCCCATTCTTCTCCACTTTGATAATAGTTGCCTGTCCATAGGGAATCGACGGGATTGAAATGGATGCCAGGCACAAGGATCCCCGTTTCGTAACCGAAAAGGTCCAACGAGTCGGCGGTAATGGAGATCACAGGCAGGTTGTGGGTATCACAGCCCAAGTCATGAATCAGGTAAGTGTTGGTGCCAACATTGCCAATGAGGTGCTCCTCCTCGTCGAATACTGCCGCTCTAATGACGATGGCATGTTGAACGGAAGTGGGTTCATAAAACAAGAAACTAGGGCAGGTGGGGATGGTGTAAATGTCGGAATGCGAGTACAGACTCTCATCAAGTGATAGGGGCGCTTCATATAGCGGCGACGTTGCGGAAGGCAGGTTCCCATTGGTGGTGTAGCGGATGTGGTGGTTGGGATAAAAGCAGTTCAACTCAAGTTGAAAGCTGTGGTCGTATATGCCGCCTTGGGCAGAGAAGAGAACCTCTTCGACTTGAGCTTGCGCATGGATGAAAAAGCCCAGCAACAAAAGGATCAATATGCCCGTTTTCTTTGTCATTGCTTCTTATTTTTTGATGCTTAGGATCACGCCCAATGCCACGCCAAGGAAAGCTGCGAACAGCACCTGAAGGGTAGGGGGCAGCAGGAAAGTGATGGTGTGAGCGGGATACCAGAACAAGGGGATGGTCTTGGCAAATACAAAACCATATTGGATGTCCCAGTTGATTTTTTTGCTCATCTTTTCCCTGATCTTCAGCGGATGGCTGAAGAAGCCTTTTAAGCTGCCTCCCGTCTCGGCGACATGGATGTCGGTGATCTTGTGGAAGGTCATGAAGACAGGGGCGAAGAGGGTGTTCATCAGTACGCTGACGCAAAGTGCCACAAAGAACTTGCCCCAGCTGAGGTCGCCAGCAAACCATTCCGCAGCCTTGCCGTTGAGGTGGAACCCACCGTCAAGCAACTTGACGGTGCCTGTCTTGAAGATGGTCATGGCGGAAGCGATGACCACGCCCAGCACGCCCCAAACCAACAGCTTGGGCAGCAGCCCGAAGCCTTTCTTGATGTAAACGCCTTCGCGGATGCGCAAGGCGAGCATCTCGCCAAAGGTGCCGAGGATGGCGAACTTGAAGAAACTCATCAGCAGGCCGTGCTGGGCGGTGGTGGTGTTGAACCATTCCCATGCACCGGGGATGAAGGCGAAGCCGCAGATGACGGCGGCGACAATGAGCAGGGTGATGAAATCGGCTTTTTTCATGATTCGATGTCTTTGTTTCTTCTCTTGTCGATCTCTTTGTTTTGCCAATACCTTCCCAGCAGGCAGAGCACACAGACACCAAAGAGGATGCCTCCCAGCACAAAGCCAGTCTGAGAGGCAACTTCATAATTGGTTTCCTTGTATTTGAAATACAGCCATAGGCCATAGCCCAAGATGCCTAGGTCGCCGACGATGCAGACCAGATATCCCAAGGTACGCGACCTCTTGTCGGTCTTTTTCAAAAGCTTGTCGCCGAAAAAGGTAAACAGCACCAAAGCGGCATAGATCAGGTAGATGATGGAACGGCTGGTGATCATGATTCGTGTTTTTGTCTCGTGTCTTTATTTCTCTATTCTGATTCGGGCATCCACTGCGACCACGTTCTTCGGGTTGCCGAGGAGCGGGTTGAGGTCCATTTCGGCGATCTCGGGTGCGGCCATCACCAAGGCGCTCACACGGGCGATCTGCTCGGCATACACATCGATATTGACGGGTTGCTGGCCACGTACGCCTTGCAGGATCTTGTAACCGCGCAGCTTGGTAAGCAGGTCTTTGGCTTCTTCGACGCACACTGGTGCCAAGGCGCTTTGGACGTCTTTCAGCACCTCGATGAAGATGCCGCCCAACCCGAAGAACACCTGGTGTCCAAACTTCGGGTCGCGGATGGCGCCGATATAGACTTCGGTGCCGTCGAGCATCGGGTACATCTCCACAGCGTAGGTGTCCTTGATGGCCATCAGACGGTCGAATTCTTTTTGCACGGTCTCGATATCGCGCACGTTCAAGGTCACGCCGCCCACGTCGGATTTATGCACGGGACCGACTACCTTCATCACGAGCGGGTAGCCCACCTCGTTGGCGAAGTCAACGGCTTGCTGTTTCTGGTCAACGACGCGGATTTGCTTCTGGGCGATGCCGGCGGCGTCAAGGAGCTGATAGATCTTGTCGGGATCGATATAGCCGTTCTCGCAGCTGTCGATGACTTGGCGGATGCGCTTCACGTCGATGGCAGGCATGGCCACGTTCTCGGGTTGCGGCTTGGGCGTGTTATAGATCTTGCAGAGGGCGTTGCCGAACACGCATTCTTCGGGGAAGTTGATGCGGTGCTTGTTGCGGATGAAGTCCTCGATCTCGTCCTTCACGTTGATGATGGAGGGCAGGATGGGGAAGATGGGTTTCTTGCAGGTCTTCATCTTCTCGTCGAGAACTTTATAGACCTCGTAGTTCTGGAACAGTCCAGGCGAGCCGAAGATGACGCACATGCAGTCGATCTGGTCGAAGTCGTTCTCCACGGCGTCGATGATGTAGCCGAGTTGTTCGGCGGTGCCGGTGGCGAGGAAGTCGATGGGGTTGCCGACGGAGGAGCCGTTGTAAAGCTTGGTAAGGAGTTCCTGAGCCTTGGGGCCTTCGATGTGCGGCACGTCCATGCCGTTGTTGGAGAGCACGTCGGTGAGCATCACGGCGGGGCCGCCTGCGTGGGTGATCACAGCCATGTTCTTGCCTTTCACCTCGGGATGCATGAAGATGGCGCAGACCGTGGTGAGTTCTTGGCGGTTCTGGCAACGTACGATGCCGGCCTTGCGGAACAAGGCATCCACCGCGACATCGGACGTTGCCAGCGCACCGGTGTGCGAGCTGGCGGCACGGCTGCCGGCAGCGGAACCGCCCGACTTGATGGCGGCGATCTTGCAGCCCTTCAGGATGAGCGAACGGGCGTGCTTCAGCATCTTCTGCGGGTTGGAGATCTTCTCCATGTAGAGCATGATGACACGGCTGCTCTTCACAGGGTCGAAGGTCTCGTCCAAGTGCTCAAGCACGTCTTCGATGCCCAGCTGGGCTGAGTTGCCCACTGCCCAAACGCTGTTGAAGGTCAGGCCGTTGCTGATACCGTATTCCTTGATGAACACGGCAGTGGCGCCTGAGCCGGTGATGAAGTCCACGCCGTGGGGATCCAAGGTCGGGATGGGCGTGTCGAAAGCGCCGCAGTAGTTGTTGTTGAGGAAGCCCGTGCAGTTGGGGCCAATCAACGAGCCGCCCACACTGTTGATGGTATCGGCGATATGGCGTTCCCATTCGGCGCCTTCGGCATTCTCCTCGCCGAAGCCGGCGGAGACGATGATGAAACCTTTGGTGCCTTTCTCATGGGCGAGCAGGTCCACCGTAGCTGGACAATACTTGGCCGCGATGGCCAAGATGGCACAGTCCACCTGTGGCAGGTCGTCAACCTTGGCGTAACACTTGATGCCTTGCACCTCGGCTTCTTTTGGATTCACGGTATAGACCTGGCCCTTGAACGGGCTTTCCAACAGGTTTTTCAAGACTTTGCCGCCTGGCTTGTGGATGTCGGTGGAAGCGCCCACCACGACAATACTTCTGGGATTGAGTAATTCTTTTGCAATCATTTTTATTTCAACATTTAAAGATTTCTATGTTATTTCGTTGAGGTTTTCGCCGCTCAAGATCTGTTCTTTGTCTTGAGATGGAGGGTGCTGAGGCGTTCCTCGCAATCCAAGAGCAACTGGTAGTGTATCTTGTTGAACAGACCGTCCTTGCAGAGAAGCTCTATCTCGTCACGACTCATCCATTGTGCCGATTCAACCTCTTCGGGCTGGAGCTTGAGCAACTCGATGGGGACATTGCTTTTCAACATGTACAACAAAGTGAATTTATAATTATATCTTCTGATTTTCAATAGTTTAAGTTCGCTTTTTGTGACCGAAAGCCCGATCTCCTCTTTGATTTCCCGTAGCATGGAGACGGTGAAGTCGCGTTCGCCGGCCTGGACGTGTCCCGCAGTGGTGGAGTAGTAGTTTCCTTTTCTCGCCGCTACTTTTTGGATCAGGTATTTGCCTTCATTGTTGTAGATGAACACGGCTACAATGGGGATCATCAGCCCTTTTGGGATGGGCTGTCCCCGTTCGATGGTCTGCCCGGTGGGCTTCAGATCGCTGTCGTATAGCTCCAAGAGTTCCATGGCGTGGATGGTCGATACGGCAAAAATACGAAAATCCTCGTTACCGTAACGACTTCTTTGTTAATTTTGCGCCTCGAAAAGCAGAGAGCGTCATGGAGGAAAAACTGTTCAATAAGAATTACCTGTGCTTGTGTGCGGCTAACTTCTTGTTTTTCTTTTCTTTCTATCTTCTGCTTCCTGTGTTGCCTTTCTTTATCATCGAGAATTATCAGGCGGGCAATGCCATCATCGGCACGGTGATTTCGTGTTATACCTTGGCTACTTTGGTGGTGAGGCCTTTTTCGGGTTACATGATGGACACCTTCAAGCGGAAGCCCTTGTATCTGCTGGCGTTGTCGCTGTTTACTGCCGTTTTTGTGGGCTATCTCTTTGCTGCCACCATCACCATCTTGATCATGGTTCGGGTCGTGCATGGCTTGGCGTTCGGCTTGACATCGGTAGGTGGCAACACCTTGGTTATCGACGTGGTGCCGTCGGAACATAGGGGGGAAGGCATCGGCTATTTCGGCGTGGCCAACAACATTGCCATGGCAGTCGGCCCGATGACGGGCTTGTTCGTGTACGAGCATTTCAGCTTCAATGCGATATTCCTTGGGTGCATGGCTTGCAGTTTGTTGGCGGCTTTGTTCGCATCACGCATCCAGACCAAGGTGCGTCCCCCGGTGAAACGTCCTCCCATCTCGCTCGACCGTTTTATCTTGATCAAGGGTTTGTTGGCAGGCGTTTCCTTCATGTTGCTGGCTTTTGCCTATGGGCAGATCTCCAATTATATCGCCTTGTATGCCAAGGAGATGGACTTGAGCATTAGCAGCGGCTTGTTCTTCACGGTATATGCCGTGGGCTTGATCGCCTCTCGTCTCTTTGCCGGCAAAAGGATCGACCAGGGCAAGGTCACTCAGACCATCGCTTTGGGACTGGGCATCACCGTGTTTGCCTTGTTGGGGCTGGGATTGTGCCATTATTTCAACGTCCTTGGTGCTGATTACACCGCTGTGGCTTTCCTGCTGATTGCCCTTAGTTGTGGCTTAGGCTTTGGGGCGTCCTTCCCCTCGTTCAACGCCTTGTTTATCAACCTTGGCACCAATGCCCAACGCGGCACGGCCACCTCCACCTACCTCACCACTTGGGATCTCGGTCTCGGCATCGGCATCTTCTCTGGTGGCCTGTTGGCGGAGCATTTCTCATTTTCCACGGCCTATCTGGTGGCTTCAGCTTCCGTGTTGGTATCCCTCATCTTTTTCGTCATCGTGGTGACACCGCATTATCAGAAAAACAAATTGCGTTAATATGAAAAAGCTCCTTCTATTCACTCTGCTACTTGCAATCTCCCTCCGGCTCTCCGCCCAGCAGCTTCTGGTGGGCTCCTACAACATACGTTACAAAAACGCCAACGACAGCGTCAATGGCGAGGTGTGGACCAAACGTTGCCAGGTCATCTGCGATCAGGTGAACTTCATGGCACCCGACATCTTTGGGGCGCAAGAGGTGCTTTATGGCCAGCTTCAAGACCTGAAACAGGCTCTCGATGGCTATGACTACATCGGCATTGGGCGCGATGATGGCAAACGTGCTGGAGAACACGAAGCCATTTTCTACAAGAAAGACAAGATTGAACTGCTGGATCATGGCGATTTCTGGCTCAGCGAGACGCCTGACAAACCGGGTCTGGGCTGGGATGCGGCTTGTGTCCGTATCTGTACCTGGGGCAAGTTTCGCGATAAAGCCTATCAAAGGGACACCTCTTTGCTTAAAGGCCTCTTTAAACGCGGCATCAAAAGGAAAGAGCCTGTTAGGGAATTCTATTTCTTCAATCTTCACATGGACCATGTAGGCGTGGTGGCACGTCGAGAGGCAGCCAAGCTGGTGGTGGCTCGGATCAAAGCCATCGCTAAAGGTCATCCCGTGATCCTTACGGGTGACTTCAACGTTGATCAGTACAATGAGATTTATACCATTTTTACCCAGTCGGGGTTGCTCAAAGACTCTTACGATGCCGCCCGAATCCGCTTTGCTGAGAACGGGACTTTCAATGCGTTCAAGACGGAATACTACACCACAAGCCGCATCGACCATGTGTTTGTAACTCCTTATCTGGATGTGGAAGCCTACGGTGTGCTCACCAATAGCTATTGGACGCCCGATGACAAGGAGGAAGTACTCAAATCATCCGACGCTCCGCAGGAGATTTCGTTTGACAATTACGTCCGGCACAATCCTTCGGATCATTATCCAGTATTTGTCAGATTGAAGTATTAATGTGACACTGCCTTAGGATGGGTATCATTTTCGTCTCTGCCTTACTGCTTCGAAGGTGACGATGGCCGTAGTGACCGACACATTCAGCGAATCGGCAATCCCATTCATAGGGATGATGATGTTCTGGTCGGCGGCATCCACCCAGGCCTGCGAGATGCCAGTGGCCTCTGTGCCCATGACGATGGCGGAAGCCTTCTTGAAGTCGGCGTCCAGGTAGTCGATAGAAGCTTTCAGATAGGTGCAATAGATGGTGATGCCATTGGCTTTCAGCCATTGAATGCACTCGTCGGTGGAGCAGGCGTACACGGGTACGCTGAAGATACAGCCGATGCTGGCCCGGATGGCATTGGGATTGTAAAGGTCGGTGGCGGGATCGGCCACGATGACGGCATCCACTCCAGCGGCGTCTGCGGTACGCATCACGGCTCCTAGGTTGCCGGGTTTCTCCACGGTTTCCAACACGATGATCAAGGCGTTTTTCTTTGGCTTGAACTCGCTGAGGCTCTTGTATTTAGGGATGGCTACCGCAAGCAATCCATCACTGCCTTCACGATAGGCGATCTTCTCGAAGACTTCCTCGGTCACCGTCTCAACAAAGTCGGCTTTGATATTCAATGGTTCACGCAACAAGGATTCGCAAACATAAAGTTGTTCGATCTCGAAACCGCATCGTTGGGCACGTTCAATTTCGCGTTGCCCCTCAATGAGAATGCGACCTTGCTCACGACGTTCAGAGGCTTTCTGGAGTCGGACGAGATTCTTTATCTTAGGATTGGTCTTGCTTGATATCATGGTTTTTTGGCTTTAATCTGTGAGAGTATCAATCCCAAAATCACTACCACAATGCCTATCATCTTGAAAACGGTGATCTCCTCGTGGATGAGGAAGTAGCTGAAACATGCGGTGAAGATCGGGATGGTGTTGGTATAGACATTGGATCGGGCCACGCCCAGTTTGCCGACGGAATAGGTGTACAGCACGTATGAGATGGAACTGGCAAGGATGGCCAGGAGCAGCAATGGAACGATGTAATTGCTTACTTGCAACACCGCTGGCAGCGACGTGCACTCCATGAGCAGCACAAACGGCAGGAAATAGATGATGCCTATGGAGTTCTCCACCAACACCACCGTGATGGGATGGTACCTGTCGGCCAGTTTTTTCAAGGCGACGCTGTAACACACGGCCACCACCACGGCCATGAAGATGAACAGCAATCCGCTGACGGAGGCGGTCATTTCCAGGTTTTTGTTGAAGAGCATGAGAAGCACGCCAAGAAACGAAACAATCAACCCTACGATGTTCATGGCGCTGATGCGTTCTTTCAGCATGAAAAAAGCCGCGATGGGGGCGAACAGCGGGATGGTGGCTACAATGGCCGAACAGATAGTAGGAGAGACTCTCAACAGTCCGTAACTCTCGCCTATGAAATATAGGAAAGGCTCGAAAAAGGCCGCCAGGAAAAACAACTTGATGTCTTTTTTCTCAATCTTCTCAGTCGTCTTGAACAGAAAGCTGAGAAGCAATAGAAACGGGCAAGAGATCAACAGCCTGAGGAGCACCGTGGTGCCCGGCTGCAAGGTCTGAAACACTTGCGTGGACCATACGTACGATCCACCCCAAATGATCATGGCGATCAATGCAGTCAGATGTGGAAGTATGCCGTTGTTTTTCATAGTTGCGGCAAAATTACGTTTTTTTGTTTCTTTTTGATGGATTTGGTTGTTTTTTGGTGCAATTATTGTATGTTTGCCAAGCGTTAGGAAAAAAAGAATCAGTAACAATAAAAACACTATCATCATGAAAAAGCTTCAATTTGTTTGCATGGCACTGGTCGCGGTTTTCGCCATGGCTTCATGCAGGGGGCCGCAGGGTCCGATGGGGCCTGAGGGTCCACAAGGTAACGCCAATGTTGCATCATCGACGGTCACTGTTAATTCTGACGACTGGGAATGGGATAATGGCTCATGGCGCGTCGATATCGATTATGAAGCCATCAGTCCCGATATCACCGATTACGGCGCAGTGTTGGTTTATATGAGCGATGGCAATGCTTGGCATCAACTCCCACTCACCTATTATTATTCGTTTTTTGAAGATGATGTCGAGTACTTTGTTTCAGTATCACTTGAGGTGGCTAGTTATGACAAAGGTGTGACCATCTTCTGGACAGAGAACGATTTCTATGGTGGCAATCGTCCCGAGTGTCATGATTTCAAGATTGTGGTCATTGCCGCCAATCTCTACAGCGCTCGTTCAGATGTCGATTACAGCGACTACAATGCTGTGAAGACTGCTTTCCAACTGGAGGAGAGATAATACTGGGCTTTGTCTCAAGACTTATTACTGTGGGGCGACCTTTCGGTCGCCCCACAGTCGTTTTATCGTGAAAGGATCGTGTAAACCATGAATCCAACAAAGGCGAGAAGCATCAAGAATCCCTCGAAACGGGAGAGCTTCCTGCCTTTGCCCGTATAAACGAAAAGCAACATCAAAGCGTTGGCGAAGAATAGAATGCCTAGGGTGATGTTCAACTTCGCGTCGAACTGCAATGGAGTGATCAAGCTGCTGATGCCTAGCACGACAAAGATGTTTAAGATGTTGGATCCCAATACATTGCCGATGGCAATGCCTGCGTTTTTCTTGGTGGCTGCCACGATGGAGGTGATCAACTCGGGCAACGAAGTCGCCATGGCGACCACGGTCAAACCAATCATGGCTTCGCTCATGCCCCAGGCTTTGGCGATGATCTGGGCGTTGCGCGAAACCAACTCACCACCCAAATACAATCCGGCGATGCCGAAGACGAGAAACAGGATGGTCTTGCCCCAAGGCATCGGGATCTGAACGGCCTCCACCTCCGAACTCGGCGACTCGTTTTTCTTCATGGTTAGGAAGAGGTAACCTCCGGCAAATAACAACAAAACCAAGCCTTCAATCCAGCTGATGGTGAGTCCGCTTCCCGTGAAATTGGCAAACACGAACAAGGCGGCCGTGGCAAGGAAGCCCACCGGGATGTCTCTGCGGATGGAGATGCGGCTGACGTCGATGGGATAGATCATGGACGCAACGCCCAAAATGAGCAGGATGTTCATGATGTTGCTGCCGATTATGTTGCCTATGGCCAATCCGGAACTGCCTCTAAAACAGGAAAATATGTTGATGATCAACTCGGGTAGGGAAGTGCCGAAAGCTACAATGGTCAACCCAATGATCAAAGGCGACAGCTTGGCGCGAATGCCAACGCTTGTGGCACCTTCAACCAACCAATCCGCCCCTAATATCAAGACGACAAATCCAACTATTAATAAAATGATTGGTACTACCATAGGTATTCTGGCTTCTGACTTCTGTCTTCCGACTTCTAATTATAGTTTCGAGGTCCAAAAATCTTGCTTCCAACCCTGATCAAGGTCGCGCCTTCTTCAATGGCGATCGGATAGTCGTCCGACATGCCCATGGAAACCTCCTTGAATTGGGATTGACCGGAGAAATACTCTTGTTTTAACGTGTCGAAAATCGACTTCAGATGCTTGAATTCCTTTCTGATCTCATCCTCGTCGTCGGTGAAAGTGGCCATGCCCATCACGCCGCAGATGCGGATGTTTTGCATCTGTTTGAAAGCCTCCGAGTCGAGCAGTTGTCGGGCTTCTTCCATGTCAAGGCCGAACTTGGTTTCTTCCTGAGCGATATGGAATTGCAACAGGCAGTCCACTACACGGTCGTGTTTCTTGGCTTCCTTGTTGACGGCTTCCAGCAGGTTGGCCGTGTCGATGCTGTGGATGAGAGTGACGAAAGGGATGATGTATTTGATCTTGTTGGTCTGCAGATGTCCGATGAAATGCCATTGGATGTCTTTGGGCAAGGCTTCGTGCTTGTCGCGCATCTCCAATGCGTGGTTTTCTCCGAAAATGCGTTGTCCGGCATCGTAGGCCTCTTGAACATCGCTGATGGGCTTGGTTTTGGAAACCGCCACCAGAGTGACGCCTTGAGGGATGACGGTTCTGATTTTCTCAAGATTTTCTTTAATCATGATCCATATTTTTTCAGTTGCGCAAAAATAACATTTTTTCCTATCTTTGCACCCAAATATTTTAGTAGTTATGTTTGAAGGATTAAGTGAAAAATTAGAAAGATCGTTTAAGGTCCTAAAAGGACAAGGATATATCACTGAAGTCAATGTGGCCGACACCATGAAGGAGATCCGTCGGGCATTGCTCGATGCGGATGTCAGCTACAAGATCGCCAAGGATGTCACCAACAACATCAAGGAAAAGGCCTTGGGCCAACAGATCCTCACCGCCGTCAAACCTGGCGAGATGATGGTCAAGATCGTCCACGACGAGTTGGCGGAACTGATGGGCGGCGAACAGGTGGAAATCAACCTGAAAGGTCAGCCCAGCATCATCCTCATTGCCGGTCTTCAAGGTTCTGGTAAGACCACGTTTTCTGCCAAGTTGGCCTATTACTTGAAACGCAAGAAGAGCAAGCAGGTGCTGCTGGTGGCAGGCGACGTCTATCGTCCGGCAGCCATCGACCAGCTCAAGGTTCTTGGCCAGCAGGTCGAAGTGGAGGTGTATAGCGAGGATGGGAACAAAAACCCGGTGCAGATCGCCCAACATGCCATCGAACACGCCAAGTCGCAAAACAAGAGCGTGGTCATCATCGATACCGCAGGCCGTTTGGCTGTCGATGAGGAGATGATGAACGAGATCGCCGCCATCAAGGAGACGGTGCATCCGCATGAGACCTTGTTTGTGGTGGACTCCATGACGGGTCAGGATGCCGTCAATACAGCGAAGGCGTTTAACGACCGTCTCGATTTCGACGGAGTGGTGCTTACCAAACTTGACGGCGACACCCGTGGTGGTGCGGCTTTGACGATCCGAACCGTGGTCGAGAAACCGATCAAGTTTGTGGGTATCGGCGAGAAGATGGATGCACTCGACGTGTTCTATCCGAAACGTATGGCCGACCGTATCCTCGGCATGGGCGACATCGTCAGTCTCGTGGAACGTGCCCAAGAGCAGTTCGACGAGGAAGAAGCTCGCAAACTTCAGAAGAAACTGGCCAAGAACGAGTTCAACTACAACGATTTCTTGAAACAAATCCAGCAGATCAAGAAGATGGGTAACATCAAGGATCTGGCTAGCATGATTCCAGGCATGGACAAGGCTCTCAAGGGCGAGGAGATCGACGACGACGCCTTCAAGAGCATCGAGGCGATCATCTACAGCATGACTCCTGCCGAACGTGAGAATCCATCACTTCTTAACGGCACCCGTCGCAAGCGCATCGCCAATGGAAGCGGCACCTCCATCGTCGAAGTCAACCGTCTCGTCAAACAGTTTGAGGAGACCGCCAAGATGATGCGCATGATGACCACTGGTGGCGGCAAGAAGATCATGCGGATGGCGAATGCAATGAGAAGAAGGTGATTTTTTAGAAGTTAGAAGATAGAAGCAAGAAGTAAGATATTATGGAAAAGATTATAGATGGTAAAATGATTTCCGATCAAATCAAAAAGGAAATCGCAGCCGAGGTGGCTGACATGATTGACCATGGCAAAAACGCACCGCATCTTGCGGCGGTCATCGTAGGCGAAGACGGCGCAAGCAAGACCTACGTGGCGTCGAAAGAGAAAGCTTGCCATTCGGTGGGCATGACCTCATCCGTTTATCGTCTGTCAGCGAACACTTCTGAAGAGGAACTGCTCAAGACCGTGGCGTTCTTGAACGACGATCCCGAGATTGATGGGTACATCATCCAACTGCCGCTCCCGAAGCATATTAACGAGGACAAGATCATCAACGCCATCAAGCCCTCGAAGGATGTTGACGGCTTCACCAGTATCAATGTGGGCCGACTCCAGTTGGGACTGCCGTGCTTTGTGCCCGCCACGCCCAATGGCATCATGGAGCTGGTGAAACGTTCTGGTATTGAGACCGTTGGAAAGAATGTGGTTGTCCTTGGGCGTTCGAATATCGTCGGCACTCCGATGGCCATTCTCATGTCACGCAAGGGAATCGACGCCACCGTAACCCTCTGCCATAGCCGTACTCGCAATCTGCCGGAGATCACCCGTCAAGCTGATATTCTGGTGGCAGCCATTGGCAAACAAGGCTTTGTGACGGCCGATATGGTGAAACCCGGGGCCGTGGTCATCGACGTGGGCATCCATCGCATCGAAGATCCTGACAGTCCCAAGGGCTATAAGATCATGGGCGACGTGGATTATGACGAAGTCTATAAGGTGGCTTCGAAGATCACGCCCGTTCCTGGTGGCGTAGGCCCCATGACAATCGTCTCACTGCTTCAAAATACCCTTAAAGCAGCCAAGGGCGAGGTCTATCCGAAGCCATGAAGCGGCTATTCCTGTTGATGGCACTCCTCGTGATTGTGACTCCTGATTTGTGGTCGCAACAAGAGGGCCATGCAGGATATACTCCATTTTTTACTCCTAAGGTTCGTGCCGAACTACCCGATGAAGTCCACGAGACCTCCGGGTTGTTCTTTCACAACGGTCGTCTATGGACCCACAACGACAGTGGCGGTCTCCCTGTGCTTTATGCCTTGGATACGGCTACTTTCGAGGTGGTGCAGCATATCACCCTTTCCAATGCCAAAAACAAGGATTGGGAGGATGTCTGTACTGATGGCGAACGGGTTTATGTGGGCGACTTTGGCAACAACAAGGGTAATCGAAAGAATCTGCGTATCTATGTCTTTTCCCTTCATGACATACCCGACGAGGGTGATGCTACTTTGACAGTGGATTCCATCCGTTTCCGTTTTGCCGACCAAACGGATTTCAATCATAAGAAATATGATCATGACTACGACTGCGAAGCCATGTTTGCCACCGACGAACATCTGTATCTGTTGAGCAAGGGCTGGAAGACGGGAACTACGCGTCTGTACCGACTCCCCAAACTCCCCGGCAACTATGAGGCCGAGCTGGTGAATGGGTTCGATTCACAAGGGCTCATCACTGGCGCTGACTACGATCCGGAGAATTGTATCTTGGTCTTGGTCGGTTATGTGAAGTCGATCTGGAAGCCGTTTTTGTATCTTATCTATGATTTTGACGATGCTGGCGTGAAACTTGCACATCGTCGTTTTGAGATGCCGCAGTGGACAGGTGCCCAAACGGAGGGTGTTTGTTTTTTCGATGAGGGCAGATGCTTCCTTTCGGCTGAACGTTCACCGACGATGAATTCCAGAGTGTTTGTCATCGATTTCAGGAAGATCATCCAAAAGGATCAAAAAAGGAATCGAAAAGGACAAGCTTCTGAACAATGACACTTTGAATAGATGCGCACATGAAAAAGACACTCTTATTCCTGTTTTTGGTCATCGCCTTTTCGGGACATGCACAGCATCCGAAAAAGGCTTTGCAGGCATACGAAGCGGCGCGTTCTGCCTTCATGGGGCGTGATTATCCCCAAGCTGTTCGGCAACTGAAGAAGGCTCTGAATGTGGATCCCAACTATGCTGAGGCATGGCTGTTGCTAGGTGAGATCGGGATGGAAACCCATGACTTTGATCTGGCCATGGAAGGCTATGAGCATTCTTTGGCAGCAGACTCGATGCTTTTCCCTCCCTCGGCGTTGACCTTGGCTGGGTTATATGAAAACAAGATGCGCTATGCCGATGAAATCACGCTGTTGGAATGGTTTCAAGGTGCTGCTCCGGGCAATCAGGCAAATGACGAGAAAGCTGCACGGATGCTGGTCAACGCAAAGTTTCGTGACGAGGCGGTAAGGCATCCCGTGGAGTTCAACCCCATTAACTTGGGAGATGGGATTAACACCGTTAACGATGAATATATGAATGTTTTGGATCTGACTGGAAGGACAGCCATGTTTACCCGAAAAACTGTTGCGACTCCAGATCGCGATCCCGAAGAGCATATCATATTAGGCTATTGGGTCGATGGGGAATGGTATCCTGCTGAACAAAAGTTTTACCTCAGCGACAAACTCGTAGAACAGGCTGGCGCCGCTTTCCAGTCGTATGATGGCAAAGAGCTTTTCTTTACGATTTGTGAGTTCAAACGGCATAGCTCTGGCTGCGACCTATATCATGCGGAACGCGATACTATCAATGATGCTTGGTATCATGTGGAGTTTTTGGGAGAGACCGTTAATAGCACTGCCTGGGACTCCCAGCCTTGTCTTAGCCTTGACGGGAAAGAGCTTTTCTTTGCATCAAGACGTAACGGCAACGCGGATTTGTATCATTGCTTCCGCAATGAAAACGGTCATTGGTCAGAGCCCGTGAACCTTGGTCCAGTCATCAATACCAAAGGCGCCGAGATGGCACCTTTCCTCCATCCTGATGGCAAGACATTGTATTTTTCCTCGGACACCCATACGGGCATGGGCGGCTTCGACCTTTTCTTGAGCCGTCGCAACGAAGCAGGGGAGTGGTCGGAACCGGTCAACTTGGGCTATCCCATCAACACCCATGGCGACGAAATCAACTTCATCGTCGCTGCCGACGGGCATACGGCACTGATCTCCTCCATCCGAGAAGGCGGCTATGGCGGTTATGACATCTATTCATTTCAACTCAAGGACGACGACTTGAAGCCAGAAGCCATCAATGTTTACGACTATCTGGTGGAGGAATTGACTCCTGGTTCCGTGGTTCAACTGGTGAACATCCAATTTGAATTCAACAGTGCAGCTTTGACGGAGGATTCCGAGGAGGGAATAACTATGCTGGCAGCGTTTTTGAAAAACCATTCCGAAATCAGCGTGGAGCTGGCGGGTCATACCGACAATGTGGGCTCAGACACCTATAATTTGAAGCTCTCTGAGGAGCGTGCCGAGGTGGTGCTGCGGGCTTTGGTGGCAAAGGGCATTGCCGAAAGTCGCCTGAAAGCCAAGGGATATGGCTCTGCGAAACCTCTAAGGCCTAATGACACGGAGGAACACCGTGCCATGAATCGAAGAACGGAGATGATAATCAATTAAAAGTTTAGGATTGCAAATGAAAAGAGTAATTGGGATATTGGCAGCGACGTTGGTCGTTATCTTGATGAGCGCTTGTGGAAAGGATCCGGATGAGCCTCGGGATGTTTATTTTTCGGTACTGGGCGACAGCTATTCCACCTTTCAGGACTATGTGGATCCAGAAACCAATGCCGTCTGGTCCTATTATGATACCATTGGCATCAATAAGGTCGAGCAGATGTGGTGGTGGCAGGTGGCCCAGGGCATGGGCTGGACCTTGGATCATAACAATTCCTTTTCTGGCTCATTGGTCTGTAACATGAATTTCGCCAATTGGTATGGCCCCCATTCTTTTCTTCGGCGTATGGATGAGCTGGGGAATCCCGATGTGATTCTTGTTTTCGGTGGCACCAATGATGTGTGGGATGAAGCCCCTATGGGCGATTTTGTGTATGAAAACTGGACCGAAGAAGAGTTGTGCGAGTTCAGGCCGGCGTTGGCCTGTCTGTTCAGTGGCTTGCAGCAGCTCTATCCACAGGCGACGGTCTATTTCATGGCCGACTCAGACCTTGGTGATGTGTTTATGGAATCGGTACACATCATTACCGATTATTATGGTGTTGGCTGTATTGACCTATATGGAATAAAAAAATGGTGGCTGCATCCCAATGCAGAAGGTATGGCATCCATAGCCAGACAAGTGATGGAAGTGTTGAATAGGGAGGTTAACGCCTAAAACGGTACTCCACTTTCAAATCATTATCCGAGGGCATGGGCACGTCCCAATAAGGCTTTTCTTCGGGAGTTCCACCATCGTCGTTGTCGTTATTGTTGTCCTCGTCTTCTTCCCAGTGATGTTCCTCTTTTTGAGGACCTTTCTTGCGCAGGATCAGTGCAAGCGCCACGCCTATGATGGCACCGCTGAGGTGTCCTTCCCAAGAGATGTGTTGTGGGATGGCGAGGGCTGGGATCATGCCCCAGATGAAGCTGCCATAGAGAAATACCATGATGAGTGAGATGACGATGAGTTGTCGATTGCTTCGGATGAAGCCGCTCACGATGAGAAAAAGGTTGAGGCCGTAGATGAGTGCGCTGGCTCCTACATGAACGGATCCAGGGGCGCCGAGGCACCAGGTGAGGAGACCGCTGAAGAGATAGGTGATCAGCAGCACTTTGTTGGCCAAGGTAGGGTAACAGTAATACAAGGCTGTGCCCAGTACCAGGACAGGGACGCTATTGGTGAGCAGATGTTCCCAGCTGCCATGGAGGAAGGGAAGTGTGAGTATTCCAATAAGACCTTGGGCCGTCTGGGGCCTAATGCCCCAGCGGCCCAAGTCGATTCCAAATGCGGTCTCGATCACCTTGACGGCAAGCATGATGGCCACCAGCAAGGCAGGAATGGCGAGACTGCCTAAGAATTTTTTCCGTTCGTTCTTTTCGTCCATCAGGCGAGGAACGGCATCTTCACCACAACGGCCTTGATGAGTTTGTTGCGGATCTTGATGTAGATTTCGGTGTCCTTCTTGCTGAAGGCTTTCTGTACCAAGGCAGTGCCGATGTTCTTGCCTGTGGAAGGCGACGGGCTGCCCGAACGGACCATGCCGATGACGTTGCCTTCAGCATCGCATACCTCATAGCCGTTGCGCGGGATGCCTCTGTCGATCATCTCAAAGCCGACGATCTTCTGGTTCACACCATTGGCCTTCTGGGCGGCGAAGATCTCGCGGTTGAGGAAGTCGTTGCCGTCAACGAACTTGGTGATCCAGCCGAGACCAGCCTCGATGGGGCTGATGGTGTCGTCAATCTCGTGGCCGTAGAGGCAGAAGCCCTTCTCCAGACGGAGGGTGTCGCGGCAGCCGAGACCCGCAGGCATGATGCCAAACTCCTTGCCAGCTTCAAAGACGGCGTCCCAGACCTTCTTGGCATGGGCGACGGGGATGTAGATCTCGCAGCCGCCAGCGCCAGTGTAACCCGTGGTGGAGAAGATGACGTTCTCAACACCGGCGAAGGTGATGATCTGGAAGGTGTAGTATTCCATGTCAACGACATTGGCAGCGGTGAGCTTCTGCATGGCTTTCAAGGCGTTGGGGCCCTGGACGGCGAGCTGTGCCCACTGTTCGCTTTCGTTCATGAACTCTTCACCGAGCTTCATGCCGAACTTCTCGGCGATCTGGCTCATCCAGTTCCAGTCCTTGTCGATATTGGCAGCGTTTGGCACCATGAAATAATGGTCGTCGGCGATACGATAAACCAGCATGTCGTCAACGATGCCACCCTTGCCGTTGGGAAGGCAGGTGTATTGCACCTTGCCGTCGCTCAAGGCGGCCACGTCGTTCACGGTGCAGTATTGCATGAATTGCTTGGCCATTGGACCTTTGGCGCGGAACTCGCCCATGTGCGACACGTCGAACACACCGACATTGTTGCGGACGTTGTTGTGCTCCTCGACCAAGCCCGTGTATTGGATGGGCATGTCATAACCGGCAAATTCAGCCATCTTGGCTCCCAAATCGTGATGGATCTGGTTGTAAGGGGTTTTCTTTAATTCTGTGTTTTCCATTGACGTATGTTTATTTGTTGTTTGTGTTGATGTTATGCGTGCAAAGATAGGAAATAATCCGTATGCGTATCCAAAAAGTTTATCTGGTCTTGTCGTGCAGCGACTTCTTGTATTTCGGTCCAAAAAACCACCTGGTATAATTCAGGTCGTAAACGGTCACTTCGCTGGGAGCTTTGTCGTTGACCTGACGGCGAAGGGTGCAGCCATTGGCGGGATCCACCCAGTATTGTACGACATAGCCTTCGTCGAACTCTACGAAGAAATGCCAACAGTCGATGCCCGCCACGGGTTCCATGCCTACATAATACTGCGACAGGTCTTCCTCGGTGTTGACGTCTTGGTAGAAGCTGTTGAGCGGTGAGAAACTATTGCCGAATGGCTCGAAATCCCATTTCACGTCGTCGGTCCATCCCTGAGCTTCGGGGACATAGTAGTAGTTGGCTCCTGTGCTGGTGTTCCAGAACCGGTCGATGCCTTGTCCGTTGTTGTATGCCTCTTCTGATCCGATTTTGGCGAAAGTCTCACGGTATTCGTTCTCGGGATTCGTTACGGTGATGAAGAAATGGTCGGCAGGCGGGTTGAACTGGTAGATGGCGTTGAATGGCAGGGTTTGAGGTTTATCCATCGTGATTGTTGGAGTGGGCTCGCTGACAGGATCGGCAACGGTGATCTCTGCGGCGACGGTGACGTCGCCGCAAGTGGCCTTCAGGTGACAGAACCCTGCTTTCAAGGCGATAACCTGCACTTTCTCGCCAAAATGAAGGGGAGTGAACTGGATGGTCTCTTTCGACGAGACCTTGTATCCGATGTTGTTGCATTGGAGGAAAGGCTGCCAGATCAGCGTGTCACCTGGACTCATCCTATATTCCTCTGAATACTGCTCTTGTGCCATGATTCCTGTGAAGGCGCTGAGCAGAAGAATCGTAAGTAATGCTTTTTTCATGGTTTGTATTTCTATTCAAGATGCAAAAATAACACTCTTTTTTAGAAATACGGATCGAAATGAATTCTTTTATGGAATTAGACGAACATCTGTTGGATGACCTCTTGGTATTTTGCTCCCACGTTTTTGCGCCTGACTTTCAAAGTTGGGGTCAAGAGATGGTTGGCGGTGGACCACTCATCGGCTATCAGGGTGTAGCGTTTGATCTTCTCGGTGTCGCCGAAGAACTCGTTGTATTTCTGCACTTCCTTGGCAATGCGTTCCTTGACCTCCTTGAGGTTGATGGCTTCGGATGGAGTGGCAAATGTGAGCTGGTGTTGGCGGCACCAGTCCTTGAGGAAGTTGAAGTCGGGGACAATGATGGCGGCGGCGAATTTCTGTCCCTCGCCAAATACGACGACATTCTCGAAGAACTCGCTTTCAACGAATTTCTCCTCGATGATCTGGGGGTTGACGTATTTGCCCATGGAGGTCTTGAACAAGCTCTTCAAGCGGCCGGTGATGAATACCTGTCCGTATTCGTTGATATAGCCGATGTCGCCGGTGTGTAGCCACCCTTGGGCATCGATGATCTCATCGGTGAGTTCCTTGTCTTTGTAATAGCCTAGCATCACGTTGTGTCCGCGGCAGCAGATCTCGCCATTGGGTTCCACCTTGATTTCCACTCCGGGCAGGGCGGGACCGACGGTTCCCACTTCACGGCCGTGGGGGTTGTTGTTGCTCACCGCGATGACGGGAGAGGTCTCGGTCATCCCATAGCCTTCATAAATGGGCATCTTGATGGCGGAGAAAAATGCGGCGATCTTGGGTTGGATGCTGGCAGCACCCGAGACGACGATGTCGAAATGTTCGGCACCCAAGTTGGCGCGGATGGTGGAATACACCAGCTTGTCGGCGATCATGCGCTTGAAGTTGTACCATCCTGAGCGCTTGCTGGGATCGATCTTATAGGCTTCGGCCACCTCAAGCGACCACTTGAAAATCTTACCTTTGATACCTTTCTGTTTCATGCCTGCCTGGACGATTTTCTCGTACATCTTTTCCAAAAGGCGAGGCACTGCCGACATCATGGTGGGATGGATCTCCTTCATGTCTGAGCCGATGGTGGCCAGGCTTTCGGCGTAATAGACCGACATGCCTAAGAACTGATACAAGTAGACCAACATGCGTTCGTATGCATGGCATATCGGGAGGAAGCTGAAAGCCACTTTCGACCATGGGGCCGGGGTGTGGCGAAGGTTGTACAGCTGATTCATGAGGTTGCTGTGCGACAGCATCACGCCCTTTGGGGTGCCTGTGGTGCCTGAGGTGTAAAGGATGGTGGCGCAGTCTTCGGGACGTACGGCATTCATGCGCCTCTTCAACTCATCCTCGTGAGGATGTGTTTCGCCCATGGCAATGAGCTGGTCGAAATAGGGATATTTCTCTCTGTTTTGGAAGGTGTAAAGGAAATCCAACTTGGGGATCTCCGAACGCACTTCTTCCACCTTGTTCATTACCGCAACGCCTTCAAGTACCACCATACGGGCGTCGCAGTGGTCGAGAATGTAGCGGTAGTCTTCCTTGCTGATGGTGGGATAGATCGGCACGGTGATGGCGCCGACTTGCATGATGGCCATGTCGAGGATGTTCCACTCGGGACGGTTGCTGCTGATCAAAGCCACCTTGTCACCCGGCATTATGCCCAATTCAATCAAAGCATAGCTGGCTTTTTTTGCAAGCTCTTGGTATTCCGTTGGACTGTGTTTTCTCCAGACGCCGTTTTCTTTTTTCGCCAACGCCACTTGCTGGTTTGGCCATTTCTCACAATAAACTGAAAGAATGTCGAATATCCTTGTCTCTTTGCACATGGTTTATTATTTTTTTGCAAAGAAACAACCTGTTTTCGGTTCGCTTTATAAAAAGTTATTATCCGAATTCATTTGTGACGAAAAACCAACATTTTGGGACAAAAACACGTGTTTTTGGGATAAAAAACAATGGATTTGGGATAAAATCGCCAAAAAATGGGCTAAAATCCGAGGATTCGGTGAAGAGAAATCAACGCAAGCTCACTTTTTGGAGGAAGTTTCCTTGGCTTGTGGAGAGTTTGATGAGATAAAGCCCGGAAGCGAAGCGAGCGAGGTCGATGGTGATTTGTTCGTCCTTCATCAAGTTGCTTGTAGGATGACACATGATACGTTCGCCCGTCATGTTGAACACTTCCAATTGGACCTTCCCAGGCACTGTCTCATTGAAGACAAGATGGACCGTCCCGTCAGTAGGATTGGGGAATGCCTTGACTTTCAAGGAATGCCATTCTTCCGTGTTTTGTCCAATAGTCCTGATGGATAGTGATGATGCATTCGGATTGCACCCGTTGTCGGGGGTGACGGACAAGGTGAACGTCGAGTTGTCTTCGTTGCTGTTCCAAAGGATGTCGGCTTCATTGTCCTTTGCATAAACCCAACCGGCACTGGTGGGTTCGAGTTGCCAATGATAACGGATACCCTCTTGTGCCTCAACGGAATAATGGCTGACGGGTTGGTGGTAGATGTTGACCACGCTGTCTCCGGTGATATCGCCCAATTGGAAGTCGTCTTGAAGCTGGATTGCCAAAGCGCTTGTGATGGTGTCGGCGCCGCTGATGGCATGAAGCGTTAACAATGCCATGCCTTGTTGCAGGTCTTCAGGTCCAGGGTAATAGGTGGGGTTGATGAGGGTGTCCGGCTCAAAATGTCCGTCTCCGTCTGTGGTCCAATAGAAAGCATTGCAGTCGTAGGCGTATGCGTCGTGAAGTTCAATGCCTTCATCAGCGCAGTGTTTAAGGCTTTCTCCGGCATGGACGATGGTGCGGTGACGGGGAGGGAAGCAGATGTCGTCGATTTTGAGGACGTATGTGCGTGGCTCGGGTTCTTCGGGTACATAAAGATACCACATAAAATGCTTTTCACTTGGGGTGACGATCTTTTCTGAATAACTCCATTCGGTGTTGGTCAGTATGGTATAGTTGTTTTGGGTTTGGTAAACGAGGCCGTCGTTAAAGCCTGTTTTGTAACGGAACGATATCTTGCTGTCGTGAGTTTGGTATATGTTGCCTTTGAATTGGGCTTGAAGCAAATAGGCCAATTCATTGTAATTGCCTGTTGACATGAAACACCGTTGGCCTTCGAAGGGGTCTTCATACGAATAATACCATGTGTTTCCATTTCCGGCCAACCATCTGAAGCTGGGGTTCAGGGTGTCGGTTTCAAAATTCTCGAATAGTCCACTGTATTGAAGAATCGTATCAATTGTATGGTGCTGGCCCTTTTCGTTCAGGTCGAGGCTTGTTGGCACCCAAGCGCCACGGGTTTCATCGTCGGAGTGTAGCAGGAAGTTGAGCTCCCGTTCTTCGTTCGGTGCAATGGGGTCGATGAGGACGTTGGGTTCTTCGATGTGAATGAACGGAGCTTTTATGGAGAGGTTGACTTGCATCGGGGAACTTGCGGAGTGCCCTTTGTTGATGATACGGTAGGTTAGCTTGGTGGTCCCGGCGGGAATAATGTGGGTGGAAGGATCGCCATCAAGCGATTGAAGTTGGTAATCGCGATTGATCTCAAAGTTGGGGGCGTTGACGATGATGTCCAAGTTGTTTTCGTGCGAATTCCCGTTTTCGTCAAACCGGACCTTGAAGGACAGGACTTCTTGGTCAGGGGCATCGGCTGCAATGATGATGCTGAAGGCCCTATTGATGCTGTAGGTTTCCTGATGGCCGATGGAGGTGTAAGTAGCCGTGTTTTGCGTGATTTCAACGTATGGCGATTCGCTGGAGAGTGTGATGGTTCCCCCATTTGATTCGATGTTGTTGAAATTGCTCAATACGATGTCGATGTCGGTCTTCTCGCCTGCATCGAATTGTCCGTTTTGGTCATGGCCGTTGCTGTGGAATTCCTTAATGTAAACATAAGGCTGGTCTGGCGAAATTACAGTGACTTCCTGTTCGTATCGGAATCGGTTTTGCTTGGTCGCAGTGATTGATAGGTGCTCGCCTACGGCTATTGGTGGCAAGGTGATGATTTGGGGATCGCCCGTGGAATGGATTACCGAGACGATTTGGTCGTCAAGCGAAAGGCAAACCACGGCATCTTGTTCGGCAGTGATCGAATAATGTGATTGGTCTGAAATGAAAGGATCGGCTTCAATGGATAATGGCTGGGGAACGTCAGTGCAGAGGTTGAGGTAGGTGTCGCCCAAAAAATGGAACACATTGTGGGTGGTTGTGATTTTATTTGGCCACCAGTTTGGAAGGAAGGCTTGTTGGTTGAGGAAGAGCTTGCCTGCTACCAGAGCGTATGCGGGTCGCGTAAACATGGGTTGTGTCGTGGTGCCCATGTCGGGAAGGAAGTTGGACCAGATGTTATCGATGATGCCCCAGGTGAGGATGTCGTTGAAATGCGAGTGGGTTACTGTAACAGCCCCTATGCCTCCAATGGCACCCACTTTGGCTTTGCAGAACTCATAAATCATGGGATCGCTCGCAAAATGAATACTGGCGCTGTTGGTCTGATAATAGAATGATTGGGAATACAAAGCGGCATCGCAGCCAACGGAAAGGATGAAAGTGGGTTCGGTGTTTTTCAAGTCCTGGACTTCGCTGGAGTACATCCACGGACTGCACCACAAGTCATAGGAGGAATGGTCTCGATAGATGGTTAGGAAGGAACTTTGGTTGAGCGCACTGATGAGATAAGAGTCGTCCCATGCTTCACGCCATTCGGTAAGTGTATCGGGGCGCTGTGCGATGTAGTTTTGCCCATGAGGCCCGAAATAGTCAACCACGACATCCGTGTTATAGCCTGTTGACCAAGCTGTATCGGGATACACTGGGTCTGATTGGGCGTAAATCATGTAGAAATTCTTGGGGTGTCGGCCGAGTTTGTTGCGGTAGAATCCGCTGACGCTTTGTGAAGTGATTAAAAACCATTTATTGTTTTCGTAACTTGATGTGACGAGGGGCTGGTCGTAATACTCTGGTCGGGTGGGAGGGTCGGTTTCGTATTGGATGAGTTTGTTGACTTGTGTACGGTATTCTTCCAAAGTACATGCGGGAAGACGGCTGAGGGCCAAATCGGGGATACTGTCGCCGTTCATGTCGGCGTAAGGGTTGTCGGAACTATAATAGTAGTCGGATAGATAAATGCCGTTGTCGTATCCCCTGAAGACGAGGTCAAACCCAGGGATGCCCCATGTAGCTGCATAATAGGTGCTTGTCGCAAACAATGTGTCCACTCCACTGAAAAGCATCACCGCCGCAGGAGGTATTGTCCAGTGTTCGTAGGCGTTTTGGATGTAGCTTTTGATGGCATTGGCATCGTTGCCGCCACATTCCGAGGTGGTGACCACCTTGGTAAGGATGCCTTGCTTGTTGCGGAATTGCTTCAAGGTGTCGGCCAAAGCCGCAATGTTGTCGTCGTCAGGTGAGATGATGAGGTATTCGCAGCCTTCCTCGCGGTTTTTCACGGCTTCGTTGAGAAGTTCATAGTAATGTGCTTCGGGAAGCATGTCTCCGTTGATGACGAGATCGCGCAGGATGCCGTCCCACTCGGGGTTGAAGTAACGGGCTTCGCCAAACTGTCCGTTTCCGCCCTCGAAGTGGACTTCGATATCCATGTCGTAAATCACCTCCAAGGTCTTTTGCACAGGGTTGTATCGGAAAGGTATTACGTTGAGCAGCACTACATCCAAGCCACGGATTTGGGTGGCCTGCGCGATTGTCACATTCTCGGACGGGTAGTTGGCGTCTTTACCGAAAACGCTCATGTCCTTGTGTAATACGGGCCTTCCGACCGCAGCATTGCCTTGCACGGGTGCGGTGGGGAGCAAGTCGATGTCGGTAAAGGTCTGGCTTCCTTTTTCAACGACTTCAATGCCGACCTTTGCGCCTTTGGGCACTGCGATGTAACGGTTCTCAAAGGGCAGATTGGGCAACCCTTCTGCAGACGAGCCAAAACTGCCTTTCAACTCGATTTCCTGGCCTTTGGTCTCGCCATTGTCGATGTCGGTGATGCTGATCTCGGGTAGTGCGTAATGCAGTTTGAGTCCATCGGCAGCGCTGTTTTCAATGCTGAACCCTTGAGGGGCATCCTTGCTGAAGTGATAGCGCTGTTGGGCGTTGAGGAAACCCAACGTAAGGCAGATGGCGAGAAGAAGAATGGCTTTTTTCATGACAAAACACCTTAAATGTTATGTTGGCAAAAATAGTGATTCTTTTGGATACAAAAAAACTAATTATTATCCAAGGGAGTATTGTATCTTCATTTCCGTTTTCTTTTTTACTCCCACGGTTAGTTTGTTGGTTCGCCGACTTGGTGAGCACTTCTGAGAATCACATCAAGTTGTAGCACAGCCAATGTGGACAAATAGGTCTTTGCAGCATGACGCATGGTTTCTGTGATAGAAAAGAAACGAGGGTTAATGAACCTTTCATTTGATCACGTCCTTGGGGACCTTTGTTTCGCTGCTCTGGATGGGCTGCATTTCTTGACCTGTTTTTGAAGCCGACTTGGCGCTTGTTGGGAAAGTGAACACTCTGCTTTCTGAAGCAGCTGAAGTGTAGGTGTAACCAAGTCCAGGAGTGAGGGTATAGCTATTGGGCATCCATCTGTTGTTTTTAAACTGGGCTGTTCCACCAGTTTTTGACTTGATGACGTCGCCATTGACAGCATTGAATCCGGCAAACAAGTCGGCGGGTTTCATGCTTTCGCTGAGCTGGTATCCTATCCAATTGATAGCGTTTGCTGCGATGGTAACGGGATGTTCGGCAGGATCGATCAACATGCCTTCCAAAACGATCTCACATTCCGTAGTGGTCGTGATTCTATACATTTGAGCCACATCCAATGATTTCAAAGTTCCTTTCCAACCGTTGTTCTTTAAGGAGACAGATTGGGTCTTTCCTTTAATGGTGGTGCCTATTCCCGAACCGGCGGCCTCGAGAGCTGCTTCAAGATCTTCCAAGGTGATTTCGAGGTAGGT
>JAFYJV010000015.1 GCA_017537965.1 Bacteroidales bacterium | reverse complement strand
GAAATATCCCATCGGCATAAAGTGAAAGGAACAGTTATCAAGTCAACGGGAAGCTGGTATGTCGTCCTCGACGAGTCGGGACGCCAATGGGAATGTCGTCTGCGGGGCAAGATCCGCCTCGACGGACTGCGGTCAACCAACCCCGTGGCAGTGGGCGACAAGGTGGAGTTTGAGCAGGAAACAGGGAAGGAGACGGGCGTGATCAAGAAGATTGAGACGCGCAACAATGTCATCGTGCGCAAGTCGGTCAACCTGAGCAAGGCCTCCCACATCATCGCCTCCAACATCGACTTGGCCATCATCGTGGCCACGGTGGCCCAACCCCGAACCTCAACGGGCTTCATCGACCGTTTCATGGTCACCGCCGAGGCATACCATATCCCCACGGCTTTGATTTTCAATAAATGTGACCTTTACGACGAGGATCAGATAGGGGAGATGGCGGAGCTGATAGAATACTATGCCAGTATCGGCTATGTCTCGTTCGGGGTCTCGGCCAAGACGGGCTTCAAACTGGATGAGCTGAAAGCCTTGATGCTTGGCAAGACCTGTCTCTTCTCGGGCCATTCCGGCGTGGGCAAGTCGGCCTTGGTCAATGCGCTCGATCCCAGCCTGAACCTGCGCATCGGTGCCATCTCCGATGTCCACAAGAAAGGCATGCATACCACGACTTTCGCCGAGATGCATCGTCTCGGTTTCGGCGCCTGGATTGTAGACACCCCGGGCATCAAGGAGTTTGCGCTCTATGACATGGAGAACGAGACTCTCGCCCAGCGCTTTCCCGAGATGCGTGACCGTATGGGCGGATGCCGTTTCGCCAACTGCACCCATACCCATGAGCCGGGATGTGCCGTCAAGGAGGCGGTGGAAAAAGGCGAGATCGCCGACTGGCGCTATGCCAACTATATCAGGATGTACAACAATGAGGATTGGAGCTATGGAACTGACGATTAAGGAAATGATGATGAAACGGCTGGAGACGGAACAAGCCTGCGTGATCCAGCTGGAGATGGGGGCCTACGACTACAGCCTATCGGAGATCGCAAGGATCGTGGAGGAGGACGATGCGCGGATCCTGGCCCTCACCATGGACCCGGTGGAGGAAGACCCCGGCAGGATCATGGTCAGCCTTCTCGTCAACAAGTCCGACTGTGGCGCCATCCTCCAAAGCTTTTACCGTTACAACTACCATGTGGTCAACACATTCAGCTCGCCCGACGAGGATGGCGACCTCTTCAACCGCTACTCGCTGCTGATGCGTTACCTGAATGTCTAATATGCAAAATACTATGAGAATCGCACTCTTTGGAAGAAACCTCTCGGCGGAGAACAAGCCCTATATGCGTCAGCTCTTGGAAGACCTTTGGCGGCACGGGGCGCAAGTGTCAGTTTACGGGCCTTTCATGGAATGGGTAGCGGACAGCGTCCCCGAATGCATGACTGTTGCCGTCTTCTCACGGCATGAGGAGCTGAAAGGACGTGCCGACTTGTTGCTCTCCATCGGAGGCGACGGCACCATCCTCGATGCGGTGCCCCTCATCCGCGATGCCGACATCCCGGTGTTGGGCATCAACATGGGCCGGCTCGGCTTCCTCTCCAGCGTGGCGAAAGACGAGATCAGTCAGACGGTTGACAACCTCTTCCAGGGCCGCTATGCCACAGAGAGCCGTACCCTGCTTGAGCTGGTGGCACCTCAAGGGGTCTTCCACGATGCGTTCAACTATGCCCTCAACGAGATCAACATCATACGCAACCCCGAGCATTCGCTCCTCGCCATCAAGGTCTTTGTCAACGACGTCTTCCTCAACACCTACTGGGGCGACGGCATCTTGATGGCCACACCTACGGGATCCACAGCCTACTCGTTGAGTGCCGGAGGCCCCATCCTCACCCCCGATGCCAGAAATTTTGTCATCACACCTATCGCCGCACACAATTTAACGGTACGTCCCATCGTTATTCCCGACGACAGCGTTGTCCGCATCCACGTTGAAGGAAGGGAGAAGCAGTTCGTGTTCAGCATGGACTCCAGGGTTTGCGCCCTTGACACCTCGGTGGAGCTGGTCGTCAGAAAGGCGGATTTCTGCATCCGTACCGTCAGGATGACCGACACCGATTTCTTCAGCACCATCCGCAACAAGCTGATGTGGGGAAAAGACAATAGAAATTGAGTCTCTTGCGTTGTCGCTTGAAAAAATTTCTTACCTTTGCACACTTTTAGACTATGAAGCAAAGACTGCATTTCTGGCTGCTCCTTTTTTGCCTGATCCTCATGGGTCGGACAGGAGCTTTGCTTGCCCAATCGCCGCAGACTATCGAGGTGGGGCCCCATGCGGGCATGACGACCTATCTTGGCGATCTCAACACTTGGAAGCTCTTCAACCAGTTCGACTTGGAGTATGGCGTCGTCGCCCGATACAACTACGACTCGCGATGGGCCTTCCGTCTCGACTTTACCCATGCCACCGTGAAGTCAACCGACACCATCGAGGGATGGCGCCCCGAGCGGATGCTGAATTTCCGCTCTAAAGTCAACGACCTCAGCTTGATCGTTGAGTTCAACTTCCTGGACTATTATACCGGCCGCGTCGGGAGCTCGATTTCCCCTTATATCTTCGCCGGCATCTCTGTCTTCTCCTATGACGTGCATCCCTATACCGGCAGGGAAGACCTTGACACGCTTTGTCTCATGGGCTTTCCCACTCTGGAGACGGAAGAAGGCATGCCCTCGGCGGATGTGTTTAGTGCGGAGAGTCCCTATTGGATGAAGAAGGACGAGGTCCCTTATTGGCAAAGGCATCATTTCTCCGCTTCCATTCCTTTCGGCTTTGGATGCAAGTTCTCCCTGATGAAACGTTTGGCCACTTCCATCGAGTGGCGTATGCATTATACCTTCACCGACTATCTGGATGGAGTCCACGGCGTCTATCCCGACGACGGCAACCATGTCGTCGTCAACGGCTATGACCTGACAGACCCTTCCGGCACCTTCCATAGCGGACAGCAGCGAGGCAACTCCCAATCAATGGATTGGTTTGGAAGCTTGAGCGTCTCGTTGACCTGGAAGTTTGAAATTCCCAAAAGGACTCCCTGTAACTTAGACTTCTGACATGACACTGAAAGAACAAATCGACATAGAAAGGCTGCCCAAGCATATCGCCATCATCATGGACGGCAACGGACGCTGGGCCAAGGAAAGGGGCAAACCACGTCTCTTTGGCCATAGAAACGCAATTCAGGCGGTGCGCGATGTCAATGAGGCATGTGCGGAACTGGGCGTTCCCTACTTGACTCTTTTTGCTTTCTCCACGGAGAACTGGAACCGGCCAGTTGACGAAGTGGGCGGACTGATGGGCTTGCTTGGCCAGACGCTGAAGAACGAGGAGGTCACCTTCCTCAAGAACAACATCAGGCTAACGGTGACCGGCGACCTTGCAAAGATGCCCACAGCGCTATACAACCAGCTTCAAGGAGTCGTCAACTCGACCAGACATGGCACCAGAATGACGCTCAACCTCGCCTTGAGTTACTCGGGACGTTGGGAGATCACCGAAGCCGCCCGTCGGATTGCCAAGGAAGTCAAAGAAGGCCGACTCGACCCTGATGCCATCACCCAAGAGACCTTCGGCTCCTTTCTCGCTACGGCGGGGATGCCCGATCCTGAACTGCTCATCCGTACCAGCGGAGAACTCCGCATCAGCAACTTCCTGCTGTGGGAACTGGCTTATTCCGAGCTTTATTTTACCGATAAATACTGGCCGGATTTCAGGAGGGACGACCTCTATGAGGCCATCCTCGATTTCCAGCACCGTGAACGCCGCTTTGGCAAGACAAGCGAACAAATCAACAAAAAATGAAATTGATGACAAAAACGATACGTCTCCCACATATAGCACTGTCGTGCTGCTTGATGTTACTGCTCTTGGCAAGCCTTCCCGCAAAGGCGCAGATCAGGATTGGCGACGACCTCTCGCAGATCGACTACGACTTTCCTACCGACTATGAGGTCGCAGGCATCACCGTCGTAGGGACCAAATTCGTCGATCCCAATATGCTTTCCATGCTTTCGGGCCTTAGGGTGGGCGAGGTGATCAAGGTGCCGGGCGACGACTTCTCCATGGCCATCCGTAAGATCTGGGATCAAGGCATGTTTGAGGACGTGGCCATCAATGCCACCAACATCATCGGCAACAAGATCTTTCTTGAGATCGTCGTCAAGGAACGTCCGCGTGTCTCCAAGTTCTCCTTCAACGGCGTCAAGAAGTCGGAAGCGGACGACCTCCGCAACAAGATCAACCTGAGCAGAGGCGACATCGCCACCAACCATCTCGAGACCAAGACCCGCAGGATCATCGAAGACTACTATGCCGACAAGGGATATCTGAATACGGAAGTCGATATCAAACAGGTGGCTGACACCACGCGCGAGAATTATGTGGATCTCATCATCGATGTCAACAAAGGCCATAAGGTGAAGATCGGCAAGATCAATATCATTGGCAACGAGAACCTCTCCGATGTGCAGATCCTCTCTGCCATGAAGGAAACCAAGCAGAAAGGGGTCTTCAATCCGCTCGACCCGCTCGGCCCCATGGTCGTCAACACCGTTGCCGACGTGCTTACCTTGAAGCCTCTTCGCGCCATCAACAACGTGGAGGAATACTTCTATGAGAATTACCGTCCGCGCATCTTCAAGAGCTCCAAGTTCCTTGAGTCCAACTATTGCGACGACAAGCAGCACATCATCGAGAAATACAATGCCAAAGGCTATCGCGACGCCATCATCGTCAGCGATTCGGTATATCCCATCGATGACCGCAACATCGGCATCGATCTGGTTATTGACGAGGGCAACCGCTACCATTACCGCAGCATCGACTGGACGGGCAATACCAAATACTCCACCGAGACGCTCAACGGGATTCTCGGCATCAAGCCGGGCGATGTGTATAACAAGGAACTCCTGAACTCCAACCTCACCTATAGCGAGACCACCCTCGACGTCAGCTCCCTTTACATGGACGACGGTTACCTCTTCTTCAGGGTGGATCCTGTGGAAGTCCAGGTGGAGAACGATTCCATCGACTTGGAGATCCGTCTCAACGAGGGGAAACAGGCACGTATCGGCAATGTCACCTTGAAAGGCAACACCAAGACCAACGACCATGTGGTCATTCGTGAGATGTACACCCGTCCCGGACAGCTTTTTAGCCGCAGCGATGTTACTCGCTCCGTACGTGAGTTGGCCAACCTCGGCTTTTTCAACCAAGAGAGCATCAACCCGCAGATCTATCCGAACTATGCGAACAACACGGTCGATATCGAATACGAAGTGGAAGAAGCCAGCGCCGACCAGGTGTCGTTCTCGGCTGGTTGGGGCTACAACATGTTGATTCTCCAGGCAGGACTGTCGTTCAACAACTTCTCCATGAGGAACATCTTCAACAAAGAGGCATGGCGACCCATCCCTGGCGGCGACGGACAGAAACTTTCCCTGCAGGTCTCCACTTACGGAACACGGTCCATCTATTATTCCGCCTCTTTCACCGAGCCTTGGCTGGGAGGTCGCAAGCCCAACTCGCTTTCCGCCTCCATTTTCCAGTCGTACTACTCCAATGGCTATAGCCGGGACGATGAGCTTTTCGGATCCTTCCGCGTGACGGGTATGACACTGGGACTCGGCCAGCGCCTCAAATGGCCCGACGACTACTTCACCCTTTACCAAGGTGTGTCGTACATGCGCTATCGGTTGAAGAACTACAGCGCCTTCAGCTTTGGCACGGGAAACGGCTATTACAACATGATCAGCTATAACTTCACTGTCGGACGAAGCTCCATCAGCCAGCCCCTCTATCCACGCAGCGGCTCGGAGGTCCAGCTCTCCCTTGAGATCACGCCTCCCGTCTCCATCTTCTCCAACAAGGACTACTCGACGCTTTCGGAAGACGAAAGATATCGTTGGATCGAGATGCACAAGTGGAAGTTCAAGGCGGCATGGTACTCCGAGCTCTATGAGAAACTCGTGCTGATGACCAGGGTGCGTTTCGGCTACATGGGCTACTATAACGAGGACATCGGCCCCACGCCTTTCCACCGTTTCTATTTAGGCGGCGACGGACTCTCGGCAAGCGGCATGATCTTCGACAGCCGTGAGATCATCGGTATGCGCGGCTACAAGAATGAATCCGTCACCCCGGGCTATGGCAACAACTCCATGACGGGCGGCAATATCTTCTCGAAATACACCATGGAGCTGCGTTATCCGCTCTCGCTCAATCCCACGGCCACCATCTATGCCATGGGCTTCCTTGAGGCGGGCAACTGCTGGCTTGGCTTCGACAGCTTCAATCCTTTCGATGTATATCGCTCTGCCGGTGTCGGCATCCGCATCTACCTGCCCATGTTCGGCCTGTTGGGTTTCGACTGGGGCTATGGATTCGACCAGGTTCCCGGCGCCAGCGACGCCTCAGGCAGTCAGTTCCATTTCTCCATCGGAGGATCCATCGACTGATAAATCGGCATGGTTATTGTGGTATAAACTTTTTTTGGAAAACAAATCAACATAGATAAAAATGAAAACACTGAGATCACTGATTTTGACTGCTGCCATCCTTTGCTGCAGCGTCCTTAGCATGAACGCCCAGATCGGCGGGCAGAAGTTTGCCTACGTCGATTCGGATTACATCCTGAACAACATTCCTGAATACGGCGACGCCCAAGAAGAGCTCAACGCTCTTTCCAACCAGTGGCAGAACGAGGTGAAAGCCATTTATGACAAGGTGTCGGAGATGTACAAGAAATACCAGACCGAGATGGTCCTTTTGTCAGAAGACCAGAAACGCGCCCGTGAACAGGAGATCGTCAACAAGGAACAGGAAGCCAAGAACCTTCAGATGCAGTACTTCGGCTCGGAGGGCAAGCTTTACCAGAAACGTTCTGAACTCGTCCAGCCCATCCAGGAGAAGATCTACACCGCTTTGACCGAGATCTCCCAGACCAAGGGTTACACCTTTGTTTTCGACCTGGCATCGGGCACTTCCATCCTCTATGCTTCCGACCGTGCCGACATCAGTGACGATGTGCTCGACCAGTTGAGCAATGTCATGCAGACCGTGCGCAGGGAAGACCGTAAACGCTCCTCCGCTGGCGCTGCAAGCGGCAGCGGAACCAAGTCGTCTGGCAGTCAGACGGTTAAGCCATCAACCAAATCTAAAAATTGAGTTTTTTGCATGACGCAATGAGTTTTTTCATATCTTTGCGCCCTCAAAAAGAAACAGATCAAGTAATAAATCATAAATAAATCCATAAGATGAACAAGTTTTTCAAAGTATGCCTGCTGTTTGTCGCCTTCTTCGCCTTGAACGGTGTCGTAAACGCACAGACAGTGAAAATTGCCCATGTGAACACCAACGAGGTCATGAATGCCATGCCCGACAAGGCCAAAGCCGAGAAGAAACTCGAGACTTATTACAACGAGCTTCAGGAACAGCTTAAGACCATGTACACCGAGTATCAAAACAAGCTTCAGGACTATCAGGCCAACGCCGAGACCATGTCGAACCTGGTGAAGCAGTCGAAGGAGAAAGAGCTGGTGGATCTCGAGAGCCGCATCACCGCTTTCCAGTCGAACGCTGAAGGTGAGTTTGAGAACAAGCGTGCCGAGTTGCTGGCTCCGCTTTTGGAGAAGATCCAGAACGCCATCAACTCCGTGGGTAAGGAGAAGGGTTACACCTATATTCTTGACCTGGCCACGGGCACCGCGGTCTATGTCGGTACCGACGCTGTCGATGTTACCAAGGATGTCAAGGCGAAATTGGGTGTCAAATAATTAGAAAACCCGTTTATAAAATGAAGAGACGTCATCATCTGGCGTCTCTTCTTTTTTTGTCATTTGATGCTGTCGCGTTTCACCTTGGCGAACCGCAACAGTTTCAAGATCCCGAGTTGTTTGTGGTCGTCCTTGTTGGCGAGGTTCAGGTAGAGGCCGATCTTTTTGACGATGGGGATCTTGTAGGTCTCTACGAACTCGATCAGGGTGCCGTCGGGGTCTTCCACGTAGGTGAAGTGTCCGTTGGCCTCGCCCATGCCGAAGTCGGCTCCGCTGTCGCATACGAAGGGATGTCCCAAGGCTTCGGTCTCTTGTCTGACAGCCTCCATGTTGCGTACGTCGAAGCAGAGGTGGATGAAGCCGGGGTCGCCCCAGTAGCGGCCTTCGTAGAGTTTCTTGCCATGGCCTTCAACGCTTTGGATCAGTTCCAGATGCGAAGTGCCCATGATGCCGCTCAAGGGTCCCTCGATGGGCTTGGAGCGTTCGAGGATGACGCGGCGAAGCGAAGCTTCGCCGCCAGGGAGCGACTTCAGGTCGTCGAATACGCCGGTCTGGTCGAAGACCACCTTGTCGTATTCGAGGAGCTTCATGTAGAAGGGAAGGGAACGCTCCATGTCGCTCACTCCGATGACGGCGCCGTTGGCGCCGCCGGTGGTCTTCTTCTCGTCGATGAAGACGTAGCCGTCTTCCTCCAACTCGAAGAGGTTGCCGTAGGGATCCTTCATGAAGAAATGCTTTTGCCCTGTCGGGGCGGTGAAGATCTCGCTGATCACGTTGAGACCTCTATTAATAAAGGTGTTGTATGCGGCTTCGACGTCGGCAGTCTTGACCTTGGCGACGAGGATGCCCGAGTCGCCAAGGCTGACGGGCTCTTTCAGATAGTTCAGCTCACGGCCTTTGGGCTGCCATATCTCGAAGCCGCCACCGCCGCGTATGTTGACGGCGATGCCCGAGCGACGGGGCTGGGGCTTGCCACCCGTGTAGGGCAACATGCGCTCCGCTACGCCTTCGTCATCGACGATCTTGACCTCAAAGCCGAAGTTGTCGTAATACCATTTCCAGGCCTCCACGAAGTCGTTGACTCCGATGCCCACCTGCTGTATGCCGCAGATTACCTTTTCTTTCATGTTGCAGAGATTTTTCTGGATAATTTATAATACAAGGGCAAACACCACTTGTGGATATGTGCCATCAGCAATTCGGTCTTGCCGATGAGCTTGCGGTGTTTCTGACGCTTGATGGCGCGCACGGCGATGGCGCCGCATTTGTCCACGTCAAGCCCGTTGGCCTGCCCAGCGTCCATCTTGGCGTGGGCAGTGCCGTCGCCCATGAGGGCGCTCTTGCTGATCTGCGTGTTGATGCGTCCGGGGATGAGAAAGGTGACGTTGATGTTGGGATATTCCAGCTCCAACGACTCATAGAACCCGAACAGGGCATGCTTGGCGGCACAATAGGCGCTTCGCAACGGGAAGCCGAACAGACCCGACAGGGAAGTGGTCACCGAGAACTGCACGTGCTCCGACGCCTTGATCATGTCGCCGAACTTCTTCACGAGATACACGCCGCTGAGGAAGTCGATCTTCAGGATCTTCTCATCGACGCTGAAGTCGGTGTCAAGCGCTTTCTCGCGTTGCGAGATGCCTGCGTTGAGCACGAAGAGGTCAATGCCTGTGCCGAGATTCATCACATACTCGTGGAAGGCGTCGATGGAGGCGTAGTCGTCAAGTCGGGTCTCCGTGGCCCAAGCCTTCACGCCAAGGTGCTCACACTCCTCTTTCACCTTGTTCAGGTCGTCGATGCCCAACCCAGTGAGGATCAGGTTGCAGCCCTCCTTGGCCAGATGGATGGCGATGGACCGGCCGATGCCGGTGCCTCCTCCCGTCACAATGGCATATTTGTCTTTCAAGCTAATCATGACATTTTTCTAATAAGACGCAAAGATAAAAATAAAATCTTGATGTTGGGATAATCGATATATTTACTATTTTTGTGTTTTTGTTGGAAGATAGAAGACAGAAGTTAGAAGTAAGAAGAATTGGGAATCTCTAAATTATAAATTAATAATTCAAAATTATGGATATTTTTGAAAGAATAGCTAAGGATTCGGGTGGCCCGATTGGGCAGTACCGTGAGCGTGCTGACGGTTATTTTGCATTTCCGCGTCTGGAAGGCGAACTCGGTCCCCGAATGGTTTTTAACGGCAAAGAGGTGCTTTGCTGGAGTTTGAACAACTATCTTGGTTTGGCTAACCATCCGGCCATCCGCAAGGTCGATGCCGAAGGGGCAGCCCGCTGGGGCCTTGCCGCTCCCATGGGCGCCCGTATGATGTCGGGCCAGACCCGTATGCACGAACATTTCGAGAAAGAGTTGGCCGACTTCGAGAAGAAGGAGGCTGCCTATCTCTTCAACTTTGGCTACCAGGGCATCGTGTCCACCATTGACACCCTTACCAGTCCCCACGATGTCATCGTCCATGACAACGAGGCACACGCCTGCCTGCTCGACGGCATCCGTCTGCATCTTGGCAACAAATACAAGTATCGTCACAACGACATGGCCGACTTGGAAAAGAAGCTTCAGGTGGCCACCGAAGTGGTGGAGAAGACGGGTGGTGGCATCCTTGTCATCACCGAAGGTGTGTATGGCATGACGGGCGCTTTGGGTGACCTGGCCGGCATCGTGGCCTTGAAGAAGAAATACAGTTTCCGCATCCTCATCGACGACGCCCATGGCTTCGGCGTAATGGGACCTACGGGGCGCGGCACCTCCGAGCATTTCGGCGTGATGGACGAAGTGGATATCTATATCGGCGCCTACGCCAAGGCAATGGCCATCATTGGCGGCTTTGTGGCTGGTCCGAAACACGTGATCGAATACCTGCGTTACAACATGCGTTCGCAGATGTACGCCAAGAGCTTGCCGCTGGCCATCGTGGAAGGCTGCGAGAAACGTCTGGAAATCATCCGTGGCGAGGAAGGCGACCGCCTGCGTGCCCAGCTATGGAAGGTGACCCGTGCGCTTCAAAACGGCTTCCGCAACCTAGGCTTCGACATCGGTCCCGCAGAAGCCTGCGTCACCCCGGTGCATGTGAAAGGCGACGTGGTGCAAGCTACCAACATTGCCATCGATTTGCGTGAGAATTATCGAATTTTCTGCTCGATTGTGACGTATCCTGTCATTCCCAAGGGCATGATCATCTTCCGCATCATCCCTACTGCCGCCCACAGCATGGAGGACGTGGAATACACGCTCAACGCCTTCAAGGAAGTCAAGGAGAAACTCGACCAGGGCTTCTACGACGGTACCGAAGTGCCGAACATGAGAATCGACTAAGACCTGTCCGGCTTTCCGGATCAAGCGACTATCAAACCCTAAATAGGATATCATGCTACTCGTAAAACAAGCCGGCGTATGGGTCAACATCCTCAACTGCAAGTTGAAGAAACATATTGCCTCCGTCTTCAAAGCCAATGGAATCAATCTCACCGCGGAACAGTTCCTGGTGATGGACACCCTTTGGAACCAAGGGGAGATGACCCAGCAGAATATCGCTTACATCATCCAAAAAGACAAGAACTCGGTGACCCAATTCATCGACAACCTGGAGAAGAAGGGCTTGGTGCTGCGTTCGGTAGATAAGTCGGACCGTCGCGTGAACAACATCAAACTCTCCAAGACGGGCATGGAGATGAAAGACAATACCAAACGGGTTGCGATTGCAGCCATCAACGATATCCTTGACGGCATCTCCGAGAAGGATCTCACCACTTTTGTTAAAGTGCTGAACCACGCTTGCGACAACATTGAGCGGTTGAATTTGTAAAGACAGAGCCCATTTTCTCCTTTTGGACTGATTTTTGTCTAGGAGATGGATTCTGGTTATGGAAAATTATGTACTTTTACACATTTATAGCATAATTATAATGATGAATAATTCCAAAAGATTGTTTTTTGTGATCGCGCTTTTGTGTGTGTTGCTTGCTTCTTGCAACACCCATGAGGGAGAAGGGGGCACTGGTACTGTGCGAGGCTATGTCAAACTGGTTCATCATCCCGATGACGACTACCAATTGAATGTCGATACCGTCAATGCAGCCAAGACGGATGTGTTTATCGTCTATGGAAATGACGACTTCTATGGGGATGACGCCGAGACGAATCCCGATGGTCTGTACCAGTTCGAGTATCTCACCCCAGGCCAATATACGGTGTTTGCCTATTCCACCCTGCCTTCGGGTGAGCGGATCCCCGTTTCGGAGACAGTGTCACTTGAACGGGGAAGCGTGGCGCAAGTGCCTATCCTCTACATCCACGATGGCAAGGCGTACGGCACTTCCATCATCAAAGGCAAGGTGTGGGGGGTGTATTTCCATAACGAGAGTTACCGCGGAGAAGGTTGGGCATACGAGCATAGGGTTTACCTCCGCAAGCTTGGCGATACCTATCATCAGGATGACGTCCGTGTGGGAATCGACGGCATCTTCGCCTTCCAAAAGGTGCAGCCGGGAACCTACGAGGTCATCACCTATACCCAAGACGCCTTGGAGGTGCCTTCGCCGATGATCGATACCGTTACGGTTGGCGCGGACGAGATCTATGAGATGACGCCCGATACGACGTTTGTAGTGAGAATACAAGTTTAACAGAAATAGAATTAGAGATCCTGTCAAGGGTTAATGTTTGGAAAAATGAAACGAATCTTGTTTTTTGTATTGATGACGATGACCGTCCCGGCGTTTGCGCAGTCGGTTTCCGACGCTACCATCCAGAAGCGTGAGAACCGCAAGGGAATGGTCCTGAAAGAGTGGAACACCGCCGTGGGGGCAAAGATGCCGTTCCTCGACCATGTGACCACCTACGACTCGCTCGGCCGTAAGATTGAGGAGATTGAATATGCCAGCTATGGTCAGAAGACACGCGTGGTGAGCGAATACCCGCCCGACAGCGACGTCACTGCCAAGGTGACCCGGGAGATTGAGTACAACGACCGTGACAAGGTGGTGCGCATCCGAAAGTTCGAATACAACGACGACGGCTCCAAGAAGCGGCAATTGAACTACTATCCCAACGGCAAACTGGAATCGGTCAAGGTTTACGAATATGTGGCAAGGTGAGACCTGAGATCCTCGACATAGTGAACTCCATGAAGCCAATCACCCTTGGGGAGATGAAAGACGTGAAACTCATGAACAGGGTCGATACCAAGTACCTGGTGACCTCCAATGAGCTTCTGGCCATCCTCAAGGGTATTCATGAGCATTACTATGCCCAGGAAGTGGAAGGGAACCGGCTTTCGCCATACAGCACTGTCTATTACGACACGCCGGAGCTCACCATGTACACCATCCATCACGACCGTCACCTGGTTCGCGACAAAGTGAGGGTGCGCACCTACGTGGATTCGCACCTGACCTTCTGCGAGGTGAAACACAAGACCAACAAAGGCAGGACCAAGAAGAAACGCATTGAGGTGCAACCGGGCATCGACATCACAAAGGATCCTGACACGGCGGCATTCCTAGCCGAGAAACAGCCTTATCCCGTGGAGAGCCTCAGCCCTAATCTGGAGACGGCTTTCGACCGTTTCACATTGGTCAACTACGAGAAGACGGAAAGGCTAACCATCGACTGTAACCTGGTTTTCAACAACTTCGTTTCGGGCACCACGGCCTCCATGGACGATCTGGTGATCATGGAACTCAAGCAGGATGGGCGCGCCCGATCCTTGTTGAAGGAAGTGCTTTTCGACCTTCGCATCAAGCCATACAAAATAAGCAAGTATTGCATTGGAACCGCTATGACACGTCCCGAAGTCAAGCAGAACCGTTTCAAGAAAAAAATCAGAAGAATCAACAAATTGAAATCAATCAGTAATATAGCATAAACATGGTATTTTTACAAGCTCCACAAAGTTTCGATCCGGATATTGCCCGCGAGTTTGGCAATGGCGGTGGCGTTTCCGACATCAATTTCTTAGGCGTGCCGCTGTTCGACGCCACAAGCCTCTGGACCCTCTTGTTCCGATTCCTGCTCAACTTCCTGGTTTGCTGGATCATCATCCGTCTTTTTTACTACAAGAAGTCGCAACGTCGTGACTATTACTTCACCTTCATGATGTTTGCCGTCGTCATCTTCCTCATCATCACCTTGATGGATAACATGAAGATGAACGTGGCCTACGCCCTTGGACTCTTTGCCATCTTTGGCATGATACGATACCGGACGGAGACACTGCGTATCCGAGAGATGACCTACCTCTTCGTTGTCATGGGTGTTTCCATCATCAACGGTCAGGCGTTGACAACGAGCTATATTGAGCTGCTGGTCACCAATTTCCTGGTGATCCTTGCCATTTGGGCCTTCGAGGGCAACAAACACGCGAAGCGTATGGCCGAAAAGGTGATCCTCTATGACAAGATCGACTTGGTGAAGATGGGCAAAGAAGCCGAGCTGAAAGCCGACCTGGAGGAACGTACGGGCATCAAGATCGAGAAGATGGAGGTGGGGCATATCGACTACCTGCGCGACGCCGCATACATTAAGATCTGGTATAAGCCGCTTCCTGGAGAAGCCAGCACCATAGGGACATTTACCAAGCTAAAGGAATTCAACTACTGATGCGCTGTAAGATCCACATAGTATTCAGTTTCCTGCTGTTGGCGATGACCATGACTTCGTTCGCCCAAAGTGGACGGAACAAGGATTTTGGTGCCATTGCGGGGATGGATTACACTGTGGAGCCGTGGGATGATGTCGAGCTTGAGCTGGAAGAGGAGTTGCGCTTCGAGAACTATGGAGGTTTCCATTTGGAACGATGGCTCAGTGAGGTGTCGGTTGAGACTCCCGTGCAACTTCCATACATGGGGAACAGGTTGCGTATGGGTGCCAATTTGGGTTATGTCAGGCATCACGACGACAAAGGCTATTTCGACAACCGACTCCGTTTCGGGGTAAATTTTTCCTATTCCGAGACGGTAAGGCGACTCAAGCTCAGCTATCGTACCCGTATGATGTTTACGTATCGCGATGAGCGGACCGGCGATTATCGGGTCAACCCCAAATGGTATTGGCGACATAAGTTCCAAGCCGTTTACCAGATGCCAGGCAGTCGGTACAAATACACGCTTTCATCGGAGTTTTTCTTGAGATTGCGCGAGGATTCATCGGAGACCTTCATCGACCATTTGCGCACGACTTTCTCGGTGAGTTACCGCCTCACCCGACGACAATCCATCAGCGGATTCGTGCGCATGGACAATGAATTGCAGGTGAAGGAGCCTTTCGATCGTTTTTATCTTGGATTGTCATACCATCTGAAATATTGAAATCAAAATAATATATCATGGATAAGAGATTGTTCAAAAAAGGGGATAAAATTGGCAAATACACCGTCAATGAATTCATCAAGAAAGGTGCGTCTGCGGAGTCGTACACGGTGTACGGCAGTGACGACATGCTCTATTTCTGTAAGGTGTTCGAGATTACGGGCATGGCATCCTCACAACTGTTTGAAGGGAAGGAAGTGTTCGAGATCGTCTTTTGCAGGGAACTTAACGAAGAGAAAAACGACAACATCATACGCTATGTTGACAACGGCGGTTTCAGAAAGGGCGACAAGGAATACCACTACCTCGTGACGGAGTTTTACCAAGGCCAGCTGCTGAACGAATCGCTTGAGAAAGACGGTGTTTTCGATGTGGAGGACGCCATGCAGATCACGCTCTGTGTATTGAACGGCTTGATCTTCATGCATTCCAAGGCGCTGCTGCACAACGACATCACCCCTTCGAACATCATGTTGAAGGAGACGGAAGACGGGATGCTGCTGCCCACCATCATCGACCTTGGTCACGTGTCGTCCATGGTGATGGGGAGGCCGAACTTCTTTGTGGGCGACCTGGCACCGTTTTTCCGCGCGCCGGAGACCTATCGGGGCATCTATACCCCTAAGTCGGATGTGTTCTCGGTAGGTGCGTTGCTCTACTATCTCATCTTTGGAAAAGCGCCGTGGGAGGTGGATCTTGCTGACTGCTATGGCGACAAGAACCTGGTGAAGGCGAAGGTTAAGGAGGCACGGAAAGAAGAACTGGTGTTGGATACCGAGGAGATCCATGTTCCCGATTTCCTGAAGGAGATCTTGAAGAAGGCCTTGTCGCTCAGGGTGAACTCCCGTTTCACCTCGGCGGAGGAGTTCTTCAACGTCCTGGTGGAACGGCTGGTGCCCGAAGGCACGGACGTGGCTGACGAAGAGGCTCTGAACGAGTCTGGCGATGCCAAGGCTGGCGAAGGTCAGCTACCCGAAGAAGCGGCACGCATCAAGTTCAAGAAAGGATCGGGCAACGGCTTCGACCAAGTGGCTGGACGTGACGAGCTCAAGGAACAGTTGCGCAAGGAGGTGATCTTCGCGTTGCAGAACCCCGAGAAAGCCAAAAAATACAAGTTGCTTCCTGTCAATGGCATCTTGCTGTACGGTCCTCCCGGATGCGGCAAGAGCCTCGTGATGGAGTGCTTCGCCGAGGAGTTGGGATTCAACTACACTGTCCTCAAGGCATCGGAGTTCGGCAACATCTATCAGCCTGGCGTGATTGACAGCCTGCAGCGTATCTTCGACGCCGCCTCACTCATGGCACCTTTCGTCATCTGCTTGGAGGAGTTGGAGTACCTGATCCCCAACCCGGGACCGGAGAACGTCACCAAGGAAAGCGTGGCCATGTTGGCATTGATGAACGGCTGTGCCAAGCGCGGCATCTTGCTTGTGGTGACCTCCAACCAGCCCGAGCAGGTCGATCCTTTCCTGTTGCGTCCCGGCTGCATCGACCGCGTGTTCTTTGTCTCGCAGCCTGACATGGAAGCCAGGAAGGATATTTTCAAGAAACACCTGAGCGAACGTCCGACCGAGGAGATCGACTACGAAGAGTTGGCGCGTCTGTCGGAGGATTTTGTGGCTGGCGACATCACCGAGGCGGTCAACGAAGCCGCCATGACCGCTGCCTACATGGACGTCCCGATAAGCCAGAACATCCTTGTGGATGTGCTGCGTTACAAGAACCCGACATACGCTACCAAGACGAAGATAGGATTCAAATAAGCCATGAGACAGAAGAATACCGCGAAAGAGATGGTGCTCGCCTATCTGAAAGGGCAGGGCATCGACGCATCGAGATCCAAGGTGGGGATCAACTTCCTATGGGAAGGATGGAACTTCCTGCTTTGGCATGACGCGGAGGATCCTTTGTTCTTTCGTCTCACCTTGCCAGGAATCTTCGACGTCACCGAAGAGAACTACGCTCAGGCTTTGATGGCGTGCAACCTGCTTAACTGGAACTACAAGGTGGTGAAGGCCTCGTTGTATGAGTTTGAGGACAAGGGTCGGCGAGGGGCATCTGTTTGGGTGTGTTTCGAGCAGATGCTGGATGAAGGGGCGGAGGCGTCCGACAAGGTCGTGGCGCGGGCGATAGCAGCTTTGGTAGAGGCCGCCGAGCGTTTTCAGACTTTGGTGGAATGAGGACGTTGAGAATTGAATTAATAGATGAAATATGAAAAGACTGTTTATGATTGCTTTGCTGATGGCCGGCTATTCGGCGATTGCGCAATATCAGCCTGCGGGTGACAGGATCAAGACCCGTTGGGCGCAGGAGGTGAATCCTGAGAACGTGCTCCCGGAGTATCCCCGTCCGCTGATGACCCGTCCTGAATGGAAAAACCTGAATGGATGGTGGAACTATGCCATCACCTCCAAAGAGGCGAAGATGCCGACGGCATACGATGGCCGCATCTTGGTGCCTTTCTGTATTGAGTCGTCTCTTTCGGGAGTGCAGAAGGAGGTGGGTGAGGACCATGCTTTGTGGTATCAGGAGGATTTCACGGTGCCCAAGTCATGGAAAGACAAGAGGGTGTTGCTCCACTTCGGTGCCGTCGATTGGATGGCCGATGTATGGGTCAACGGCGTCAAGGTGGGCAGTCACACGGGAGGTTACGTGCCGTTCTCGTTTGACATCACCCCGGCTTTGAGTGGCAAGACCAACTCGTTGGTGGTCCGTGTCTGGGATCCCACCGACGGCTCGTATATCCCGCACGGGAAGCAGGTGAGGAAGCCGGGAGGCATCTTCTACACTTCCGTGACGGGGATCTGGCAGACGGTGTGGTTGGAGCCGGTGCCGGAACGCTATATCCAATCGTTGGTCACCGTACCTGACTTGGAGCGTGGCACGGTGCGGGTGACTCCGAAGTTTTCGGATCCCCGTCACGACGACCTCGTAGAGGTCGTCGTGACGCGTGAGGGCGCCCAGGTCGCCTCGGGCAAAGCCCTCGGCGGAGGTGACGTGGAGATCGACATGCCCGAAGGCTTCCTCTGCTGGACGCCCGACCATCCGTTCCTCTATGACATGAAGGTGACCGTCACGAGCAAGGGCAAGACCGTCGATGCCGTGGAGAGTTACTTCGCCATGCGCTGCTTCGGGACGAAAAGAGATGATAGCGGCATCGTCCGCCTTACCCTCAACGGGAGACCCGTCTTCCAGTTCGGTCCCCTTGACCAAGGCTGGTGGCCTGATGGGCTTTATACCGCCCCGACGGATGCAGCGCTGGCATTTGACGTGGAGAAGACCAAGGAGCTGGGATTCAATATGATACGCAAACATGTGAAGGTGGAACCTGCCCGCTGGTACTACCATTGCGATCGCCTTGGGATGATTGTGTGGCAGGACATGCCTAGTGGCGGGCGAGGCCCAGGGTGGCAGACCACACAATACTTTGACGGGCCGGAGAGTCTTCGCTCCATGGAATCGGAGGAGTGTTACAAGAAGGAGTGGAAGGAGATCATCGAGAGCCTGGCCTCACAGCCTTGCATCGGCGTGTGGGTGCCTTTCAACGAGTCGTGGGGACAGTTCAAAACCCCTGAGATCGTGGAGATGACCAAGAAACTGGACCCCACCCGTCTGGTGAATCCCGCTTCCGGAGGCAACTTCTATGCTTGTGGCGACATCCTCGACCTGCATCATTATCCGGAGCCCAAGATGGTGCTGTATGATCCCACAAGGGCTACTGTGCTGGGAGAGTATGGCGGCATCGGAAGAAAGGTGGAAGGCCACACTTGGGTGAAGGACCAAGGCTGGGGCTATGTGGAGTTTGACAGCGAGGAACAGGTGACGGATACTTATGTGGAATACGCCAACAAGCTCTTTCAGATGGCGTTTCAAGGATTCTCGGCTGCGGTATATACCCAGACCACCGACTGTGAGACTGAGTTGAACGGCTTGATGACGTACGATCGGGCGGTCGTCAAGATGAATGAACGTCGCCTGTTGGAGATCAACAGGAAGATCAGTCACGCATTTGCAGAATAAAAAAAACGCCTCGAAATCTTCGAGGCGTTTTTTTTATTCAACTATTGTTGACTTATTTGGCTTCACCAGAGATGGTGATAGGATAGCCAGCAGGTACGAATTCGCCTATGACACATTTAGTAATGTGGATCAGGTGCGTGTTGCCTTCGGCATCGATGGTGCCGATCACATCGTTGTAGGTGCCGTTGGCGGAAGTGGAGACGTTGTTGTAAACTGGCTGGGGATGCATGGTCTCAACAGCATTGTTGAAGAGGCTGGCCTTCTCGATGTCGGTGGTCGTTGCATCGTAGACCTCGGGCTCGAAGAAGAACATCTGAACACCATCTTTGGGCTTGATTTGAGCGTGGGTGGCCTTCTGGTTGTTTTCCCAGTAGAGTCCGAATTCATCAAGGCCGGTCTGGGTGTTGCCGAGGCGATACCACTCAAAGGGGCTGGTGAGGAGCGGAAGTGCAGGGTTGAAGACGCTGATGGTCATGGTAGAGGTCTTGGACTGGTTGTCAACATCGGTCACAGTGGCCTTGATGGTGACAGTGCCAAGGAATTCATCGCGTGAGAGTTCCCACATGATGGTGTCTCTGTATTCGTACTCGGTACCAGAGATGGTCAGGGTGTTGTACACTTCTTCATATTCACCTTGGACGGTGGAAATGGTCAATGAGGCGAGTTCTTTGCCGGTTTCGGGGTTGGATGCCATCACAAATCCAAATGGATAAGGAGTGTTGATGTTGGCTTCAAAGCCTTCATTAAGGTAACCTTCAATGTCGAGAACGGCAATAGATGGTTCCGGATTCTCAACGACAGTTTCTTCAGGGTCGCAGCTTGCAAAGAAGGCAACGCTGAAAAGGCAAACAAGTGCCAAAGCTAATTTCTTCATGATTGAATGTTTTAGTTAGTAAATAATTTAAGTGTTAAAGTGTCTTTCTATTGTTGCTTCACGAAGAAGACCGTGCAAATTTATCAAATTTTTTGCCAAAATGCTTGCAATGCATGAAAAAAATAAAAAAAGCCTGCAAAAACAGGCTTTTTTCTTTTTTAATGCACAAGTTTACTTCATGGTTAGTCTTCCACGATGGCGTCGTTCGGGCAAGCACCAGCGCAGGTGCCGCAACCAACGCATTGATCGGGATCAATGACGTAGATGTCTCCTTCTGAAATAGCGCCAACGGGGCATTCATCGATGCAAGTGCCGCAAGCGATGCATTTGTCTGTGATTTTGTAAGCCATAATTTTTAATTTTTAAGTGTTAGTTTCTGTTATTGAGGCAGCAAATATACTGCATTGTTTCTTATCCGAAGGCATGTTCCCGAAATTTAGAAAAGATCTAAAAAAGGGTCAAAAAAGATTTTCCAATTGTTGGTTTTGTTACGAATTAAAACGTACCTTTGCAACTTCAAAAAAGATACCAAATTTTGATATTCTAATAAGAAATTTAAATCTAATAATTATGACAGGAAAAAGTAAAGTTGTAGCCCTTGAGCATGTCGTGATCCGCTTTGCGGGCGACTCGGGCGATGGTATGCAACTTACCGGAAATCTTTTCTCCGATTCGACGGCTTTCGCCGGAAACGATTTCGCCACCTTCCCCGACTATCCAGCTGAAATCCGTCCTCCGCAAGGAACCGTCGCTGGCGTCTCTGGATTCCAAGTTCATTTCGGTCACAAGCCCATCCATTCCACCGGTGACCTCTGCGATGTCCTCGTGGCCATGAACCCGGCCTCCATCAAAGCCAACATGCGTTGGCTCCGTCCCGGCACCATCATCATCATCGACACCGACTCCATCACCGACAAGGCGCTGGAAAAGGCTGGTTATGAAGCTGATCCTACCACGGATGGCACCTTAGCCGACTACCAGGTAGTGAAAGCCCCGATTTCGGAACTTACCAAAGAGGCTTTGAAGGACTTCGGCATGGACAATAAGGCGATGCTGAAATCGAAGAATATGTTCGCTCTCGGTATTGTGATGTATCTCTTCAACCGCGAGCTGGACACCGTATATGCCTATTTCGAGACCAAGTTCAAAGGCAAGGACCTAGTGATCAAAGCCAACCGTACCGTGCTCGACGCCGGTTACCACTATGCTGATACTTGGGAACTCTTCACCAATACCTACAAGGTGGAAGCCGCTGACCTTGAGAAGGGAAAGTACCGCAACATCACGGGCAACACTGCCGCCGCTTGGGGTTTGATGGCTGCATCAGAGAAATCTGGCCGTCCGTTGTTCCTCGGTTCCTATCCTATTACCCCTGCCACTGACATTCTGGCAGAACTGACCAAATACAAGAACTTAAACGTCAAGGCCTACCAAGCTGAAGACGAGATCGCTGGCATCATGTCATCCATCGGTGCCGCCTATACAGGCTGCCTCGCTGTCACCACCACTTCGGGTCCTGGCCTCTCGCTGAAGAGTGAAGCCATGGGTCTGGCTGTGATGACTGAGCTTCCGTTGGTGATCATCGACGTGCAGCGTGGCGGTCCTTCAACGGGTCTGCCGACCAAGTTCGAGCAGAGCGACCTGTTGCAGGCACTCTACGGCCGTAATGGCGACGCTCCGTTGATCGTCATCGCCGCCCGTAGCTCTGCCGACTGCTTCTATGCCGCTTTCGAAGCTGCCCGTCTCGCCTTGGAGCACATGACTCCTGTCATCATGCTTAGCGATGGCTCCCTCGGCAATGGCTCAGAGGTGTTCCGCATCCCCAAGATGGCCGACCTTCCGACCATTACTCCTCCTATCGCCAAAGCCAATGATCCCGACTATATGCCGTTCCGTCGTGACGAGAAATGGCTCCGTCGTGAATGGGCTATCCCTGGAACTCCCGGTCTGCGTCACCGCGTAGGCGGTCTGGAAAAGGAAGACGGCAAGGGTAACCTCTCCACCAACCCGGAGAACCACCAGCGTATGACCGAACTCCGCGAGGAGAAGGTCGCCCGCGTTGCCAACGACATCCCGCTGCAAGAGATCTACGGCGACAAGAACGCCGACCTCCTCGTCGTCAGCTGGGGTGGCACCTTCGGCGTGATCCGCACTGCCGTCGAGAACCTCATGGAACAGGGTAAGTCGATCGCCCACGCGCATTTCGACTATATCATGCCGCTGCCGCGCAATACAGAGGAAGTGCTTAAGGGTCACAAGAAGATCTTGGTTTGCGAGATCAACCGTGGCCAATTTGCCAAGTATCTCCGCATGAACTTCCCGGAATACAAATCAGAACAATATAATAAGGTGATGGGTCTGCCGTTCACCATCAACGAACTGGAGACCAAGTTTAACGACCTCTTAAAATAATACGACCATGGAAAATCAAAATATCGAACAAGAAGTCATGTTGACTAAAGAGGATTTTGCAAGTGATCAGGTGGTGAAATGGTGCCCCGGCTGCGGCGACCATGCCATCCTGAAGGCCATGCAAGACGTATTTCCCAAGTTGGGCGTTAAGAAGGAAGACATCGTGGTGGTGTCCGGCATCGGATGCTCCTCGCGCTTCCCTTATTATATGAACACCTACGGATTCCATAGCATCCACGGTCGCGCCGCTGCCGCCGCCACTGGCGTGAAGCTGGCCAACCCGAAGCTGAGCGTTTGGATGATCACCGGCGACGGTGACTGCACCGCCATCGGAGGCAACCACTTCATCCATGCCTGCCGCCGTAACATCGACATCAACTTGATCCTGTTCAACAACCGTATCTACGGCATGACCAAGGGTCAGTTCTCACCCTGCACCTTCCGCGGTACCAAGACCAAGACTTCGCCTCAAGGCACTTACGAAGATCCTTTCAACCCTGGCGAACTCGCCATCGGTGCCAAGGCGACCTTCTTCGCCCGTGGCGTGGATGTCAACCCCAAGGAACTTACCGAGATCTTCATGGAGTCATACAAACATGACGGTATCGCTGTGACAGAGGTCCTGCAAAACTGCATGATTTTCTCGAATGGCGTGCATGAGAACATCACCGGTAAGGACGTCCGCGACGACATGCAAGTGAAGTGCGTCCACGGCCAGCCGCTGATCTTCGGCAAGAACCGCGACAAGGGTATACGCCTCAATGGCAATCAGCTTGAAGTGGTCACCATCGGCGAGAACGGCATCACTGAGAAGGACATCCTCGTTCATGACAAGACCCTCGAGGACACTGGTCTTCACATGATGCTGGCCCACATGGCACCGCCTCATTTCCCGGTCGCCATCGGCGTGATCCGCGACGTGAAAGCCCCGACCTTCAACGATAGCCTCGACGAGGTCATCGAGAAGGAAAAGGCCGCCTCGAAGATCCATTGCATGGATGACCTGCTGAATAGTGGCTCCACATGGAACATCGAATAATTTGATTATTTGAAAATAATCGTAAATTTGTAGGGCTGTCACAATGTGGCAGCCCTACGTATTAATACCATGAAAATCCCTTTCAAACCTGGAACCTTGATCTATCCTTTGCCTGCCGTGATGGTCACCTGCGGCGACTGCGAGGAGAATTATAACATCATCACCATCGGCTGGACAGGCACTATTTGTTCTGATCCGCCTATGTGCTATATTTCCGTGAGGAAAGAACGCCATTCGCATGACATTATATTGAAGAACATGGAGTTTGTGATCAACCTGACAACGGAAGAATTGGCTGCGGCCACAGATTGGTGCGGGGTGCGATCGGGTAGGGACTACAACAAGTTCAAGCAGATGCATTTGCATACGGAACCGGCTCAAATCGTGAAGGCACCTTTGATTAAGGAGTCGCCGCTGAGCATCGAATGCAAGGTGGTGGAAGTGAAAGAGTTGGGATCGCACGACATGTTCATCGCCAATGTGGTCGCCATCGACGCGGAGGAAGATTTGATAGATAAAGGTACGGGCGCTTTCCAACTGAATCATGCACGGCCGTTGGCTTATTCCCATGGGAAATATTATGGGCTGGGAGAAAAGATTGGCGGATTTGGGTTTTCGGTGAAGAAAAAGAAGTAAGAAGTAAGAAGTAAGAAGTAAGAAGTGACTCCTCATAGTGGAAAAGAGACTGGCCGAGAAGCGCCTCGGAGAGGTGACGTCTCAATAACCTCAAGTGAAGCGAAGCGAAACCTGGGGGTAGAATCCCATATCGCAAACAAAAAAATAATCCTCGCCATCAGCGGCGGTATCGATTCGATGGTGCTTGCCGATCTGCTGCTGAAAGCCAAGGCCGACTTTGTGCTTGCCCATTGCAACTTCCACCTGCGTGGTGAGGAGTCCGATGATGATGAGCAGTTTGTTCGTGATTATGCCGAACGAAATGGCTTGACGCTCTATGTGAAGCAATTTGACACGACGTGTTATGCCAAGGAACAAGGCCTTTCCATCGAGATGGCCGCCCGTGAGTTGCGCTATGCCTGGTTTGAGGAGTTGCGCCAACAGTTAGGCTATGAATACATTGCCGTAGCCCATCATGCCGATGACCAGCTGGAGACGTTCTTCATTAATCTTTTAAGAGGTGCGGGCATCCGAGGCCTGAAAGGAATGCAACCCGTCAACGGCAACATCATTCGTCCTTTGCTTGATTTCTCAAGGGAAGAGATCCATCAATATGCTATCGAAAATGGGATCAAATGGCGTGAAGACCATACCAATGTCGAGACCCAGTTTCTCCGCAATAAGATCCGCCATGAATTGCTTCCCGTGATCGACAAGATCTCCAAAGAGAGTAGGGCATCGATTCTAAAATCCATCAGCCATTTGGCATCGGAGAATGAACTCTATAGGGAGTTGCTGAAGGAAAAGCTGGATCAGATGGTAACGCAAGACGGCGAAACCCAAAGAATTCCTCACTCCTCACTCCTCCTTTTCGAATGGCTCCGCAATTATGGTTTCAACAGCGACCAAGTTCACTTTGTCTATGAAGCCTTGAACGGACAACCGGGGACGGCATTCTTTTCGCCTACCCATCGGGTGACTGTTGAGCGCGATGGACTTGAGCTGACCCCTTTGTGCCAACAACAAGATGCCCTTGATGAGTTGTCTTATGAACAGTTTGCCAATGACGACAGGTATATCCTCGACAAATCTCCTGAGGTGGCCCAAATGGACTATGACAAACTGACGTTTCCGCTCAAACTTAGGAAATGGCAGGCTGGAGACCGTTTCCATCCCATCGGGATGAAAGGCTCTCGACTGTTAAGTGATTTTTTGAAAGACTTGAAGCTCACAACAAGTCAAAAGGAAAACATTTCCGTGTTGCTGACTGCTGATGAGGAAATCGTTTGGATAGTGGGCCTTCGTGTGGATGAGCGCTTCAAGGTGACTAATGCCACTCGTACGATTTTGAAAGTAAGCATAAAAGATTGATCTTTTTGTGTTGTGGTTGAGGCAGATTTGCTATTTTTGCGGCAAATCTAATAATCTTACTTTTCGATGAAAAAATTGTTTATCGCTCTCATGCTGGTCTTTTCGACAGCTTTTGCAATGAGAGCCCAGTCACTGGTGCTTGATCCGGTGCAATGGAAGTTCGAGATCCAGGATCTGAATGACGAGGAATTTGAGCTGGTGGCCACGGCGACCATCGAGCCAATGTTCCACATCTATTCCACCGACATGCCCGACATGGCCCCGCTGCCGACGGTGTTCAGTTTCGACACGACTGAGTATTACATGCCCGTGGGCGGTGGGCGCGACTTGACTGATGTTGCGTTGTATTACGACGATATCTTTGAAGTGGAATACAAGCAGTTTTCGGGTGCCGCCTCGTTTGCGCAGAAGTTCAAGAAGCTCAAGGATGGTCCTTTCCAGCTGGTGGGCGAGTTGGATTACCAAGCTTGCAAAGACGGCAGCTGCGTTTCGCTTACCGAAGACATTGATCTGACATACGGCGATGCGGTGCTGACAGCGGCTGACGATGAGGGTGTTGGCGGCCATGGCAAGTCCAATATCTGGGCCATGATCCTCGAGGCCATCCTCTGGGGTTTTGCCGCACTGTTGACGCCTTGTGTTTTCCCGATGATCCCCATGACGGTGTCGTTCTTCATGCATGGCGAGGGCGAGACCAAAGCCCAGGGCCGTTTCAAGGCTTTCATGTATTTCCTCTTCATCGTGTTGCTTTACACCTTGCCCATTGCCATCATCATATTGGTGACCTGGTTGGTTGGCGGCAATAGTGTGACGGCCGACATCTTCAACTGGCTGGCTACGCACTGGCTGCCGAACATCATCTTCTTCCTGGTGTTCATGGTCTTTGCCGCCTCTTTCTTTGGCGCTTTCGAGATCACTCTGGGAAGCAACATGGTGAACAAGAGCGACAGCAAACAGAACACCAAGAACCTCGGCGGCATCTTCTTCATGGCCTTGACTTTGGTGCTGGTGTCGTTTGCCTGTACGGGTCCCATCGTGGGCACTGTGCTGATCAAATCGACTTCCGGCGAGTTCTGGGCGCCCATCGTGACCATGTTTGCCTTTGCAGTGGCATTCGCATTGCCATTTGCCTTGTTTGCCTTCTTCCCGAACTTGTTGCAGCGTCTGCCCAAGAGCGGCGGCTGGCTTAACTCCGTGAAGGTGGTCTTGGGCTTCATCGAAGTCGCCCTCGGCTTCAAGTTCCTGAGCGTTGCCGACCAAACCTACCATTGGCATCTGCTCGACCGTGAGGTCTATCTAGGCATCTGGATCGTATGCTTCGCCTTACTGGGCTTCTATCTTTTGGGCAAGATCCGTTTCAAGGGCGAGAAGGAAGTGAAGGAGTTGGGCGTGTTCCGCTTGATCCTGATCATCATCGACTTCACCTTTGTCATCTATATGATCCCAGGCATGTGGGGCGCTCCGTTGAAGGCCCTTTCTGGCTATCTTCCGCCAAAGCAAACCCTTGACTTCGACCTGAATAGAATCATCGAGGAGAATAGCGAGAAGGTGATTGAATATGTGGATGCCAAGTTTGCCAATATGTCGGTGGCTCCTCAAGGGGACGTGAAAGCAGTTCCTGTGGATGTGCTCTGCGAAGAGCCCAAATATGCCGACTTGTTCCATCTTGCCCATAACCTGAAGGGCTATTTCGACTACGACCAGGCATTGAATTGCGCCAAGGCTCAGGGCAAGCCCATCTTCATTGACTTCACGGGTCATGGCTGTGTAAACTGTCGCGAGATGGAAGCCAACGTGTGGAGTGATCCACGTGTGAAGGACATGCTGCGCAACGACTTCATCCTGTGTGCGCTGTATGTCGATGACAAAGCCTCGTTGCCCAAGGAGGAATGGTACACATCAAGCTATGACGGCAAAGAGAAGAAGACCATCGGTCGCAAAAACGCCGACTTCCAAATATCCAAGTTCGGCACCAACGCCCAGCCATACTATTGTTTGATGGATCACAACGGCAACCTCTTGATGAAGCCACGCGCATACGACCTCGACAAGGACGCATTCGTTAGCTTCTTGAAAGACGGCATCAAGCACTTCCAAGAGGGCACGTTCTATCAACACGTTTTGGATTAGTGCGCTCCATATCCTAATAAGCCGTGGCCTTTAGGTTGTGGCTTTTTTTATCTTTACCGACTCGCGGGTCTTTTGTGGATGTGTTGTGGGGGCTATTTGAAGTTGATTGAGATATTATAAAAATAGAATAATTATTTTAAAAATTATAATGAATTAATTAGCATTTTGTATTTTTTCGTATTTTTGCACCCTAATGAACAGAATTGTTTTATTTTTGTAGGTCAGAAAGGAATCGTATGCAAACCACGATAGTCACAACTACGAAGACAAAGTCGCCTGTCCGCAATTCAAAGAAAAAGGTTTATCCAAAGACTTTGAAGGGCTGCTTCTCATTGGAAGAATTCCAAGACCTCCTCAATGAGAAGATAAGGGGGCATTATGAAGAAGTATGAAGTCCAGATTCGCAACGAAGTAAAGCGGGATATCGATCAAATCAAAGATTTTATTGTTAATAAAACCAGCCGCGAACATGCTGAACGTTACGCGGCTGATTTATATACTGAGATCCGTTCCTTGGCTTTTCTGGCTGATAGTATCAAGGTCTCCGAATGGGCGATAGCGAAGAAGTTTAGCAGGAGCAAAAGAGAAAAAGTGCTATTGACCAACAACAAAAAGTGGAGTATCTTCTTTCATACCTATCGAGACAAAGTGATTATCGACAAGATTCTAGCGTCAAAACTGATCGTGGAATAGGAGCATCTTTTGTTAAAGATCGTTGCCATTAGCTTGATTGTAAGCATTGTCGTAATACATCAAGATTTTATAGTATACAAAAGAAGCGGGAACTGTATGCTCCTGCGTTTTCGCTTAATAGACAAGCATAACGCTTCAAACAATAATATGATTGGTTTTTTCCAATCGAAAGCAAAGATAACATTTTTTTCTTTAGCGAAAGATAATCCAAATAGAAATACCATCTTTTCTTATCTTTGCACCGTATCAAAGATAATGCTATGAACGAAATCCTTCGCGTGGAAGGGCTGAGCAAGACGTTCAAGCTCTCTCGCAAACAACAGAAAATCGAAAGGACCGCCCGTAAGGAGATCGTCGCGGTGAACAACCTTTCGTTCACCGCCAACCAAGGCGAGATCTTTGGCCTGCTGGGTCCCAATGGCGCCGGCAAGACCACGACCTTGCGTATGCTGGCAACCTTGATCCGCCCCGACAGTGGCGACGCCTTTCTCGACGGATGCTCCATAGTGAGCCAACCCGAAGGGGTAAGGGCCAAAATCGGCTTCCTCACTTCGGAACTGAAACTGGAAGACTTCTTCACCCCGAACTACCTGTTCGACTTCTTCAGCCAGCTGCATCATGTGGACGAGGCCGTCAGCAGGGAACGCAAACGGCAGATGTTCAGCCGTTTCGGTATCGACCGTTTTGCCGAGGTGAAGGTGGCCAACCTGTCCACCGGCATGAAGCAGAAGCTGTCATTGGTCATCTCGCTAGTTCATGACCCCGACATCATCATCTTCGACGAGCCCACCAACGGCCTTGACGTGCTGACGGCGCGCACGGTCACCGACTACCTGCAAGAGCTGCGGGAGCGAGGCAAGACCATCATCCTCAGTACCCATATCTTCAGCTTGGTCGAAAGGCTGTGCGACCGTGTGGGCATCATCATCGACGGACGCATGATCAATTGCGGCACGCTCGAGGAAGTATGTGGCGGCATGACGCTGGAAGACCGTTTCTTTGAGATCTATAAGGAAGTGAAAGGAGGTGAGGAATGAAAAGCAACACTTGGACCATTATTAAAAAAGAATTCGCCCGCTTCTTTGGCGATCGACAGTTATTGTTCACCGCGGTCATTTTGCCCGGTCTGCTTATCTATATCTTATACACCATCTTGGGCAGCGGCATCAACAAGATGGCGACCGATGGCATGGACGACATGGTCGTTGTTCGTATAGAGAACCTGCCGGAGAACGTGGCTCCGCTGATGGAGTCGATGCCTTCCATCGAAGTGATGCAACAGCCTTTCTCACAGGAAGACATCAATCTTCTCGAAGACAAGGGACTCAATATGGTGCTCATGCGTTTTCCTGAAGCCTTCGATTCAATCGTGGCCGTTTACGACTCGCAAAGTGGAGAATCCGCTCCCAATGTGGAGATTTACTACAACTCGGCCAACAATGCTTCTGCTCGAGTGTACCATTTGTTGGAGGGCTCGCTCTCGGCCTACGAAGACCAACTGAGCAACCGTTTCGACATCAACCGGTCTGACGCGGAAGAAGCTCAATTCGATATGGCCAATACCGACGACGTGGTGGGTGGCATCCTTTCCAAGCTCATTCCGATGCTCATCTTGATGATGATCTTCAGTGGCGTGATGGCCATCGCCCCTAGCGCCATTGCAGGCGAGAAGGAACGCGGTACCATCGCTACGTTGCTTGTTACCCCAATGAAAAGAAATGAATTGGCATTGGGCAAGGTGGTTTCGCTCAGCGGCATGGCCCTGTTGAGCGGTGTCTCCAGCTTCATCGGTATTGCCCTGGGGTTGCCTAAGATGATCCAAGCGGATATGGCTGGCGTGGATCTGGGCCTGCATTACACGGTGTCCGACTACGTGGTGCTGCTGATCACCATCCTGGCGACGGTGCTGATCATGGCCTCCATGGTGAGCATCCTCTCCGCATTGGCCAAAGACGTGAAGAACGCCGGTACCATGATCGTCCCCTTCATGCTGGTGATGATGCTATGCGGCTTGATGCCCATGTTCCAAAGTGGGACGTCCGAGAGTCTGACCGCCTACCTGATTCCGTTCTTCAATTCGATTCAGGTGATGACTTCCGTTTTCGCCCACGAAATGAAATGGATGCCCGTCATCGTCACGCTGGCCGCCAATATTGCCTACACCGGCATCGCCGTCTGGGTGTTGACGCGGTTGTTCAACAACGAGAAGGTGATGTTCTCGAAATAAATAATTGAGGTAATCCCCAACGGCACTACGTAACCCCCTTCAGGAGTTACTGAGGTGCCTTATGGGGATTACCTCAATTTATTCTGACCAACTTATTTTGCGAAATGCTGATAGAACGCGATGATCGTCTCGATGCCCTTGTAGAAGTGGTCGAGGCGATAGTTCTCATTGGGTGAGTGGATGGCATCTTCGCCGAGGCCGAAGCCCATGAGGATGGACTTGATGCCTAACACCCTCTCGAACTCAGAGATGATCGGGATGGAACCGCCTGAGCGCATTGGGATGGGCTGCTTGCCGTAGGTCTCCATGTAGGCGGCTTCAGCAGCTTTATAAGCAGGAAGGTCTATGGGGCAACCGTATGCCTGTCCGCCATGCAACGGGGTGACCTTCACCGTGACGTATTTGGGAGCCATCTTCTCCAAGTAGTTCTTCACCAGCTTGGCGATCTTCTCATGGTCTTGGTTCGGCACCAAACGGCAGGAGAGCTTGGCGTAGGCTTTTGACGGCAACACGGTCTTGCTGCCCTCGCCGGTGTAGCCTCCCCACATACCGCAAAGGTCGAAGGTCGGACGGATGCCCACACGCTCGATCTTGGTATAGCCTCTCTCGCCACGGAGGGCCCTCACGCCTACGCTAGCCTTGAATTCCTTCTCGTCGTAAGGAGCTTTGTTGAGCAGTTGGCGCTCCTTGCGCGAGCATGTCACCACATCGTCATAGAAATGAGGAATCGTGATGTGATTGTTCTCGTCCAAGCAGCAGGTGATCATTTCGCAAAGCGTGTTGAGGGGGTTGGCCACGGCACCGCCAAAGAGTCCCGAGTGCAGGTCGGCTTGTGGGCCGGTGACCTCGATCTCCCAATAGGCGAGACCTCTCAGTCCAGTGGTGATGGAAGGCACATCGCTGGCGATCATCGAGGTGTCGGACACTAAGATGATGTCGGCTTTCACGAGGTTCTTGTATTTCACAATCCATTTGGCGAGGCTGCCCGAGCCGATTTCCTCTTCGCCTTCCAACATGAACTTCACGTTGCAGGGGAGGGTGTCGGTCTTCACCATGGTCTCGAAGGCTTTGGCGTGCATGAACGACTGTCCTTTGTCGTCATCGGCGCCGCGTGCCCAGATCTTGCCATCTTTCACCACGGGTTCAAAGGGCTTGGTCTTCCACAGCTCAATGGGATCCACGGGCATCACGTCGTAGTGACCATACACCAGCACGGTGGGCTTCTTCGGGTCGATGATCTTCTCGCCGTAAACGATAGGGTTGCCGTCGGTGGGCATCACCTCAGCCTTGTCGGCGCCAGCCTTCAGCAGGTGCTTGCGCCAGCACTCCGCGCAGCGAATCATGTCGGGTTTGTGTGCCGCCTCCGAGCTGATGGAGGGGATGCGGATGAGTTCAAACAATTCCTCAAGGAAACGGTCCTTGTTGTCTTTGATGTACTTGTCGGTTTTTTTCATATCTTGGCATTTAAAGATTTAAAAATTTGAAGATTTAATGATTGACAAAGGTAAAGAAAGTTTTTAAAAAAGAAGTGAAATAATTATTGTAGAAATAAACTTTTATGTTTATTTTTGCGGAAAAGTTGAGTCATGGAAAGAAACTTGTTATTGGAGTTGCTTGAGGATGGTAATAAAGTGAGTCTTTATTCACCTCATTTTGAAGGTGAAACGTATTCGGAATTTGAGAAATTCTTGCTGGCCTATAAAGATATTTATCCCAATGATGTTCGCCAGTTGGTTTATAGGCTTGATATCATAAAGCGTGACGGGGCGGAAGACCGTCATTTTAGGTATGAAGGAAAAATGAGAGATAGGGTGATGGCTTTGCCCTCCCATCTTGAAACGACATCACTGCGGTTGTATCTTCTGAACATCAATGCCAAGATATTGATATTGGGGAATGGAGGACTGAAAACTACTTCAACTTATCAGGAAGATGCGCATTTAAATAGATGTGTTCAGACGCTTCAGAAAATAGACATTCAACTGAAGCAGAGAGAAAAACAAAGAATTATCACGGTGAGCGGGACAAAACTGCTGGGTACGCTTACCTTTTCAATAGACGATGAACCATAAATTTCATATCAGATGAAGACAAACAAAATCATGGATGAGATACGCGGAACCATTCCTCCGGCGTTGAAGATGCAAATGGAACTATCGGTGGCCATAGCCAACCGGATTTATGACATCCTTGAAGAAAGGGATATGTCGCAAAAAGACTTTGCCCGGTTGATGGGTAAAACGGAAACCGAGGTTTGTCGTTGGCTTTCGGGAACACATAATCTCACCATGGCAACGCTATGCAAAATATCAGTCGCTTTGGGAGAGGATATTATCATGATAGCTGGACAACCTAAAGAGTGTGTCATGGCATAGTTGAAAAAAACGTTTCTATTATCGTATGAGTAGCATTATGATGAAGAAGTTCTTTACAATTTTGCTCATGCTTTTCGCAGTGATTAGCATGGCCATGGCTCAGCCTGCCACGATGACAAAAGGTCAAGTAGACAACTCGACAGAAATAGACAAAAGCTCTGTCTGTCGAGAGACAATAGATAGTCTCCATGTCGAGATATTGGCAACATATGATCTTAATGCTAGTATTCCAGAGTTTTATAGTTTCCAAAATGATTCATCTCTTCTTTGTCCATTAGGTGGCTTATATTTCGTAACGAACTACTATTTCAACACAAACTACACTCATTGGCATACATGGGAGACTTCTCTGAAACCTGATGATTATATTGTATATGGTGCCCATAATTATGTATTTAGGGGGTTTTTGAATGTGAGTTGCTACATCAAAGTAACAGTAACTGATGAATATGGGAATACTGGTAGTGATTCAATCTATTTCAATATAAAAAACTGGGTAATTCCACCTGACAATTTTGAAATGGAAATCGTAAATACAAATGGAAATCTAAATGCAAAACTGAGTTTTACAGCAAATAATGATGTTTGGTTCTTTCAAAAATGGATATCACAAAACAATACTCATCATGATCCAAACTACATTCCAGACGATGAAGGATGGTATTTCATTGGAGGAGAACAACTATATCCAGGTAACTATACGGAAGATATAATTTACAATTATAATTACAATGAAAATACTGTATGGAACATACTAACACAAATGTTTGATACTTGTATAAACGCCCCATATGATGTATTGCCAGGTATGTACCTATGTACAAAAGATGAAAATAATGGACATTACCTAAACATGAAAACCAGCCTACAACCTGAAGACGATGGGTATGTTTATACTATATTTACCGTCGATTCAAATGGAGTAAGGTATCCATTCATCGTAAATGGAGGACAAGTAATCCTACCATCAAGTACTACAAGTTACCAAATACCAGCAGCTCATGAACATCCATATTACCAGTGTGCTGTGGCTAAACTTACCGACAGTGGTGAATACAAAATCCTATCCTATTCAAACAAAGTAGACAATCCATGGATTGATACGACAGACATAGGCGAATATGATGAATCCGATTTTCAAATTTATCCAAATCCCGCCAAAGACCGCATCACGGTGGAAGGCACAGGCAACTTGAGCATCACTAATGCGCTGGGTCAAACTGTCCTAATCCAGGAAATCGATGGTCAAACAACCATCAACCTGCCTAAAGGACTCTATTTCGCCAGAATGGGGAATGCGGTCCGAAAAATCGTGGTGGAATGATCACGATGTGTATTTCTTCAACTCCATCGTCTCCCCATCGAACACCACATAGGTGAAATCATAAATCCAGTTGCCTACCACGGTGGTTAAAGCATGATCACCTGAAGCGTATTGCATAGGCTTATGTTGGTGTCCGAAGACGAAGAAATCAATGGAAGGATCCAAGGCGGCCTGTTCAGCAGCGTATTGGTAGAGGCGGGTCTTGGGGATATCGTCGTAATAGCCGCGTTCAACCTCGTTTTTGAGTTTCTTCAAGCGGTGGTTGTGCGACCAGCGCAGTGCCAGGCGAACACCATAGTCGGGATGGATATGGCGGAACAACCATTGGTTGACCTTGTTCGAAAACACCTTCTTCAGAAACTTGTAGCCTTTGTCGCCTGGACCATAACCGTCGCCATGGACCATAAAGAACTTCTTACCTTTCAAGGTAAAGACCTCCGGCTCGCGGTGGAGCTGGATGCCTAACTCGTCATGGAGGTAGCCGAAGCACCATAGGTCGTGGTTGCCGATGAAAAGATGCACGGGGATGCCGGCATCGGTGAATTCGGCCAGTTTGCCTTGTATCCGAACGAAGCCACGGGGTACCACCGTCTTGTATTCGAACCAGAAGTCGAACAGGTCGCCCATCAGGAACAACTCTTCGCAATCGGACTTGATGCCGTCAAGAAACTTGATCAGCTTCAACTCGCGTTCATGGCTGTCCTCAAGCGTAGGGATGCCCAGATGGAAATCGGTGACGAAATAGATGGCCATCAGAATTGGATTGATGCGCTGCGACGGATGAGCTCGGTGATGAGGGTGATGAGTTTGGGCTCGACGGCATTCACGGCAGCGATGACTTCTTCGTGGGTGATCTCAGAGGTGTGGTCCACACCGTAGATGTTGCCCATGTCGGAGACGATGCTCAGGCCAAACACCGGCAACTTGCCCTGTCGCGCCACGATGACCTCGGGAGTCGTTGACATGCCGATGGTGTCGGCCCCGATGATGCGGAAGTAACGGCACTCGGCAGGCGTCTCATAGGTCGGTCCCGTGGTGGAGCAGTACACGCCGTGCTGTACCCAGATGCCTTTTTCCATTGCGATCTCGTCGGCCAACTTGATCAACCGCTTGTCGTAAGGCTCGCTCATGTCGGGGAAACGCTCTCCGAAACGATCGTCGTGCGGCCCGATTAGCGGGTTGGGCATGGCATGGATCTGGTCGTTGATGATCATGATGTCGCCCACATGGAAGGCTGGGTTGAGTCCGCCTGCCGCATTGCTCAGGATGAGGAACTGGATGCCCAGCTTCATCATCACTCGGATGGGGAAGGTGACTTCGCTCATGGGATAGCCTTCGTAGTAATGGAAACGGCCCTGCATGGCGACTACCTTGCGCCCGGCGATGGTGCCGAACAGCATCTGGCTTTGGTGCCCCTTTACGGTGGATATCGGGAAGTTCGGGATCTCCGAATAGGGGATGGTGTATTCCACTTGGATGCCGTTGGCCAAACCGCCCAGGCCGGAGCCGAGCACAACGCCGACTTCGGGCTTGAATCCGTTGGTTTTCTTGTTGATAAAATCAACCGTGCTGATGATCTTTTCGTACATAGTCCAATATTTCTTTGTTGAATTCTTCTTGTTGATGGATATTTACGTGGATCGGCGCTGCAAAAAGCGGAACCGAATCAAACTTACAAAGATAAGGAGAATTTATGATACGTGCGTAATCTTTTTCCGTAGTGACCATGATTTTCTCCTCGAAGGGCAGCTGCTTGAATTTCTTGAGCAATGCATCGATGTCGTTTTCGTTAAAGGCATGATGATCGCTAAAAGCAATGGTCTCAAGCTTCTTATAACGGTCTGAGAGTTCGTTGATCAGCGGTTTTGGGTTGGCGATGCCGCAGAAGAGCAGCCCCCCTACAATGCCTTCAATGGCAACCTTTGACGCCTCCTCGTTCAACGGCTTCAACGGCTCGTGTTCTATACTGGAAAAGAACACCTTTTGATGAGGTAGCGGCTTTAATTGTGCGACGACAACTGCCCGTTGCTTCTCGTCCAGGTCCTTTGGCGATTTGCTCACGACGATGATATCGGCCCGTCTGGCCGCTGATTTTACATCGCGCAGCTTCCCAGCAGGAACAAGGAAGTCCTTTGAATAAAGATGTCCGTATTCGGTGAGCAGCAAGTTCAGTCCCGCGTTGATCTTCCTATGCTGGAAGGCGTCGTCCAAAAGGATGACCTCGGGAGGACATGTGTCTTCAAGCAGTGTCTCAACGCCTTCCACTCGGTCTTCATCCACCGCCACCAGAATCTCAGGGTATTTCCGGTGGTAAAGCATCGGCTCGTCGCCCAGCGTCTCGGAGGTGTCTGAAGCACTGGCCAAGCGATAGCCTTTCGTCTTTCTTCCATAGCCGCGACTGAGTACGGCAACCCTGTAGCTGTCGCTCAACAAACGAATGAGGTGCTCGGTGTGCGGAGTCTTGCCTGTACCGCCCAACGAAAGGTTGCCCACGCAGATCACGGGATGGTCGAACCGTTTCGATTTCAAGAGGTGCCAATCATACAATTTATGCCTGATACTCAGTATGATATGGTGCAAAAACGATATGGGCAGCAGCAAAATGTTCATATTGGATTCAAAATTAGATATTTTTCTCTAATTTTGAGCCAAATTTCGAAAAATATGACGGTAAGGGAGATAGTGGACTGCATCACGGAGATAGCTCCGTTGCAGTGGCAAGAAGACTATGACAATGCGGGAATTCAAGTCGGTGATTTGAATGCGGAGACGCATAAAGTGTTGATTGCGCTGGATGTGACAGAAGAGGTGGTGGACGAGGCGGTCGCCAAGTCGTGTGACCTGATTGTCAGCCATCATCCGCTGATCTTCAGCGGACTGAAACACCTGACGCCGGCGACCGCCCAGGAACGAACGGTGATCAAAGCCGTCAAACACGACATCTCCATCGTCTCCATGCACACCAATCTCGACAATTGTCATCTTGGCGTGAGTCGGGTCTTGGCAGAGCGGCTGGGACTTCGCAATCTGCGTCTGCTCCAGCCCAGTCAGGCCGATCCGGAGTGTTGTGGCGCTGGCATGGTCGGCGAGTTTAAGACCCCGATGGAAGAAACCGATTTCCTGGCTCTCGTCGCAGATTGTCTTGACACTCCGTGTGTCCGCCATTCCAACCTTACGGGGCGCAAGATCGTCACGGTCGGCCTCTGTGGCGGGTCGGGAAGTCCCTTTATCCATGACGCCCTTGTCCATCATGTTGACGCGTACCTTACGGCTGACATCAAGTACCACACCTTCTTCGCTCCCGACAACATCCTGCTGGTCGATGGAGGTCATTTTGAGACCGAACAATTCACTAAACAATTAATTAAGGACTTGATTCAGAAAAAATTTCCTACCTTTGCAGCCGAAATTGCCGAGACAAACACCAACTCGGTCCATTATTTTTGCAAAAGATAAACTCGATTCATACCATGGTAGAGAAAAAAGAAGTCAAGAACAACACTCCCACTGAAGAACAGGTGGAAGTCAGTATCGAAAAGAAGTTAGAGGCCCTGTACACCTTGCAGCAGGTGAATTCAAAGATTGACAAGATCCGTGCCTATAGAGGCGAATTGCCGCTTGAGGTCCAGGATCTGGAAGACGAAGTGGCCGGACTGGAGACCCGTATCACGAATTTCCAGGAAGAGACGAAGAAACATGCGACCGACATCGCCAACTACAAGATCAAGATCAAAGAGGCAGAGGCCTTGATTAAGAAATACGAGGACCAACAAAACAACGTCCGTAACAACCGTGAATACGATTCGCTGAGTAAAGAAATCGAATATCAGCAACTTGATATTCAACTCAGTGAAAAGAGAATCCGTGAGGCCACTGCCAAGTCGGAAGAAATCGCCACCAAGATTGCCGCCGCTCAGCAACGTCTTGAAGAACGCAAGAACGATCTTGGCGTAAAGAAGGAGGAACTTCAGTCGATCATCGAGGACACGCAGAAAGAGGAAGATGCCCTTCTGCAACGTTCAGCAGAATGCGAGAGCGTCATCGAAGACCGTCTGCTCGTCGCCTACAAGCGTATCCGCAAGAATGCACGTAACGGTTTGGCTGTCGTGGGCATTGCCCGTGACGCCTGCGGTGGCTGCTTCAACAAGATCCCGCCGCAACACCAGTTGGACATCTGCACCCACAAGAAGATCATCGTCTGCGAGTACTGCGGTCGTATCTTGGTTGACAAGGCGATCATCGACAACTATCACGATTGATCAGTTGTTTTGGGAGTTTAAGTAAGGTGGCCAAACGGCCACCTTATTTTGTTTTATAACCTGATCTTCATGGTGGCGACGAGTTTGTTTCGCCATTGACGCTGGACGGCTTCGCTCACGATGTTTTCTCCATCGACAAAACACTGATAAGGAGTAAACCCCGAAGTGGATTCCGTCAATTCGTAAGCGAAATCCCAGAAAACATCGCTGGTGGTGGCGTATCCGATGCCGAGGGCGAGTTTCTTGACGCTTCTGTAACGATCGCCAAGGCCGTATGGGCTGCCGTAATAGGCCATGCCTCCACGGATGAAATACTGATAATACCGCCATTCAGTGCCTATTCGGAGGTTGCAAGTGGGCTTGAGGATCGCTTTGATGTCATTGTTGGCATCGCTGAAACTTTGAACGGAACTTGAGAACCTCGACATGCCGTAGTTCATGTATTCCAAGTCGGCGGTGACCATGCCGCGTTGTCCGAAGAGGAAGGCAGCACTGCCAATGAATGAATTTGGCGTGCGGAAAACGTAGTCGTTGTAAAGGGTGGGTGAGTAGTATTTGTAATAGTCTTCCAAATTGCTGTCAAGCAACTGTGAAGTGGTTGTTGTGTTCCAGTTTTCTTCAAAGTTGTAAATTGTTCGGGTGTGCCATGAGGCACCTAAGCGAAGCCAGTGTATGGGAGAATAAATGACGCCGGCTTTAAAGTTGATTCCCCATGCGTTGTCTTTCAACTCCTCCTCGAACGACCAACTTTTGAAGCTGTTGTGGCTGTCGTTGGGATCCTGTGGGGTCTCTGAATAGGTGCGCGTGCTGATTCGTTTGATGTGTGTCAGGCCCATGCTGGTGCCGATATACAGTTTCTCCTTGATATTGGCGCTGATGGCGAAGGTCCACTCTTCTGAGCGTCCTTTCGACGTCAGCTTGTCATACTGATTGACGTTTCCCGGAGGGATGGGACTGTCGAAGTAGTAGCCGAGCGAGTCGTGGAATCGGTCGATGAGAAATGCGCGCCAAGCGGGGTGCAAGGTATAAGGGTAGTTCTCGCTGAGATAGGTCTCTACATTGGAATATGGCTCGTAAAGCTCGTCGATGCCGTCAAGGGTTTGAAGGTAAGCATCGATAAAGGAGCTGTTTGGGTTCATGCCTTGGACGTTGGAACGGTAGCCGAAGTCGTTGGTGCGGGTGAGCCCTATTGCCATCTGCAGGAAGCGAAGGGGCTTGTAGTTGCTGCATTCCAGGGCGAGTACATAGCCGAAGTTGGGGATGGAGACATTGGTCTTTCCTGCATATTGGATGTTGTCGTAATAGGATGATCGCATCAGGTTGTGCTGCAATCCTGTGGTGAAGGTCATCTCGCCTGTGCGGTAGAGTCCGAGTCCGGCGGGGTTGATGCATGTCGCGGTGATGTCGCCTCCCATGGCTCCTGTGGCATTGCCCATGGCGAGACTTCTTCCTGTGCCTTCGTAGTACGTCGTGGCGTTGAGGATGGCGTCGTCAACGCCTTGGGCGTGCAGTCCGAGAGTCATGAGAAGGAGTGCCGATAATATGTAGATAGATCTCATCAAAACAAGATGTCGATAATGCGAAAGGACTATCTTCGCCCTGCAAAGATAGTCCTTTCGATTTAATTATGGTAATTTGAACTCTTTTTTCCTTTTATGGATTAGCGTCTTCCGCCGTGACTTCCTCCGCCACCGCTGCTGCGTCCACTGCTGCTGCTACCGCTGCTGCTTCTTCCTCCACCGCTACTGCTGCTGTGGCTGCTACCGCTGCTATAGCTGCTGCCTCTTGAAGAACTGCTGGAACTGCTTCTAGATGAGTTGCTGGAACTGCTTCTGGAGTAAGTGCTGGAGCTGTTTCTGGAGGATGAGCTGCGGTTCATGCTGGAAGTCCCGCTGTTGTTGCGGCTGCTGCTGTTCCTATTGACGGATCCGCTGTTGGAGGGACGGCTGCTCGATGACTGGCTGCCTTGCGGGCGAACGTATTCGGAGCTGGTGCGTGACGGACGGCTTTCGCTGGGCGAGGTGTAAGTCTTGCGTCCTGTGTTGGTTTCTTGGCGGTTGCTGGTGCTGCTGGGTCGTGTTGAAGTCGTGGGACGATTGGAGACCGAAGGCCGTGTTGAAGTGCTGGGCCGAGTGTTGCTGGCAGTGGGCCTGTTGACTGTTGGTCTGGAAGTGCTGTTGCCACTGAGGCTGCTGGACCTGCCGGTTGTGCCGACGCTGGCGTTTCTGCTGACACCTCCGCCATTGGTGGCACGGTGGCTCAACGAGCTTGCGGTGTTGTTGCGGCGTACAGAGGCGACATATTGGTTGAAGTCGTTGTGTTGGATGCCGTTGTGGCCGTTGATGCCGTTCCAGTCACGACCCCATCCCGCGTCGTGATGATGGTGGTGATGGTGATGATGTGGATGGTACCAGAAAGGATTGTACCAACTCCAGTAGTAGTCATACCAGTAGTAGGGACGGTACCAAGGGCTGTACCAATAGCTGTAGTATGGATAGCCGAATCCGATGTAGAAGCCTGGCGAATAATAATAATCGTAGTAGTAGGCCGGACGGTATGGATAGAATCCCCAGTTCCAAGGGTCGTTGTCAATAATATAATAGGTGTTGCCTCCGCTGGTATAATAGTCGTCATAATAGTCCAAGGTACTGGAGGCTTCGGTTCCGAAACGCTTGATGCGGGCTGCGAAGTCGGCATCATAATAGGTCTCGGTGGTGGTGTAAACCACGCCGTTGGTGTCGGTCACGGTCTCGGTAGTCCGATAAACAGGATCCACGTTCGCTTCAAAGTTCTTGCTGTCGGAGTAATAGGCCTGATAATCGTAGCTGCCGGTGCTAGGGGTGATTGCGCCACCGTTCCGTGCCTGCTGCCGCTGTGAGGTCTTGTAGGGCGAATAGTAGGTGTCGTCATACGCCATCTTCTTGCTGGAAGAGCAACCCGCCATGACTACGGCTGCCAAAAGGATTGTAATAATGTTTCTTGCTTTCATTTTGTGATGTATTTTATGATTTATTTTCTATTTTTGCAGTCTCAAACAAACTGAATTATTATACAAATATTATACCAAGATGGCAAAGGAATTAACGACTCGCGCAGAAAATTATTCGCAATGGTACAACGACTTAGTTGTGAAGGCTGATTTGGCGGAACAGTCCGCTGTTAGAGGATGCATGGTGATCAAACCCTACGGTTATGCGATTTGGGAATTCATGCACGACGCCCTTGACAAGATGTTCAAGGAAACGGGGCATGTGAACGCCTATTTCCCGCTTTTCATCCCCAAGAGTTTCTTCAGCCGTGAGGCCGACCACGTGGAAGGCTTCGCCAAGGAGTGTGCCGTGGTGACGCATCATCGTCTGATGAATGATCCCAATGGCAACGGCGTGGTTGTGGATCCTTCTGCCAAGCTTGAAGAGGAGCTGATCGTGCGTCCTACTTCCGAGACCATCATTTGGGACACCTACCGCAACTGGGTGAAGAGCTATCGCGACCTTCCCATCCTCTGCAACCAATGGGCCAACGTGGTTCGCTGGGAGATGCGTACCCGTCTCTTCCTCCGCACTGCTGAGTTCCTGTGGCAGGAAGGTCACACGGCCCACGCCACCATGGAAGAGGCCGAGGCCGAAGCCCAAAAGATGCTTGGCGTCTATACCGATTTCGCCGAGAAGTTCCTGGCCATCCCCGTATATCAAGGCGTGAAGTCGGCCAACGAGCGCTTCGCCGGTGCCTTGAACACCTACTGCATCGAGGCCATGATGCAAGACGGCAAGGCCTTGCAGGCAGGCACTTCTCATTTCTTGGGACAGAACTTCGCCAAGGCTTTCGACGTGAAGTTCCTCAACAAGGAAAACAAGCTTGAATACGTATGGGCCACCTCGTGGGGCGTCTCCACCCGCTTGATGGGTGCCTTGATCATGTCGCACTCCGACGACGACGGCCTGGTGCTGCCACCCAAGATCGCCCCGATCCAAGTGGTGATCGTGCCGATTTACAAGAACGACGAAGAGAAAGCCTTGACTTTTGCCCGTTGTGAAGAGATGAAGCAACAGCTGGTCAACGCCGGGCTCCGTGTGAAGTTCGACGACCGCGATACCCAGAAGCCAGGCTTCAAGTTCCACGAGTGGGAGCTGAAGGGCGTGCCGGTGCGTCTGGTGGTCGGTCCTCGCGATGTGAGCAACAATACCGTTGAAGTGGCTCGTCGTGACACCATGACTAAAGAGTCGGCTTCCTACGACGGTATCGTCGGCAAGGTGCTCGGCTTGATGGATGAGATTCAGGTGAACCTGTTCCAGAAAGCGCTGAAATACCGCAATGACAATACTTTCGAAGTCAACACTTGGGATGAGTTCAAGGCGCAGATTGAGAAAGGCGGCTTCGTTCATGCCTTCTGGGATGGCACCACTGAGACCGAGCTGAAGATCAAGGAAGAGACCAAGGCCACCTTGCGTTTCATCCCGTTGGATGTCAAGGAAGAAGAAGGCGTGGATGTGTATTCAGGCAAGCCCGCCAAGATGAAAGTCTATTTCGCGAAGGCCTATTGATCCTGTTCGATAGGAAAGATGTTGTGCCCGTCGGAATTGACCACTTCGGGACAATGGACGTCGTCAAAGCTCTGCGTTTGATAGTTCCATCGTTTCCCTATGTATTTCAGATAATAGATTGATCCGTTGTTCTGGTTCCGTGCCTGGATTTCATGGAAGGCTTTTACCTTGATGTCGTTGGTCCCGTAGGCATAGATGTAATGGATGTTGGTCTCCAATGCCAAGTCGTCGATGGGGCCGTGGCTATTGTAGTTGGTGGTGGTGTAGGCGATACGCGCGCTGCCCTTGGTGGTGAGGCAGGCGGTTCCGAACTCGTAGTTGGTATGCAGACGTTGGCAATGGACTGCCAGGTTGAGGTTCCCTGAGCCTCCTATGATGTTGACGCGGATGGTGGTCAGCGAGTTGCCTTCGTCATGTGAAACCATCCCTCGGAGGGTGTCGGTCACAAGGTCGCCATTGGAGTCGAAAGTGATCTTGTAAATGGAGTCATAATAAACGGTCACGTTGAGTGGATAGTCGTAGTTGCGCAGCCAGTTGAGGGTGTTGTCGTTGCCAATCGTCAGGGTGTCGCCATGGATTGCGGTGCGGATTTTGGGTATGAGGTTCTCTCCCGTTTCGATATGGATGGGAGTGAGGTCTGGATTGTCTTGCCTGTCGCGGTGGACCAGTCGGACATTGACGTTGTCGTGCATCTCCAAGAATCGGAAATGACCTTCAACCAACCTGTCTTCTTCGACGGTGGGGCCATTGGTGAAAAACACGTCCTTGCTGCACGAGGCAAGCAATAGACTAATGAACACCAGGAATATGGATGGAACTTTTTGCATGTTTGTTGAGATAATATTTCTGATTGAATCGGTATCCTAAGCCGAAGCAGAGGTGGTCGGCCCTGGCAAGATGGGTGGTCAGTCCAATGTTGGCGAAAACGTTGTCGAAGAGCTCGTATCGGATGGTGACCTTTTGAAACGTCTTGCCCTTGCTGAGGTCGGTGACCATCCCCAAAGGCTTGAGAAGGTGGTCGTTGAAAAAATTATGTTGGTTGCTGCTATAACGCAAGTCGAGATGCAGGCCCAGCTCAAAAATGAATGACAGGCGTTCCATGGTCATGGAGTAGCATAGCGCGACATTGGGTTTGATCCATTGGTATTCCTTGGTGCTGTTGGGGTCGGGCGCGTTGGGGAGTGCCTTGTCGGAGTTGTCCTTGACGAAAGAGAGACTGACTCCCGCGCGGCTGTAGTTGGTGAAACGCAAGAGAACATGTGTCGAAAGGTCGTGGACCAAATAACGTTCATTGTTGCCGAAAGTCTGTGAGACGTCTTTGACTCCGATGCCATAGTCGAGATCGATGGAAAACCAGCGTTTGCCATCGAATTCGAACTTGTAGTAATCGGGTCTGCGTACAGGATCGAAATTGAGTCTTGGCGCTGTGAAATAATAGGAAAAGCCCCATGCACCGCTGAAGGTGTTCAGTCCGTAGTTGGGCGACTTGGTGGCGCCGTTTGAGAAATGGGTGAGGCCGAAAGAGGCCACGGAGGTAAGCGTTTTGTTGATCTTCAGCCGGTATTCGAACGAGATGTTGACCGCAGCGTTGAGGTTGGATCCGATGGAGAAGTTGTAATGGTTTTCGGTGTGGTCGAACTTTTGTGTGAGATAGCCTAATCCCGCGCCCAGCTTGAATGAGAGCATGTGGCGGTCGTTGAAGAGCAGCGGGTAGTTGATGAAAGGATACAAGGCAAACACCTTGCCGATCTCGTCGAATCCGCCGAGCCCCGAGTAGTAGAAGCTGAGTCCGATGTAGGGGTAATTGTATGCCGCTTCCCATTCTTTCTCGCCAAAAGTGCCTTTGTAGAGTGAACACTCGAAAGCAGGGAAGTGTGCGTTGAAGTGCTCCATTTCAAAATGATGATGGTAAAAGACACCATAGTGACCCCTAACCTCCATCAGGAAGTTTTTGTTTGAAAGCCACTGATAATTCTGCCCCTTGACTTGAATGCCCGTTAGAAGCAAGAGCAGTGTCCATAGGGCGATATATGCTGTCTTTCTCTTCATTCTGATATGAATTTACAAAAGTAATCATTTAAGATTATATTGTGTATTATTTTGAAATGATTATTTTTGCACAATTTTAATTGACCGATATGGATAAACGACTTGAAGCATTTCAGAGGTTGCTTGACATCATGGATCGAGTAAGGGCTGGATGTCCTTGGGACAGCATCCAAACGATCGAAAGTTTGCGCCACCTGACCATTGAGGAGACATTTGAGTTGAGTGAGGCGATCCTTGCCGGGAACTTGGATGAGGTGAAGAAAGAGTTGGGAGACCTGATGTTGCATCTGGTATTTTATGCGAAGATAGGTTCGGAAAAAGGCGCCTTTGACATCACGGATGTGCTCAACGGCATCTGCGACAAGATGGTAGTGCGACATCCACACATTTTCGGTAATGAGAAAGTGGAGAATGCCGAGCAAGTGGAGAAGAATTGGGAAAAGATCAAACTGGAACGCGAACACAACCGCAGTGTGTTGGGCGGAGTGCCTGCAGGTCTGCCCTCGTTGTTGAAGGCCTACCGTATGCATCAGAAGACTGCTGGTGTGGGCTTTCGGTGGAAAGACGCCGCCCAGGCCTGGGAGAAGGTGGAAGAGGAGAAGAAGGAGCTGTTTTCCGAACTGGACAAACCCGACAACCAGGAGCGTATTGAGGCTGAATATGGCGACTTGCTGTTTGCGTTGGCTGCCTATGGCATCTATATTGGCGTGAATCCCGACGATGCATTGGAGAAGACCGACAGGAAGTTCCGCGAGCGGTTCAATTATCTGGAGCGCAAAGCACGCGAAAGTGGCAGGGGAGTTCAGCATCTATCTATTGAGGAGATGCTTTCCATCTGGAAAGAAGCAAAGGAAACCGCTTTGTAGATTTCAAAAAAAGTAGTTTTTTTTGGCGTTATTCAAATACAAATAGTATTTTTGTAAGCTAATACATAAAGAACACATTATTATTCACATTCATTATTCACTAATTATTTACACTATGAAAAGATTGACTTTACTCATTGCGATGGTTGCCTTTGTTTGCGGCAATGTTTTCGCTCAGATGAGCTATGATTTCAACGACGGCGTTGCCGGCGCTAAAATCGCTCAAACCTATGGCATGCCTTGGACAACTTGGACCAATCATCCTGGCGGTACTGAAGACGGTGTCTTTGGTGAAATTGGTGGCTCGATGGCTGCTCACTTTACCTATGGCAACGACCAGATCCTTTACCTTGGCGACCATGAAGTAGGTGTCTATGATCTCGAATTCGACGCTTGGGTTCCGCAAGGCAAGAATGGCTATTTCAATGTGCTGCACCATTTCGATGGCAACAACAGCGACAACTGCATTTGGGCTATTCAGGTTTACATGCATGAGACCAACGACGGTCAGAACTCAACACAGGCCCCCGGCCATGGCACAGTGCACGCTGGTAGCAACGCCACGGCTGACCTCCCTTGCGTTTATGACCAATGGATGCACTTCCGCGTACATGTCGATGCCGACAACGATGTTGCCCAGCTTTACTTCAATGTGGTGGGTGAGCCCGAAGTAATGTATGCCGAATGGCAGTGGAGCTTGGACAGCTTCGGTGAGAACTCCACCAACCGTATCCTAGCCGCCATGGACTTCTTCCCGCCTACCAATGCCAATACTTCAGAGTATTACATAGACAACCTTACCGTCACACTGCAAAGCAATGACGAGATATTGCGTTTCGAAGATTTCGAATCATATCAGGTTGGTGGCCATCTTGCTGAACAGTCCATTGCAATGGGTCAGGATTACTGGACCACTTGGACCAATCAGCCTGGCGGTTCTGAAGACGGTATCATTGTTGAAATGGGAGAATCCCAATGTGTGCAGATTGCCGGTACTTCCGTTGACCAAGTATTCCTCCTTGGCGATGAAGAAAACGGCAACTATGACCTCGAGTTCGACATCCTCATACCTGAAGGTAAGAACGGTTACTTCAACATCCTGCACCGTTTCGCCGGTTCCAACAGCAAATGGGCTATGCAGGCTTATCTCCATTTGATCAATGATGGTCAGAACTCAACTGTGGCTCCTGGCCAAGGTACTATCCACGCTGGCAGCAATGGCACTGCAACCCTGACTAACCTCGTGTTTGACGCATGGATGCACTTCCGTTTGAATGTTGACACCGATACCGATGAGGCTAACTTCTATTACACTGCTCCTGGTGAAGAAGAGGTTCTCGTTTGCACTTGGCAGTGGAGCTTGGACAGCTTCGGCAACAATGTGGTCGGCCGTACTCTTGCTGCTATGGACTTCTTTGTTCCTATGTCGGATGGCTCTTCGGAATTCTATCTCGATAACTTCAGCTTCAAGAAGATTGGCGGCGAATCCGCTCCTCACCTCAACCTCAGCGCTGAGTCGATCGAAGAATCCATCGAGCCCAATGATATGAAACTCGTTGAACTCACCATCAACAATACTGGCAACTCCATCGGCGACTGGACCGGTTGGCTCGATTTCGGACAGGGAGAGGACGGAAACCAGACCGCTGACCTCTATTATCATGACGGCGAATACAATTCAGGTATTGGTTCTACGGATGCCTATACGCGTGAGATTGCCATCCGTCTGCCTGCCTCGTATTATGCCGGTGCTGCAATGGGTATGATGATCAACTCAATTCAGTATTACATTGGTACTTATACTTCTACCGATTACAATTACACCTTCCGTGTTTATGGCCAAGGCGTCAACAACCAGCCTGGTGAACTCCTCGCTGAGCAGACCGTCAATTCATACGCTACGGAATCCTGGATCTCCACCGTTTTTGACGCGCCAATCTATTTGACGGGTGAAACCTATTGGGTCGCAGTCAAGATGGAGCAAACTGCTGGACAATATCCGCTTTCTATGGACGGCGGCATCAATGAGGAGGAATTCGATGGCAACTGGCTCAGCACGAATGGCAACGCCTTCTCTCACTGCTATCAAGCACCATCGGCTTCCAGCGACGGTTTCCAAGGCGCTTGGATGATTACGGTCAACTGCCGGGGTACTTTGATTCCTGCTACTTGGGCTTCTATTGACAAGAATGAAGGCTCTATCCTTGGTGGCCAAAGCGAAGTTGTCACCTTCACCTTCAATTCTATCGGTGTTGCCAATGGCGTGTACAACGCTGACTTCGTCTTCAACTCCAACGACGCGGATTTGTCTTATGTTGTGATTCCTGTTTCGCTGACGGTGGGTAACGAGTCGGTGGTTGAAAGCGACGACCAACTGGTTTCCGTGTATCCCAATCCAGCTTACAACAAGGTAACCATTGAAGGTGAGAACCTCAGTTCGCTTGCCATCTACAACGTGGCTGGCCAGTTGGTTCGTGTCGTGAGACTCGATAGCAGAGCCAACGTCATTGACCTGAACATGGAGGCCGGTGTTTATTTCTTCAGCATTTATGACGATGCGGGCAATAACATGGTCCGTCGTTTGGTTGTCACCAAATAATCCTGGTTTCTTCAGGAAATATTGAAAAAAGCCGCCCAATTGGGCGGCTTTTTTTATCTTTGCATCATCATGAAAGAATTGTTGACACGAACTTTGTCGGGTGCGGTGTTGGTGGCCGTCATCATTGTGTGCGTGTTGTTTTCGTTTTGGAGCTTGACTGCCCTGGCGCTTTTCATCGTTGCAGTAGGCACATACGAAATGGGACGGCTGCAACATGTTGACGACAAGTGGCATCTGGTATTGGTAGAGATAATCGTATTGGGGTATTTCTTGGCCAAGTTGTTTTTACCTGGAGTTCATTGGTTTTTCGTCATGGCTCCCTTTGTTTTGGCGTTGTTTTCCAAGACTTACGATTTCAAGACGATAGCGGCATTCGCTTTTGGTTCCATTGTGTTTTTGTGTCTTCCCTGTATCATGATGGCACAGATGCATCAGACTGCTTTTGGTCCAGAGAAGGTGTTGCTTGTTTTTGTTCTTTTATGGACAAACGATACCTTTGCTTACCTTATAGGCAAACTGTTAGGCAAACACAAGCTCATCGAGCGGATCTCCCCGGGGAAAACCATCGAAGGCAGCATCGGCGGTTTGTTGTTTACCATGGCAGGCGTCATCGTGTTCAGCCATTATGCCAGTTGGCTTTCTTTGACAGAGGCGGTGGGCATGGGCTTGATCGCGGTGGTGTTTGGCACGCTGGGCGACTTGTGCGAGTCGATGCTGAAACGGCAGGCTGGGGTGAAGGACTCTGGGAAGCTCATCCCGGGTCATGGTGGTGTGCTGGACAGATTTGACTCGGTGCTGTTTGCCATGCCTTTTGTTTTCGTATTTTTGCTGTTGCTATGAAACGGATACATAAACGGATTCACGAGGAAGGCAATAAGGCGATAGTGATCAACTTGCTGGTGGTGGCTGCCATCATCGTTGGCATTAACGTTTTTTGGCCTCGGCAAGACTGGTGGCATATCGTGGTTTATGTGTTGTCTGCGGCTTTCCTTGCCTTGATTGTCCGTTTCTTTCGTGTTCCCATTTCCCGTCATACCACTCACCTGCAGCACGCAGTGCTGTCACCTGCCGATGGAGTAGTGGCGGCTAATGAAATAGTGATGGAAGACGAGTATTTCCATGAGCAAAGGAGGCAGCTCTCCATCTTCATGTCGATCTATAACGTTCATATCAACTTTTTCCCGTTCGATGGGGTGGTGACCTATTACAGATACCACCCTGGGAAATACCTCGTGGCTTTCAATCCCAAGTCATCTACCGAAAACGAACATAATACCATCGTCATCAAAGATGTTCAAGGCCGTGAGGTGATGTTGCGGCAGATAGCCGGCTTTGTGGCACGCCGTATCGTTTGTGATACGGAACCTGGCGACGCTTCCATTGCTGGCGAGGAATTGGGAATGATCCGTTTTGGCTCCCGAGTGGATGTCTTCCTTCCATTGGACGCCGAAGTGGAAGTCCACATCGGGCAAAAGGTACGTGGCAAAGCCTCGGTGTTGGCGTTGATGAAGTAGGAAGACCTAAATAATCGATTTGATTTCCAGTAAATTGTGAACCTCAAAAGTCCGATCTCCCAGAGGCTCTTTTCCGTTTGGGTTGAAGAGGAGTTGATCCATGCCGGCGGCGCGGGCACCGTCGATATCCACTTCCATCTCGTCGCCGATCATGAGGCTCACCTCGGGGGTGGCACCGGCTTTCCTTAAGGCATATCGGAAAATCTCAGGGTCGGGTTTCTTCACTCCGACTTCCTCGGAAACGGTAAGGGTCTCGAAATAGGGTTCCAGTCCCGAGCCGCTCAACTTGGTATGTTGCACTTCCTGAAATCCGTTGGTGATGAGGTGGAGATGGTATTTGGGCTTTAGATAATCCAACAGTTCCATGGTGCCTGGGATGAGCCTTACGATGCGGGGCGACCAATACACATAGTCCTCGCTAAGATGATCGGCCAACTCAACGTCGTGGATGCCATAGTGTTCCAAGGGCTTCATGAATCGGGTCCGGTTGAGTTCGTCCTTGGTGATCTGGTTGCCGCGATACAGTTCCCAAAGATGCTCGTTCAGCGGATGATACACCTCGTGAAACTCATGGGCGCTGGGGATGCCCAGATCCTTGAGACGGTATTGCTCGTAGATGCGTTCGAAGGCAACTTCAGCGGCTGCATCGAAGTCCCATAGGGTCCGATCCAAATCAAAGAAAATGTGACTATACTTCATTTTGTCTTCTGTCTTCTGAATTCTTAACAATCATCTGCCTTTGCCACTCGAAGAGGGCCACTGCGGCAGCATGGCTGACGTTGAGCGAGCGGGTGGGACCTGGGACCGGGATGAAAACCACCATGTCGCATTGCTGAAGCAGTTCTTCGCTGAGCCCTTGGCTTTCATTGCCTACGACGAAAGCAGCGTCCTCGGGAAGTTCGGTGTCGTAGATGCAGGTAGCGTTGTCGGCGGTCTCAATGGCGACGATGGATTTGCCTTCGGGGACGATCTTGCGCAAGTCAGTCTCCTCGGTGAAATACCATTGGATGTTTCCACGACTGGAGGCGGCGGCACGACGTATCTTGCCAAGACTATGACGGCTCTCGTCCCCTAGAAACACCATCTCCGTAGCCCCGATGTTGTCGGCGATGCGTATCATGGATCCCATGTTGTCAGGCGTCATGAGGTGGTCGGCGATGACGATGGGACGGGGGATGCGTTGGAAGATCTCCTCTGTGGGAATGTGCTTGAAAAGGTCGTTTGATTTAAGGTAACTCATTCTCCGTTAATGTGTTAAGAAAGGCTTTGAGCTGTTGTTTCTCTTGCGGGGTAAGACGGATGCCGCCTTGCATCACATGATGCATCAAGGGACTGATGAATTCGGAATACTGCACGCTGTCGGAGTAGAAGTCGATGACCTCGTCAAGGCTATGGAATCGTCCGTCATGCATGTAGGGTGCGGTGAGGGCGACGTTGCGCAGCGTAGGAGCCTTGAAGTCGCCATGGTATTCAGCATCCAAGCCGTTGTTGTAAAGCAGATTGGTGGTGAACAAGGCGTTGGAACCTCCGCCGTGGCAATGGAAGCAGTCGGCTCCCTCCTCGGTGATGAAGAGCATGTAGCCGTTCAGCTCGTCCTGACTGAGTTGCTCTTCGCCTCGTAGATAACGGTCGAATTTGCTGTTGGCGAAGACCAGACTTCTTACATATTGCGCAATGGCTTTTTCTACTCCGACAAAGGTGATCTCCGAGGAGCCAAAGGCTTTAAGGAACAACTCGGGATAGGCTTCGTCCTGTTGCAGGTAGCGTACCACCTCTGAAGTGTCGGTGTTGATCTCCACGGGGCTGGTGACAGCGGCATAGACCATGTCCTCCAGGGTTTCGACCTCTCCTTTCCAGCCTAATCCGGAAGTGTTCCAAACCAAGTTGATGAGTGGGAGCATGGTGTGTTCGGTGCCGAGATGCTCCAGTGTGGCTTCGGGACCGCCCTCGAAGCTGTATTCGGGATGATGACAGGATGCACATCCCGTTGGGATGCCATGCCGGTTGGGTGTAACCCCGTTAAAGAACAGCTTTTCTCCCAAGGCGACACCTTCCTCGGTCATGGGGTTGTCGGCGGGTATGTTGTTGGCAGTTGGGAAGAAGACGGGCTGTGGAAGGTTGTATGGAGTGGGTTTGTGTGTTTCCTCTTGAGAGGGATGACAAGATGAAAAGAGCATGGACAAAAGGAGGAGGAGTGCGGGAAATCTCATCAGCGAAAGACTGAAGACGTCATGTCCGTTTTTCTTGAGTGTCTGTTGCGCCGTTTGGTTTTGCATGATGGCGCCGGTGTCGTTCTTTTGCCGACAGGCGCTGAAGAGGGCGAGGCATGTGAGGAGGAGTATCGTCCGTTGAGGATGCATTGTTGTTGAATTGGTACGCAAAGGTACGTGTTTTTTGTTATCTTTGCCGAAAAAATCGCAGTGCTATGACCAACGTTAGTATTGGAGACAAAGTGAATTTCCTTAGTTCCGTGGGAGGCGGGAAGGTGACGAAGATCATCGATTCGAGGATGGTGATGGTGGAGATTGAGGACGGCTTTGAGGTGCCGTGCCTGATTTCCGACTTGGTGTTGGATTACCGTTTGCAGCCCTCTCGGCAACAACAGATCGTAGATACGGTTCAGAAGGAGATCAAAGAAAAGGAATTGGTGCAACAGCAACAGGCGGAGGATGCACGTCATGGTGGATTGCGCCGTTTTGCCAAGGAAGCCGAGAAAGAGGGTGTGTATCTTGCCTTTGTGCCACACGAACAACAATGGTTGCTGACAGGTGCCATGGACGTAGTGCTGGTCAATCATACGCCATACGAGATGCTTTATACCTTCACTATCAAGGAAGAAGACCGATTTGCCAATGTGGACTATGGACAGATCGAGAAGTATGAAAAAGTGACCGTGGAGACTATCTCGCGCGATGATCTGGAGTATTGGTGCAATGGCATTGTGCAGGCCGTTTTCACTGCTGAGACTTCCGACGTGGTGCTGTTGCCGCTGAATGCCCCGTTTGCGTTGCGATCCAACCGTTTCTTCAAGGAAGGCAGCTATCTGATGTCAGGTGTGCTGGGCGAGAAGGCTGTGACGGTATGCCTCTCTGAACTGGTTGCCTTGAAACATGGTGACGATGATTTCAACAAGATCATGAAAGAGGGAATCGGCTCGCAGGCTCCCAAGAAGGATCTGATCAAGAAAGAGGCACCGATCGACAGACACAGGACAGGACAGGGCGAGGCAACTGTGGATTTGCATATCGGAGAGTTGGTTGACAATATCATGGGCCTGTCGAGCCACGACATGTTCAAGATCCAGATGGACTATTTCAAGAAGATGCTCGACAGTGCCATTGCTGCCGAATATACCAAGGTGACTTTCATCCATGGGGTGGGCAACGGTGTGCTGAAGAACGCCATCATAGAGGAGCTCAAGAATTACAAGAACACGGAAAACAAGATGGCTTCCATCGCCAAGTTCGGTGTGGGAGCGATAGATGTGGTGATTAATGAAAAGAAGTAAGGAGTGAGAAGTCAGAAGATAGAAGAGATGGGAAGAAAAGAAAGGTATCTGATATTGCTGCTAATGCCGTTCATGGTGCTGTTGTCGTGTGTGGGCAAACAAGATCCCTTTGTGGGGCGTTGGACGGTGGAGAAAGTGAATGTGGATTTCGACGAGAACCTTTCCACGCCAGAGATGGTGCGACAATACGGCGAGATTGAAAAGGGTAACATCATCGAGATAGGCAAGGATTCGACGCTTGTTTTTATCTCTGACGGTGATACCATGAGAGGGAAGTGCTCGTTACGCGGAACACAATTGTTTCTTGAAGGGATGCTTTTTGGTCGTTATGAAGACGGATTGATTGAGATTGAAACAGTTACGCCATTGGGGGAAGTAGCGGTTGTATATTCAAAACAAAACCCCTTTCTTTGAGGAGAGGGGCTTAGGGTGAAGCGTGAACCCGCAGGGAATCGAACCCTGATCGAAGGAACCGGAATCCTTTATTCTATCCATTAAACTACGGGTCCGTAGTTTCAAAGCGCTGCAAAAATAAGAAAAAACGTTGTGTTTTTTCGGGTTCCGAAGAAATTATTATCCTTGCTGTTTCAAATGCTCTACAAACTCGTCGATACGGCGCATCTCGTCGGCGATGGCGATTTTTTGTGGACAGTGCGACTCGCATTGGCGGCATCCGATGCAATGGCTTGCTTGGCGCACGTATGGTACCTTTTCGTCGTAGCCTAGCAGGAAGGCTCGGCGGTTGCGACGGTATTCTTCGGCTTCGGGGTTGCCGGCAGGCATGTTGCCTTCGGTGATGCAGTCGTTGTAATGGGCGAAGATGGCCGGGATGTTCATGCCGTAAGGGCAGGGCATACAGTAGTTGCAGGCAGTGCAAGGCACGGTCTTGAGTTCCACAAACTCCTCGGCGACCTTCATTAGGAACTCGTTCTCTTCGGCGGTGATGGGTCGCAGCGGCGAGTAGGTCGCCACGTTTTCCACCAGGTGTTCCATGTAGGTCATGCCACTGAGCACTACGAGCACACCTTCAGGGGTTCCTGCAAAACGGAAGGCCCAGCGGGCTACGGGGGTCTCGGGTTCGCGTTCTTTCATCTGCTTCACGATGAAGTCAGGCTGTTTGGCGAGACGACCACCGAGCAAAGGCTCCATGATGACCACGGGGATGCCGCGACGATGCAGCTCCTCATAGAGGTAGTTGGCGTTGACGTTGTCGGGATCGATCCGGTTGGCATAGTTCCAGTCGGCATAGTTCATCTGGATCTGTACGAAATCCCAGTGGTAACGGCCTTCATCATGCCATTGGAGCATGGTGTCGAACAGCTTCACGTCGCCGTGGAAGGAGAAGCCCAGGTTGCGGATGCGTCCAACTTGTTTCTGCTCCACTAGCCAGTCGAGGATGCCGTTGTCCATGAAACGGGCATTGAAAAGCTGCATGCAGTCCATGTTGTCGTTGCTGCCGCCGATGCTGTGCAACAGTAGGTAATCGATATAGTCGGTCTGAAGCTCTTTCAGCGATTTCTCAAACATGGCTTTGGAGGCTTCGGTACTCCATGTGGAAGGGCTGAAGTTGGAGAGTTTGGTGGCGAGGAAATAGCTTTTGCGAGGATGCCTTGAGAGGGCGATGCCGGTGGCTCCTTCGGAGCGCCCACGGGTATATACCGGGGAAGTGTCGAAGTAGTTGACGCCGTGTTCCAATGCGTAGTCGATCTCTTGGTTGACCATCTCTTGGTCCACTTGGGCGTTGGGATTTTGGCGCAAGTCATCACCGTTTTCAATGGGGAGTCGCATCATGCCATAGCCCAGCAGGGAGACTCGGTCGCCGCTGTTGGGGTTGACCCGGTAGGTCATCTCACCTTGCCCGTCGATGACGTCGGTAGGCGTAACGGATGGTTTATGATTGGGTTTGCAGGCGGAGAGCACTACTGATGTCGCTACAGCCGCGCCGCCCATTTTCTTTATAAAATCTCTTCTTTTCATACTGACTTCTGACTTCTGGATTCTGACTTCTAATCAACGTGATGCTTGACGTTTCCTTCTACGTAAATGGCACTGAACGGCCGTGATGGACAGAGGTTCTCGCAGGCTCCGCAGCCGATGCATTTGATTTCGTTGACGGCAGGCACCATGACGGTTTGGCCTTTGTGGCTGTATTTCACCATCTGGATGGCGCCGGTAGGGCAGTGGCGGGCGCAGTTGCCGCAGCTGACGCCGTCGGTGAGCACCACGCAGTTGTCTTTCACCCAGACCGCATGACCTACATGGATGGTGGTCTTCTCTTCCTTGGTGATGGGCATGATGGCGCTGGTGGGACAGACCTGGCTGCAACGGGTGCATTCGGGACGACAATAACCTATCTCGTATGACATCGTGGGCTGCATGAAATGCAATAGGTCGCTCGAAGGCCGCAACACGTGATTGGGACAGGCCGAGATGCAGAGTTGGCAGGCGGTGCAGTACTGCTGAATATGACGGGCCGATACCGATCCGGGGGGTGTGATGGGAGTCTCCCGTTTCGGTGCCTGCTTGTCTTCGATGACAGCAAGTCCTCCGTCCACCTTCATCTGGGCTTGAGCCATGGCAGCGGTGCCAGTGGCAAGGGCTGCACCCACTAGGAAGGAACGGCGACCTTGATCCACGGTCTCCTTGGGGTTCGTTTCAACGTAGGGTACGGGTTGCTTAATCGAATAATGGAGTGCATCGAGCTTGCACTGCGCCATGCAGTCACCGCATAACACGCAGCGGGAATAATCGATAGTTCCTACCATAGCGTTAATGGCGCGCGACTTACAGTTTTTCTCGCACAGACCGCAATGCTTGCATTTTTCCATGTCGAACTGAATGCCGAACACAGAATGTCTTGAAAAGAGGCCGAGGATGGTTCCCACGGGGCAGATTGAGTTGCAGTAGGCGCGGCCGTAAAGGAAAGCCAGCACGCCGAGCACCAGCATCACTACCCAGGCAATGATAGAGAGGGTGATGTTGCGCAAATAAAAACTGGTGACGATGCGTCCGTAGTTGCCGTATGGCTCCAGTAGGGTGGTTACCGGCACGAAACCGAAGATGAGGCAGATGATAAAGACGATGCAGATGGTGTAGCGCAGCCATTTGTGCTCCTTCACATAGCTGAAACGGTTTTTCTTGAACTTGCCGCCGAGCCAGCTATAGATGTCTTGCATGATTCCCAAGGGGCAGATGACACTGCAGTAGATGCGGCCAAAGAACAGGGTGATGACGATGATGGCGGCCACCACGACAAAGGGCAGGGAGAGCAGGGCTGGAATGAACTGGATTCTTGCTGTCCATCCCACCCAGTGGCTGACGCCGTAGCCAGCGCCCACGAAGAGGAACGTTATCATCAAAAGCATGATGACTGCCAGAGTGATTCGTAGTTTTCGTAGCATGGTAATTTATAGTTAGAAGTGAGGAGTTAGGAGTTAGGAGTGAGGAATGTATTATTGGATGATGATTTTTTTAGCGATGGTTTGAGAGTCATGTTTCACCACTGCGATGTAAATGCCGGGTTTTAACGGTTTGTTGCTGACTCGTTGTCCAGTGATGCTATAGAGTTTCATGGTTGATGGGTCGAATTGTTGGAGGTCGATCACGAACTCGTCCAACTCATCCTCGCCTCCCACATAAGGGACGAAGGTGACGAGGCCGAGGCTGGGGTCGTCATGCTGATGGAAGATGTGGTCTTCTATGAGCCGCACTTCGGTGGTGCCCCAGTCGTTGCCGACCGCCATGAGGTCGCAGGTGGAGTTGTTGTATAGGTCGTAAATGATGCCACCATTGCCGTTGTCGTGGATCTCGTTGTGACCCCATTCGTCTTCCGTGCCCATGTCGATGTCATGGAAATAGATGGCAGTGATGCCCCAGAGGTTGCCTGTGATAATGTTGTTGCGCAAGACTGCCTTGTTGTTGGTTGAATAGCCATAAATCGAGATGCCGCTTCCTCCGTTCATTGGGTTGTCTTCGTGGTTGTTGTTGATGAATTGGTTTCCGATGATCAGCGACGAGATGGTTTGGCCTTGTTGGTTGTAGCCATAGCGGCCTTCTCTGATGATGTTGTCTTTCAAGAGTACTTTGGTGGATCCGACGCCTGTAAGATCAGCGACGGAAACACCACCTACATACCATGAGGCATAAAGGGTATAAATGTCGTTTCCGACAATATAGATGGTGTCTTCGCCGCCAGGGCCTAGGTTGATTTGTGGGCTGTTGATGCCGTCAACATTGGTGTCGAGTTGGCAATTCAGGATCTTGGGTGAAGCTTGTCCGTTAGCTGGCGAGCTGACGGCGGCACCTTGATTGAGCATGAAATAGCAGTTGTTGATCTCGGGATTGCAGTTGAAGATGTCAATCACAGCATTGCAGTAATCCCTTGTGAAATACACGAACTTGACATCATTGAAGGTGACGTCCGACTCGATGAGTTTGATGCCAGCGCCGTCGGAGAAATACATCTTCTTGATCAGGCAATCGGTGGCGTTTTCAAACCTCATCTTGAAAGGAGCGTCTTCGGCACCATATAGTTTGACTCTGTCGGTATTGGTACAGGTCATGGAGCCGTTGATGGTGAGGAGCACGCCTGGGGCGTCGATTCTGGCCACTTGGTTGTCGATTTTTAAAACGTCGCGTTCAGAGATTGTCAAGTCGGCGTTGATGGAAAACACGGTGCCACTATTGGTGACGACACCGTCGGTGACGTTCACTAAGTCGGGCAGGGTATAGGTGGTGCCATTGCCAGGACTGGTCCACTGTGCTTTCAATGATATGGTTAATCCAACGATTAACAAAAAGATGGGTAAAAGCCTTTTCATATCCAATGTGTTATTTCTAAGAGTTTCTGATGCAAAAATAAAAAATTCGATCTTCATGTAATAAAGTTTTTTTTCTTGTTTTTGGATATTATTAGTTTTATCTTTGCATTTGTTACAAAAGCCATTAAGAGAAATTCTTAATCTAAATCATTGAAATAAAAAAAATAAAAATGAAAAAAGCATTACTTTCCTTGCTGCTCTGCTTCGCCCTATTCGGCGTGGCAAGAGCTGATGTTGTAGAGATTGGTGACGGCGGTACGGCCAACAATTCGTACCTACCTGGCTACAACTACTACAACTACTCCTTGACGCAGCAGATTTACACTGCTGAAGAAATCGGCATGGCGGGAACCATCAATTCCATCGCCTTCAAGAACACGGGTGCCGAAAAGACCCGTACCTACAATGTGTACATGCTCCTCACTGACAAGGAGACCTTCTCTGCAAACGACGACTGGGTGGCTATGAGCGACAATGACCTCGTCTTCGCAGGCTCACTCACCTTTGCCGTTGGCGAATGGACCACGATTACACTTGACACGCCTTTCGCCTACAACGGTTCTTCCAATCTCCTCGTTGGCGTGGCCGATGTGACTGGCGACTACAGCAGCGCACCCCACATGGCCTGCTTGGTGTTCGATGCCACAAGCCAAGCCATCCGTGCTTACAGGGATGCCAGTGCTTACGACATCACTAATCCCGGCGTTAACGGTTCAGTGCTGAATGTGAAGAACCAAATCCAACTTGACATCACTCCCAGCGGTACCGCAGTTTGCTACAAGCCCACCCTTGCGGTTTCAGGCATCACCCATAACACGGCTACCCTGACCGTCGATGGAGGCAGCGGCACCTACAACGTGCAATACAAAGCCGCTTCCGCTACGGTCTGGACCGATGTCGCGACAAACAGCACCAATTCTACCTTCACGATCAGCGGACTCACTCCACTTACGGCATACGATGTCCAAGCACAGAGCGTGTGCGACGGCGGTGCCACCAGCGAATGGAGAACCGCAAGCTTCAGCACCACCGCTGTAGCCGTGGCCGTCGGCGACGCTTGGAGCGACGACTTTGAAGGCACCTCATGCGCTTGGGAACTCGTGAACGGAGAGATTGACAACGCTTGGGCATGGGGCTCCGCCGCTACTAATGGCGGCTCACACGCCCTCTACATCTCCAACGACGGCGGCACCACCAACGCCTATACCGTCAACAGTGACGCTATGGTGTATGCCACCAAGCTCCTCAACTTCACCGAAGGCAAATTCGAATTCTCCTTCGACTGGATGGCCAACGGCGAAAGCACCTACGACTACTTGAGAGTGGCCTTAGTGCCCTCTTCGGTAACACTGACCGCCGGCACAACGCTTCCTTCTGGCTTGACTACCACAGCTGTTCCTACCGGCTGGATTGCCGTAGACGGTGGCAGCAAGTTGAATCTGGTTACCGAATGGCAAAACAAGGCTGTTGCCGTCAATGTGCCCGCTGGCAACTATTATTTGGTGCTGGCTTGGAGAAACGACCACAGCGCTGGCAACCAACCCCCTGCGGCTGTCGATAATGTGAGCATCACCAAATTGGCCTGCGCGTATGATGTGACTGGCTTGGCCGTAAATAACATCACCGCCAACAGCGCTACCCTCGTTTGGAACAACAGCGAAGTCGGACAATGGCAAGTGGCCTATGCCGACAACGCCAGTTTCGACCATGCAACAGAAGTGATTGTCAGCGATTCCACTTACACCATGAGCAATCTGCAACCCGCCACCACCTATTATGCAAAGGTGCGCGCCTTCTGCGGCGGCGAGGACTTCGGCGGATGGAGCTCTGAGATTAACTTCCTCACCGAATGCGTAGCCATCACCGAATATCCCTACACAGAGAACTTCGACAGCTATACGGCTGCTTCTGGTTTCCTGCCCCTCTGCTGGGATCGTATCAACACGGGTACTTCCTATGACACTTATCCGTATGTTACTAGTTCTAACTCTCACTCTACTTCCAACTGCCTGTATTTCTATATTTATGGCAGCACCAGTAGCACTAATATAAGTGACCAATATGCCATCCTGCCTCAGATGGAGAATCTGGCAGGCAAGCAGATTACCCTTTTTGCAAAAGCCTACAACAACCAAAGCACCTTCAAGATTGGCACGATGACCGACCCGGCCGATGTGACCACCTTCACGGAGATTGCCACCCAAGAGTTGACCACTTCCTATCAGGAATTCGTCTATGATGTGCCTGCCACCGCAACGGGCAACTATATCGCCATTATGATGGAAAGACCCGATGCTTCTGGTAGTGTTTCCAGAGGTGTCTACATTGACGACATCACCATCAACTTCCCGCCGGCATGCTTCAAACCCACTGGACTTGTCGCTTCCGACCCAACTGCCCACGGTGCCACTCTCAATTGGAACCTCACTGACGAAACACAAACCGTTTGGGATGTGCAGGTATCCGACACTTCCGACTTCAGCCGTATTGTGGTTTTTGAAGAAAACGTCAACAGCCATGTGAACTACATGCTGACCGGCCTCAATCCTGAAACGCAATATTATGTGCGTGTCCGCGGCAACTGCGGTGCCGAAGATGGCGTGAGCGAATGGAGCAGCCCCGCAAACTTCACCACCACCATTGCCTGCCCTGCTCCCACTGGCTTTGCTGTCGCCGACCTTTCGGGCTACACTGCTACACTGAACTGGACGGGCACCAGCGAAAGCTACACTGTCAGCTATAGAACGGCTGCCTACACGGACGGACTCGAGGAAGGATTCGGCACAAGCCTTCCTACTGGTTGGGAAAACAAGATCGGTCTTTTAGCTTATGTCATGAATGATAGCATAGAGTTATCATCAGGTAGCCAATGGTTTTTCGGTAATTCCAATGGCGTATTTGACCAACACGCCAGAATCAACATCTATAGTAGTACTAGTGGCACCAACCGTTACGGCTGGCTTATCTCGCCCGCCTTTACGGTGTTGGAAAACGCTTCATTAACCTTCGACCTTGCCTTGACCGCCTACAGCGGAACTCTTACAGCTCCTGCAACCGACGGTACCGACGACAAGTTTGTCGTGTTGATTACCACTGACAATGAGGCCACTTGGACCATCCTGCGCCAGTGGGACAACGAAGAAGGTTCTACCTACGTTTATAACAACATCAATAGCACTGCCGAAGGCGAGCAAGTGAGCATCGACCTCAGCAGCTATGCCGGTCAAAGCGTGCGCATCGCCTTCTACGGTGAATCCACCGTGAGCAATGCCGACAACCACCTGCATATCGACAATGTACATTGCGGCATAGATCATGAAGCAGGCCAATGGGAGACCGTCACCGTTGACGAGGCTCCTGCCATCCTTACCGACCTCATTCCTGAAACCGCATACGAAGCCAAGTTGCAAGGCAATTGCGGTGACGACGGTTTGAGCCTTGAGACCAACATCATCTCCTTCACCACGCTCAACACTTGCCCAGTGCCTACGAATCTTACTGTTGTCGATAGCTTATTGACAGCCACCACTGCTGGACTCAGCTGGCATGGCTCTATCGATGTGGATAGCTACACGGTGAGATACAGAGTGGTTGAACACATAGAAGGCGGTATCAATGAAACGTTCGATGCAACAAGCCTTCCTTCGGGTTGGAAGAACCGGTCTGGTTTGTTGAGCGATGTCATGGAAGGAACCGCATTGACAAATACAACTCAGTGGTACTTTGGTGCCAGCAATGGCGTGTTTGATAGCCATGCCAGAATCAACATCTATGGCAATGGCAGCAGCGAACGCCATGGTTGGCTCATCACCCCGACCTTCACATTGGCATCTTCAACGTTTACCTTCGACCTTGCCTTGACCGCTTACAGCGGAATTCTTGGAGCTCCTGAAACCACCGGTGACGACGACAAGTTTGTCGTGTTGATTTCTACAGACAACATGGAAACCTGGACCATCCTGCGCCAGTGGGACAACGAAGAAGGTTCAACCTACGTCTATAACGACATCGCCAACACTGCCGAAGGCGAGCAAGTGAGCATCGACCTCAGTGCCTATGTCGGTCAAAACGTGTGCATCGCTTTCTACGGTGAATCCACCGTTGCCAATGCCGACAACAACCTGCACATCGACAACGTGCTCATTGGTACCCCGACAACGATTCCTACGGGCGAATGGCAAACCGCAGGTGCAACTACCACCAACGTCACCCTGACGGGTCTCGCCCCCATGACTCCATACGAAGCCCAAGTGAAGAGCGACTGCTCCGATCCTGAGGAATGGAGCAACACGGTTACCTTCACCACGCCTGAGCAGACCACACTTACCCAGACCGTTGCATTGGCAGAGGGTGTGAACTGGTTCTCGACCTACCTCGAAATCACCTTGGAAGATCTTGAAGCAGCTCTCGAGGCCGCCGGTTCGGGAATAGGCACCACCATTAAAGGAAAGACCCAATCTGTCTCCTTAAAGAACAACGGTTGGAAAGGAACTTTGAAATCATTGGAT
>JAFYJV010000014.1 GCA_017537965.1 Bacteroidales bacterium | reverse complement strand
TCTGGCTGACTTCCTCACCATTCAGGAGCATACCGACAAGCCCCTCAACCAGGTGAAGTTCGCTTATATCGGCGATGCCCGCTATAATATGGGCAACAGCCTGATGGTCGGCGGTGTGAAGATGGGTATGGACATCCGCATTATCGCCCCCAAGAAACTGCAACCCGCTAAGGACCTCGTCAAGAAGTGCCAGGAAATCGCCAAGGAAACCGGTGCCAAACTTACTGTCACCGACGACGTGGAGAAGGGTGTGAAGGGTCTTGACTTCATCTACACCGACATCTGGGTATCGATGGGCGAGCCCGACAGCGTTTGGAAAGAGCGCATCAATATGCTGATGCCCTATCAGGTCAACGCAGAACTGATGAAAAAGACAGGCAACCCCAAGTGCAAGTTCATGCACTGCCTTCCTTCGTATCACAACTTGGAGACCAAGGCCGGCCGCGACGTTTATGAGAAGTTCGGCTTGAACGGCATCGAGGTCACCGAGGACGTGTTCGAGAGCGAAAACAGCATCGTCTTCGACGAAGCCGAGAACCGCATGCACACCATCAAGGCTGTGATGGTTGCTACCTTGGGTGACTAATACTTAACCATACGGTGCGTATGAACCTTCATCGCATCGTCGAGTACACGCAGTACATAGACTCCTGCCGCGAGCGAAGCGACATCCAATTGGATGGCTGAGCCGCGGCAGGTTTCGTTTAATACTCTTTGTCCCATCAGATTATAAATCGAGACTTCGTTCATCGGAATGCCTTTTATTTTCAGCGTCTCCGAAACGGGATTAGGAAAAACCACCAAACCGTCGGATGTCACATCGTCCACCTCGTTGGAAATAAGTCCAGCCAAGATAGCCACCAAACCCAAGTTCATCTCCGTGAAGCGTTTTGCCTGATTCATATTATTGACGCTTATTCCCAAGATATCGTCGGGCGTATGGATGAAAGGCGAGCTGTGGTTTGTGTCCTCGAAAATATGAATGGCTGGATAACCATTGCGGTTGAAAGAAGAATAGTCGCTGTCGCCATTTGACAACCACCCCTGCCTAATCCTCATGTCGGGATAATACACATGGCTGAAATCAAACACATAACTGGCAAGGGGCGCGTCTTGGCCAGTATAAAGCAGATGGGCGTGGATATCGGAACCTTCCTCCAAATAGCCAATCATGTCAAGGTTGAAATAAGCAACAATGTCCATCAACTGTTCCGCACAGTCGTGAGCGTATGCAGCACTACCGTAAAGCCCTATCTCCTCTGCAGCAAAATCGATAAAGATGACCGAACGTTCGAAAGTACAATGGCTCAGCAAACGAGCTATTTCGAGGACACCAGCTACACCAGAAGCATTGTCGTCGGCCCCAGGAGCACGCAATAATTCGGGATCGCCATCGAATTTGTTGTAGGAATCGTAATGGGCGCCGCATACGACATACTCGTCAGGATAAAGCAACCCTCGCTTGAAAGCGATAACATTGTCGGAAGTCTCATAGAGATTGTCTTGGTAAAGCACTGGAAAGTCATGGAAATATACTGAATCGAAGCCCAGCTTGCCATAGCTATTGTAGAGCCAGTCCTGCACTTGATAGACCATCTTGCTGTTCCATCGGCGCGTATGATACGACTGCAGATGTTCAATGGTGACTTGTATGCTGTCCACAGACACTTGATCCATAAGCGTGCGGATCTGGGGTTGTTCTTCCTGCACTACGGGAAAACTATGATCAAACAGATGTGGCGCTTGGCTGTGTGCAGAAACCCAAAACAACGCCAAAATGCTTATCGTCAAAATCTTTTTCATGATACTTTATTATTAAAGACCTTTCACATGCGGTTTTCCTGCCACAAAATCTTTCAGATAAAAAGGCTCGAAATAAGCCACATCCACAAAGTTGCCAGCTTTAAGCGCCTCGTCGGCCAAATGCGCCATGAAAGCGGCTGAAGGTTGCAAATTGTCAACGATATGGATCTCTGGCTGGTCGGAAAAAAGCGATGACAATTTGGGGGCGCCGTCACCAAAAAGCCACAGTCGATGATTTTTGCGCAATTCATCGAACGCATTGGTATCCACCACCAAAGCCTTGGTCTCAGACACATTTCTCATCTGGGCATCGTAAACGGCACAATAGACTTCCATGCGTCGGGCGTCAATCATCGGAATGAACAGGTCAGTGGGTTTCAATTCTGAGGCAAGTCGGTTTCTCATACCGAAAGCCATGGCGTGCAACGTATCTATTGCGAGTAAGGGAATGTTGGCAGCATAACATACTCCTTTGGCTGTGCTTACACCAATTCTAAGTCCAGTATAGGAGCCCGGTCCTTTGCTTACTGCCACGGCGTCGAGTGCTTCGTAACGTAGTCCCGTTTCTTCCATGACTTCATTGATGAAAATGGTAATTTTCTCAGAATGTGCATTTTGTCCTTTGCATTCACGCAAGGCCAAAGTTTTTTCTCCTTCGTTGATGGCAACCGAGCAGGTAGGAGTCGCCGTTTCAAGACATAATATCATTGTTTGTGTATTTCTTTGATAGGCAAAATTACGATTTCTTTGTCTTTCTAAAATAGTTTTTGTATTTTTGTCACCTTATAAATGATGTTTTCCGTAAGCATTATGGGACTTACGAGGCGAAGCTGTGTACAAAAATATGCAAAAAATTTCAAAAATCGCTTGACAAACGAAATTTATTGTTTATTTTTGTAGAGTCTTTAAACACATAAACATTATGGAAACATCAAATTTCAAAAAACTGACTGTGTGGCAGAAAGCCAACGATTTGGCATTAGCCCTTTACGAAACATCAAAGAATTTTCAAAAGAAAGACAGCCATTTGGCTACTTCGCTGATCGATTGTGGTGTGACAATGGCGAGCAAGGTGGCGCTTGCCGGGGAGCTTTGGTCGATGGAATTGAAAATCGGTCACCTGGAAAAGGCTAACGAGACGGCCTTTACGGCCATCAGCCTGCTGAACCTGGCGGAGCGCCTGGAGATCATCAACGAGGAAACCTTGACGACCTTGGAGAACCAGCTGGTGGAGATTAGCCATGCCATTTTCTCCTGGATCAAGAACTGTTGCAAAAAGCTGAACGAGGGACAGCCCACAGAACAAAACAACAACTTGGACACATGAAAATATTGGTGACCGGGGGTACTGGATACATCGGATCGCATACGGTGGTGGAACTGCAAAATGCTGGTTTCGACGTCGTGATTGTCGATGCTCTATTCAATTCTCAAAAAGAAGTAGTGGATCACATCGCAGCGATTACGGGGAAAGTACCTGAATTTGAAGCCTTCGACCTGACCGACAACAAGAAAACCGCCGATTTCTTCAAAAGACATTCCGACCTGACGGGAGTCATCCATTTTGCCGCACATAAGGCTGTTGGAGAATCGGTGCAGCATCCGATCAAGTATTATCGTAACAACCTCGTCTCACTGATGAACATCCTGGAAGAGATGAACACCCATGGCATTCAACACTTGGTGTTTTCCTCTTCGTGTACCGTTTACGGGCAGGCTGACCGCCTGCCCGTCTCCGAGTCGGCACCCATCAAAAAGGCAGAGAGTCCCTACGGCAACACCAAACAGATCGCCGAAGAGATCATCACCGATACCGTCCATGTAAGCAAACTCAACGCCATCGCGTTGCGCTATTTCAACCCTATTGGAGCGCATGAGAGTGGACTCATCGGCGAACTGCCTAACGGCGTGCCCGACAACCTGCTTCCCTATATCACCCAAACCGCATACGGCATCCGAGAACAGCTGAAAGTCTTTGGCGACGACTATAACACACCTGACGGCACGCCTATTCGCGATTACATCCATGTCGTTGACCTCGCCAAAGCCCATGTGAAAGCCATACAACGTATGGTTCAAGGTCAGATGAAACAAGCCTTTGAAGTATTCAATCTCGGCACTGGCAATGGCTATTCCGTACTCGAAGTAATCAAAGCCTTCGAAAAAGCCACCGGAATCAAGATCAACTACAAGATCGTTGGCAGAAGGGAAGGCGACATCGAACAGATCTGGGCCGACCCAAGCTACAGCAACCGAGAATTGGGGTGGAAAGCCGAACGATCTCTCGACGAGATGGTCGCCTCGGCATGGAAATGGGAACAGCATTACCGACAATAACAACTTTCACAGATACAAATGGACCAAGTTACTATTATTGACTACGACCGTATCTACAAGAATTTCATCGATGAGAAATATCTTCATGACGGTCACGACGAGTATTACTACCGCAACCAGCAGGTGAAAAAACCCACAGAAGGCTGGCGACACTTGCATTCCGACGAGATTGAGCGACTCGTGAAGAACAGCAACTCCGCAACCAACTGGGATGACATCTGGGTCACCGATGTTTTCGACACCAGCATGGTACACAACAACCATTTCTTTGGCATGATTCGTATTGGAAGGATCTCACGCAAAGTCCTCCAATATCACGACCTTCGCGTGCCCATCGGCATCTCCAACAGCAGCATCATCTCATGTGACATCGGAGACGACGTGGCCATCCACGACGTGCATTACATGGCCAACTACATCATCGGCGACCGCTGTATCCTGTTCAACATCCACGAACTGTCCACCACAGACCACTCCAAGTTCGGCAACGGCATCATAAAAGAAGGCGAACCCGAAGACGTGCGTGTGTGGCTTGAGGTGATGAACGAGATAGGAAGCCGTAAGATCATGCCCTTTGACGGCATGACTACCGCCGATGCCTACCTCTGGGCAAAATACACCGACGACACCAAGCTCCAAGAAAGGCTCAAGGAGATCACCCAGAACAGCTTCGACCCGTACCGCGGCTATTATGGCACCATCGGTGAATCAAGCGTCATCAAAAACTGCTGGATCCTTAAAGACGCCAAAGTGGGACCCTTCTGCTATATCAAAGGCGCCAGCAAACTGAAGAACGTCACCATCAACTCCTCAAAAGAGGAGCCGTCACAGATCGGCGAAGGAGTTATCTTGGTCAACGGCGTCACAGGGTACGGCTGCCGAATCTTTTACTCCGTGGTGGCGACCCGCTTTGTGTTAGGCGACAACTGCAACTTGAAATATGGAGCGCGTCTCATCCATTCCGTCTTGGGCGACAACTCCACCATCTCGTGCTGCGAGGTGCTCAACAACCTCATCTTCCCCTCACACGAGCAGCATCACAACAACTCTTTCCTCATCTCCGCTTGCGTGATGGGACAGAGCAACATGGCTGCAGGTGCCACCATCGGCTCCAATCACAACAGCCGCGCCACCGATGGCGAGATCGTGGCTTCGAGGGGATTCTGGCCGGGACTCTGCTCCAGCGTGAAACACTCTTCAAAGTTCGCCTCTTTTACCTTGCTTTCCAAGGCCGACTATCCCAACGAACTCAACATCATGTTGCCGTTCTGCCTGGTCAACAACAACACCTCGAAGAACGAGTTGGAGCTCATGCCCGCCTATTGGTGGATGTACAACATGTACGCCATCGCCCGCAACACCTCCAAATACCTGAAACGCGACAAGCGCAAACGCAAGATCCAGAACATCGAGTTTGAGACGCTCGCTCCGGATACCATGGAAGAGACCATCGAGGCACGCAAGCTCCTCGAAGTATGGGTCGCCAAGGCTTACCTCCGCTCGCAAGGCAATGACCCGGAAACCTACGAGTACTACGCACTGCGAGCCCTCGGCAAACAACTGCTTGACCATGAACCCGACACTGTTGACAGCCTCGAAGTGTTTGGCGAAGGCATTGAAAAAGGCCATCGCAAGGTGCGTATCCTCAAGCCTCGCAAAGCCTATCATGCATACGGCGACATGATTACCTACTATGCCGTCAACACCATCCTGCATTATCTGGAAAGCCATCCCGACGAGAACATCCACACCCTTAGCGCACAGATGAAAGGCAAGCGTCTCCGCAAATGGATCAATCTGGGCGGACAGACCATGCCACAGGAAGACGTGGACCAGCTGAGGGCAGACATCAACAACGGCGTACTCAACAATTGGGACGAAATCCATCACCGCTACGATGAGCTCTGGACCCGTTACCAAGCCGAGAAGACTCGTCACGCCTATTTCTCGCTGATGTTCCTCTACAAAGATGAAACCGACGTGCTGACAGACGAGATGTGGAAAGAGAATCTGGAAAAGGCCATCCGTATCCAACAATTCATCTGCGACCAGGTTTACGACAGCAGGAAAAAAGACTATGAGAATCCTTTCCGCAACGCCACTTTCCGTAACGAGGAAGAAAAACTGGCCGTCATCGGTGAACTCGACGATGTCAGCTTCGTGAAACAGATTCGACAAGAAACCGAAGATTTTATCGCCTCCATAAATAAACTTCTTACTTCTGAATTCTAAATTTTAAATTCTATAAAAATGAGAGTCATTATCGAAAAAAACTACGACAACATGTCGCATTGGGCCGCCAACCATATCGTTGAACGCATCAAAGCATTTAAGCCCACCGCCAAGAAACCTTTCATCCTCGGATTGCCTACGGGTTCGACGCCTATTGGCACTTACCGTGAACTTGTCAAACTCTACAAGGCGGGTAAGGTTTCCTTTAAAAACGTGGTCACCTTCAACATGGACGAGTATGTCAACATCCCGGAAGACCATCCAGAGAGCTATCACAGCTTCATGTGGAACAATTTCTTCAGCCATATCGACATCAAGAAGGAAAACGTCAACATCCTCAACGGCAATGCCAAAGACCTTGAAGCCGAATGCGCTCGTTACGAAGAGAAAATCAAGAGCTACGGCGGCATCGATCTCTTCATGGGTGGCATCGGTCCCGACGGACACATCGCCTTCAACGAGCCTGGCAGTTCGCTGACGTCGCGCACGCGAGTGAAGACGCTGACCACCGATACCATCATAGCCAATTCGAGATTCTTCGACAACGACATCAAAAAGGTGCCCAAGACCGCTCTTACCGTCGGCGTGGGCACTGTCATGGACAGCCGCGAGGTCATGATCCTCGCGAACGGACACGGCAAAGCCCGTGCCCTCGCCCACGCCGTCGAAGGTTCCGTAAACCAGATGTGGACCGTCAGCGTACTCCAGATGCATCCCAAAGGCATCATCGTGTGCGATGATGCTGCCTGCGACGAGATGACTTACGGCACCGTGAAATATTTCAAAGACATCGAGAAGAACAACCTTTAAATGAAAACATTCGCCATCATCGGCGTGGGCGGCTATATCGCCCCGCGACATCTCAGAGCCATCAAGGACACTGGGAACTGTCTGGTCTCCGCTTACGACAAGAATGACAGCGTGGGCATCATGGATAGCTATTTTCCTAACGCTGCCTTCTTCACTGAACAGGAACTTTTCGACCGGCATAATACCAAGCTTCGCGATCAAGGCCAAAAGATCGACTACGTGAGCATCTGCACGCCTAACTACCTGCACGATGCCCATACACGTTATGGCCTACGCCTCGGTGCCGATGTCATCTGTGAGAAACCCTTGGTGCTCAACCCATGGAATATCGATGCCCTTCAAAAGGTGGAAGAACGACAGGGCCACAAGGCCTATACCATCCTCCAGTTGCGCCTGCACGACAAGATCAAGGCCCTTAGAAAAAAAGTGGAAGAAGGTCCGAAAGACAAGATCTATGACGTGGACTTGACCTATATCACCTCCCGAGGCAACTGGTATTACGCTTCCTGGAAAGGCAATATCAACAAGAGCGGCGGCATTGCCACCAATATCGGGGTGCATTTCTATGACATGCTGAGTTGGATCTTCGGTGAAGTGAAACAGAACATCGTCCACGTGGCGTCGCACGACCGTGTAGCAGGTTACCTCGAATTGGAGAAGGCCCGTGTCCGCTATTTCCTCAGCATCAATGGCGAAACCCTGCCTCCAAACGCCGTGGAAGGCGAGAAACGCACCTACCGCACCTTGAAAATCGACGGCGAGGAATTCGAGTTCAGCCAGGGATTCACCGAACTGCACACCAAAAGCTATGAGGAAATCCTTGATGGACGTGGATTTGGCATCGAAGAAGCCCGCCGTTGTATCGAGATCGTTTACGAAATCCGTAACGCTCACCCCATCGGCCTGGTAGGCGACTATCACCCAATGGCACGCCTTGAATGCAAGCCCCATCCTTTTGGGTGGCTTTATTAATACTCCTTACATGTTACAAAGTATCTTCTTTAAAATCTGCAATTTCCTTTTCGGAAAGCAGGCCAACGATTCTTTGCCTAGGATCTGGGTGTTGGCTTTTGATATCGTGGTGATTTTCGTTGCCTATACGATATCCATGTTTTTCGTTTATTACCATAATCTTGGACACGATCATTTGTTTAAGAATTGGTATCGCGTCTTTATTGTAATGGGTGTTTATGTCGTAATGTTCTTGACATTTCGCACTTATTACGGAATGATTCGATACTCGGGTTTCAACGATATCCGAAAGATCTTTCACTCCTGCACGACCGCTTTGGCCATACTCATAGTCGCCAAAGTCATCATCATCCAAATCAACCCGAAGATTGTCGGCCATATCCTTCCAGGCTACCGTATCATCCTATATCATTATTTGATATCCATGGTGATCATGGTGGTGAGCCGTTTCTTTATCCGACGCATTTACAACGAGTTCTACAAGAATCCAGGAGTAAAAAACATCAATACCGTGATTTATGGTGCTGGTGAAGGCGGTGTGTTGTTATTCCGTGCCATCCAACAAGACAAGGAAACCCCATACAAGATTGTTGCCTTCGCCGACGACAACCAGAAAAAAGCCAACAAGGACATCAACACTATTCCCATCTATGATTCAGCCAAGGTTTTCAATAACGATTTTATCAACAAAAACAACATCCAAGTGCTGATCTTGGCTTTGCCAAGCATTCCAGGAGAGCGGAAAAGGGAAATCATCGAAAAGGGTATGAGATATGGGCTGAAAGTGAAGACCATCCCTTCTTTCCAAAACTGGGTGAACGGCGAGGTGAAAGCCAACGAGGTGAAGGACATCAATATCGAGGACCTGTTGGGTCGGGATCCTATCGTGCTGGACAAGGAACATGTGAAAAGGGAGGTGAACGGCAAGGTCATTTTAATTACGGGCGCCGCCGGCTCCATAGGAAGCGAGATGTGCCGACAGACCCTGCACTACAACCCCAAACTGTTGGTGATGGTCGACCAGGCTGAGTCGCCGATGTACGACTTGCAATATGAGCTGAAGAACACTCCTGCGTTCAAGACGTTGATTGACAGGATGATCTTTGTCATCGCCAGCGTGAAGGACAAACGCCGTATGGAAGAGATTTTCGAGAAATTCCAACCTGAACTGATCTACCATGCAGCGGCCTACAAACATGTGCCTTTCATGGAAGAGAACCCTTACGAGGCTGTTTGTGACAACGTGTTGGGAACCAAAAACATTGCCGATTTAGCCATTCGCTATGGTGCGAAAAAATTTGTGATGATCTCCACCGACAAAGCCGTGAATCCCACCAACGTCATGGGTGCCACCAAGCGCATCGCTGAGATCTATACCCAAAGTCGCCAAAGCAGTACCAAGTTCATCACCACCCGTTTTGGCAATGTGTTGGGCTCTAACGGATCTGTCATCCCTCTCTTCCAGAAACAACTGGCCAAGGGAGGGCCCATCACCATCACCGACAAACGCATCATCCGATTCTTCATGACCATACCCGAGGCTTGTAGCCTGGTCATGGAAGCCAGCTCCATCGGCGAAGAGAAAGACATCTTTGTTTTCGATATGGGCGAGCCTGTGAAGATCTATGACATGGCCAAAAAAATGATCCAGCTTTCGAACAAGACCGATATTGAGATCAAGGAAATTGGACTTCGCCCGGGAGAGAAACTCTATGAGGAGCTGCTTGCCACGAAAGAGAACACCGTCCCCACCGACAATCCCAAGATCCTTCGCGCCAAAGTGCGCAATTACGAAGAAAAACAAGTGGATGCTTTGATTGAGACACTGAAAAGGATAACGGAAACTTGTGACGACTTCAAGATCGTGTCGGTGATGAAAGACATCGTTCCAGAGTATGTATCCAACAACAGCGTCTTCTGCCAACTTGACAAACACGAATCTTAAGTATGCAAAACTATTGTATCATCATGGCCGGTGGCATTGGCAGTCGCTTTTGGCCATTAAGCAAAGATAATTTTCCCAAACAATTTCTTGACATTCTGGGTACTGGAAAAAGCTTCATCCGTAGTACCTACGAGCGTTTCAGTCCCGTGATTCCAGATGAGAATTTCCTTGTGGTGACCAATGCTGCCTACAAGGGACTAGTGCTGGAACAGTTGCCCATGCTGAAACCCGAGCAGGTGCTTTGTGAGCCAGCCCGACGTAATACCGCCCCTTGCATTGCATACGCTTGTTATCGCATCCAAAACCAATGTAAAGACGCCAACATCGTGGTCACTCCTGCCGATCATCTAGTGACCAACGAAGTAGAATTTCAACGAGTCATACGATTGGGTTTCAACTTCTTGGACCAACACCCCGACGCCCTGATGACTATTGGCATCAAGCCTTCTCGGCCGGAGACTGGCTATGGGTATATCCAGGTGAAGAAGTCAGAAGCAAGAAGTCAGAAGCAAGAAGAAGTGGTAAAGGTGGAGTTGTTCAAAGAAAAACCAGACTATGATACTGCCGTAAAATTCGTTGCCGATGGCAATTATTTTTGGAACAGCGGCATCTTCCTTTGGACGCTGAAAGGCATCCTGAACGCTTTCCGTAGAGATCTTCCAGCTATGGTAACGCTCTTCGACGAAGGCAAGGACAAGTTCGGTACCCACGAAGAACAAGATTTCATCAACACGAGATTTCTCGACTGCCAGAACATCAGCATCGACTATGGCATCATGGAGAAGTCGCCCGATACTTTTACCATTCCCGCTGACTTCGGTTGGAGTGATATCGGCACCTGGGGCTCGTTGTTCACCCATGCCAAAAAGGATGCAGACGGCAATGCCTTGAGGGGCAAGGTCGTCTCCGTGAACAACCACAACACCATTGTCAATATAGAAGAAGGCACCGAGGCGGTGGTGGAAGGTCTGGAGGACTATTTGGTGGCTTATCGTGACCACTCTTTGCTGGTGTGCAAGCTTCACGACGAGCAACAGATCAAGGTTTGGATTGAGGGATTGAAATAAATTGCCATGGAGAAACAATGTTCACTTGTTTCGGTTATCGTGCCTTGTTTCAACATGGAACGGTTTATTGCCGATACGCTCAATTCGGTGATTAACCAAACCTTTTCCAATTGGGAATTGTATATCGTTGACGACAACTCAAGCGACGATACCATTAAGATCATTCAAGCTTTTTGCGAAAAGGATTCTCGTATCCATTTCACCACCCAAATCCAACATGAGGGCATCGCCAATGCCCGAAACCAATGCATCCAAATGGCTCAAGGCAGGTTTCTTGCATTCCTCGACGCAGACGATCTATGGCATCCAGACAAGTTGCAACGACAACTGAAATTCATGACTGAACGCAATATCGGTTTCAGTTATACCAGCTACGACTGTGTGGATGAAAGTGGCAAGCCTTTGAATAAGACCATCAAAACAGCGGGTGATTTGAATTATAAATCCTATCTTCGCAATACCATCATCGGCTGCTCCACCGTGATGATTGATACCGAAATCATCGGACAAGTCAACGTGCCTGATTTCCGAACCAGCGAAGACACCGCCACTTGGCTCAATATCTTGAAAAAAGGGTTTAAGGCATACGCCATTACAGAACCTTTGACTTCTTACCGAATTCGCAGCAAATCCGCCAGTTCGAATAAGCTGAAAGCCTCTGCAGACCTTTGGAGGGTGTATCGCCAACAGGAAAAGCTGCCGTTGTTCAATGCGCTCTATAGTTTTTCATGTTACGTCTTCAACGCCATTAAAAAAAGGATTTGCTCTTGAAAGGCTTTTATCTATATCGAAAGGCCTGGCGATATGAAGGTGCGCCACACGATGAGCCGCAACTCAGCAAAGAGGAAGGACGCGCCTTGTTGAAAAAAGGAGGACTATTGGTGCGCAACACATACGACTTCGACTGTAATGAAGAAACCTCTTTCTGGTATGTCATCAAGGACCGTTTTGAAGGATTGGATGAGCTGAAATCAAACGAACGAAACAAGATCAGGCGTTCACTGAAAGCATTGACTTTTAAAAAGATTGGCTACGAGTTGCTCGAACAAGACGGATGGAACGTCTTGAAAGCCACATACGATGACTACACTGTCACCGATCGTAAAATGGACAGTGCCTTATTTCTTAATTATTTATTGGAATGTAAGGATCGGGGCTATGAGTATTGGGGAATATTTCATGAAAAAGAACTGATTGGATTCTGTACGGTTTGGATTTGGCCGCCTGATTGTTGCGAATACGGACTGATCGGTATCCTTCCCGAGTACAAGCACAACAATACCTATCCCTATTATGGGCTTTTCCATTCTTTGAACGAACATTACCTTGGAGAACGAAAATTCCGATATGTTGCCGACGGAGCCCGGACAATAACTGAACATTCAAATATCCAGAATTTTCTGATGGAAAACTTCAACTTTAGGAAAGCTTACTGCCAACTGGATATTACTTACAAATGGTGGATGAAGCTTGCTGTTGACTTGCTTTATCCATTCAGAAAGTTTGTGAACATCCCAAGTGTGAAGGCTGTGCTGAACATGGAAGCCATGAGAAGGGCGGGGAGCGCGACGGGGAAATAAAAAAAGTAGAAACCCGTAATGGACTTCTACTCAAAAAATTAATAACATGAAACGCGCCCCCTTCAGGACTTGAACCTGAGACCCCCTGATTAACAGTCAGATGCTCTAACCAACTGAGCTAAGGAGGCATTTGCGGCTGCAAAGGTACATCTTTTTTTTATCCACGCAAGGTTTTTTTTACAACTTTTTACAAGTTTATTTTTAAATCACTGATAACCAGTGATTTATTTTTTTATAAAAACAAATATAATTTCGTATCTTTGCACTTTCTATCAAAAACACACATTATGGCAACAAAAAAAATACTTGGAATAGGCAATGCCTTGGTTGACATGCTGACTCAGATACCCGATGACAATATCCTGGAACAGTTGAATCTGCCCAAAGGAACGATGCAACATGTTGACGCCGCCACTTCCAAAGTGGTAGGTGACCAGTTGAAGGTATATGGCAGTGCCATGGCGGCGGGAGGTTCCACAGCCAATACGATGAGTGGTGCTGCGCGACTTGGAGTGCAGACCGGCTACATTGGCAAGGTAGGTGACGATGAACTGGGACGGTTCTTCGAACAAGAGATGGTGAAGACCGGTGTCAGGCCCATGATGCCGAAAACCGTTACGCCCACCGGATGTGCCCAAGCGGTCATCTCCAAGGATGGCGAACGCACCTTCGCCACCTATCTCGGAGCAGCCCTGGAACTATCGCCCGATGACTTGAAACCAGAGTTGTTTGATGGATGGGACATCCTTTTCGTGGAAGGTTATCTGGTGTTCAACCGCCCGGTGGTGGACCGCGCGCTGGCCATCGCAAAGGAAAAAGGCATGACCGTTGCCCTCGACATGGCCAGTTATAACGTGGTGGAAGTCAATCGCGACTATATGAAGGATATCCTCCGCGACTATGTCGATATCGTATTTGCCAACAAAGACGAAGCGGCTGCCTTTGCCGGATTCGAGCGACCCGAGGACAACCTGAAGGAACTGGCTTCGTTGTGCGACATCGCCATCGTAAAAGTGGGCGCCAAGGGATCGCTTGTGCAACATGGCAACGAGACCGTCACCATCGGTCCCATCCCAGCCAAGGTGATAGACACCACAGGGGCTGGCGACATGTGGGCGGCAGGCTTCATGGCTGGCTTTGTCAAAGGTGAAAAGCTTGAGAAATGTGCAAAAATGGGAGCCACGCTTGCTGCCAACATTATCGAGGTGTTAGGGGCAAAAATGGAAGATTCTCGCTGGCAAAACATCTACCAAACCTTGCAACAACTTTGATGCAAAAAACTATTTCATAAAAAATCCTTTGAAATCAACTGGATTTTAGTACCTTTGCACCCTGATTCTCAAATAGAATATTTATAAACAGTAAGACATCAAATAAACAATGAAGGAATTCAAAACAAACGAAATCCGGAACATCGCCCTGATCGGTGCAGCGAAGTCCGGCAAGACCACCCTCGCTGAGAACATGCTTTTCGAAGGCAAGGTCATCAACAGAAAAGGAAGCACAGAAGAGAAAAACACGGTTTCCGACTATCGTCCAATCGAGATGGAACGTCAGATCTCCGTCCATGCCACGATGATGTACACCATCATCAACGACAAGAAAATCAACATCCTGGACGCACCAGGCTTCAGTGACTTCTCTGGTGACATCGTCTCCTGCCTCAACGCTGCCGACACCGCAGTCCTCACTGTCAACGCCCAAGCCGGCGTTGAAGCTACCACAGAAAACGCTTGGCGTCACACCGTGACCACCAAGAAGCCCGTGGTGTTCTTCATGAACCAGCTCGACCATAGCAATGCCAACTTCGACAATGCCATCCGCGAACTGAGAGAGTACTTCGGCGACAAGGTCACTCCGATCCAATACCCTGTGAACACGGGTGAAGACTTCAACGCCGTCATCGACTTGATTCTCATGAAGATGTTGGTGTTCAAGAACGGCAACGGTGCTCCTGAGATCCAAGACATCCCCGCCGCTGAGATGGGCAAGGCCGAAGAGCTTCACAACAACCTTATCGAGCACGCCGCCGAAGGTGACGAGGCCCTTATGGAGAAGTTCTTTGAAGAGATGACCCTGAGCGAAGAAGAAATGGAACAAGGTATCCGTTTGGGTATCATCAACCGTGACATCTTCCCAGTCATCTGTGGCGCTGCCAAACGTGGCGTGGGCGTCTATCGCCTTTGCGAATTCCTCATCAATGCTTGTCCGTCGCCCGCTGACCTTCCGGCCATCAAAGCCGAAAACGGAACCGAGTTCCACAACAGCAACGACGATCCCACCGCCTTGCAGATCTTCAAAGTGACCACCGAGCAGAACCTCGGCGATGTCGCTTGGATGCGCGTCTATGGCGGCACCGTCGTCAAGAGCCAGGACCTCGTGAATCCTCGTTCCGGCAACAAGGAACGTATCTCACAACTTCTTGTCTTCCGCGGCAAGAACCGTGAAGAGGTGGAAAAAGTCAACGCTGGCGACATCATCTGCACCATCAAATTGAAGGACGGTCGCGTTGGTGATTCCTTGGTCGATGCCAAGGTTGCCGATGCTGCCTTCCCGCCCATTCCATTCCCGGAACCGATCTTCCAGATCGCCATCAAGGCTGCCAACTCACAGGAAGATGAAAAACTCGGCGGCATCCTCAACGACATGCACAAGACTGACCCGACCGTCATCGCCGGCATGTCACGCGAACTCCGCCAGAACATCCTCCAGTGCCAAGGCGAATACCACCTCAACACCTTGAAGTGGTACTTCGACAATGTCTATAAGATCGGTGTCGAGTTGAGCACTCCGAAAGTCCCGTACCGCGAGACCATCACCAAGTCAGCAAAGGCCGACTACCGTCACAAGAAACAATCCGGTGGTAGTGGTCAGTTCGGTGAGGTGCACCTCTGGCTCCAGCCTTACTATGAAGGCTACACCGATCCCGAGGAACTCGCCGTGCGTACCAAGGACGAGTACGAACTGCCTTGGGGCGGTAAGCTCATCTTCGCCAACTGCGTTGTTGGTGGCGCCATCGACGCACGTTTCATGCCCGCCATCCTGAAGGGTATCAACGAGCGCTTGGAGCAAGGCCCTCTGACTGGATCCTACGCCCGTGACATCATCGTCTATGTATATGACGGTAAGATGCACCCGGTCGATTCCAACGAAATGGCCTTTAAGATCGCTGGTCGTATGGCCTTCTCCATGGCCTTCAAGAACGCCGGCCCCAAGATCATGGAACCTATCTATGACCTCGACGTGCGTATGCCCGCCGACCTCATGGGTGCTGTCATGACCGACCTTACCGGCCGCCGTGGCATCGTGATGGGTATGGATAGCGATCACAACTACCAGACCATCCACGCCAAGGTTCCGTTCGCAGAGATGGACCGTTACTCCACCACCCTCAGCTCCCTGACCTCAGGCCGTGGCACCTTCACCATGAAGTATGCCGAGTACGCCCAGGTTCCCGCCGATGTGCAGCAACGCCTGCTCAAGGAATACGAAGAGAGCCAGAAGGAAGAAGAGTAAGATGCCGATGGCTGTCATGGCAAATGGCAGCTTAAAGCCAAGCAACAATAGAGCGACCAGTAGGTCGCTCTATTTTTTTGTCCCTATGTCCATTTTAAATTTGTCTTTGAAACCTATGGGAATCCAGAAATATTCGTAATTTTGCAGCCTCAACAGTATTGACAACTAAAATGGACGTTCCTTTAGACGACGTGAACTCGCAGTTCACATTCACCTACGACGACATCAAAGGCACCGTACACGTCGTAGATCATCTCACCGGTGAAGAATACGATTTATTGAAAGAAGATACAGGCTGGTTCGACGCCGAATTCAAGTTCGACGTTTGATCAAGCATTAAATAGGGGTTTATGGACCTTATGAGCGAAGCTCATTAGTCCGTAAACCCCTATCTAATGCTTTGGTTGTATCCTTATTTTACAACCAGTTTCTTAGTCTCCACAGCGCCGTTGTTATCCGTGATGGAAACAAGATAAATTCCCTTGTTCCATTCGCTGGCGTTGATATTGACTAACTTGCCTTGCTCGGAGTAAACCTTTTGGCCGACAAGGTTATAGACTTCCACCTTAGCCATATTCAAGCCTTCCACGGTGAAGTTGCCTGTGGTCGGGTTGGGATAGAGCTTGGTCTCGGTGGAAAGCTCGGAAACAGAGAGCAAGTCTTCGTCGATGCTCACATAGAAAACCAAGGTCCCGTCGCTCGACTCAATGATAACGTTGGTGGTCACCACGCCTTTGACCATGGGATAGGGCTTTATCGTGATCTCGAAGTTTGCACCAGCCTGCAAAGAATAAGGCAGGGATGGATGGGTCAATTCCAAATATTGTCCATCACCTTCGTAAACCGCAGTGATCTCAATAGGCGACTGTGTCCCGTAGTTGCCATTGACAACATAAGGTTGCGCCATGGGTTCGTTGACGGTCAGTTCAACCATAGGTGATCCAGGGATGTACAAGCCCATGTCATAAACCGTGTTGACAACATAAGCCATCACATAATACTGTTCTTCTTCAGTAAAGATCTGAATCTTATAGGAATAAAAGTCATCTTTCAAAGGAGGAGTCTGAAGCACCACCGATACTGTCACCGATTGACCGGGTCCGATGATATAAGGACAATTGGGTTCCATGATGTTTAACGCGGAACCATCTTCCGGGATGATTTCGTTGATCCGGATTGGTTCTGTCGTTTCATTCATGATTTCAAAGGACCTTTCTTGTCCCATGTAGTTAAACCACAAGGTATCGGTTGAGAATGTCAATTCAGCCGAAGGAGTGTGAGGTCCCACGGTAAAGTGGTGGGGACCCAGCTCGGCAAAGACAGGCTGCGTGTAGCGGTGACCTGATTCATCGGCACCGAACACGTAATAATCGATGGAATCATTGCTTTGATATCCAGTGATGTAGCCTACATACTCGTCAGGATTACCCGTAGCGCTCATGTGAGCCACTTGGTATGCACCGCCGTTGATGCTATAATAAACAAGGAGTGAATCTTGTTTCAGCTCTTGACCGCTATAGGCGATGAACTTGCTGACCACAGGATAGGAAGCTTGCCATTCCTGCTCGCCATGCAGTACGTTGCGGTGATCCACAAAAAGCATGTTGAAATCCATCACGCCACGGGTGCGGCAGTGCAAGGCGTCGGTGTTTTCCCAGCCGATGCTCCAGTCGTTGTTGGTGACACCAACAATCTCGTAACCCGGCATGGCTTCTTGATACACTGCCAAAGCCTGTTGGTTATAACTGGCATTGTCGCCCATTGGCACATAGACGGTCTTGTTGAGAATCAAGCTGTTGGTATAAGGAGCCAAGGTATAGCCACCAGGTTCGTCCACACGATACACCTGGTAGGGATAGCCCCAGCAGCAGTTGGTGTTTGCGAAGTAATTGGCCACCGACTCGTAGTCGTTATAGTGGGAGTTGCTCTGTGGCACACGGGCAATCAAGATCTTGTCGGGAGCGAGGTATTTGCCCCAGCAGTCCACATGGGCGATATAGTCGCCTTGCGGGTCGAGGGTGACATGGTAGGGATCGATGCCAAGATAGTCGCGCATCTTGTTACGGACGTTGGTCTCATTATTGTAGTTTTCCTGAAACACCAGCTCATCGCTTACGCCATGGCCACGACCGTCTTCCATCATATTACCACCTGTGTGGGTCAGGTTCATGCCATACATCGGGATGTTCCAGAAATTAGCGAACACCTGCGACATGTTGTCATCATTGGGACGGTTGCGGTTGTATTTGTTGTCAACAATGGCGGGATCACGATCTTCAAAGATATACCATGGGCCGTAGTCGCGAATCCAATAGGAATCTGAAGGAGCAATGACAAAGGTAACATTGTTCATGTTGACACCAGCATTTTGAAAAGCATTTTGGGCATTGTTTTGCTGTTGGGTTACGCAATACACATGGCAGTTGTTGGCCAGCTGAACGACCAAACTGGTAGGGATGCCAAGGGGATAACGAATCATCACACCTTGCATGGGCTCAAATTCGGCCACAAAACGAGGTGTGCCAGTCGGAGGATCCGTTTCAATGAAATTCTCATTTCTGACTGGTGAATTCATTTCCTCTTCGGAGAGGTAGTGCCAACGCATCCAATCGGGTTTCCTATCTTGAGAATGGACACTTGTCACAGTTATCAAAAGGATAAAAGTAAAAGAGAAAAACAGTTTTTTCATGGTATTGTAATAGGTTTGTTTATCAATCAGAGCGGCAAAGATAAGAATTATTTACTTTTGTGGACGATAATCTTTTAAGTCATGAAAGCATCCATTTCCTACCAGGAACTCCAACGCATCGTCACTGAGAACACTAATCAACCCATTAGTTTCGAACCTGTTGACGATAAGACTGTCAAGGTGATGTATGAGCTGAATCTCGGCATCATGAAAAAGAAGGTGGGCATTGACTTGAAGGTATTGGATATTGTCGGCAGCGACCTAAGGATGAAATATTCGGGCGGATTTGGCATGGACGGTCTGGTTGGCATGGCTTTGAACATGGCGAAAAACAAGATACCAGAGGGCTTGTTGGAGGAACAACCCGACCATGTGTTGTTGGTTCATCTAGGTATCCTTGAAAAGGTGAAGCCGGTGTTTGACCGAATCGAAGTGAAGGATATCAACATGCTGGCCGAAGCCTTGGAAGTGGTAGGAAATTTCAAGTGATTTTCAAATCATTCCGTTTTCAAAGACCACAGCTTTTTCATTAACAACGAGTGTAGCATTTCTTCCCAGGAGGATTGCGCGATTGTCAGAAAAATGACCGGCCGGAAAGCCAAAACAAATTGGATAGCCATATTCCGCGACAACCTCACTGATGACTTCTTCCACCGTTTTTCCAAACGGCTCTGGGTTGTCGTGTATCTGTGTCAAACCACCGATTATCAAGGCTTTCAGCTGTGATAATTTGCCAGCGCGTTTCAAGCCTCGCATCATACGGTCAATATGATAGATGTACTCGTCCACCTCTTCTAGAAACAGGATCTTTCCGTCGGTCTCGGGAAACGAATCGGAACCCAACATGCCATACAGCACCGACAGGTTGCCGCCAACCATTTCACCATCAACAGCACCCAAACGATTCAAAGGATGTGAAGGGATTTCATAATGCAACGGCATTCCTATCAAGGCATCATAAAGCGATTGCAAGGCTTCGGGAGTCTTGTTGTCCAAACAATAGGGCATGGAGGCGTGAATGCTTGGGATGCCTAGCCGCTGCATCTTGCCATGAAACACGGTGCTGTCGCTGAACCCGACAAAAGGCTTGGGATGCTTAATTAATAAGGTGAAGTCAAGCTTGTCGATAATCCGGATGCTGCCATAGCCACCACGGGCAAACCAAATGGCATCAATATCGGGACGATCCATATGTTCCTGAATCACTGTCGCCCTGAAAGTATCATCGCCGGCAAAGATGTCAGAAGAGGTAAACAATCGCTTGTCATAGACGGGTTCCATGCCTTTTTCCTGAAGCCAGCTGAAGGCAAATGACATCTCTTCGGGAGAAACTTTTCTTGCCGGTGCCACAATGCCAATTCTCATTGCTTTATCCATCATTGTTTATTGCTGATCCCTTAAAATCTCGTCTTTGTCCTGTTCATAGCGTTCTTCCAAAAACAGTTCTCCTGTATCAAGAAACTTTTTCCACACGCCATTTCTTATGCCGCCCGAATAGGATTGAACTTCACGAAGGCGCCCATTTGGATAATAATACAGGTGTTCTCCATCGGGATAGCCGCCTTTGAATGAGCCTTTAAAAGCCATCTTGCCATTGGCGTAATACGACACCCATTCTCCTACTTGATGACCGTTACGGTATTCACCTTCAAATGAGGTCTCGCCTGACTGTTCTTTCCATCTCCCAGTCTTCAATCCATCGAAATAGTTACCTTTAGCGATGCAGTTGCCCAGTTCGTCATATTCTATGTATGAACCTTCGGGAACACCGTCAAGGAAATCTTCTTGTTTTTGGATCTTACCTGAAAGATCATACCAGGTCCAGGTACCGTCAAGTTTTCCGTCCTTGTAGTTGCCGAGCTGTTCCAATATTTCACCTGGATAATAGAAACGCCATTCTCCTGAACGTTTTCCATTGATGAAAAATCCTTTTGCACGAAGAGTGCTATCAGGATAAAGTTCCACCCATTCGCCACGACGGGTGCCATCTGTATCCATGACTCCTGATTGGACCAAACGACCGTTTTGGTAGATTTGCGAACTGATCACATTGCCATTTTCATCAAACTCGCGCCATGTACCTTCTCTTTTTCCATCACGGAAAGAGGCTTCGCGCTTGATGCGGCCGTTGGGATAGTATTCATGTTGCATCTGGAGCGGTTTCGTAGCCGATTCTATTATCACCTCTACGTCATTCACATATTTAGTAATGACTTTCAAGTTGCCTTTTTCGTCATATTCCTTGTAGAAGCCATCCCTTAATCCATGCTTATAATACTGTTCCCATTTCAAATCGAAATTTGGATAAAAAGCTTTCCAATAACCGTGTTTGCGCCCTTGTGAGTCATAGCGATTGATCACTTCTCGGCTGTTGACAAAGCCTTTTTTGTAACTGATGATCTCGATAAGCCTACCTGTAGTGTCATAGATTGGAGAAAGCCCGTCTTCATAACCGTTTCGTATTGGGATGACCTGCAATAAACGGTATTGTCTGTCATAGCAGCGGCTCATATTCACCCTTATGCCTTGGTCGAATTGTTCTTCAAGGATCTCGTCTGAGAGATATGTTTTTCTAATTCCTTGTTTCAAATCCTTGAGATAGTTCACTGCCAATGTAGTGTCACCATCTTCAGAATAGAACAACCAAAGGCCGTCCAACAAAAAGTCTTTTCGATTGCCTTCCGACTTAAGCTGGCCACTTTCATAATAGGTCTTCCAATAGCCGTCAGGTTTGCCATCTCGTAGGGTTCCTTCTGAAGAAATACTATCATTTTCATACCAATATACTTGATAACCAGACTGTCCATTCAACAATCCGGAATAGCAAATACATAGCAGTAACAACCCTATAAAGGCAGTTTTATTCATTCAATCACTATTTTCATCTGAATGCAAAACTAATAAAAACATTGATGCCAGTCGCCTTCGATTTTGCACAGTTCATCATTAATCGATCATCAACTTTTTTTAAAAATTTTGATTAATGGGTGATTAATACGTTTGTGAAACGTTGCATAACTTTTTCTTAAAAAACTTGCATTATTCTTACAAGCTTTTAGAGGTCTTAGAATTTTTTTCAAAAGGCTTGTCATTTTCAAGCATTTCTATTTTTGCAAGAAAAATCAAAAAAAAATTTTTTATGGAATATTTTTCAATGACAAGATAGGTGTTTCGATGTTGATAATAAAAAATCAGCGTTGAAAAAAAACGCTATCAAAAGAAATAAACACCCAATGAGCAACCGTCTCCAAATTATCACAATTTATCAACAGTTAAATTGTTGATAAAAATATAAATATTTGAATATCAATTAAATATTTTAAATCTGTTGATTATTGACAACGAGTAAAACACTCATAAATAAGAAGTTATTATTGTGGTTATTGAGATAAAAACATACCTTTGCGAAAAAATATGAACATCTGAAAAAATGAACCAAATTATTCCTATAGCATCTGATCATGGCGGCTTTGAAATGAAGCAATTTTTGATTGAAAAACTGCTGGAAGCCGGTTATGAAGTGAAAGATTACGGTACCTATAGCAAAGAGAGTGTGGACTATCCCGATATGATTCATCCTTTGGCAAGAGCCATCGAGCATGGAGAATATCCGTTGGGCATCATACTTTGCGGCAGCGGAAACGGAGCCCAGATGACAGCCAACAAGCATCCTCATGTAAGGGCCGCCTTGTGCTGGAATGTAGAATTGGCTGAACTCGCCAGACAACACAACGATGCCAACATCTTGTCACTTCCAGGACGTTTCATCCCCTTTGATTTGGCTTGGGAAATGGTCCAAAAGTTTTTGACTACGCCTTTCGAAGGTGGACGTCATATCAGGCGAGTGGAGAAAATTGAACAGATAGACGAGAACTATGAGTAATTGGATGTCGAAATTCAAGGAAGACTGCAAGATTGCCTTCGATGAAGAGCATTGGCAGAAAATCAACTACAGCACGGGTTGTTACGAAAAACGCTTTGACAACAGCCGGATCAACTATCGAAACGCCGATTTGGAACGTCAACGCGCTCATATTCTACGCAACAAGTCATTGATGAACCTGGAAAAGCTGTTGGTTGATTTCGAGACCCATTTCACTGAAAACGGCGGCAATGTCTTGTGGGCCAGAGACGTGGAAGATGCCCAGGAAATGATATGGGAACTCATCAACAAGCGCGACATTAAGGGAGTGATGCGTTCCAATTCTGTCGTCCTTGATGAGATTGAACTTGATGATTACCTTAATATAAAAAAGGTGCCTTTGTATGAGACAAGTGTGGCACGCTATATCTTGAAGACGGCAAACAAAGCACCATATCATCCCGTTTTTCCAACTCTGAACTTATCCAAGGAAGAGATCAATGGAATCTTGCACGACCATTTTAAGTTGAAACTAGACAGCAGCTCAAAGCAAATGGTCAACTTCATCCGTCATCAGATCCGTCAATCCATCAACAAGGCGCAAGTCACCATTACGGGCGTCAACTTTTTGGTGTCGGATGCAGGAGCCGTGGTCTTGGCTGAAAATGAAGGCAACATCCTCAAGGCTTGTGCTTCTTCCAAGATCCATATTGTTGTCGCCGGCATCGACAAAGTGATTCCTTCCATGGAAGACCTCAGCATCTTGCTTCCACTCACTTCATCCCATGCCACAGGTTATCCTTTGAATGCTGTCAGTTCCATTACCATGGGACCATCAAAAGACGGCGAAGGTCCTGAACAAATGGTGGTCATTCTGCTCAACAACGGTCGTACCGACTTGCTTGGCAACGAGATAGCAAGACAGGCGTTGTCATGCATCCATTGCGGTGCTTGTGTCAGCGTTTGTCCCATCTACAAGAACATTGGCGGCTACGTTTACGGCACTACCTATATCGGACCTATTGGTACGGTGATGACCCCATTGATGAAAGACTTGGAGGATTTCCAGCACCTCTCCACCTTGTGTTCTCTTTGCGGCCGTTGCGTGGAAGTGTGTCCTGTGAAAATACCTATCACCGACCTCATTATTGAAAATCGCCGTCTTGTCGCCACCGAACGCATAGGTGATGCAAAATTCGAAGCGCTTGTCAAAACCATGATAGGCCATTGCAAATCAAGGAAGAAAATGGATTGTGCACAATGGCTTAAAAAACTTGAAATCAAGCAGTTGGTTAATAAGAACGCCTTTACGAAACGTGTCATGCCCGAATTGGCACCCAAATCGTTCAGCCAGTTGAGCAAGGATAGCGAAGTTTGAAATTCTTTCATGAAAGAGGTTCATACTCTTTGATTTTAACTATTTTTTTATATTTTTGTTTTTTAATCGTATTAAATAGAATTTAGTACTAATAAATTTATTATATATGTATAAAAAATATTTACTATTTCTTTGGTTGTTCATTTTGTTTTCCTCTGTTACGACCTTTGCCCAGCATTTGACGGTAACAGGTACCGTCGTTTCAAGCGATGATGGTTTCGGACTTCCAGGCGTAACAGTCAAGGAAAAAGGCGGCAGTGTTGGAACCATCACCGACATTGACGGCCATTACAGCATTGAAGTGGACGCCAAGGCTGTTTTGGTTTTCAGCTACGTTGGTTTCACCACTCAGGAACATGCCGTAAATGGTCGTTCCAAGATTAATGTCACTTTGGATCAGGATGCACAACTGCTTGACGATGTCGTGGTAACAGCTTTGGGTATCAAACGTCAGAAAAGGGAATTGGGTTATGCCACCGAAGAAATCGGAGGCGATATGATTGCCAAGTCAGGTTCCGGTAGCGTGATCAGTGCCTTGAGCGGACGTTCCGCAGGTGTTCAGATCATCAACCCTAACGGCGTTGACGGTGGTGCTTCGCGTATCGTCATCCGTGGTAACAACAACATCTTGGGCGACAACCAGCCGCTCATCGTGGTGGACGGTGTCCCTATGACCAACGAAGGTGGCGTCACCGCTTGGAGTGGTGGACGTGATTGGGGTACAGCCCTGAACAATATCAACCAGGAAGACATCGAGAACATTGATATCTTGAAAGGCCCCACTGCGGCCGCCCTTTACGGCTCACGAGGCGGCAACGGCGTGGTACTCATCACTACCAAGAAAGGCAGTAAACAACGTGGATTGGGTATCAGCTACAATACTTCATATAAGATTACGCAACCATACCTCTTTCGCTCGGTGCAGAACAAATATGGCGCAGGAGGTCCCATCACCTTCAACACGCCTACATTGACCCCCATAGAGGGAATGTTCGACGAGGACGGCAACCAGGTATATGAATATCCAGGTATTTATAGCGTCGATGACGGCCCGGCAGGCGAACCTACCAACACCACTTTTGGCTACTATGGCGGTGCCCAAAGCTGGGGTCCAGAGATGAATGGCGAGAGCGTACTTTGGTGGGACGGTGTGGTGCGCAAATACGATCCCCAACCCGACAACCTCAGCCTGTTGTACCACAATGGCCACACGATGAACAACAACATCTCGCTGCAAAATGCCGGCGACTTTGGAAGCATCCGTGTGTCGTTCACCGACTCGCGTACTGATGCCATCATCGACAACTGCAACCTTCGCCAGTCCACCGTCAACGTAGGTTCCCTCATCAACGTTTCCGACAAGATCAAAGTTGATGTGGCCTTCACCTATCTGGATTATTACCGTTTGAACTCCCCTGAAATCGGTGAATCGAACAGCAACTTCAACAAAGGGTTGCTCTACAGTTGGCCTCGCAGCTGGAAAGGCTTGGAAGTCACTTCTTACGAAAATCCTGATGGAACAATGAACCAGTTTGATGGCTATCCCTATCAATATATCTACAGCAGCACTTTCTGGACTTTCTACAATAACAACACGACACTCGATCGCGACAAGATGTTTGGATCTGTCCGTTTGATGTACGACATCACGCCTTGGTTGAGCGCCAACGCCAAGGTAGCCCTTGACTGGACCAACGACAACTATATTACACGACACAAACCCACCACCATCGACGAAATGGCAGGCGGCTATTATAAAAAAGAGAAAAACACCTCCATTACCCGTGACATGGACTTTCTGCTCACTGCCTATAAGGACAAACTCTTTGACACTCCGCTCAACATACGTTTCTCTGTTGGTGGCGAACAGTATTACGGTTATCGCGACGGTCTCAATGGCAGCTCTGGAAATTGGGCTTATGCCAATCTTTATACCATTTACAACTACTCTTCAGCCACGGAACGAGTCTTCGGAGAGTCGAAATGGGAAAAACAAGTCAACTCGTTATATGCCTTCTTGAACATGAGCTATAACAACTGGCTATTCCTTGACGTGACTGGCCGTAACGACTGGTCGTCAACGCTGCCGGTCACGCGCAACAGCTACTTCTATCCTTCGGCGACCTTGAGTTTTGTGCCGACGTCCGCTTTTAAAAACTGGAATTGGGGTCCTGTCAACTTCTTAAAGCTGAGAGGATCTTGGGCACAGACTGCGAGCGACACAGAGCCCTATCAACTCACTTATACCTATAACACGGGCTCGTTTGGCCATCAACTCTCTTCGTCATTGCCTTCCACAGTGCCGCCTTTGGAACTGAAACCCCAAAAGCAACGCGCCTTTGAATTTGGCTTCGACTTGGGTCTCGGTGCAAGATTCAACATGGATTTCACTTATTACGACATCTACTCATGGGATCAAATCCTTTCCTCACCGCTCGCTCCTTCATCGGGCGCAAGCAATGTGACTATTAACACAGGTGTGGTGACCAACAAAGGCATTGAGGCCATCATGACTTACGATATCGCACAAGCCAAGGATTACGGCGTTCAAGTGGGCTTGAATTTGGCTCGCAACAAAAACAAAATTGTCGATCTTGCTGGAGCCAACATGTATTTGCTCTCTGAGATTTGGGGTTCCAACGGTCCCGCCGTCGCAGTGGAGGAAGGCGAGGAATACGGCACCATCTATGGTTGGGACTACGTTTATGAATACACCATGCCCGATGGCACTACCGTTGGTCCTTTCTACGATGCCGATGGCAACGCCCTACCACTCCTCAATGAGTCGGGTACCACTTATTTGAAGACAGACAACCGTGTACCTGTAGGCAACTGCGCCCCCTTGTTAACAGGTGGTATCAATTTAAGGGCTTCCTACAAAAACTGGTCGCTGTACGCTTTGGTCGATGCCAAGTTGGGAGGCCAGATCTACTGTGCTTCATACGTGGTGGGTATGCAGACTGGTCAAAGTCCGGAAACACTTTACGAGCGTGAAGGCAACGGTCTGCGCTATTACGATGCCGATGGCAATTACATTGGCAACTACGGTGTCATTCTTCCTGGCTATTGCATCAATACCGAGACGGGCGAAGCCGTGGAAAACGATCATGTGGTACATTACCTCTATAAATACATGCCCAACTTTGGCGGATGGGGCAACATCCTCACCACTCCAGGCATTGTGGACAACACTTGGATCAAGATGCGCGAACTGTCGTTGACATACGACTTCCCACGCAAATGGCTCGACAAGCAAAACTTCTTCAAACAGGCTTCCATCTCATTGGTGGGTCGTGACCTGTTTTATTTCTACAAGACTTTGCCCGACAACATCAACCCTGAAGGGACACAAGGCTCTGGCAATGCCCAGGGATTGGAATACGGATCATATCCAGGGACGAGGTCTGTCATGCTATCATTAAAGGTGAATTTGTAATAGAAGTCAGAAGACAGAAGTAAGGAGTAAGAAGAATTATGAAAAAGGTATTATACAGTATTATAATGAGTCTAATAATGGTCTCTTGTACCAAAGACTTTGAAGACATGAATCGAGATCCGTTCTCACCTACGGGAACAACCATCGAAGCACTTTTTAACGGTGTGGTGGGATCGTTGCAACAAAGCATGAACGAGCAGTTTTACCTGCAAAACGAGATCTGGTATCCTGAAACAGAACTCGGTGCTTTGACATCTGAGTCTTGGGGCAATTCACAAATCGGCATTTCGGCAGTTTGGTCGGATTACTATTACATGCTGGCCAACATCCGTGAACTGGAAAAACGTTTCGATGCCTATGATGAAGAACAGGCCGACACTGCGATTTGCGACAAGGTACGCGCCCAACTGAACGTGCTGAAAGCATACCAGACCTTTAAGGTGACGGATATCTTCGGCGACATTCCCTATTCCCAGGCGGGTCGTATTTGGGAAAATGCAGCTTCACAAGAGACCATGAAACCTGAATGGGATACCCAAGAAAGCATCTATAAATCCTTGCTGGAAGAGTTGGTCTGGTCACGTGACGTATTGCAAAAGGACACGATAGCCACCCCTTTGGGCAATGATTTTTATAAACTGTCATACGACGTGCTGCTCAACAACAACTACACGCTGTGGGCAGAGTTTGCCAATTCGTTGATCCTCAGACATGGTCTTCGTATGTATGACAAGGATCCCAATTATTCCACGCCTTTGTTGGTGAACGCCTATCATTTTATCTATACCCAGATGAATGTTTCGGGTGGTAGCACAACAGGTGGAGGCATCTGCCTGTGGCCCAGTGTATTGGGTACTAACTGGGATACCAATTGGTCATTCCGTGAACACAAGCACCTCCGCATGGGCGAGACCATCTGGAGTTGCCTTGCCAAGCCCGACAATAGGGACAATTGGAGGATTTATGACTACCGCACGTATTTGTTCTTCGACACTAACCATAAGACTGATAGTTTCCCTGACGGTGCCTGGAGACCCTATCCACAGATCCGCACCATTGACACCCCAACGGAAGGTGGCTCCCCCTATGCCCAGTCGCGCGACGCCAGCTATACCTTCAAAGGCCCCTCATGCCTTTTCTCACCCTTCAACTACTATTTGACAAGAGACGAGAAATACGTACCCCAAATTTTGGTGACCTATGCCGATGTACTCTTCATGAAGGCTGAAATTGAAGTTCGCAATATCGGTGGCATTACACCGCCTCTCAACGCGGACGAATCCATCCGGTCAGGCGTTTACCAGTCATTCCTCTTCTGGACCCATATCCCCAACCAGACGTCCCGTTGGACCTATCGTTATCCCGATTACACCAATTATGTCAACAACCTCGATATTTGGGCTTGGAGCAACAACATGGCAGCCAATGTGATGAATTACGCTGTTTGGATGAATCCCGAATATGATGGCAGTCAAGAGTTTTACTTGAAAATGATCTATCAACAGCGTTGGTTGAACCTCTTCCGTCAACCTTGGGAAGCTTGGGCTCTGGCCCGTCGCACCATGGCGACGCCTACCACTACCAACCATGCCAAGTTGACTTCCTATCGAATGGAATATCCTCAAAAAGAAATAGAATACAATTACGAAAACTACACCGAACAATTGACCAGGATGTTGCATGGCGACACGAGACAAACCAAGGTTTGGTGGATGGATTTCAGATAAATTGAATTTACAATAGTTAAAAGTCAATCAATATGAAACAGACATTTTTATTCCTTATGATGATGGCTCTGGGCATCGGTCTGATGGCCCAGACAGAGGTCACCTTCAACTTCAATGAACCTACCTATACCGAAGAAGCCGACCTGAACGGACAAGATGGTTGGTATGTTCGCGTCCATCATGCGGGCAATGCCGGCCATCCCATGTACACAGGTTATCTTGGTCACTTTTGGAATGACACGCCGGAAACACCAGCGGCAGATGAGACCATGGCAGTGTTTTCAATCGCTTCGGGAACGAGTTTTGGCGACATTGCCACACACGACATCACCCAATATGGCTTTGACTTTTCCACAGGAGGTATCATTGAGGTGGAATGCGACATGTGGCGCGAATGTTGGGGCGACCTCTTTGGCATCGGCTATGATGGCAATGGCGACGGTTCCGTACTTCCTCCTTTTATGGCGGCTCCCAATCATGCTATTTGCGAACCAGTCCTCCCTGATCCCAACAGCACTCTGCCCGACGGTGGCGTCTGGATGTTGACCACACAAAACCGAGCGACCGACCCCTATTTCAAAAGTGGTGTGGTATTGCCCAACAACACCTTTGCTTGCGAAATCAACCCCGCTATTCAAAAGCATTGGTACGGATGGAAAATCTCCATTGACCTGGATGCCAACGGTGGCGCTGGAGCGGTGACGCTCTATATGAAAGAATATACGCCCAACGGCGACTGGGAAGCCGTGCCGGAATGTCAAGGCGTCAACGCTGGGCTCACCCCCGGTAGCGGTGACAAATACGATCCTGCCACATGGCATCACATCTTCATGCTCAACAGCGGCTGGGGTGGATTCGACAACTTCACCGTACGCCATTTCCCCGGCGGCCTGGCGGCACAGTTCATCGACTTTGCCGAGATCCCAGACCAGCTGGTGTACAACGCCCCTATCACTCTCCAGGCCGTTTCCACTTCAGGTCTTCCCGTTAACTATGAAGTCGTTCAAGGTCCTGCTACTATCGATGGCAACATCCTCTCCTTCACTGGTCAGGAAGGCACCGTGAAAGTGCGTGCCACCCAGCCTGGCGACGGCACTCAATGGCAACCGGCTCCTGCGGTGACCCGGACTTTCTATGTAGTGGATCCTGAGAATTACGCTCCAGAAATCACCATCCGCCGTCCTTACGAAGGCACCAAGGTCTATATGCCCAACTTCGAGAATCCCGTGATGATTGTGCTGAGTGCCTATATCGACCACGGAAACATCCTCAAGTTTGAAGAAGTGAAAGCCACGATTGACGGACAGGTACTGACCCTAAAGACCGATTATCCTGACAATCCTGAAAACGGCTATTGGTACACCACTTGGACTCCCTCGGGCCCAGGCACCTACAACATGACCGTGCGCATCGTCCAGACGGGCGGCAAGGCAACCTCGGCCTCCAATACTTTTGAGGTGACCACCAACTATAATGATATGACGGTCACTGCCCTAAATGGCGAAATGGTGGCGACTAATGGTCATTTTGACAGCTATGGCGATTTTCCTTTCCCCACCCACGTTAATGCGTTCAATGCCATCAATTTGCATTATGAGCACAACTGTTTGAACGGCAATTGCAAGTCGTACGACCATGTGAGTCAAGTTTATGTGAAGAACTATCGTGGCGAATGGGTGGAACTTTGCCGTTATCTCACCCCGTTTGGTGTCGAATGTGTTGATGACCTTGATGTAACTGACTTCACGTCGGTGTTGCAAGGACTTGTTGAATTCAAGTATTCTTGCGAAATGTATGAATCTGCGGGAGAAGGCTACAGTCCAATTGCCCTTTTTGAATATACCAAAGGAACACCAGAATATCCTTATGTGGATTTGCAGGAAGTGTGGTCTGGAATCTATGATTTTGGCGATTATGCAAACCAATGTCCTGTTCCGCTCCACAAGGCTGTATTTGATCCTTGTGTAGAAAAGGCCAAACTGCAACTTACCACCACAGGACACCATTGGAGTAGCGGTGACAACGGCAACTATAACACAGGCAATGCCGCTGAATTCTACGAAGCCACGCACAACATCAAATTCAATGGCGCTACGGTTCACACACAGCATCTATGGGAAGCCTGTTCTCCCAACCCCACTGGATGCCAGCCTCAAAACGGCACTTGGACCTACGCTCGTGCCGGCTGGTGCCCAGGTAGCATGGCAATGTTGTGGAATTATTCTTTGGACAATTATCTCACCGACGGCAATGTAGATTTGCTCTATGAGTTCGATCCCACCTATATCGATGAATGCCACCCCAACTATCCCGATTGTGTTACTGGACAAAACAGCTGTCCCAATTGTCAGGATTCAAGCAACCCGATCCTAATAATTTCCGGTAAGGTAGTGACCTATAGCCATAACACCGACATCCTTACAGAAGTTCCTGCGTTGCCCGACATCTATAAAGATCCCTTCCAAGTGATTCTCACCCCCAACCCGGTGAACGACCTCTTGACTATCAAAACCGACTACGACAAAGGCAATGCCAGCGTTCACATCATCAATTCCCAAGGTGTCCAGGTGCGCGGTTTTAGCATGAAAGACTCGGCTACCATTGACATGAGCGACTTGCCAGCAGGCATTTATTTTGTCAAGATCATCGGCGGCCAGATGGTGACAAGGAAGATCGTGAAACAGTAAGCAGTTAAGAGTAGTTTAAGGATTTGAAATGATAGTTATGAAAAAGACAATCATATTGTTATTGATGTTGACGATAAGTGGACGGATTGCTGCCCAAGTGGAATATCGCTATGATTTCAACTCCTTGACTGAGGGCAGCCAAAACCTCAACGGCCAGGATGGTTGGGTGACACACTACCAAACAGCCCCCGCCTCGCAAGACTTCGATGTGGGCTATGTTTGTGGATCCAGCATGGCCCCCGACGAATCGATGGCTGTTTGGTACCCATACGGCGGTTCAGGCGTGGGTCGTACCGCCACCCGTAAGGCTTCGGCCAACTTCAACTTCAGCTTTCAGGAAGGCGGCATCATGGATCTTGAGATGGACATGAACCGAACATGGTGGGGCAACTTCTTTGGCGTAGGCTTCGATGCCGACGGTGATGGTCACATCCTGCCAGGCATGAACGATGCCGACGGCGGCGTCTATCTGTTTTGCAAGGGACAGGGCGATAGCGGCCACGCCAAGCTTTGCCTACCCAATGGCTCCTCTTTGGAATTTGCATTCGACGAAGACGGCTGGAATCGATACAAGATGTCGTTCGATTTTGCTGCCTTCAACGGGGAAGGCTCCGTGACCGTCTTTGTTCAACCGGGATGCACCGGCGAATGGATCCAACAGGCAGCGGCCACCAACATCAACATGCATCTCACTCCCGGCTCTGGCGACAAGAACGACTATCGAGTCTGGGATGGCCTCTTCTTCCATGCACAAGGCGGCACGGGCGGTTTCGATAACCTGTTGGTTAGGCAGCAACCACCTGGAAGTGCCCAACTCATAGAAATGGAAGACATCCCCAACCAGTTGGTGTTCAATGCCCCGATCACCCTTTCGGCTCATGCCTCGTCGGGTCTGCCCGTCTCGTTCGAAATGATAGAAGGTCCCGCCAGCATCAACGGCAACGTGTTGACCCTCACAAGCGAGACGGGTGTCGTACGTTTCAAGGCCTTCCAGCCTGGTAACGAGACATGGCTTCCCGCTCCCGATGTAATCAAACAGTTCGAGGTGGTCGATCCCGACCTCTACGAACCTGAGATCACCATCCGCCGACCATACGAAAACACCAAGGTCTATCTGAGCGACTTGTATCCTGTGATGGTGGTGGTCTCAGCCTATATCGAACATCCCGAGGTGATCCATTTCATCGACTTCAAAGCCTCGATCGGCGGTCAGGAAATTGAACTGAAAACAGCCCATCCCGATGATCCCGACAACGGCTATTATTATGGTTTATGGACCCCTGATGCCTTCGGTGACTATGACATGACCGTCCGAGTCGTCCAGTCGGGTGGCAAGGTGTCGGAACAACACAACCAATTTACACTGGAACAACAGATCGACAACACTTTGGAGGTAATCACCATGCACGGCGACCTGGTGTGTACACCCAGCCAACATAGCGCCAAAGGCGATTATGTGTTTCCTTCGCATGTGGGTGCCTTCGACCAGATCATGGCGCACTTCGACTATAACTGTGTCAACAACCACTGCGACACCTACGACCGGGTGGGCGGTGTCCGCATCCGCAACTACCGTGGCGAGTGGGTGGAGCTGTTCCGCTACATCACTTCTTTCGGCGTGGAATGCGACGACGATCTCGATGTGAGCGACTATACCTCCTTGTTGCAAGGACTGGTGGAGATGGAATACTATATGGAACTCTGGAATGGCGACGGTTCCAACCCAAATCTGATCTTCACTTTCACCAAAGGCGACCCCGAATACCTCTACGCCGATGTGGATGAGATCTGGTTCGCCACTTTCCCATTTGGCGACTATGCCAACCAACAGCCCGTACCAGCCGTCGATTACTCTTTCTCCGAGCATACCCAGAAAGCGGTGCTGAAGCTCACTACTACCGGACATAACTGGAGTAGTGGCACCGACAACACCTACAATACCGGCAATGCTGCGGAATTCTATGAAGCCACCCACCATGTCTTCGTCAACGGCCAAAACCGTTACGACCAGCACCTGTGGCGCTCTTGCAGTCCCAATCCGGCAGGCTGCCAGCCTCAGAATGGCACTTGGACCTATTCTCGCAGCGGATGGTGTCCTGGCTCGATAGGCATGGTATGGGACTTCGACTTGAGCGAGTTTCTCCCAGCAGGCCGTGCTGAACTCAACTATCAATTCGATCCGACTTATCTCGATTACTGCCACCCCAACTATCCCGACTGTGTCAACGGCGTCACCTGCACGGAGTGTGCGGCACCCGACAACCCGATCCTCAAGGTGTCGGGCAAAGTCGTCTCCTTCAGCAATGATGCGAACGGAATTCTTGGCATCCATCATCCCGAAGTCGCCCCATCCTTCGACGTGATAATGGTTCCCAACCCCGTCCACGATCAACTGACGCTGAAAACCGATTACGACAAAGGCGCCGTCAGCGTATTGATATTGAACATGCAAGGCCAAGAGATGATGTATTTCACCTTCACAGGTGAACGCACCATCGATGTCGGCACATTGCCTTCGGGAATCTATTTCGTGAAGATGCTCGGTGGCAGCGTGATCACAAAGAAATTCATTAAAGACTAATAGATCGCCCTGCAAAGGGTGTCTAACCCAGTCCAGGGCAACATCCTGGGAATTGAAATAAGATGAAAAGAATAATAACAATCACCCTTTTGTTGATGTCACTGGGAGCCATGGCCCAGCTCCCTGTCTATCTGGACGACACCAAACCTTTGGATGACAGAGTGGAAGATGCGTTGAACCGCATGACACCTGAAGAAAAAAGCGTCCTGCTTCAAGGGATGTCATCCACCGTCAAGCCAGGTGTGCCACGACTGGGAATCCCTTCCTTCAACGTCGATACCCAGCGTGATCCGCTGTTTCCTTCCTGTTCCTTTCTTGCTTCCGCATGGGATCCCGAGCTGGCATGGCAATATGGTCATGCGCTCGCCGAAAGGGCTCTTTACCGCAATGTACACATGATTGGCAACATCGACATCGCTGAAACGGGCAGTGATCCTTATCTGGCGTTGAAGATGGTTTCGCCTTTTATCGAAGGCGTGCATTCCTGTGGCATGGCAGTGGCGCAAGATGAATGGTTTGAGGCCTTGGATCAACCTGCTTCCGAATCGGTAGATGACCGTCTGAGCCCCCTGCTGCAGCTGTATTGCCTGACATCCATGAACCGTCAGCGTCCAATGGGTTTTCTGGGTACTGATGAACAAAAGGCTGTTGCCAGGACAATTGCCGAAGAAGGGATTGTGCTTTTGAAGAACGACCATGGCCTTCTCCCATTGTCGGCAGGCGCCTCTTGTAAGATTTGGATGGTCGGTGCCCATCCCGTGGAAGGCTTGGAAGAGGCTTTGTCGCGACGCCATATCCAGGCCGACTGGGCTGCCTGTACTTTCGATCAAGTGGTGATAAAAGCAGGTTTGGCCGATGTCGTGATTCTTACCGACGATTTCTCTGACCGTGACGAGATCCCCTTCCTAAAAAAAGTTTCTGCCTTGATTCAAGCCGGAGAAATGGGTGAAGAAGGAGCCGAAGCCTTGGCAGCCGTCCTTACCGGTGAAGTCAACCCTTCGGGCAAACTGCCATACGAATGGAAAGGAATAGAAGAAAAAGAACCGCTGTTTGCCTTGGGATACGGGCTGAGCTATACCTCGTTTGAGTTAACCAACATGGTCCAGTCAGGAAGGGAACTTCCCATCGGAGGCGACCTCTTTGTCACCGTCACTGTGACCAACACTGGCGATCGCGAGGGTTCGGAGGTGGTGCAGCTTTATATCCACGACATCAAGACCTCGCTGCCCAAACCCGACAAGACCCTACAAGGCTTCCGAAAAGTCACCCTCAAACCTGGTGAAAGTCAGGAAGTCAGCTTCCCTATCAACGAGTCATCGGTGCTGTTTTACGACGAGGTGTCGGAGAGCTGGATTGCCGAACCGGGCTTCTATGTCGCCTATGTGGGCAATGCCATGAACAACACGCCTTTGAAAGCACGGTTTCATCTGAAATGACAATTATAAAACTATAATCATGAAAAGAACTTCTTTGTTATTGCTATTATTGACCTTTTTGGGTGGGTTGATGGCCCAGACGACGGCCATCATGGACTTTAACGATTGTGTGGAGAACGCTCCCTTGAACGGCCAACATGGATGGGTGTCGCGTGCACACAGTGCAGGCGGTGGCACCTTTGTGACTGCTTATCTTGGTGCGGGTGGTGCGATCTGTCCCGACGAGACTATAGGAGTCTTTTTCAACAACGCCAACACCAACTATGGCGAAGTAGCCACGCACAAGTCCACCGCCGACTTCCCATTCGACTTTTCGACAGGCGGCACCATCGAGATAGAGATCGACATGCTCCGCAACTGGTGGGGCACTTGTTTCGGTGTGGGGTATGATGCCGATGGCGACGGCACGGTGTTGCCGCCAATGAGCTATGAGACCACCCAGCCCAATCCCAACCTGAACGTGCAGGACGGTGGCGTGTATTTCATCACCACGGGTACGGGAACACTGCCCAAGTTTGTCAACGGCATCGTCCTGCCCGACAACACCATGCCTGTCGATATCGACTACGATACGCCTGAAGCAGGTTGGGTGCGCTGGAAGCTGATGATCGACTTGGAAGCCAACAACAGGGAAGGTGCCGTCTCGTTATTCGCCGACTTTGCCTTGAACGGCGAGTTTGAGCCCATCCCTGAGATACAAGGTCTCAACGCCGGTCTCACCCCTGGCAGTGGCGACCGTTTCGATCCGGCCGTATGGGATGGCGTGTTCTTCTTGAGCAGCTCACATGGCGGCTTCGACAACATCGTTGTACGGCATACGCCGGCAGGACTGGCATCCCAGTTCATCGATTTCGAAGCTATCCCCGACAAGCTTACCTTCGATGAACCTTTTGCACTCAACGTCTCTGCATCTTCGGGACTTCCCGTACAGCTTGAGCTGATAGAAGGACCTGCCACCTTGGAAGAAAACAAGGTGTTTCTGACCGGCGAAGAAGGCATGGTCAAGATCCGCGCTTCTCAGCCAGGCGATGGCGTGCAGTGGCAGGCCGCACCGTCGGTGAACCGCACTTTCGAGGTGGTCAACCCCGATCATTTTACGCCGGAGATCACTATCCGTCGGCCGTACGACAACTTGAACGTCTATATGCCCGAGCTGAAACCGGTGATGCTGGTGTTGAGCGCGCATATCGAACACGGCGACGTCATCAAGTTCAAAGATGTGCACTGCAACGTCGATGGACAGACCATCCAACTGAAGACGGCCTATCCCGACGACCCCGACAACGGCTATTGGTTTGGCCTTTGGGAACCCACTTCCTTTGGCGACTTCAACATGACCGCTTCCATCACCCAGTCGGGAGGCAAGACTACCACGATGAGTAACCATTTCACCGTGACCAACACCTACAACAACGTGGATGCAGTGGCCATGAACGGCGATCTGGTAGTGACGTCGGCCCATCAATACTCTTACGGAGAATATGCCTTGCCTACGCATGTGGGAGCCTTTACCACCATCAATGCGCATTACGACCATCAATGTGTCAACAACAGCTGCGATCCTTACGACCATATCGGTTTTGTCCGTGTCAAGAACCATCGAGGCGAATGGGTAGAGCTGTTCCGTTACTGCTCGCCTTTCGGTGTGGAATGCGACGACGATTTGGATGTCACTGATTATACATCCGTCCTGCAAGGATTGGTGGAGTTTGAGGTTTATTACGAGATATGGCATAACTGGAGTTTCAATCCCATTCTGACTTTCAATATGCAGAAAGGCACCCCAGATTATCTATATTCTGATGTGCAACCTATTTGGTTTGGCACCTACGAGTTTGGCGACTATGCCAACCAGCAGCCGGTTCCAGAGGTGGATTTCGAGTTTGCCGAAAACACAGAGGAAGCCCACCTGAAGATCATCACCAGCGGTCATAACTGGAGCAACTCTTCAAACAACGCCTATAATACTGGCAACGCGGCGGAGTTTTATGAAGCCACACACCATGTCTTTGTGGATGGCCAAAATAGGTTCGATCAGCACCTTTGGCGTACCTGCAATCCAAACCCAGCCGGCTGTCAGCCACAAAACGGCACGTGGACCTACGAACGGAGCGGATGGTGTCCGGGCAGTATGGCCTTGGTGTGGGACTACGACATGACAGCGTATTTGACTCAAGGCGGCGCCCATCTCTTCTATCAGTTCGACCCGAACTATATCGACCAATGCCATCCCAACTATCCTGGTTGTGTTGATGGACAAAACCTATGTATCTTATGCTCCAATCCCGACAACCCTCTCCTACGCGTCTCGGGCATGGTCGTGAGCCGATCCAACAACGAAAGCACGTTGGTCGATATCAAGGAATATCCCGATATTGAGAAAGACCCGTTTACGGTGACTGTCATGCCCAATCCGGTGAAAGGCCAGATGACCATTGCCACGGACTATGAGCTGGGCAAACTCAGCGTTCATATCCTCAACGCCCAAGGCATTGAGGTGCGCGGCTTCGTGATGGACAAGACTGCCACCATCGATGTCAGCGACCTGCCTTCAGGTCTTTACCTGGTCAACGTGATAGGAGGAAAACTCATTACCAAAAAAGTCGTCATTCAATAATTATTGTCATGAAACACATTGTTTTATCATTCCTACTCTGTATTTTTATTCTGCCGGTGAGTGCCCAATCGCCGAAGAAAACCGCTACTGTTCGGCCTAAAAACCACGGAGGGGCCGTAGTACATCACGATCCAGTGGGACTGACGGTCTCCACCAGCCTGAATATCCCGTTTTGGGTATATATCGATGAAGTATTGCAAAACGAAATGCCAGTAAAATCGATCTCTGTCACTGAAATTCCTGCCGGTGACAGCTATGTTCGAGTAGTTCTTGATGACGACGACAGCCATTGTTTTGGCCAGTATGTCGCATTCGACCAGACGGCTCAGTCATTTGTCATCCGTCAGCAAGGTAACTTTTTTGGCTGGGTGGCGGCCACACACAGCATCCGTCCGGAGTTGACCACGCCTTTGGTGATGGAAGAGATGCCGGTGGCACCCCCTATGCCGGTGGCGCCACCCATGGATGTCCCATGCATGTCGGATAGAGATTTTGAGGAGGCTCGTACAGCCTTGTCAGGCGAGTCATTCGACAACACCCGTCTCACACTGGCCAAGCAGATCGCCACGAACAATCCGTTGAGAGCCTCCCAGGTGACGGAGATCTGCAAGCTGTTTTCCTTTGAGAGCAACCGCCTCGAATTCGCCAAGTTTGCCTATCCCTACTGCGTGGATAAAAACAAATACTTCTTGGTAAACGCAGCTTTTAGCTACGACTCTTCCAAACGGGAGCTCGACGCTTTCCTCAATGGACAATAAAAAAACAGGCGCCATCGGAGATGGCGCCTGTTTTTTATAGGTAAGTCCTACTAAGCATTAGAACATCCAACGGATACCCAATGCGATGTCACCCCAATAGAAAGCGGTGGCAGGATACAGATAGAGGCAAGGACGGATGTCCAATGACACCTGTAAAGGAAGGTTGATGACGGGTTGAAGATTATAGTCAACACCAGCTTGAGCAACAGCACCGATGTTAAAATAGGTGCCATAATAAGTGCTCATAGTCACTCTACCACCAACACCAGCATACCATCCGAGGTTCGGGACGGCCGGGATGTCATTGTGGATTTGATAAATAAGAGCCAGACCGAAAGTGCTGTAGCCATAGAAACCGAGGTCAGCTTCCAAACGGCTGATGCCACCAAGAGCTTGCTGATAAGAAAGTTCAGTGCCATAACCCTGGCCACCACCAGCACGGATACCGATGGCCTTGCTTTGTGCGCTAGCTGCGACTGAAATACCGAGAACGGCGATCAAAACGAGTAATAACTTTTTCATTGTGAAATGATTTTGATTAATAAATTAGGTTAATTAAGTTGTTAATTTCGTTTTCAATAGGGCAAAGATAGTTATTTTCTTCAATAAACAAAGAATTGTTAATGGTTTTTTATCAACTATTCATTGTAAACGGTGTAATTTAATACGTTTCCGACCATTTCGAGGCTTTTCCTGTCGATGTGCTCGATGTTGTCCTGAAGGGTGTGCCAGGTCTCAGGAAAGGACTGGTTGCTGCTTTCAGGTCGCAAGTCGATGATGTCGATGGTGGGGATGCCAGCGATCTCGTTCATGGGAAGATGGTCGTCGCTAATGGCATCGCCAAACTCGTTGACAAAAGCATCGCGGTAACCAAGATCCTGTGCGATTCGCCAAACTTTGTTGCTAAGCCATGCGGCATATCCTTGTGAGTAATATTCCTTCATGAAATTGGGTTGTTTGTTGCCAACCATGTCAAGTAAGATGCCGTAGTTGGCATGGTAACCAGGGACATGTGGCTGTGCCGACCAATGTTGTGCCCCAAGAGCCCAATGGTTCCGACGGTCGTCGTAGTATTGTTCTGTTTGGTCTTGGCGCGGACCATAGTCTTCGAGGTCGAACAAAACGATGTCAACCCCCAATTTCTCATTCAAGGGCTGATGATGAAAGCAACGGGCATTCTCGAGAAGCACGCCCACGCCGCTGGCACCGTCATTGGCGCCGTCGATAGGATGATTCCAGTTGGCCTCGTCTGGGTCGTGGTCGGCAAAAGGCCGTGAGTCCCAATGGGCACAGAGCACGATACGCTTGGCAGCTTTGGGGTTGAAACTGGCGATGATGTTTTGTCCATCGATGCCTTTGTTGTTATAGAGTCGTGTGCGAAACTCCTGTACCATGACGGTGTCGGCGTATTCCACAAGCTTGTCGATGAGCCACTGGGCGCATAATGCATGCGCCTCAGTGCCCGGCACTCTCGGTCCGAAGTCGGTCTGGGCCTTCACAAAGGCGTAGGCCGAGTCGGCATTGAACGCTGGCACGTTCACCGTTGTTGTCGGCTTGGGATCAGTAGGCTGAGGCTTGTTGGGCTGATGATCGCATGCAAAAACCATCAATAACAACACTATTATCAAACCCTTTTTCATATCTCTTCTTACTTCTTACTTCTATCTTCTTACTTCTAATAATAAACAATATTCAGATCAAACCTTTTCTGCTGTAAAGCGTTGACGGTCTTGTTCTTGACCCTGGTGTTGTATATCTTGAGTAGTTTCAGCGATGGGATGTCCTCAATGGGAGAGATGTTTTTGACGCTGGTGTTGTTGATAAGCAGTTCCTCCAGCTCGTTCATTTTGGCGAGTGGCTTGAGCGACTTGATGCCTGTGCCGCTTGCGTTGAGGATGCGTAAATGGACCATCTTCTCAAGGTCTGATAGATCAGAGACCTGTGTGTTTTCGATGTTGAGGACCGTAATCAACGTGTCGTTTTCAATCGGACCGAGGTCACTGATAGGGTTGTTTTGCATGAGGAGTTCGCTCAGATGAATCTTGTTTTCGAGCGGTTTGATGTCGCGGATGCCTTGGCCCACGATGCTCAGTTTCTCAATCCAATGGAAATTGCGGATGGGTTCCAGCGATTGGATGGTGTTTTCTTGTTCGATGTTGAGTTGCTGCAAGTCAACAATGCGTTGCAGTTCGAGTGGCGATGGCTCGTAGTCGTCGCAGCCGATATGGGTTCTCAGGATGCCTTTCCAAGTATCGTCGAGGCCGTCCCACCACTGTTGCAGCGTTTCGGTTTGGAACACCACGGTAACGTTGGGCTGAGCTTCCTTCAGCGGGTTCACTTTCTGCTGGGTGACGGAGGAGTTTTCAGCCCAAATGGTCTCAAGATGATTGTTGGCCACAAGCGGCGTCAGATCTTCGATGGCGGTGTTGTTGATGTTCAGCACTTTCAGGCTGCTCATGGTGGACAGCGGTTTCAGGTCGCTGATATAGGTGTTCTCAAGGTTGATGTTCTCGATGTTGGTCATGCCATACAGCGGGTCCAGACGGGTGATCTCGGTGTTGGAGATGTTGAGGTTGACGAGGTTGGTGAGGCGGCTCACCGGAAGCAGGTTCTGGAGGAACTCGTTGCCCGAGAGGTCGAGATCGGTCATGTTGATGACTTCGTGAAGCTGTTCTGTCGAAGGCTCGTCGTTGAGTCTCAGTTGCTTGGAGAAGACCGCTTTCCAATAGATCGGGAGATTTTCCCACCATTGTTCAAGAGCCTTGGTGTCGTAGATGACCAGGGTGAAGGGATTTTCCTTACTGAACTCGCTGGCTTGGTTGACATCGATGCGGCTGTTGTCGCAGTAGATCTTGCTCAGTCTCCGGTGGCTCTTGAGGGGCGAGAGGTCTCTGATGTTGGTGTTGCTGCAATACAACTCTTTGAGGTTCTCCATCTCGCGCAGTGCCTCCAGGTTGTTCACGAGGGTCTTGGAGATCTTCAGGCTCTGAAGCGACTTGAGGTTGCTGATAGGAGTGAGGTCCTTGACGCTGGTATTGCTGATGTCGAGTGCCACGATGTTCTCCAGCTTTCCGAGCGATTGTATCTGATTGATCTTGCTGCCATCGGCGATCAGATGGGTGAGGCCGAGGCAGTTTTCGACGGGTTTCAGCTTGGTGACTCTCGTGTTGGAGATGTTGAGTTTCTCAATCTTGTTGAGGGTTTGAAGGATACCAAGGTCATCGACATCGGTATGGGCGACGTCCAACTCTTGGATAGTAAGGTCGTATTTCAGAGGTGACAGGTCATAAATGCGAGTCTCGGCAAGTTTGAGCACTTTGAGTTTATTGGCGTTGCGCAGCGGGATGAGGTCGTCAACATTGGTCCCGGAGAGGTTGAGCACGCTGAGTTCCGAAAGTTCGGCAATAGGCTCAAGGGTGGTGATGGTCCTGATGCCCGACACATCGACGTTTTGTGTCAAGCTCAAGGTCTTCAGCTGCTTGTAGAGTGTGTCGAGTCCGTTTTTGACGAGGCTCTCTTTCCAGTCGGTGACTACGGTCTCGCCGTCGATCTCTGTCAGCACAGGAAAGGCATAGATGAAGTCTTTCTCGTTGATCTGCATGACCGACTTCAGCGGGATGCTGTCGTTCACCATAAGGTCTTTCCCGAAGTAGTCTTTCCATGGGCTTGGCATGGAGTTCCACCAGTAGCGCAGCGACTCTCGTTCGTTGATCTTGGTGGTGTAGATGCTGGCGATCTTCAGGTCGTTGTTTTTCTTGTCGAGGTTGATCTCGATGAACCTGTTCTTGACTTCGTTGATGGTGTCGTTGGTGACGGTCATGCCTTCGAGTTTGCGGTTCAGGCTCACCTTGAAATAGGGGCTGCCGTCGGTTTTGCTGAGGTTGGCGATACTTTGTATGTCGAAGGTGAACTTGGCATAGCGGAAGAAGAAGTCGATGTCTTTGAGATAGGCTTGCACGTCTTTTGAGAGGGTGGTGCTGCGTCGTGTGTCGAGGTCGTCCTCCACTTGGACCTTGTCGTCCTGGAAGATCTTGGAGTAGCTCTGCGAGAAGATGATCTCTTTTTCTTGGGCCGATTGGGTGGAGTCGCCTATGAAGTTGAGGGTCTCCTGAAGGTAGTGAACCATCTTGTGGATCTCCGTTTCATAGTTGGCCAGCTCCTCTTTGGTGAAGCTGTTGTTTTTATTTTGGGCTGTGCCGTTGAAGATAAGGCAGCACAGCAGCAATACCAGTGCGACAGTTTTTTTCATCATGGTTCGTAGAAGTTGATAAGGTCTTTTTTGTCCTTTTCAGGAAGGTAGATGAGGTTGGAGATAAGCCATCCGGCGTTGTTTCCGCTGCGGTTGAACCACGACACCTCAAAGTACCAGTCCTTGATTTGGAAGACGTGGAATTTCACGGAATCGACATTCTTGAAAATGAGATTGCCCCGTTTGATCTCATAGAAAAAGAGCGTGAGGTAGTCGGGTTGGAAGTTCTTGGAGGCGTAGTATTCGATGATCTCCGGCTCCTTGAAGATCTTGTAGATGTTCATGAAATCCAGCTCATGGCTCATGGGGTGGAGGAAGTGTTTCTCTTTCTCTGTTATCTCTCCTTTCGGGAAGAGTTTGTTGAATTCGGAGAAGTAGATGTTGTTGAGCACCCATTTTGATCCAAGGCCCTCCTTTTCGATGCCAAGGATCATGATGAGGCTGACATCTTTTCCTTTGTATTGGAAGGTTGCCGACACTTCGGAATACCAGCGTCCTCCGAGGAAGGTCATGAAGGTGGAGTCGTCGGAAGTGACGTCTTCGATGAAGAAGCGTTGCAGGTCGGGTTGGTTGCCGTAGGTCTCTTGGTCAAAGAGGATGGCCAGCGACTGTTGACGTTTCTTACGGTTGCGGTAGGCGGGATCTTTTGGGTTGATTTGGTTGCCGAATTGGTCTTCCTCGTAGTTGAACCGGCGGATAAACTGGCCCATCTGCTTGGTCATGGCATAGAGATGGGTCTCGTCCATCCGGTAGTTGCCGATGTTTTGTGCCACAACTGACCCGGCATCCACGCCTAACAACAAAAGCAGGAAGAGGAAGACAGTAAACCTTGTCTTCTGTCTTCCGTCTTCTGTCTTCTTACTTCTCACTTCTATCTTCTTCCTTCTCATTTATTAGCCGTCTCTTTCACTCTCATGTCGCCGAGGAGGACATCCCAGAAGCCGATCATGCGGCCGCCGATCTGGGTCTCCTTGCGTTTGACATAGACGGTGATGTCTTTCTTGGTGGTGTCTTTATAGGCCAGGTTGCCTTCTTTGTCGTAGCCGCGGAAGGTCTGGAAGATGGTGATGACGCCTACATAGGTGCCGTCGGGTTGGCGTTGGAGGTCTGACACATATTCGATGTTGTACCACTCAATCTCCACGCGATCGTAGTTGAGGCGCATGAGGTGCTCGAAGTAGGGGCGCACCTTATAATACTTGATGTTGGTGGAGTTGATTGACGAGACGCCGATCTCGGCGTTGATCATGAACAGTTCTTCGGCGCGGTCGATGACGCGGTTGGCTTCGCTCCAGGCGGTCTCTTTAGAGCCGACAATCTTGATGTATTTGCTGAGGTCCCTTACCTTTTCGAGGGCGAGGGAGTCAATGGCCTGCTTGCGTTCGAAGTCCAGGTTGTCTTGTGCCATGGCGGTTCCGGCGAACAGCACGATGGCGAGAATTGCCAATATCTTTTTCATGATGATGCTTTATTTTTTAATGAGTTCGACTTCCGTGATTTTTCCGTCGTCGTTGAATTTCAGTTCATTGACTTTATTACGGGAGACTTTTTGGTCTTTGACGTAGTTGAGGTAGTTCTCAATGGTGGTCGGGCGGTCATAATCGTTGAAGCCACCGGCTTGGCTGATGATGATGAGTACGGGGACGTTGTTGGAGGCGAACAGTTTCAGGGTTTCGTTGATGATGCTGTTGGCTTGGGTGGTGTTGCTAGCGCTGGCGATGCGAGAGAAGTTGGTTTCCAGCACATTTCTCGGTTGTTGAGCTTGTAGTTGTGCTTCTTGGATTCTGCGGGCTTCTTCGGCTTCTTGTTCAGCTTGGGCGCGTTCGCGGGCGAGTTTTTTCTCTACTTGGAACAGGAGGTCATCGACCTCGGCGTTTTGGAGGTTCCAGTCCTTGATGGTTTGGACGCGGTGGATTTTTTCTTCAAGGGTCCATGGGGTTTCGTCGTCGAGGATGGCGGTGAGGTCTCTCACGGCTTCGGCCACTTTGGCTTTGTATTCAGCTTCAGCAGCTTCTTTGGCGAGTCTTTTCTTGCTTTTGCAGCTGGTGGTGCCTCCTAGAGTGATGAAGGTGGCGAGAAGAACCAGCACGATGGTTGTGATTTTGTTTTTCATAATGGTTTATGTTTGCTTTTTAATAACTCTATTTACCCAAAATAATTGCAAAAATAGGAATAATATACAAAAATCCCGCCATTTTTTGGCGGGATTTTTTAGTAGTTTCCCCCCTCCCCCGAGGGGAGGGGCTGGGGGTAGGGCTTATTTCCTCGCTGCAATCAGCAGATCCAGCATCTTGATGGCCGAATCGCTGATGACCGTGCCAGGACCGAAGATGGCCACAGCGCCGGCGTCGTAGAGGAACTGGTAGTCCTGCGCGGGAATCACGCCACCCACGGTGACCATGATGTCGGGACGACCGAGCTTCTCCAGCTCAGCAATCACCTGAGGCACGAGAGTCTTGTGACCAGCGGCCAAAGAACTCACGCCCAGGATGTGGACGTCGTTCTCGACGGCCTGCTTGGCAGCCTCAGCGGGCGTCTGGAACAGTGGGCCCATATCGACGTCGAAGCCGATGTCGGCGTAACCGGTGGCGACCACCTTGGCGCCACGGTCGTGACCGTCCTGACCCATCTTGGCGATCATGATACGCGGACGGCGGCCTTCCATCTTGGCGAACTCGTCGGCCTTGCGGCAGGCTTCCTCAAATCTTGCATCATTCTTTGTTTCCATAGAATATACTCCTGAAATTGAACGGATCACTGCTTTGTAACGGCCAGCGACTTTTTCACAGGCCATGGAGATCTCACCGAGGGTGGCGCGGCACTTGGCGGCCTCGATGGCGAGAGCCAAGAGGTTGCCTTCCTTGGTCTCGGCACACTTGGTGATGGCCTCCAGGCAACACTGCACGTCGGCCTCGTTGCGGTTGGCGCGAAGCTCCTTCAAGCGCTTGATCTGCGACTCACGCACCGCCGTGTTGTCCACCTCCAAGGTCTCGATCGGGTCTTCGTGGTCGAGGCGGTACTTGTTGATACCAACGATGGTCTCGCGGCCAGAGTCGATCTTGGCCTGCTTGCGGGCAGCGGCCTCTTCGATACGCATCTTCGGAAGACCGGTGTCGATGGCCTTGGCCATGCCACCCATGGCTTCCACCTCCTGGATGTGACCCCAAGCGCGCTCGTAGAGGTCGCGGGTGAGGCTCTCCACGTAGTAGGATCCAGCCCACGGATCCACCACACGGCAGACATTGGTCTCTTCTTGGATGTAGATCTGGGTGTTACGAGCGATACGGGCGCTGAAGTCGGTCGGCAAGGCGATGGCTTCGTCGAGGGCGTTGGTGTGCAGCGACTGGGTGTGGCCCAGGGCAGCTCCCATAGCCTCGATGCAGGTACGTGCCACGTTGTTGAACGGGTCTTGCTCGGTGAGCGACCAGCCCGAGGTCTGCGTGTGGGTACGCAGGGCCAGCGACTTGC
>JAFYJV010000013.1 GCA_017537965.1 Bacteroidales bacterium | reverse complement strand
AGTTGCTTGGGCGGCTTCCTTCGCCGCTTGTAACATTGCTACTTGCTTCAAGGCTTGCTCGCGCGTAGCATGCGACGATGGACGCCCCAATAAGAGGCGCACCAGCCGAGCAGAGTCCTGCATGCTCTGATAAATTGAATCGAGGAAAGCTTGTTTTCCCATAAAGTATATCGTTTATGTAATTGTCAATCAATGCCACAACCCTCGCAGAAAAGCCTTCAGCCGTAATGGCATCGAATATTTCTTGAAGGGGATTCATTTGCCCTTTGCAAAATCTGTCAAATAATCGAATCTTGGAGTCAAAACACCGTCTTTCAGAATCATGGAACGGTCAATCACATCAGAATGCTCGCCTTTCAGCAAAGGCTCAAACACATGCTTGGTCAACATTTCACCGAAATAAGCACTGGTGTCCATGGCCAAAGCATTCGGACAGGTGTCCACGGCCATCACGGAGATATTGTTTGGTGAAGAAAAAGCGGGCTCGTCTTGTTCGGTCATAGGGTTATAATCGTAGTATGGATCATCATGTGTAGCGGGGCGCACAGTTGATTTGATACTACCCTTGATATCGCAGGTCACGTCGCCAATCATGCGTATGCGCATGTCCTTGTTGCGCAAGTCTTCTTCACTCAGATAAACCGGAGCCTCAGGCCCCCAGAAATGGGCACAAACCAAAACATCGGTTTTCTTTGCCCAACGCATGAAGTCGCTTTCATACTCTTTGGCGTTGTGTGTGAAATCGCTCCACGAAAAAGCTCCACCATCCTTACGTTTCACCAAACGATCCACATCGGCGAAACAATAGGATAGTCTATCAACTTTATCTTTAGTGAGATATTCTTCTTCGGTCAACTTTTGGGCGCCGATGTTATCCAACACGTATTGCGCACCTTGGGAGACACGTCCTGCGCCAGTCACAAACAGCTTCACTTTGGGAAGCTCAACGCTCTTCAGCGCATTCAGCAACTGGTCGAGGGTGAAACGACGGTCAGGCTTGGGCAATTCATAGAGTTTGTGTTTCAAGCCATAGCCGCGCAGGGTATAATACGCACCTACCACACCAGCCCACCAACCGAAGGCGCAAACTCGGACGTTGTTATCGTCAACAAGATATTCATAGTCGCAGAAAGTAATGTGCTTCTGCATGAAAGCCTGCAACAGCGGACGGTTGTATTCCTGCATCTTGGCGATATGGCCGAAGAAAAAGTAATGCTTGTTTGGAATCAGGCTCTCAATCTTGGCTTCCTTGATGCCAAACAAAATGTCGCAATCTTCGACATTGTCCACGACACGCGCACCCTCTGCACGATATTCGTCATCGGAAAAAGCACGGATGTCGCTGGTTTGTACTACGATTTCATGCTGGGGAAATCTCTTGTTCAGTTCCGCCACTTGTTTGGGCGACAAGGCCACACGGTTGTCAACCGGGGTCTTGGTTTCTTTGATGATGGCTATTTTCATATTGTTTGGTATTTAAATATCAACAGCAATGCCGCTTTATGCTATAAAGTGTGTTCAACTGAAATCAAAGTGAAAAACAAGTATTACTCGATTCTGATAACTCTATTGCTAACCCGTCCATACTGCCCTCGAAAATGTACTTTTAAATAATTGCTTGTAAGCGGAACCGTAGCTGATCCTTGGGCAATTTGAGATTGAGTAAATATTGTGCAATAATAAGGACACTCACGGATATCACCGAGTGACATGAACTCGGGAACAGCATTAGCACTTGAAAAATAGACTGTCAGTTTATCACCAACCACATAGTCAATGTTGATATCAATGACTTCAAAACTGATAAAATCCGAAACAATGGAATCATTAGTCAAACGCGCTTGATAGCTACCGTATGGCAAATCATATAATACAACATCAGATGTATCAATGCTGTAACTCTGAAAAAACACGCTGTCTTTAAACATCTCCAACTCGGAATAATCATCAGACAGCACGTTGACGACCACCGAATCACCAATGGGATAGGCCACCCTATCCCCATGATTGGTGCACAAATCGTCATTATAATCAAATAACGGAGTCAAATGTCCATCCGACCAACAAAAAGGCTCATCATGAGCTGGATTATTAGATAGATTCTTTGGACGATAAATCATATAACCACCATCATTCCAACGATTTCTAAATCCATCGATGGAATACTCGACCAATTTGCTATCCAATCGGCGATTCCTAGTAGTTTCAAAGACCACCACTTTCTGAATAGAATTGCTTGAATCTCTCCCAATATCATAAACCATTGCCACATGTCCGGTTTTCCACAAGACATCACAGAGTTGGATGGAATCGGCAGGCAAGTCTTCTCGCTTTTGAAGCGCTTTGATAGCTTGTATTGAACTAGTATAATAAGGAGCTTTTATTCCCAACACATACCATACCGAAGTGGCGCAAACCGAACCGTAATAAGGAGCGGCATCAAAACCATAATACGGTGCTTGGCTCAAGTTTTCAGAATACATCACACTCCGCGGATTGTGCAAAGCCGTCATGAAAGTATAAAATGACACGTCAAGGCCCACATAACCGTTCACTTTCTGAGTCAATGAATACGGTAATCCGAGAAGATGATCACCCGCAAAATAAGGCGAAGAACTATAAACACTCGGCACATCGTTTAATGGAGTCCACTCCACCCCCGCAACCATACGAGCTTTAGCCAACGCGTTTGCCATACCCTCATTTTCGGGCTGGTCATGAACCAAACCATCAGCAGATTGCAGTCCGGCAAAAGTCAAGCAAGCTTTTTGACACATAGCCGCATCTGGAATGATCAATCCACACAAAAGCATTGCCAAAACAACAAATGATCGCACTGATTGCATTGATTTTAGTCGGCTTTCTCCCACTCCGTCTTCCAGTTCCTTCCATCGTAAACATTCTTGGCCGAATAGCGCTGTCCCTTCACCTGAACAGTCCTGCCGTTCAACGAAGAAGACCATCCGTATGACGCATTGGGCAACTCGTCAAGAACCTCAACTATACCTTCGATCCTTGCCTCGTTCAATGGATATTTCCCTTTGTTATAATACGGCTTGACATCGCCTTGACGATAATTGATTTGCCCCGCTTTATATGGATTGTTCCCCACAAATGAAACCTCAAAACGATTCGACTCAAACTCTGTCAGTCCCGAGTAGATGAAAACCAAAGACTTCATGTTCCGTTCAATCTTGGCTTCCTTTATGGATATATTCCAGGCAGCATGGCAAATGCCAACATACGGTGGCACTTCGTATTGTTTGCCATCTTTCCCTTTGTATGTCAATGGAGCGAATTTATCAGGATTCTCAAACTTTGAAGGATCATTCCAGTTGAATGAATCTGCAGTCGATGAGAAGGTTATTGATTGCAGATTATCGCTACCTGCCGCGTAAAAATAACGGAACACCTGATACTGGTTCGAATAGCTCAAAGGTCCTACAAAAGTCTGTTTTTTAGTTGCTTTAGGAAAGTAAATCGTCCGATAATAATCAATGAAATTGTTCGAAACGATGCAGCCATTGTAATAGGCCCACTCAAAACACGAGTTGTCATCCATTTCCTTGCCACCGTTGATATAATTAAAGGAGATGGTGGAATCCGTCAATCCACTCGATGTATCCTCGTTTTTAGAGAAATAGTATAGGGTCAAAAAGGTGTTTTGGGTGATCTGACTCACCGAATTGACGTTTGTATCGGAAAACAAGACTCCGAAATTGGATATGTTACACCCTTGTATCACCAATCCTTTGCACTCACAATGGTCAAAGAAACGTACGCTCAAGTTCCTCTTTCCCGTAACACACACCCTTTCCATACTACCCCGGATGGTCGCCGATTTGAACAAAGAGACGCCTTTCTCCACAGCGATCCCACCATATTCCTTTGGCGTGTAGGAACCTTTCTTGATGGGTATGCATCCCAACATGTTCAATGTATAGGACTGATAGGTTTTATTATAATAGTTCAAGGTTCCAGTTACTTTAAAATGATAACCGGATGGAAAATACAAAACCTTCCCCTGCTTGTCCGATTCATACAAAGCCTTCCTCAACGCATCGGTGTCGTCATGCTTGCCATCTCCCTTGGCACCGAACATCAATGGGGTCAGATAATCTGAGAATGGCTTGACATTTTCAACATTCACGACAGATTGACTTGAGGCACAAGAAGCAAACAATAACAATAAGACTATAAGGACTCGTCTATAGATGGTCAAAAACAATCTCGGTAATATCTCTACTGAATTCCTCATTTCAAAACCCCAGCCAATCCAAAACGAAGCAGATCAATAGTTCTCTGCCTTCAACTCGAAAAACGCCTGAGGATGATCACATACAGGACAAATCTGTGGCGCCTTGGGGCCGATGACGATGTGGCCGCAATTGGAACATTGCCAAACCCTGTCGCCGTCGCGGGAAAAGACAAGGCCTTCTTTAATGTTGGCCAACAGCTTGCGGTAACGCTCTTCGTGCTCGCGCTCAATGGCAGCTACCATCTCAAACTTCTTGGCAATTTCGACAAACCCTTCCTCACGGGCCTCAGCAGCCATGCGAGCATACATGTCGGTCCATTCAAAGTTCTCACCATCGGCGGCATCCACCAGGTTGGCCTCAGTGCCAGGTATCTCGCCGTCGTGCAAATACTTGAACCAAATCTTAGCATGTTCCTGCTCATTGGCTGCAGTCTCTTCAAAGATTTTTGAGATCTGGACAAAACCATCTTTCTTGGCCTTGGATGCAAAATAGGTGTATTTGTTGCGTGCCATGGATTCGCCAGCGAAGGCTTCCATAAGGTTTTTCTCTGTTTTTGTTCCTTTGAGATTCATGGTATTAGTATTAGTTTAGTTACTATTTCCTCCAAACGAATTTGTTTATGATGCCAACATAGCTCTGAATGATCTTCACCACCTTGGTGCTCACGTTCTCATCCACATAGTCGGGAACAGGAATGCCATGGTCACCAGCCTTATTCATCTCCACAGCTGTGTCAACGGCTTGAAGCAACGACTTCTCGTCAATGCCGGCAATAAAGAAGCACCCCTTATCCAAAGCCTCTGGGCGCTCGGTGCTGGTACGGATGCACACCGCTGGGAAAGGATGCCCCACACTGGTGAAGAAGGAACTCTCCTCTGGCAAAGTGCCGCTGTCACTTACCACGGCGAAAGCATTCATCTGCAAACAATTGTAGTCGTGGAAGCCCAACGGCTCATGCTGGATAACACGCGGATCCAACTTGAATCCACTTGCTTCGAGACGTTTGCGTGAGCGAGGGTGGCAACTGTAAAGAATAGGCATGTCATACTTCTCAGCCATTTTGTTGATGGCAGTGAACAACGAGAGGAAGTTTTTCTCCGTGTCGATGTTCTCTTCTCTGTGAGCGCTCAGAAGAATGTACTTGCCTTTCTGCAATCCCAAACGGGCATGAATGTCACTCGCCTCAATCTCCTTCAAATTGTTATGTAACACCTCAGCCATGGGACTACCCGTCACATAGGTGCGTTCCTTGGGCAAACCACAGTCGGCAAGATATCTACGGGCATGCTCGCTGTAGGCCATGTTCACGTCGCTGATGATATCCACGATGCGTCGGTTGGTCTCCTCGGGCAAGCATTCGTCCTTACAACGGTTGCCGGCTTCCATGTGGAAGATGGGAATATGCAGACGCTTGGCACCGATAACGCTCAGGCAACTGTTGGTATCGCCAAGCACCAAGACGGCATCAGGCTGGATTTCCACCATGAGTTGGTAACTCTTGGCGATGATATTGCCCATGGTCTCACCAAGGTCGTTGCCAACAGCGTTCATATACACCTCAGGATCGGCGAGTTTCAAATCCTTGAAGAAGACGCCGTTGAGGTTGTAATCGTAGTTCTGGCCGGTATGCGCCAAGATACAATCAAAATATTGCCTGCATTTGTTAATCACAGCCGCCAATCGGATGATCTCCGGACGTGTGCCGACGATGATCAAAAGCTTTAGCTTACCGTTATTCTTGAATTGCGTCATAATTACTCTGGTTTTACTACTGGATCAAAAAAGGTATCTGGTTTATTCGGATCAAATGTCTCGTTGCAGTACATCACGGTCACCAAATCTTCGGTATCGGACAAGTTGATGATATTATGGGTATAGCCAGGAAGCATGTGAACGACCTCGATATTGTCGCCACTTACTTCGAATTCGATGACCTCGTCCGTGCCCTCCTTGCGCTCTTGGATCAAGCCATGCCCCTTCACTACGATGAAGAGCTCCCACTTCGAATGATGCCAATGTTGTCCTTTGGTGATGCTGGGCTTGCTGATGTTGATGCTTACCTGTCCACATTTGGCCAAATGCACCAACTCGGTAAACGAGCCTCTGTCATCCACGTTCATCTTCAACGGATAGGCAACTTTCTCTTTTGGAAGATACGAAAGATAGGTGGAGTAAAGCTTCTTAGCGAAACTCCCTTCGGCAATCTCAGGAATCAACAAGGTCTTAGGCTGCTCGGCAAACTTGTAAAGCAAATCCACAATCTCGCCCAGCTTCACGAAATGGGTTACCGGGCAATAGCAGTATTTGCCTTTCTCCAACGGGAAAACTCCCAGACCGTCAAAATCACAACGGTGTTCCTTGCCTTGCAGGGCACGCATCATCTCAGACACGAGATCGTCAATATACAGAAGCTCAAGTTCCACACTTGGGTCGTTGACCGTAATGGGCAGATCGTTGGCAATGTTGTTACAGAACGTTGCGACGGCGCTATTGTAGTTGGGGCGGCACCATTTGCCAAAGAGGTTGGGGAAGCGGTAGATCAACACCTTTGCACCTGTATCGTCCTGATATTTCAGGAACAGCTCCTCTCCCGCTTTCTTGCTTCGTCCGTATTCGGAGTTGCCGAAACGGCCCGTCAAGCTTGCCTGCTGGCTGCTGCTGAGCATGACAGGACAACGGTTGTTGTATTTCTTAAGTGTGTCAAGCAAGGTACTGGCAAAGCCGAAGTTGCCTTCCATGAACTCGCTCTGCTCTTTAGGACGGTTGACGCCGGCAAGGTTGAACACAAAGTCGCAATCCCTGCAATAGGCATCCAGTTCCTCAGGTTGGCTGTCGATGTCGAATTCAAACACGGCATCCACCTTCAAGTCGCCGTAACAGCGGGCCTTCCCGTCCTTGATGTTGTTGAGCTCCGCGCAGAGGTTTTTCCCAACAAAACCTTTCGCACCTGTTACTAATACTTTCATACTCTTAACTCCTAATTCCTCACTCCTCACTCCTAACTCCTAACTCCTCACTATTCACTCCTAATCTCTTTCCCTTTTGCTCTTGGCTGCAATCCCAAGTCCTCTCTGATGAAATTCAACTTGAGCAGCAGCTCTTTCATGCCTTCGACGTCGAGACGACGTGTGTTGTGCGAGTGATAGTCTTCCATCCTGGAGATTGCATCGTCGCCTTCGGTAAAGAACTTGTCATAGTTGAGGTCACGGCTGTCGCAAGGAATGCGGTAGTAGTTACCCATGTCAATGGAACGAAGCATCTCCTCACGAGTAACCAGCGTCTCATACAATTTCTCGCCATGGCGGGTTCCGATCACCTTCACTTCTGTATCCAAGTATTTCTTGTCGATTCGCCCATAAACCTCCTTCAACGCTTGAGCCAGCACCTCCAACGTGGCAGCAGGCGCCTTTTGCACGAACAGGTCGCCGTTCTCGCCATGTTCAAAAGCATAGACCACCAAATCAACGGCATCGTCCAAGGTCATCATGAAACGGGTCATGTTGGGATCGGTGATAGTAATGGGTTTGCCGTCTTGCATCTGTTCCACCCACAGTGGGATGACCGAGCCGCGACTGGCCATCACGTTACCGTAACGCGTGCAACAAATTGTGGTTTGGGCATGTGGACCCAAGGCACGTCCTTGGGCAATGGCCACTTTTTCCATCATGGCCTTGGAGATTCCCATGGCATTAATAGGATAAGCCGCCTTGTCGGTCGAGAGCACCACCACGTTCTTCACGCCATGTTCAATGGCTGAAAGCAAGACGTTGTTAGTGCCTTCCACGTTGGTGCGCACAGCCTCCATTGGGAAAAACTCACAACTAGGCACTTGCTTGAGTGCCGCTGCCGAAAACACATAATCTACGCCGTTCATCGCAAAGTCAACCGCCTCCTTTTGACGCACGTTGCCAATATAGAACTTCACCTTGGCAGCCACTTCCGGTCGATTGGCCTGCAGGTGATGACGCATGTCGTCTTGTTTTTTCTCATCTCTGGAGAGAATTCGAATCTCTTTGATATCACTATCCAGGAAGCGGCGCAGCACTGCATTGCCGAAACTTCCAGTACCTCCTGTGATCAGGAGTACCTTATCTTTAAAAATGGACATATCTCAATTATATAAAAATTTATCAATTTCTTTTTTGAACACCCACCGAGACCTCTTCTGCCATCATCCGTTTCCACTTGAAGTAACCGAACACCGCGATAACGACGTATAAAGCATACAAAGTGGCTTTGAAGGGAATGTCTTTATAATAATACAGAAGCGAAGTGACCACATCAACCACAATCCACACGAACCATTGTTCCAGATATTTCCTTGCCAATGCCCAAATTCCCACAATACTCAACGCCGTAGTGAAGGCATCCGCCAATGGCACGGTGGAGTTGGTGAATCTTGACAACAAAAAGTAAATCGCTGCCCAAATCAACGCGGCAAGTCCGATCCACATCAGGACGATCTTACGCGGCATGTGTCGAATAGGGAGACTTGCACTTTTTTGTTTATGCCGTGTCCAAGCGATGAATCCATATACGGTCATGGCCAAGTAGTAAAACTCCATACCGCAATCCGCATACAGACCTTTCTGATAGTATAGGACAATGCCCAACACCTGCATGAAGAAGCCGACTACCCACATCCATACACTTGCCTTGTATTCCAACAGGATATACGCCAGACCAAGTGCTGTGGTGGTAATGTCAAGCCAATGTGCGGCCAAGAAATCCATCCGAACCGACTAATCCCGCTTGAAAATATCTCTGGTATAGACCTTGTCCTTAACATCGTCAAGGATGCTGTCGTAACGGTTGGCGATGATGGCTTGACTCATGGCCTTGAACTTGGCCATGTCGTTGACCACCATGCTGCCAAAGAAAGTCGTTCCGTCGGGCAAGGTGGGTTCATAGATAATGACCTCAGCGCCCTTGGCCTTGATGCGTTTCATCACACCCTGGATGCTGCTTTGACGGAAATTATCGCTGTTCGACTTCATGGTCAGTCGATAAACACCAATGACACAACGACGCTCTTGGGATACATTGTATTGTCCCTGGTCATAATAGTCGTAATAACCCGCCTTCTTCAGCACCTGATCGGCAATGAAGTCCTTGCGAGTGCGGTTGCTTTCAACAATGGCACGAATCAAATCCTCGGGAACATCCTCATAATTCGCAAGCAACTGCTTGGTGTCCTTTGGCAGACAGTATCCACCGTAACCGAAACTGGGGTTGTTGTAATGGGTTCCAATACGGGGATCGAGACAGATTCCATCGATGATGGCCTGCGGATCCAAGCCTTTCACTTCGGCGTATGTGTCCAATTCGTTGAAATAACTCACACGCAACGCCAGATAGGTATTGGCAAACAATTTGACGGCCTCGGCTTCTTTCATACCCATGAATAGGGTCGGCACATCCTGTTTTATTGCGCCCTGTTGCAACAAGGCTGCGAATTGACGGGCACGTGACTCCAGATCCTGGCTCACCAGTTTTCCGATGGCATCGTTCTCTTCGTCAAATCCATCAATGTCCTTGGGAATGCCAACGATAATCCTCGAAGGATACAGATTGTCATACAACGCCTTGCTCTCACGCAAAAACTCGGGTGAGAACAACAGGTTGAACTTCTTCACTCCCTTGGCGGCATACTTCACATACAGCCCACGGGTATAGCCCACAGGTATAGTGCTCTTGATGACCATCACCGCATCGGGGTTGACATCCAACACCAAATCGATCACCTCCTCAACATGACTTGTGTCGAAGAAGTTTTTCTGAGGATCATAATTGGTTGGGGCCGCAATCACCACAAAGTCGGCATCTCGATAGGCCTTTGCTCCGTCAAGAGTTGCCGTCAGATCCAATTCCTTCTCCGCAAGATACTTCTCGATATACTCATCTTGAATAGGCGACTTCCGTTGGTTGATGAGGTCCACTTTCTCTGGAATCACATCCACCGCCGTCACATGATTGTGTTGCGCCAACAATGTGGCAATGCTCAAGCCGACATAACCGGTACCCGCTACTGCTATATTCATTTTTGTAAGTTTAAAATTCGTTGTTAGTTTATGGTTTGGCGCCATAATATGCTTCATAATATTTTTGATAATCACCTGAAGTCACGTTGTCCAGCCACTCTTGATTGTCCAAATACCAACGCACAGTCTTCTCAATGCCTTCCTCAAATTGCAAGGAAGGCTCCCAGCCAAGCTCTTTTTGGAGTTTAGTGGAGTCGATGGCATAACGCAAGTCGTGTCCAGCCCGGTCGGTAACGAAGGTGATCAGATCCATGTCTTCCCCTTCACGGCGTCCCAGTAACCGATCAACAGTGCCAATAAGCACCTTGATCAGGTCGATATTCTTCCACTCGTTGAAACCTCCGATGTTATAAGTCTCCCCTATCTTGCCTTCATGGAAGATGAGGTCGATGGCACGGGCATGATCCTCTACATAGAGCCAATCGCGCACATTCTCACCCTTGCCATATACGGGCAACGGTTTTCTATGCCTTATGTTGTTGATAAACAAAGGGATCAACTTCTCAGGAAACTGATAGGGACCATAATTATTGGAGCAATTGGTAACGATTGTCGGCATCCCATAAGTGTCGTGAAAAGCACGGACAAAATGGTCGCTGCTCGCTTTGGCAGCGCTATAGGGACTATGGGGCTGGTATTTCAGGTCTTCTGTGAAAAACTTGCTTCCGTAAGCCAAATGATGTTTGCCCGACGATGCTTTCGTCGTAAATGGAGGCTCGACACCTTCGGGATCGGTCATCTCCAGAGCTCCATACACCTCATCGGTACTGATATGGTAAAAACGGAAGACAGAAGACGGAAGACGGAAGTCAGAAGACACACTCTCCCAATACAATTTGGCAGCCTGTAAAAGGCTCAACGTTCCCATCACATTGGTTTGAGCGAAAGTAAACGGATCCTTGATGGAACGGTCCACATGGCTCTCGGCAGCCAGATGAATGATACCGTCAACATGCTCTTCCTGCATCAGCTTGAGCACGTTTTCGAAATCACAAATGTCCATCTTGACAAACCTATAGTTGGGCTTTTCCTCCACATCCTTCAGATTGGCGAGGTTACCCGCATAAGTCAGCTTATCAAGATTGATGATCTTATAATCCGGATATTTGTTGACGAACAGCCTAACGACATGGCTGCCGATGAAGCCCGCTCCCCCAGTGATGATGATGTTTCTTTTCATGGTATTAGCGATCGCTAAATGTTTCAGAGTTGATTTCTTCTTTCAATTCATCGATGACCTTAAGCAGGTACTGTCCATACTGGTTCTTCAGCATGGGCTTTGCAAGCTCCCGCATCTTTTCCTCGTCAATCCAGCCATGTCGATAAGCAATGCCTTCCAAACAGGCTATCTTCAAACCTTGCCGTTTCTCAATGACCTCCACAAAAGTGGATGCCTCGGCAAGGCTGTCATGAGTACCGGTATCAAGCCAGGCAAAGCCACGACCGAAAGTCTGCACCTTCAGTTCTCCGTCTTTCAGAAACTCCTGGTTCACGGTGGTGATCTCCAGCTCTCCTCGAGCCGATGGTTTGATGTGTTTTGCTACATCGACGACCTTGTTGGGATAGAAATAAAGACCCACCACGGCATAGTTGCTCTTGGGCTGTTGTGGTTTCTCTTCAATGCTGATACAGTTGCCTTGCTTGTCGAACTCCGCCACGCCATAACGCTCGGGATCAGACACCCAGTAACCGAAAACCGTTGCCTTTTGATGCTGTTCGGCATCTTCGACAGCCCGTTTCAACATTCCGGTCAGGCCTGCCCCATGGAAGATATTATCACCCAAAACGAGACAGGCACTGTCATCGCCAATAAACTTCTCTCCGATGATGAAAGCTTGTGCCAATCCGTCCGGCGAGGGCTGTTCGGCGTATTCAAAACGCAAGCCATAATCGGATCCATCTCCCAGCAGGCGTTTGAAACCCGGCAGATCGTACGGCGTGGATATGATCAATATATCACGGATCCCAGCCAACATCAATACCGAGATGGGATAATACACCATCGGCTTGTCATAAATGGGTAGCAACTGCTTGCTGACGCCTTTTGTGATTGGAAATAACCTTGTGCCGGAACCACCAGCTAACACAATTCCTTTCATGCCAACTATTCGCTTTTATCTTCTTGTTGATTATCATAAATCATAAACCTGCTGTTCTGGCTGATGAACTCAGGAACAGTCTTCTTCATCAGTTTCACCATCTCAGGAATGTCAACGGCACGGGCAAGATCCGTAAGGTCGCTCAGCACCGAGTTCACATGCTCGTATTCATATTCACGCACCTTTGCAATACGGATGCGATCGTGCTTGGTGGGCAATGTATTCTCATGGTCCGAAAGCACCTCCTCATAAAGTTTCTCTCCCGGGCGAAGTCCTGTATATTGGATTTCAATGTCCTTGCCGACTTCGAGTCCAGCCAATTTGATCATGCGTCGCGCCAAGGTATCTATCTTCACCGACTCACCCATGTCGAACACAAAGATCTGGTTGCCCGAACTCATGGTAGCCGCTTCCATCACCAGACGACATGCCTCGGGGATGGTCATGAAGAAACGGGTGATCTCAGGATGGGTCACGGTGACCGGACCACCATTGGCAATCTGCTCACGGAAACGCGGGATGACGGATCCGTTCGACCCCAACACATTGCCGAATCTAGTAGTGACGAATTTGGTGTTGCCCTTCATCTTGCCCTGTTCCACCGCCAGTCCCAACGACTGCACATAGATCTCGGCCAAGCGCTTGGAACAGCCCATGATATTGGTCGGGTTGACGGCTTTGTCGGTTGAGATCATCACCATCATCTCCGTGTTATACTCCAGACATTTGTTGGCGACATTGCGACTGCCAAACAAGTTGACCAAGATGGCCTCGCAAGGATTCTCTTCCATCAATGGGACATGCTTATAGGCAGCAGCATGGAAAACTACTTGAGGCTTGTGATCACGGAAAGCGTAGTCGAGTCGTTTCGGGTGACGGACATCGCCAATGATCGGGACGAAGTCAAGTGTCGGGTAACGCGCTTCTAATTCCAGACGCAAATTGTGCATCGGCGTCTCCGCATTATCGAACAGCACCAACTTCTTCACGCCAAACGTAGCCAACTGACGACACAGCTCTGAACCGATGGAACCAGCGGCACCCGTTACCATGACAACTTTGCCATTGAAGTTTTTTACGATCTCATCCATTGAGATCTTTATCTCAGGCCGTCCCAACAAGTCTTCAATTTTAACGTCACGCACACGCTCTTTCAGAGAACGATGTCCATCCAACTCATCAATTGTCGGAACAATCAGCGATCGGAGTTTATGCTCAGTGCAGTAATCCACAAGACGGTTGTTCTCTTTCAAGACATCTGCCTCAGTGGCAAACAAGATGCAACGAACAGAATGAGCGTCAACAATACTGTCCAGATCCTCATCGTTTTGATACACATAAACAGGAAGATCGGAGATCTTCAAATGCTTGTTTTGTACATCTGGAGAAAGGAACCCGACCACATGGTAATGGGGGGAATTTTGCAGACGGGTGATCGCGGCGGTCGATTTGTCGGAAATGCCATAAACCAGTACACGTTGACGGTTGTTCAGTTCCTTTGCCTTTTTCTTATACACATCATAAGCAATAAACATGACCAAACGCACGCCTATCAACAGGAAAAGCGTGAAAAGGAAATCGTAGGTCAGAGCCAATACCACACGTGAATTCATCACGCAGGCAATCCAAATGACCAAGGCCATCACTAGGATCTTGATGACGAGCATCCAGATATAGGACATGACGTCCTTGAGGGTGGTATGGCGCACCACCACCTTGTACGTCTTGAACAACAACATACCACCGACCGTCCCTATCAAAGAGCTGACGATCCACCATAGGGCAAAAACTCCTTTATAATAATCCCAACTAGCAAAGAAGGCCAGTGTCAACAACGCGAAGGCTGACGACAGCACCGACAGCACCAGATCGATTGCAAAAACAATCTTGGCGTTTAAATACTGATGGAAGTACTTGTTCAATTTACCCATAAAGCCCATTTGTTTATCTCAACCGAACGCCCTGTTACGGGCATCTGAAAACAAAAACGTCAAAGTCTGCCGTCGATGTCTGTTCTGGGCAGAATGCCTTTCACGTCATAGATGACGCCGCCCTTCCTGACAAAGGATTTGACATCCAAGGCAAGAAAATCTCTATGTGCCACAGCAAGAATCACAGCATCGAATTGCTCCTTGGGAAGATCATTGGTCACTGTCACACCATACTCCTGAAAGACGTGATCAGCATTGGCCCAGGGATCGAAAACAGTGATGTTTCGTGTGTATTCCTGCAAGGTGTGATAGATGTCAACCACTTTGGTGTTGCGGATATCGGGACAGTTCTCCTTGAAAGTGATACCCAAGATAAGGATCTTTGCATCCTTCACCATCACGCCCTTCTTGTTCATGCACTTGATAGTCTGGTTGGCCACATAGGCGCCCATGCCGTCGTTCAATCTCCTGGAGGCATGCATGATACGCGGCAAGACACCGTACACCTGTGCCTTTTGGATGAGGTAATACGGATCGACGCTGATACAATGTCCTCCGACGAGACCCGGTGTCAACTTGATGAAGTTCCATTTGGATGAAGCAGCATCGATGACATCATGCGTATCGATGCCCATGGCATTGAAGATCTTGGCAAGTTCGTTCATGAACGCGATGTTGACATCACGTTGCGAGTTCTCGATGATCTTCGAGGCTTCAGCCACTTTGATGGACGGCGCCTTGTGCGTACCATTAACCAGTACGCTATTGTAAACGGCATCCACATAATCGGCGATCTCGGGGGTGGAGCCGGAAGTCACCTTCTTGATTTTCTCGACAGTGTGCTGCTTGTCACCCGGATTGATTCGCTCGGGAGAATAGCCTGCAAAGAAATCCACATTGAACCTCAGACCGGAGACACGTTCCACAACAGGAAGGCACTCCTCCTCGGTAACGCCAGGATACACGGTGCTCTCATAGACAACCACGTCGCCTTTCGAAATGACCTTGCCGACGGTTTCGGAGGCGCCCCAAAGCGGTTTCAGGTCAGGATGGTTGTCACTGTCAACGGGAGTGGGCACTGCAACGACATAGAAGTTGCAGTCGCGTATCTCATCCAATACCGTTGTGCAGCGGAAGCCATGGTTTTTGATGGCGTCCTGAAGAAGTTCATCACTGACTTCAAGCGTGGCATCATGACCTTTCATAAGGGTGTCCACTCGGGATTGGTTCATGTCGTAGCCGATCGTTTCAAACTTCGTAGCAAACAGCCTTGCCAACGGGAGGCCTACATAACCGAGACCGATTACGCAGATCTTTGTTTCTTTCATGATAAAAGGGAGATGGTTTTGAATATTTACAGCTTCGCCCTCTGAGTCCCAAACAATTAAGCAAACTTTCATGCGAAAGCAAAGCTGTCAGGACCAGTTAGACGCCTTATTTAAATGTGCAAATATAGAAAATTTCTGATTCGAAAAACTATTTTTTTTCTATTTTTGCAAGCCATGGCAGAATATTCAAGCATATTGTTGGAAAATGCGGTCGATTCACTATCGAAATTGCCTGGCGTGGGAAAGAAGACAGCCCTCCGTCTTGCCCTTCATCTTCTTAACGAAGACCCTTTGCTGACAGAACAGTTGGCCGACTCATTGATCAAGATGAGGCACAACATCATGCTTTGCGAAAGATGCCACAACATCTCCGACACCAAGATCTGCTCCATCTGCTCGAACCCGCGCCGTGACGAGAACACGCTTTGTGTCGTTGCCGACATGCGCGACGTCCTGGCCATTGAGCACACCGCCACTTACAACGGCCTCTATCACGTCCTCGGCGGTGTCATCAGCCCCATCGAAGGCATCTCTCCCCATGACCTCAGTATCGAAGCCCTCGTTGAAAGGACCCGAAACGAGGACATTCGCGAGATCATCCTTGCTCTGCCAGCCACTATCGAAGGCGACACCACCAACTTCTACATCTATAGACAGTTGAAAGATTTCAAGGGGAAGGTGTCAGTCATCGCGAAAGGCATCGCCGTTGGCGAGACCCTGGAATATGTCGATGAGATTACTTTGGGACGGTCGATACAAAACAGGACCTCCTTTAATTGATTTTTTATAATTTTGCAGCCCAAAAAGAGAATCTACCGTGTTTACCGACGACGACAATTCATGGGAAGAAGACGACGACCTCACCAAAGAAGCCGTCAGTCGTTTCGAAGAGATGCTTGAGAGCCAACGTTCCGCCTATTTCGACGCCGAGGAATTCGAGCTGATCATCGACTTCTATATGCAGCGCGACGACCTCAAACGATCCAGAGAGGCCGTCAACCTCGCCATGGCCCAACACCCCGACGACATCAACCTCCAGATCAAGAACGCACGGCAGTTTCTCGTGGAAAACGACCCAAAAAAGGCACTTGAACTGCTCGACCAAACGGAAATCAACTACGACGAACCAGACTACTTCCTTACCCTTGGATCGTGCTATGCCGAGCTCGGGAAACCGCAAAAAGCCATCGACACATACAACAAGGCACTCTCCTATTTCGAGGACGACGAGAAGAGCGAACTCTATCACGCCATAGGCTTTGAATACCAGAACATGCGCGCATACAGCAAGGCCATTGATCACTACAAGAAAGCCCTTGAATTCGTCAGCGACGACATGCTGTTCCACAACACCATCTCCGAACTCGTCAACTGCTATATCCTCTCAGGCAAGACCAACGACGCCATCCGCTTTTTCAACCAGCGAATTGAGAGCAACCCTTACGAAGTGGAAGCGTGGTCGGCACTCGGCGACCTTTACCGCCGTCTGGATCGGTTGGAAGAGGCCATTGACATGTACGAGTACGTGCTTGCGATCGACCCCACCCATCTCTGGGCAAACATGCACATTGCCAACTCCTACTACGACCTCAACCGCTTCCAAGAAGCCATCGACTCGCTCCACGAAGCCCTTTCGCATCAAGTGGAGACCTCGATGATCCATGCTTCGTTAGGCGACTGCCATTATCGACTGGAACAATATCTTGATGCCAAGGAAGAGTATCTCAAAGCATTGAAAATCAATGAACATCTCGCTGAGGCATGGTCGGGATTGGGATATGTTTACAGCGACACTGGCGACAGCGTCAAAGCCATCAAATACTTCGACAAAGCCTATTCCCTGGAACCTTTCAACGACGACCATCTCTACAACCTCGCTGCAGAATACCGAAAGATCAACGAAAACGACAAGGCGCTGTCGTATCTCCTGGAAATAGAACAACGACAGCCCAACGACCCGGACTTGTATTTCTTCCTTGGCGATCTCTTGGCGGAAATGGGCCGTGGCGACGAAGGGATCTGCTACCTGCATCTTGGACTCCAACGTACTGAGAACGACCCCATCTTGCTCTATCTGCTTGCCTTCTTGCATCTGGAGCGAAATGAACGGATGCCCGCCCTGCATTATTTGGAAGAAGCCCTTACAGCCGACCCCGACTATTACAAGGATTTCATCGAATACAACCCGGAGATGATCACTAACGACGTGGAAGTGATGGAACTCATAGACAAGATTATTGGAAGTAAGAAGACAGAAGACAGAAGTAAAGAATGAAGAATTATATATATGTTTTTTTGATCTCAATGGTTCCGCTGATTGAATTGCGCGGTGCCATTCCAGCAGCATACATCATCCTAGGAGAAAACCCCGACTTCAATTTACCACTTGCCTACATCATCATCGCCATTGGCAACATGCTCCCCGTTCCATTCATCTTCTTCTTCGCACGCCGCGTGTTGGAATGGGGAAAAGACAAAAAATACATAGGTAAGTTCTTCACTTGGTGTCTCCAAAAAGGTGAAAAAGGGGGACAAAAGCTACAAGCCAAAGCTGGTCGCGGACTTTATGTGGCACTCTTGCTCTTCGTAGGCATCCCCCTGCCCGGCACTGGTGCATGGACTGGGACACTGGCAGCCAGTTTCCTCGACATGGACTTCAAGAAAAGCGTTCTTGCCGTCATTGGCGGCGTCATCCTCGCTGGAGTCATCATCGGAGTGCTTTGCACACTGGGCTTCGGAGCCTTGTTTGGAATCGGCGTATGAGACGTTTCGGACTCATCGGCCATCCCTTGGGACATTCCTTTTCCCAAGCCTATTTCAATGAGAAATTCACAAACGAGCATCTCGATTGCATCTATCAGAATTTCGATCTTGAATCTATTGGACTATTGGGCAAACTAGTCTCAGAAAATCCTGATTTAAAAGGACTTAACATCACAATCCCATATAAAGAAGCCGTACTTCCATTCCTTGATGAATTGGACGAAACAGCCAACGAAGTCAAAGCGGTGAACACGGTGAAAGTGCTGAATAATGGCAAGCTGAAAGGTTTCAACACGGATGTCATTGGTTTTGAAGAAACCTTGGCATCGTTGCCTTTTTCAAAAAACATTTCATCATTTGTAGAAAGGAAAGCCATTATTCTTGGTACTGGAGGAGCCTCGAAAGCAGTACAATATGTTTTACACAAACATAGTATTGAATTTCAAACTGTTAGCCGCAATTCCCGACGAGGCGACCTCACCTACAAGATGCTAACCCCCGAAATCGTCAAAGATCGCTTGCTCATCGTCAACACTACCCCATTGGGCACCCACCCCAACATGGACGAAGCACCGTATCTACCCTACGAAACCATCACTCCAAATCATACGTTGATCGACTTGATCTACAACCCTGAAGAGACATTGTTCCTGCGCCGTGGAAAACAACAAGGAGCCTTGACAATCAACGGATTGACCATGCTTTACGCACAAGCCGAGGCCTCATGGAAGATTTGGAACACAAACCTATAATTGAATGGAAAACACTATGGATTTCAGCCTTCAGATAGCACAGGAACTCAACCTGGCCAATCACCACGTGGCCAATGTCATCCGCCTTTTAGGCGAAGGTGCCACCATCCCCTTCATTGCACGTTACCGCAAGGAAATGACTGGATCGATGGACGAGGAAAATGTGGCCGCCGTACAAAGACGGTTGGAACAACTTGTCGAGTTGCAAAAGCGCAAGGAAAGCGTCATCAATTCCATCCGCGAGCAAGAGAAACTTACTCCCGAGCTGGAGCACAAGATACTGAGTACAAAAACGATGCAAGAGGTTGAAGACCTCTACCTGCCCTATAAACCGAAACGACGGACACGCGCCGCCATTGCCCGCGAGAAAGGCCTTGAGCCACTGGCGGCGCAAATCATGGCACAGAATATCGACCACGTTAAGAACGTCGCCCAAAAATATGTCAATGCCGAAAAAGGCGTCAACAACACTGAAGAAGCACTACAAGGCGCCAAGGACATCATGGCGGAATGGATCTCGGAGAACATCCAGGGGCGCAACCGCATCCGCAAGATCTATCATCTTCAAGGCATCATCCACTCCGCTGTGGCAAAAGGCAAGGAAGAGGAGGGCAAGACTTACCAGCAGTACTTCGACTGGAGCGAGCCCATTGGCAAAGCGCCCTCCCATCGTCTGCTCGCCCTCTTCAGAGCCGAAGAGGAAGGCATGTTAAAGGTGAAAATCAATGTGGATGACGAATTCGTCTTGAACTCATTGGATGACATCTTCCTGAAAAACGACAACGAATCGACCGCGTTGGTTCAAGATGCCATCGACGACGCTTGGAAACGTCTGTTGTCGCCTTCCATCGAGACCGAGATCCGCGCATTCTACAAGGAAAAAGCCGATGTGACCGCCATCAAGGTGTTTGCCGAGAACCTGAAACAGCTGTTGCTTGCGCCACCCATGGGACAGAAACGCGTACTTGCCATCGACCCGGGATTCCGCACAGGATGCAAGGTGGTGGTCTTGAGCGAAACCGGAGCCTTGCTTCACAACGAGACCATCTATCCACACCCACCCAAGTCGGACGTGGGCGGTGCCATCCGCAAGATCAAGAGTCTCGTCGATGCTTACCGCATCCAGGTCATCGCCATTGGCAATGGCACCGCTGGACGCGAGACCGAAGACTTCGTCCGCAGCATCCGCTTCGACCGCGACTTGACTGCCGTCATGGTGAGCGAGAGCGGCGCCTCGGTCTATTCCGCTTCGAAGATCGCCCGCGACGAGTTCCCCGACTACGACATCACCGTCCGAGGCGCCGTCAGCATTGGTAGAAGGTTGATGGATCCCTTGGCAGAGTTGGTCAAGATCGATCCAAAATCTATCGGCGTCGGACAATACCAGCACGACGTCGATCAGAAGAAGCTCGGCGACAGCCTCAACCAAACCGTTGAGAGCTGTGTCAACGCTGTTGGCGTAGAGTTGAACACCAGCAGCGAACAACTCTTATCATACGTCAGCGGCGTAGGTCCACAACTGGCCTCCAACATCATCCATTACCGTGAGGAAATAGGAGGTTTCAAGAACCGCAAGCAACTGCACGACGTTCCAAGGCTTGGCCCCAAGGCCTTTGAGCAATGCGCAGGATTCCTTAGAGTCCGTGGCAGCGACAATCCATTGGACGAAAGCGCCGTGCATCCGGAGAGTTACCACATCGTGGAAAAGATGGCCAAAAAGCTGCAAGTCAAGGTCAAAGAGCTTATCGGAAACAAAGAACTCATCACGAAAATCGACCCCAAGGAATACGTTGAGAACGATTTCGGATTGGAGACCATCCATGACATCCTGACCGAACTCGACAAGCCTGGACGCGACCCCAGACAACACTTCGAGACCTTCGAGTTCGACAAGGACATCCGCAGCATCGAAGACCTCAAGATCGGCATGGTGCTCAACGGACTTGTGACTAACATCACTGCCTTCGGCGCTTTTGTTGACATCGGCGTCCACCAAGACGGGCTGGTGCATATCAGCCAGATTGCCGACCGTTACATCAAGGATCCCAACGAAGTGCTCAAGTTGAACCAAAAAGTGAAAGTCCAAGTAACCGGCATCGATATCGACCGCAAACGCATCTCCCTCTCCATGCGCAACCTCCCATCGAAAAACTGAGATACAGCATACTAATTCCATCATTTCATCGTTAATTACGCATATCATTTAAGTTGAACATACACATTCGGAATATGAACAAACACAAACTCCTACTCATCGTCATTTTACTATTCGTTGGCATGTCGATCAGCGACCTAAAAGCACAGGTCATCAAAGGCGAAGTATTCGCCGGTGCAAGCGTCGCACAAGTTGACGGTGACGACTGTTACGGATACAAACGTTTCAGAGGACAGATCGGAGCCGGTGCCTTGGTGCCGATCACCAATTGGATGGACGTCGCGTTGGAAGTGCAATACAACCCCAAAGGCGCCTACAAAAAAGACTCTATCGTTTACTCCAGCTATTATACCGGAACATACGACTTGAGACTCAACTACGTGGAGATCCCAGTGATGGTTTACCTGACTGACAAGAGCAGATACACCGTGGGCCTTGGTGCCTCTTTTGGCAGATTGGTTGGCTTTTCTGAAAAGATCAATGGCATGGAGACCGATACACGTATTGGCGACGGAAAACTGCGCTGGATAGAAGGATACGATGAGCCGGACGACATCGACTTAGGAAAAATCAAAACCATTGAAGACCTTGACAACCCCGCATTCTACGACACTACTGGGATGCTGCTCATCCAAAACTCCAACAGCTACAAGAAAAACGACTTCAGCATCTGTGCCGATTTACGCATCAGAATCTGGGAAAGCCTGCATGTACAACTAAGATACCAATATTCGATGGTGCCCATCCGCACAAGACTGTTGTATGCCAACTCCAGCGAGACCATCCCCAACAAGATCAGGCTGCAATACAACAACCAGATCTCATTGCGTTTCACCTATATCCTAGGCGAAGACCGTGCAAAGATCAACCGTGACATTCAAAAAGAACAGCGGGAAGCAAACCGCCGATACTAAATCAGCGGCTCAACACCAGTTTCCGGGCCGATCCTCCTTGGATCTTGACATAATACACACCGGCTTCCAATCCTGAAAGATTCATGGGATTGTCGAAAGTCGTCAACACTTGATTCCCAAGAATATCATAGACAACGAAAGGCTCTTCGTGCAATGCTGCGACATCTTTCAGCCATACCCATCCGTGGCTAGGATTAGGATAAAGAACAGCCTTTTCGGAAGAATCGGGCAACTCGGAATAAAACAACACATGAGCCACTAACGATCGGGGTTCCGTGACCACAAACGAATAGATCCTATCAGCAGAAACCTCTACGCCGTTTTCCGTCCAATTGACAAAAAGATAGTTTTCGTTCAGGTCCACCGAAAGAGTGCATTCGGAGCCCTCCTCGTAAAACCCGGCTCCGACGACCGACCCGCCTTCGGCGGGCAGGACCTCTACCGCAATCTCAAAATACTCGGGGGAATCCTCCACTTTAAAAACTGCCACCAGTTCACGATCAGACTGAACCTCAAAAGAGTAATCCGGTTCCTCTGAGACCACGACGCCCTCCTCGGTCCACGACTCAAACAGGTACCCTTCGTTAGGCATCGCCGTCACCCTACAAGTGGCACCCAAGGCATACGCCCCGCCTCCGTCCACAGTCCCACCCTCAGATGGAGAAGCCGAAACGGTCACTGAATATTCAGGCGATGCAAAGTGCGCCGTCAAAAGCAGGTCAGCCACAGCATTGAATGAATATGACGAAGCCGTGGCCAGCGTGTCGTCATTCAAAGTCCATCCCAGGAAAACGCTGCCTCCAAGCGGCGACGCGCTTACTGTACAATAGGTTCCACATAGGCAACTGCCCCCACCGGTCACCTCTCCCAATTGGTCAGGATCTGCCGCCACACTCACCGTACAGTTCCCCGCAATGAAACTAAAGACATACGGTTCCATCAAATCTCCAATGAGCGCATTGGTATGATATGTCATCGTGTTACCTGAGACGAAATCAAGTTCCTGCTGCGTCAAATGGTCATATAACCGAAACAAGAAAGGGTCTCCTTCCGCACCGTAAGCCGTCAAAAACAGCATGTATCGATCCAAAGGCTCATCGAAATATTGTAATATACAACTCCCTCGGCATTCGTCGCCACAGAAGACTCCCAATTCCAGCATCTCGTTGCTTTGCTCAATGCCATTGACCTCCAATACGGCAATCACATTCATGTTCATCGGAAACTGATGGCTGTTAGGAATCCAATGGTTCTGAGCAACCCCATTCAAGGTCCATAGCAGACACCCCAACAAAAGCCACTTTTTGATCTCTTCCATATTTATCCCAAATAAAAATCCTTTAGCAATGCATTGTATTCATCAGAAAACCGGTTGTCGGCATCACGCAACACCAAGGTGGCGACACGAGTCTCTTCCGGCTTGCCATAGCGCAATTCGAGATTCACCCTGTTGACCTCCTTGCCCACCACGGGGATAAGATCCAGGCGTTCGTGCACAAACAGCCCATGTGCGTTGGCTAGAGGCAAAAAATCATGCGATTCACGCTCAGGCAGCACTAGGACAAATCGGCCTTCCGGCTTCAGCAAACGCTTCACCGAGACGACCAGCTCCTCAAATGTCAACGATGTATCGGTATGGCGCGCCTGGTTCTTGCGATCGGCGTCACACTTGAACGAATGGACAAAAAAAGGCGGATTCGATAGGATCAAGTCATAGCTCCTCCCAAACCCAAAACGCCGTATATCGGCATGATAGGCATTCAGCCTGTCACGCCACTGCGAAGCCTCGAAATTGGCCGAAGCCTCGTAGGCTGAGGCCTCATCCAAATCCACGGCATCCACCTTGGCAACCCCTTTTTGCGCCAGCATCAAAGGCAGGATGCCACAGCCCGTGCCAATGTCAAGCACACAATCCGTCGGTTGAACCTTCACCCAAGCACCCAGCAGCACCGCATCGGTCCCCACCTTCATGGTGGACTGATGGTGATACAGGCTAAAATGCTTGAAATGAAACCTCCTCATAACTTCTAACTTCTGACTTCTAACTTCTGACTCCTCAAGAAAGATACATCTCCACAAGGCCTTCCGGAGCTTTGACATATAGCTTTTTCGCCTTTCGGTCCACCTTTTGAATCACCTGATCCAAGATCGGAATCAAAATCTCTTTTTTATCCTTCATCACCTGGATGATCGCCTGGGTGGGATACTCGATGATGTCAGTAATGGGTCCCAACTCCCCTTTCTCCTCGTCAACCAGGATAAAGCCCTTGACTTCGTGATAATAGAACTGCTTCCCCGACAGTTTTGGCAGCATCTCCAAGGGAAGATAGACGCTTTTCCCCGTCAAGGCAGAGGCAGCCTCAACCGTCTTGACATCCTGAATGGTCACAAAGAACTTGTCACCGCTGTTCACGATCTTTTCCACAAAAAACGGAGTCAACACCTTATTAATTTCCAGAAGGAAATACTTCATGTCAAGATAAGCCGAGGGAGCGTCCACATCCAACTTGATCGTCACCTCCCCTTTGATTCCATGTGTCTTGGCCACACGGCCCAAATAAAAGCATTCTTCTTTTGTCATGGATGAGCAATTTTTTGGAGCGATTTTACATGCAAAAATAAGAGAATTATTTAATTTTGCTACCCAAATCATCACGATGATGCACGATTTTATTCATTTGCTGCTGGATGTATTGAGAAACACCTTCCTGATCACTGGACTGGTGATTATCATGATGCTCTTGATTGAATTCATCAACATCCGATCGGAAGGGAGACTGTTCACCAAATTGAGCCAACATCGCTTCGGGCAGGTGGTGTTGGGTGCAGGTCTGGGCATCATTCCAGGATGCATGGGTGGCTTTGCCGCAGTTTCCATGTATTCACACAAGTTGCTGAGTTTCGGAGGCTTGATTGCCATGATGATAGCCTCTTCTGGCGACGAGGCATTTGTGATGCTGGCCATGATCCCAAAACAAGCCTTGGTTCTATGCGGTATGTTGTTTGCCGTAGCCATTTTGGTTGGATGGATCGTGGATTTGTTGTCGAAAAAGCACAACCCGAAGAGCGTCTGTTGCAACGACGGCTTCCAGATCCATCAAGATGAACATCATCACGAAAAAGCCTCTGAAAAGGCGGGTCTCAAGAACCTGCGCCATGCCAGCGCCGAACGCATCGCATTGTTGCTGGGCGTGGTGATCTTCATTATCGCGCTGGCCTTTGGATTGCTAGAACACGAACACGAGCACGAGGCGGTCGAGACCTTAAGTCATGTCAACGTCTTCGACGAATATTGGATGAACCTGTTTTTCGCCATAGTCAGCCTCTTCGTCGTATGGTTCATCGCCACTGCAAATGAACACATCATCAAGGAACACTTGTGGGAACATGTCATCCGCAAACATTTCCTCACCATCTTCCTTTGGACTTTTGGCGCCCTGCTGGTCATCGAGCTTGGGCTGCATTATCTTGATATGGAATCCTGGATCAACTCCAACATCCCATGGATGATCCTTTTGGCCGTGCTGGTCGGCATCATTCCCGAATCGGGACCGCACATGTTGTTTGTGACCCTGTTTGCCACGGGCATGGTGCCATTTTCCGTGTTGCTTGCCAGTTCCATTTCCCAAGATGGACACGCCTCCCTGCCTCTGTTGGCCGAAAGCAAGGTCAGCTTTGTCAAAGCCAAGATCATCAACGCCTTTGTCGCTGCCATATTCGGATACGCCTGTTTCTTTATCGGTTTTTAAAAATCAATTCTCATGAAAATCATCCTCGCCACCGACTTCAGCAAAGAAAACCAAATGCTTGTCCCGTACGCCCTCGACTTATTGAAGTCAACGGGAGGCACCATCGTGCTGTTTCATGCCTACATGGACCATTTCGACGTCACCGACGCCAAAACGGCTGCCGAAGAATCCATGAAACAAAGCATGGCTTTCTTGACTGAAGAAATCGCCAAACAAGGCCTTGACAACATTGAGATCACTCCCAAATTGATGGATGGCTATCCCGAGCAGCAGCTGTTGCATCTGACGCGCGAGATCCAGCCCGACTTGGTGCTAATGGGCACCCGAGGACGAGGTCGCAAAGGCTTCTTGGAAGGCAGCATGTCGAAGAGCCTGATGAGCAAGTCGCCCGTGCCGCTGCTCTCGATTCACGAGGAGTATAAGTACAAGCCGAACAACGAAGTGCTATTTGTAACCAACTTCGACAAGAACGACGCCATGGCCATCGCTCGCGTTTTCAGCATCTTGAAGCCATATCGCCTTCATGTCCATGTGATCAATTTCATCATGGACGGCGAGCCATCAAGGGCTGCCCGCCAGATGAAGGATTTGGAGGAGACCTTGAAATACATGAACCTGAACGGGGAACTCTGTTTCAAGCTGGTTTACAACAGCAGTCCCAAAGACGGCATGAAGGCCTATTGCGTTGAAAACAACATCAGCTTGGCCGCTTTCATCCCCCATCGCAGGCATTTTTACGACATCTTCTTCCGCGACAAGGTCACCAAAAACGATTTCTTCGATTTGCATATTCCTTTATTGACTTTTCAGAAATGATTTTGTTGTTTAATAAGAAATGAAAACGAACCGTCTTCTTGTTTTATTTATATTATTGAGTTTCAATACATTAAGTTTAATAGGACAGCACAAGTGGAGCTATGATATCGGCTTGGGCACCTCTCTCAATGTGGGCAACGTCAACAACTGCAATATCAACCACTACACCTCCATCAACCGCAATGACAGCATCGTCGCTCTTGACTTCCATTACAAATTCCTTTACAGCTCGCTGATACACAAAAGCAACGTTGGCCAAACATGGGAAGAGACGAATTTCGAGATCAACGGCGGACTAAAAATGGACTATTTGCAATATGGGAAGTACTCACCGTTTCTTGCCTGCGAGATGCTCACCAACAAGTACAAAGGTTACAACCTCAAGATGAGCGGACTGGTGGGAATGAAATACAGGATTTTTGTAATCCCCTCTGTTTGCGACTATTCCATCAGCGCAGCTTTTGTTTACGATTGGTCAGACTTCACTGACAGCACTGTGCTTCCAAACAACAACTACCGCATTTCAATCCGCCCCAAGATCAAGCAGAAACTCGCCGAAAACCTTCAGTTGATCGATTGCATGTATTACCAGCCTTCGATACTCGATTTCAACGACTACATCATCAATAACGTATTGAACATTCAGACCAAAATCACGAGGATGCTGTACCTCGACTTCGCATTCACCTACGAGTATCGCAGCCGCGTGCCATCCGAAAACTACAAGCACCACGACATCCTCTCGGAGATTTCCATCCGACTGAAGTTTTAATAGAAATAAATCCGTCCTCTGACATCGGACTTCCGACTACTTTTCCTATCTTTGCCCCGTCAATTAGGGGTGCCTTATCCTTTTGGATTGAAAGACAGGCTGAGATCAAACCCTTTGCACCTGATACGGACAATGCCGAGACAGGGAAATGAGTTTCTTCAACACTTCCTCTATTGATTTAATATTTTAATTAACTTTAAATCAATGAGTTATGTTTAAAAAAAGTTGTTTACTATTGACCTTCGCCAGTTTGCTGACGATGAATCTTCATGCACAGAACAAGGAGGCTCTTTATGACACCACGCAATTTGAGGTATTAAATGAAGTGGTAGTCAGTGGTGTTCGCGTCCAGAAAAACGCCCCGTTTGCCGTTTCGGATATCAAAAAGGACATGCTCAACGAGTTTTCCAAAACCGGACAGGAGTTGCCCTTCCTGTTTTCAAAGACTCCTGGCATCATCGCCTGGAGCGAGAACGGCGTCGGAACAGGCACTTCCTATATGCGTATCCGCGGTGCTGGCGACTCACGCATCAACGTCACCCTCGACGGTGTACCGCTCAATTCGCCTGAAGACCAATGCGTTTTCTGGGCCAACACGAACAGCTACGGATCACTCCTGAGCTCAGTGCAGATCCGTCGCGGCGTGGGCACTTCCACCAACGGCGACGGCGCCTTCGGAGGTACTATAGCCCTGTCGTCGGCAACGCCATCGTTGCAACCGAGTGGAGAGATCACTGGCTCCTACGGCTCGTTCAACACATTGAATTTTGGGGCAAAAGCCTCTACAGGATTACTTTGGAACCGTCTCATCATTGATGGTGCATACCACGAAACCAGCACTGATGGTTTCATCCATGGCACACAAGGTCGGAGCGGCAGTTATTACGGCGGCATCACTTTCATGAAAGACAACTTCCAGATACGTTACAAAAACATTGGAAACTTCGAGAAAACCGGTCAAGCTTGGAATGGAGTGACGGCAGGCGACAACGACTACAGCCTCATGGATGGCTGCTACGACGATGGCTCATGGACCTATTCCGCACCAACCGGCATCCACAACTACGAGGATCTCTACAATGTCGGACTCGGCCAATACAACTCGCTTTACGAATACCTGGTTTACGATGACAATGGTCTTTTCCTGAGAGACGAAAACGGCAATTACGTCACGGAACGCTACCAACTCAACGACGGCAGCTTTTGGGACAAGACCACCGACAACTTCTGGCAGGACCACAACATCCTATCGATGGCATGGGAAATCAACGAAAACTGGTCAACCACGGCATCGCTGCATTATACCTACGGCTATGGCTACTACGAAGAATTCCGTTACAATAACAAACTAGCCAACAAATTCGGCATCAACGAATTCAAATCCGATGGCAAATCAAAGAAATCCGACGTGATTCGCAAAAAAGGCCTTCGCCAAGACACCTATGGCGCCGTCTGGTTCACGAAATACAACGACGAAAGATGGGAGATCCTGAGCGGCCTCTCCCTACAGAATTTCAAAGGAAACCACTTTGGTTATCTGACTTACATCGCCGACCAAGAGATTGCCGACAAATACTTTGTCGATGGGCAATACCAATACTATGACAGCGACGCCCACAAACTTGACGGCAACATTTTTGTCAAGGCAGCATTCAACATCAACGAACAATGGACCGTCTTTGGCGATGTACAATACCGTCATGTCGATTATTCGACCAACGGCATCAACGACAAATTCATCGGCAGCGATTCGACAGGGTATTTCAACCAGTTGCTCGTCATTGATAAGACATACGACTTCTTTAACCCGAAAGGCGGTTTCTCATGGCACCTGAACGGTCACCGCGCCTACGGATCCGTGGCAATGAGCAACCGCGAACCGGAACGCAACAACTTCACCGACAACGGCTCCTACCCCGCTCCAATTCCAGAACAACTCATTGACTATGAACTGGGATATGAATTTGGAAACAAGGTTTGGTCAGCCGGGGCGAACTTCTACTACATGGATTTTAACAACCAATTCGTTCAGACTGGCGAGAAGAGCGATATAGGCGAGAACCTGACAACCAACATCAAGAAGTCATACAGAATGGGCGTTGAATTGCAGGCCGGAGTCAATGTCACGGAATGGCTGACGATAGAAGGCAATGCCGCCTTGAGCCAAAACAAGCTCAAGGATTTTGACGAATACGTTGAAACCCGCGACGAGTATTGGACCGAGCTGGATCCCACGGTCATCCATTACGACAACTCAACGCTGGCTTTCTCACCCTCTGCGATTCTCAACGGTTTCGTCACCTTCCATCACAAGGGATTTGAAGCCACATGGCACACCAACTATGTGTCGCGCCAATACCTCGACAATACCGAGAACCTCAGCCGCTCGCTGCCCAGCTATTCAACCTCCAACGTAAGCCTGGGGTATTCCTACAAACCCAATAAAGTGTTGAAAGAAGCCGTTTTCAAGGTCCATTTCAACAACATCTTCAACAAACACTACGCCGCCAGTGGCTGGGTTTACCAAACCATACTGGGGAATTTGCATCCGAACGACAACCGTTATTACCAAATCGGTTACATCCCGATGGCGGGATTCAATGTGATGGGGAATTTGACATTGAGATTTTAAATAAAAACGGCGGATTTAATTTAAAAGTCCGCCGTTTTTATTTAATGAGTCGCCTGCAAAAAGCTATATCGTTTTCCTAAATCCAAGTGTTCCGCAACGAAGTCGCTCGGATATTCCACTTGATAATCCACCACCTTGCCATCCTTCTCAACAGGAGTGATGACAGGATTGATAAAGCCTCCGTATGGTTTCAGGCCTAGGGCATCGTAGCGTTCCTTGACCTCTTTATGCAATTCGGGATCGACCTTGACGGCGTATTTTTCCACCAAGGCCTTGCCAGCGGCATAGTCGCCCTCGCTCTTGATACGCTGCACCTCAGCCAACAACTCGCCGAACAGTTCACGCAAGGCCTCGAAGTCGTTGATCACGAAATAGGTCTTGCCGTTTTCCACTTTCTTCTCAATGACGTTGTTAGTCAGGCCATGCTCATAGCACCACTCGGCGATGAGTTTGCGGTTCTGCATGTGCGACTCGGTCACGTCCTTGCCCAGTTCCACGCGGGCCAACTGAGTCATCATCCCGTTGCGGATATAACCGCAGTACTCGGCTTTATAGGCTTCCATATCAGGCAGCACCTCCAGTTCCACCATCTTCGGATCGGCCAGATAGTACAAACCAAACAGGTCGGCGCGAGCCTCTTCGAGCGTGGAACTGAACTCCTTCAAGGCACCAGGCTGGGTTGAAGGCAACAACTTGCCCGAGCCATGGCCGAGGCACTCATGCAAGGTGGTGTGTACGATGTCCGTCTCAGCACTATATTTCTTGCAAAGTTCCGCCTCATCCTCCGAATAGGCGAATTCCTTCAGGGCACTCTTCGGGCACTCCTCGGCTGCCTTGTCGTAGGCGATCATCAGGTTGGTGATGGTCACCGACTTGGAGCCGTAATCCTTACGGATCCAATCGGCATTGGGTAGGTTAATGCCGATGGGCGGCGACGGGAAGCAGTCGCCGCCCAAGGCGGTGACAATAATGCTCTTAGCCGAAACACCCTTGCATTGCTCCTTTTTGAAACGCTGATCCACCGGCGAATGATCCTCAAACCACTGGGCATTCTCTCCGATGATGTTCGAGCGTTTGGTTGCCTCCAAATCCTTGTAATCAACGATGGATTCCCATGTGGCCTTCATGCCCATCGGGTCGTTGTAATCCTCGATGAAGCCGTTCACAAAATCGATGTGCGAGACAGAATCCTGCACCCAAGCGATATTGTACTCGTCCCAAGTCTTCAAGTCGCCCGTGCGATAATAGTCGATCAGTTTCTTGGTATAGTCGCGTTGGATGTCGTTCTCGGCCACCTCGTTGGCTTTCTCCAACCAACCGATGATGGCGTTAATGGCTTCTCCGTATAGGCCGTCAGCCTTATACACCTCCTCATGAATGCCACCTTTGTCCTTGACCAGCTTCGAGTTCAAGCCGTAGGAAATCGGAGTGGCATCGTTGGGTTTCCGCATCTTGTCGTAGTAGCGTTCAACCTCTTTCTTAGTGATGCTTCCATCATAGAAGTTGACAGCAGAGTTGGCGATGATGTCCTCTTGGCTGCTACGGCGCATCTTATATAGTTCTTTATCAAAGATAACGGGGGTCAGGAAAGCGATAAAATCGTCCACAGTCTCCCCTTCATTCAATGGAAGCAAGGTGGCATCGCTACCTTTCACCAGTTCGGCAAAATAGCTTTCCGAGATCTGGGGGAAGAACTTGTCCTCAGCATAGTGATGATGGATGCCATTGCTAAAGAAAACTCGTTTGGCATAGACCAAAAAGTTCTGGAAATCCGCACATTCACGGTCACCTTGATAGGAATTCAGCACTGCTTCGATAGTCTTTCTAATGCAGAGGTTGTACTTGAAGTTTTGATCGAAGAGGATGTCGCGACCGCAACGCGCCGCCTCGCTGAGGTAATAGAGATAAGCCTTCTGTTGCACGGTCAGCTGATCCCAATCGTCGAGTTGATAGCGCATGATGCGCAAGTCGGCGAACTGGTCCACCAGAAACTTGAATTCTTCTGGTTGAGGTTGTTCGATGTTTTCAGGTTGCTTTGGGGCACAGCCAATCAAAGCAGCCATCAGTCCAATACAAATCATCAGTTTTTTCATTTTATTGTATTATTAAGTGAGTTATCTTTCCTTCTTTCCATTCACAAGCTACGGTTTTGTTACCTCTTGCTCTCAATCCTTTGAAATGCCCCGACTTCCATGACGAAGGCAAGGCAGGAAGAGCTTCTACCCGACCATCGTGGCTTTGGAGGAGCATTTCTGCAATACCTGCCGTTCCGCCGAAGTTGCCGTCGATCTGGAAAGGCGGATGGGAACAGAATAGGTTGGGAAACGACCCGGGTCGCACAATGCCAGCAGTATCGATGGCAGGTTGCAACAACTGTTTCAGCAACCGATAGGCATGATCACCGTCACCAAGTCTGGCCCAAAAACAGATCTTCCAAGCGCGAGACCAACCTGTGCCTTCGTCGCCACGGCGTTTCAAAGTCTCACGACAGGCGTTCATCAACTCCGGCGTCTTGTTTTTGGTAATGAGGCTCCCAGGATAAAGGCCGAAGAGATGCGACACATGGCGATGTTGGGGATCCGTCTCCCGATAGTCCTTTAGCCATTCCATGAGATAGCCTTGTTCGCTGACTTGCATCGGTGGGAAACGGAGTTTGGCTGATTGCAGGGAATCGGCAAAAGCAGTATCGGCATGGAGAATCGTCGCAGCTTCGGAAACGGCATCGTACAGTTCACTGATGATTTGCACATCCATGGTGCTTCCCATACACACCGAAACAGCATTGCCATTGTCATCATAAAACGCATTCTCGGGAGAAGTGGTTGGAGCCGTGACCAGCCAACCATGCCCTGGTTCTTCAATCATGATGTCGAGGAAAAACATGGCCGCCTCTTTCATCATGGGGAAAACCTCACGGAGAAAAGCTGTGTCTTGTGTGAATTGGTAGTGTTGCCAAGCATGAAGAGCCAGCCAAGCCCCACCTGTGTTGGTAGCTCCCCATGAAGGATGCTCGCCTGGAGCAGTGAAGCCCCATGGATTGCTGATCACATGGGCGGTCCAGCCTCGGGCGCCATAGAAATCACCGGCAGTCTTTCGTCCCGAAGCCATCAAACCTTTTGTAAAACGGATCAAGGGCAGATGCAATTCAGAGAGATTGCAAACTTCACACGGCCAGTGGTTCATCTCTACATTGATGTTCAAGTGATAGTCGCCGTTCCATGGCGTTTGGATGGTATTGGCCCATAATCCTTGCAGATTGGGCGGCAAAAGATCTTCCCTCGTCGAGCTGATCAACAAATAGCGTCCAAACTGAAAATAACAGACAGGCAGCCAAGCATCGTCGTTGTCAATAAACTGTTGCCAATGCTCTTGAAGGGTCATCTCATGGCTATCGTCCTTCAGGACATCGTTGATATCAAGTTCCACCCTGTCGTACAGTTCACGATATGAGTCAAAATGCCGTTGATAGAGCCGTTCACAGCTGAGATCCAGGGCTTTTTCGATGGTTTCGTTCACATATTGTTCAGGATTGTCGCACAGATAACTGGTGGCAGCTGCAAAGAGCAAGGTCATGGTGGTGGGATCGTCGGACGGAACTTGTAGGGCCTTGGCATAGTACCACATGCCTTCTACATCATCCAAGTTGCTATGGAGTTGACCTTTCATGATGGCGCTGTTATCAGTTTTTATGACTTCGGCGCATTCTGGACGATCGAGATGGAAGTCAAAACTAAAAGCAGTATCAGCTTTTATTTGAATGACAGCAATATCGTCTTCTCGTGAGATGAAACATTCGCGGGAATAATGGTGATTATTGATGGTGTAGGTCACCGATGAAGTAGCTGAGCCAAGGTTAAGTGACCTTCGATAATCGCACACGATTCCAGACGGATCAAGTTCATAATCTAGAAACAAAGTGCCAAGCATCTGGTAGCAGCCGAAAGGAACATTGGCACCTTGTCCATTTCCAGAGCCTTCTCCTCCACAGACAAAAGTCTCATACATCAGTTGTTGGGCCTCATGGTTTTTGCCTTCCTTCAGCAGTTGTTGGATTTGAGGAAGCGATTCCTTAGCCAATGGGTTGGAATCATCCGATGGGGCGCCCGACCATAGTGTGATGTCATTGAGAGTGATTGTTTCATGAAATGGGTCGCCATCGGGCATCATTCCAATATGGCCATTGCCAAGAGGGATGCATGCCTCCCAAATCTCTGCCGGTTGGTCAAAGATCATGACAATATCATGCATTGGGGCTTTTCTGGAACAGGACAGCAGCAAAGAAACCCAAACGAATGCGACAATGACCCAGAGAATGCGTTTCATGATGATCAATGAGCCACCTGCACCAAGCGCACCGAGAATCCGTTGAAGATGAAGTCAACAGCCTGGGGATACAAGCCAGAATCGAAAATGGACACGCAGTTAGCGCGGTATTCGTAGTAGTGCGAGGACGACCAATAATGACCACTACTTCCTGTGTTGAGGACCTCAGTACCCAAACGATAGCCGGCTGCCGGCAAAAAGACCACGCCATATTGCTCAATCTCAGCCCACTGTTCCAATGAAATCAGGTTGTTTTCGTAATACACATTCGTTGTATTAGGGAAATTCAGATTGAAATAACTGCCACTCCAGTCATCAGGAAGCAAAATCACTCCATTCACGTCGCCCACCCGCGCCTTAGCGAATCGGATACCCGATGGTGTGGTTCGTGTTTCAAAGATGTAGTTCCATTCTTCCGTGGTCAATGTGCGCCATAAATGCTCCGTATTGCCACCGTTGGCGATGGCATTGTAGCCCCAATCGGCTTGACCAGTCTGATCCTCAAGATCGAACTGATGGTTGCCGTAAGCATGGTAGTTGGAATAAGACAGAGAGGTATTCCATGGTTGGAAACTGTTAGCACCATGATTGTAGCCGCTGGTGCTCCAACCGAATAGACTGACGATGTCCTGATCGGCATAGTCCTCTCCCACATTCTGTCCAAGGGCTTCCACCATGTCGTATTGATGTTCCATAAACGACCAGACCCCCGTGTTCTTATCGTACTGAAGGTTACCCTTGGAAAAATATGCTTTCCCTCCATTGTCGTTGATGGTGAACAGGCCGTCTATTGCACCTTCGGGAGCCTCTACTGGGAAGAGCAGTGTCACCGTTTCGCTCATGTATTGAGTTTGTTCCACCACCGTACTATGGAACGTCGTTCCGCCCACCGAACGGAATGCCTCATAGCGCATGAGGTCACCAGGTTCGAACACGCCAGGGTTCTCGCCACGTTCCAAGACACAATCTCTGGAAGTCACACTCACGTCATCGACATCACCATTGCCCATGTTCACCAGTCGAGCCACTGAACTGCCCTGAGGTGTTACTGCACGTAGGAATGCCATACCAGGAGTTGACAGACGTACCATCACATGGTGAATGCCAGAATCCAAATGCATATCTCTCGCAGTCAACACCTTACCATCAGCGCTAAGCATTTGCAGTGTCACCTCTGAAGCCTCTGAAAGTTCCAAAGGCACACAGGTCACATCCTTGAACGGGTTCGGGAAAGCCGATCCCATATTGAAGTTTCGGCCTTGCCACTCTCCCACACCCACATGTGGCTGAGATAGTACCAGTATCGTATCAGGATAATTTAGGGTTGTCATCCAGCCATGAGTGAGGTCTGTCACCATCACGGAGGTGAACGGAATGTATCCTCCTGTCTCCTTAGCGGCAGTGAACTTCACGGTCACCGTTTCTTGTGCTTGAACTGACAAAGCAATAAGCAGCATCGTAAAGAGTAAAGTCTTTCTCATTTTTATTGGTATTAAGCACTCCGCAAAGATAAGGAAAGAAGTTAGAATTCAGAAGTCGGAAGACGGAATTAATTCTTCCGACTTCCAACAAAAAAAGCCCTTCCGCTTTCGCGGAGGGCTTTCTCGTAAGGGTGGGCGGCGACCTACTTTCCCACACGGATGCAGTATCATCGGCACTGCCGGGCTTAACTTCTCTGTTCGGAATGGGAAG